>CABMGE010000015.1 GCA_902385625.1 uncultured archaeon | reverse complement strand
GTTAGGATTGATGCATCAAGTCCAAGAGATGGGGACTGGATTAATATTAATGAATTCCAATTATTTTCAACAACTACAACTTGTAATCCTGATTGTATCGGAAAAACATGTGGAACAGACGGTTGCCAAGGAACTTGTGGAAATTGTGTTAGTGGTCAGACTTGTACTAATGGAAATTGCCTAACCCCTAATGTTTGTACAGATAGTGATTCTAGCTTAAATAATTTTTATTATGTAAAGGGGAAGGTATGTATTGGAAACGAATGTGCTATAGATACCTGTAATGGAGATGTTGTGCAGGAATTTTTTTGTAAAGATAAAACTACTGTTAATTATGAAAAATATACATGCCCTTATGGATGCTCTGATGGAGCTTGTATAGAAGAGAAACCAATAAGTTCTTGTATTGAGTCTGATAATGGTCCTGAAGATTATTATAAGTATGGAACTATATTAGTTAATCGTACTAATTATAAGATTAGTCAAGGCTCTTCTGGAGATGTTAAGTTAGTTGTTTCATCCCCAACTACAGCAAGTTTAACAATAAATGGAGAATCTAAGCAAGTTCAACCTGGAAACAACTATGTATTTGGAGAATTAAATATCTATGTTTCAAAAATAAATTATGTTGCTGTAGCTAATTCAACTACTAATTCAATAATTATAAATATCAATTTTAAATCAGAGGATAAATGTGGTTATGGAAATGATGATCAAATTAGTTCTAATGCTAACCAGTTAAGTGAAAAAGGTTGTGGTCCTGGAGAAGGAAATTCTCAAGAAAGAACTTTTATCTGTCCAAATGGATGCTCTAATGGAGCTTGTATAAATCAAACAATAATTACCACTTGCACTGATTCAGATAATGGACTTAATTATTATGTTAAGGGTAAAACTCTTACTAAAACTAATGGAATTGAAAAAATAAATGAAGATAATTGCGGAGTCTATATTGATAATATTAATCATCCAAACATGCTTTCTGAATGGTATTGCACTGATAAAAATACTGCTTATCATTATGAATATGAATGTTCAAATGGATGCTCTAATGGAGCTTGCATTAAAGAACCTTATTGTACTGATTCTGACAATGGAAAGAAGTTCTATGAACTTGGAACAGTTTGCACTAATGAAAGATGCATTAATGACACTTGCGGAAGTCCGTATGATAATTCAAATAAAAGCTCAGAAGAATATTTGACTGAATATTATTGTGAAAATAATCAGGCAGGATATAGAGTAGCTACTTGTGGTTCTGGTTGCAATAATGGAGTTTGTACAAAAACAGTTCCAGTACAAAATTATGGAGTATGCCAAGACTTAATAAATCAACTTGCAAATCCTGAAGACACAGAAATATATGGGCAAAATTATGAGTCTGATGGTTATGGAAGGGAAGAAAATGGAACTATACAAATTAATGATAAAGAGTATAACTATAGAGGATATTCTGGATTTTGGAATAGTCGAACTAATAATGATAATAATGCAGAGCAGGAATATGGTTCTATCTGGTTAAATTTAATGGTAGTGGATAATCGTGATGTTGATTTAAGCAATTGGATAAAACAAAGAACCGATTATAATATATGTAAAGAGGAATCTTATTGGGATTATGAAACTAACAAGGAAAATGTAATTTATATTTGTAGCTGGAGTTATGATAAGACTGCAAATCCTTATGGAAACAGCTATAATGATAATTCTGCTGAAATATTTTGGGTTGATAAAAATGTTTTAGTTACTGCTCATGTTTATTCTGGAAAGCAATTAAGTGAAACTCAGATATTACAGTTATCTCAAAAAAGAATAAATGAGGTTATTGATGATTTAAAAGATAATAGTGCAAAATATAAAGAATTCAGTATTTCTTATTTGAATAGAAACTTTTTAGATCAAGCAATTAAAAAATGCCCTTCAACACTTTCATTGCCATTGATAAATGGGACAAATGAAACTTGCAAAACCTACTGGGAATGTAAAATAGAACCTGCTGTATGTCCTGAGTATGGTTATCAAAAAAGAATATGTGTAGATTATGGAGGATGTAGTAAACAACCAATAGAAGAGCAAATATATTGCTCTCCTGGAATCTGTTCTGGATGCTATGTTCCAAGATGGATTAGCTATGACTCAGGTAATAAAAATAATATTATGGATAATATTTGTATTCCTTATGGAACAAGAATTGAACAACCTACAGGAAATATTCAAAAAGAACTTGTAGAAAATACTGATAGAGATCAATTGCCTGTTGGAGAAGATCATAATTACAAACTAGAAATAATCTCTGAAAATGAAGCAAAGCTTAGCTTATATGGAACTAATGAAAACTATAGCTATACATTAATTCCTGGAGAGAAAATAGACATAAAAATACCTGATTATGGTCCTGAAATGGAAAGCTTTGTATTATATACCAATAATATAACTTATTCAAATGAATCTGGTGCAAAGAATTATGTCGATGTAACTTTGTATTCTAAACAATGGGTAAATAAATACGAACAAATGGGTGCTTATTGTAATTATGATGGAATAGTTCAAAGGCAAAAAACAGTAGACTCTCAGGGAAATTGGGCAAAATGCCAGAACAATTATGAATGTGAAAGTAATGTATGTTCAAGTGGAGAGTGTATTGAAGTTACAAAAATGATTCAAAATGCAAAGGGATATAAATCAACATTTGTAAAAATCTTTTGCAAACTTGCTCATGTATTTAGTATAGAAAATTATAATCAATGTGTTTCAGATAGACTGGGGATTCAAACACCAACTCCTATACCAAGTTCAGGTGGAAGCGGTGGCGGTAGTAGTGGAGTAGCTTAAAACCTAAGAAAAGGTTTATAAACCAAGTTTATTAATAATCAATTAGGTTTGACAGTTAAATTAACTGTTCTAATGCTGCAAAGCATGACCAAATAAATTCAACATATAATTGTTGAAAAAATATACAAAATGGAAAAAAATCCAGTTTATGATATGCCTGCTGGCGAATATAATACTAAACTCGCAAACATACTGAAAGATATGCCTGAATTTAAACAACCTGCATGGAGTCATTTTGTTAAAACAGGAACAGCAAAAGTAAGACCTCCACAAGATCCTGATTTTTGGCATAAAAGAGCTGCAAGCATTATAAGACAAATATATACTCATAAAGTAGTTGGAGTAAACAGGCTTAAAACAAGATATGGAAGCTTAAAAAATAGAGGAATGCAACCTGAAAAATTCAAGAGAGCTAGTGGAAAAATGATAAGAACAATATTACAACAAGCTGAAAAAGCAGGCCTACTTGAAAAATTCAATGAATCAGGAAAAAGAGCAGGAAGAGTACTGACAAAACAAGGAAAAGAATTATTGGAGAGTGTAAAATAAAATGGGAAATAGAAGCTGTCAACAAAAAAAAATCAAACTTGCAAAGGCGACAAAACAAACTAGATGGGCTCCTGTATGGGTAGTTTTAAAGAAGATGGGAAAAGGTAAAAAAGTACATCCTTCAGCAGTTACTCATGTCAAAAGACATTGGAGAAGAACAAAACTCAAAATTAAACCAAGAAGACAGTCAAAAAGACATCTAGGGTAAAAAAATGGCTAAAGAAAAAAAATCAGAACCGAAACTTATCCTTGAAAGAGAATATATTGTTCCACTTAGAAGAGAATGGTTAAAAGTAGGAATGCATAAAAGAGCAAACAGGGCAGTTAAAGAGTTAAAAAAATTTATAGCCAAGCATATGAAACTTTATGATCGAGACTTAAGGCAGGTAAAAATTGATCAAATACTTAACAATGAAATAAGATTTAGGGGAATGAAAAAGCCTCCTGCAAAAATAAAAGTTCTTGCTAAAAAGTATGATAATAATATTGTAAAAGTCGAACTTGTAGATATACCTAATCATGTTAAATTCGCAAGACTCAGAGAAGAAAAAATTAAAAAAGAAACTCCTAAAGCTGAAGTTAAGGAAGAGAAAAAAGTTGAAAAACAAGAAACTGACGAGTCAAAGCAAAAAGAAGCAAAAGATAAAGAAGAAGCTTCAAAAGAAGAAACAATGAAAATATCAAAAGAACAGGCAAGGGAGCAAAAGCATATTGCTAAACCTCAAAATTCTGTTGAGAAGAGTTTTGAAACCAGAAAATCTCAGAAAGGGAGGTAGAGATTTTAGTTAAAAAAAGAGTGATGATACAGAGGAACGCTTTATCAAAGATAATAGAAAATGATCTATAAATCAAAGAAACAGCTCCAGAGGCTTAGTAATAAGCAGATTTTTGAAGATGTTAAAAAATACATCAAGACTTCTCATACATTTTACGAAACAAGAATTCCAGAACTTAAAGTACTTGCAAAACGGCTTCATGAAGAGTATAGTTTAAGTGAGTTTTATAAGGTATTTAACAAACTTTGGAATTCGGGACATAATGAAGAGAGATCTCTTGCCATACATACATTGCAGCTCTATAAAGAGGATTTTAATATAGAAACCTGGAAGTTTATTAAGACCAAGTTAAAAGAGATTAAGAGCTGGGATAAAGTGGATATTGTTTCATTAAATATTATTGGAGAGATATTATGCAAAACAAAAAAAATGGAGCAAGAACTAATCATAATGGCAAAATCCAAAAATATTTGGTTTAAGAGAATGGCAGTTATTTCTACAATTCCGGTAGTTAAAAAAGAAGAGATAGATTTTCCTCTTACAATACTCCAAATGTGTTTATACTCAAAAGAAGAACAAATCCAGACTGCAGTTGGAATGGTTTTAAAAGAAATTAATGAAGTAAAACCTGTAGTTGCCAAAAAGTTTATTTTAAAAAATATTCAAATGCCAATTATAACATTTAGTATAGCTACGGAAAACAATCGTGAACTGCGAAAACTCAGAGATGTAAAAAAAATTGGAAAAAATAAAGTGCTAAGTCTTCGAAGAATAAAGAATATTTTTGGAAGATAATTTTATATGCAAACTTTAAAAGAATTAGAAAAAAGACTTAAACTCGAGTCAAATCTAGAAAAAGCAAGGATAGCCCAGAGATTTTTTAAAACCGGGAAGGGGGATTATGGCGAGGGAGATGTATTTCTTGGCATAATTGTTCCGATTCAAAGAAAAATAGTCAAAGAGTTTTGCGAACTAAAAATGGACGAAATTCAAGAACTTCTTGATTCAAAGATCCATGAAAAAAGGTTAATTGCACTGCTAATACTTGTTAAACAATATGAAAAAGCATCTAAAAACTCAGAAGAGAATTATAAAAAAGAGATATTTGATTTTTATTTAAAAAACACAAAAAACATCAATAATTGGGATTTAGTTGATCTTTCAGCCCCAAATATCGTCGGAAAATACCTTACATCTAAAGAACATGAAATTCTGTATAAACTCGCAAAATCAGATAATTTATGGGAGAAAAGAATTGCAATACTTTCCACATTTACATTTATTCGGCAAAACGATTTTAATGATACTTTAAAAATTTCTGAAATTTTACTTTCTGATTCTCATGATTTAATCCATAAATCTGTTGGATGGATGCTTCGCGAGGTCGGAAATCGCGATAAAAAGGTTCTTGAAAATTTCTTAAAAAAACATTATCTTAAAATGCCAAGGACAATGTTAAGGTATGCAATTGAAAAAATGGAATATAATCAAAGACAAAAGTATCTTAAAAGTGAAGTTTGATTCCACTTTTTCAAAAGTTCGCTTTAGGAGGTAAAGCTTCACATGTTGAAGAGTTTCCTGAAAATGAGAAAAAGAGATGGTTGAAGGGTGAAATAGATTAATTCACTTTTGAATAAAATAGGAAATTATCTCAACATTCTATTTAATACTTTTAATGGAATTTTGGTTAAATAAATCTCAAGTGTGTAAAGTCCTGAAGATTCTGAAATTGTTCCAATAATTCCCCTTTCATTCTCAATATTCTGTCTTATAGGAGAAGCTTCTAATAAAAGTTCCTTGTATTTCTCAAAACTAGAACTACTTCCCATATACAAACATAATTTATCTTCAAGACAGGCATTTTTCCCATTTTCTCTTGCAACTGGGAAGAACAAATCAGGCAAGATACTGGAATCTTCTTTTAGCATTCTTACAAGAGCATTTGCGCTAACTCCCACTGCTGCAGCATTATATAATATTTCGGTTTTTGCTTTAGGCATTATTCTCTTAACAGAGTTGATAGGAATTAAATTATAACTCTCCCAATCAGAATCATTCAGAATTAAATCCTCTTCGGTAAATGAGTATTTATAAGCAGTTGATCCCTTAGAAAGATTGGGCATTGATTGTGCAGGTATGAGTCTTGCTTCTGAATAAACTTCATTTTCATCCTTAAGAACACAAGTTCCTTCTTCTATCATATAATAATCTAATTTAAGATTTGGTACAACAACTGGTTTTTTTAATATTACTTCAAGCAAATGATCTTCTTTCCATCCAAACATAGAGATAAATCCTTGAAGTTGCATGAGTCCTGGAGCGATAATTTTTCCAAATCGATTATTTTTATGAATCTCATTTGGATCTCCATGTACAAGAGCTGCAAGCCTACTATTTTCAGTTGTAAATAATTCTTCCATAAAACTCTTTAATAAAATGGGTTTTTAAGTTTATTGCAAAAAGAGGCTTTGTCCGGAATCATTTGATTCCTGGACAAGATAAAGTTGCATTTTATTCGGAAGTGAATTTCGAATAAAATGATTGTTTATAAACAAAACATGAACTTCGGACAGAGCAGCAAAAAGACAAAGATTATTTAAATATAAAAAAATAGATCAAAGGATGGAAATTATCGTTAATACTGAAGCAAAATGCAAAATTATTATTAGAAGAGGGCAGGTAAAAGATGATAAATTGCCTGAAGGATTTGTAATAACTGATACTAATCTTTATCATTATTATAAAGATCTAATCTCTTCTGAAAATTACATAATAAAAGCAGGTGAAGAGTCTAAGTCACTTGAAAATTATTTTAAAATTTTAAACAACGTCAATAGAGATACAATTGTTGCCTTTGGCGGAGGAGTTACAGGAGATCTTGCAGGATTTATTGCTTCTACATATAAAAGAGGGATAAATCTTATACAAGTCCCTACCTCTCTAGTTGCAATGACTGATAGTAGCATAGGAGGAAAAAATGGAGTTAATTTAGGTGAAAAGAAAAATTATGTTGGAACAATCTATCAACCTGCACTAATCCTAATAGACCCTGAATTATTAAAAACTCTTCCTGAAAAAGAATTTAAAAATGGACTTGCAGAAGTAATAAAATATGGACATTTATTTGGAAGTCCTTCATTAAAGTTGGTCTCATCAAAAAATCTTTCAGATGAAGATATTGAAAAGATAATTATTGAGTGTTGTAAAAATAAAGTAAAAATTGTAGAAAAAGATCAATTTGACAAGGGATACAGGCATATTTTAAATTTTGGCCATACTGTCGGACATGCAATTGAAATTTTATATAATCTAAGTCATGGAGAAGCAATCTCAATTGGAATGATAAAAGAACTTGAGATTGGAAACAGGCTTGGAATAATTGATAAAAAACAAATTGAAAACTTAAAAAATGCACTTGTTTCTGTAGGCCTTCCAATAGAACTTCCAAAAGATCTAGATGTAGACAAAGTTTTGAAGATAATGAAATCAGATAAAAAAGGCAAGTTTAAATTTGCATTTGATGAAAAGAATTATGATTATTATGTTGAAGAAGAGACTGTAAGGGAATGCTTAAAATAAAAAAGTTTAAGAAGCATTGATTTTTGTAAATTTCTATGTCACTTCCAAAAAAATTAAGAATAGAGATTAATGATGCAGTTAGAATCATTGAAGAATTAGATCCTTACTGTGAAGATCCTAAAAGTTTTGATGAAAAAATGAAGAATACTATTGCAATCCTAGATCGCCATGGAGTTATTGCTGAAAGCGACTATAGAACAAGATTAAGAGAGGCTGGAGAAAGAGCAAGACAAGATTTTATTGAAAAACAGAAAGAGGATGAAGAATGGAACAAGCCTGTTGAAAATAAACCTAAGAACCAGGTAAAAATATACAGCGGTTTATTAAGAGAAACACGAATTAAAGCAAGTATTAATGGGGAGAGTTATTCTTTAAAGAGATTCCCCAGGGATAAGATAGATTTAGCGTTTAGATGGAGATTTAATCTTAATGGAAGACTTGAAAACCTTGATGTTACAACCAAATTTGGTTCTGAACCAATAGTTTCAATAAAAAACCTGGAAAACAGGTCTTCTGAAATAGAGTATTATCCTCTTCCTGAAAAGGCAATGCCTTTTATATCGAGTTTTAAAAATAATCCTAAACCAGTGGTGTATGAAATGCTTATTCGATTTGGGTACAATAATACGAATGATCTTTGGAAAGATCTAAATTCTGGTAAAATTCCAAACAGCCCTTTTTCAGATGGTGAAACTGCTTTAGCGGAAATTGTTGATAATCACAATGCAATGCAAATGATAAAATCAACTGCAATTATTTTTCCATATCTGGATATAACGAGTTCTGGAAAATGGGTTATAAGTTATAAACCGTATAGAGAGATAAGATAATTTTATTGATTTTTGAATAATAATTTTTAAGATTTGTCTGATGACTGTATCTCGTCTAAATAACTTGTATTGTAGTCTCTTATTAGTAGTTACAGAAACGAAACATTTATAAAGTATATATTTCCTCTACTAATTTATGTTATTTGGAACAAAAAATTTGGACAAGAGAATTGTTATATCAGGAACTTATAGTACTGGTAAGACTACAACAACTAGAGAATTATCTAAGTTAACTGGAATACCCTGTGCAGTAGCAAGAGGAATGAGAGAGATTTTGCCAGAAACATTTCCAGGAAAAAGACTAGAAGAATGTTCTCCATTTGAACTTATTCAATTAGGGATGGTTAGATTTGCTGAGAGAAGTATTTTAGAAAGTAGACTTAAAGATAGTTTTATTTCTGATGGCTCTGCATTACATGAATGGGCTTATGGATATGGAAGAATACTTGAAGGAGCAAATGGACATGGTTCAGAAATATTTGGCAATGATTATAATTTTGCTATGGGTGCATTTGGAGAAGTTGTAAAAAGACATGCTGCAAAAAACTATACACATATTGTTCATTTACCTGTAGAATTTCCATTAAATCGTGATGGACATAGGCCAGTTTCAGAAGACTTTAGAAAAAAAGCAGATGATATATTAATCGGAACATGGGACAGTCTTGGAATACCATTTAATGTAGTTACAGGATCTGTAGAAGACAGAGTCACAAAAATAATTGATATCCTTGGACTTGATATAAATACAACTGTAAATGGAGCAGAAGAAAGACCTGATGGCAAATTATGGTATAATAGCGCTGATGATGCATTAGGGCCATCATCTGGAAGATATTTTTCAGACGGCTTTAGAAATACACATCATGATATTTATGATATTGAAATTGATCCTAAAAATGGAATAATTAATGCTAAAGTTGATTTAAGATACGGTGGACAATGGTCTCAGAAAAATGGCGAAGGATGTAAACCTCATTTAAGTTCAATAGATTCTATATTAATCGCAGGACAATTAACTCAAATTCTTATGTATGCACAAGATGGCATTTCAAGAGAAGAAAGCAACAACTTATGGTTAAGAGAACTCGGACTAAAACCAGGATGTAAACCTATTGAAAATGTTACTGCAATGCCGGTTTATATAAATATAACTAAATCATCTAAACCTAGAATGTGCGGCAAATACTGGCATGCTGCAACTGTTGAAGGTAATATTGGAGATGGAGCTTTCAGGGTTAATGCTAAAGTCGGATATGAGTTGCCAACAAGACTTCAAGAAAATGTTGGTTCTAGTAAAGTTTTATAATAAAGATTTAATCTTTTAATAAGTTTAAAGATTTATATATTAAAATATACAATTTATCTCTATGGAAAAACCTATTAGCGAACTCATTGAATTCTCGATTATAAATGTAGACAAACCTGCAGGAATAACTAGTTTTGTTTGTGCAGATCGCGTTAGAAAAATTTTAGGAGCAAAAAAAGCAGGACATTTTGGAACACTTGACCCGATGGTTACAGGAGTTTTGCCTGTTGCAATAAACAGAGCATGCAGGCTTTCAAATTATTTTATGAAAAAAGACAAGGAATATGTTGGAAAAATGCTTCTTCATCGCGAAATATCTGAAAAAAGACTTGCAGATGAGATGGAAGCGTTTATTGGAAAGATAATGCAAAAGCCTCCTGTAAGATCAAGAGTTAAAAGAGTTCTTCGAGAGAGAACAGTTAATAAATTTAAGATAATAAAAAAAGAAGGAAATGTTGTTGAATTTGAGAGTGATGTACAGGCAGGAACATATATTAGAAAGTTAATTTCTGATTTGGGTGAAAAAATCGGCGGTGCACATATGGTAGAACTTAGGAGAATAAGGGCAGGTTTGTTTAAAGTAGATGAATCTTATAGTCTTGAAGATATTGAAAAGGCAGTCAAGTCCTGGAATGAAAAAAAAGATGAAAGTAAACTGCGGGAAATTTTAATTCCTGCTGAAATTATAAAACAGGTTGTAACATCTCTGCAAGTTAAAGAAGAATCTATTAAGGGACTTCTCAATGGAAAACCTTTGATGGAAAACGATGTTTGCGGAAAAATACCCAATTCAGAGTTATTTTCGGTTTTCTTTAAGGAGAGGTTCATTGGGGTTTACAAAAAAGTTGAAGAGAAAGATATTATTGCAAAGCCAGAATTTGTGATGAATTAAAGTAAACACTGAAATAACATAGTTTTATAAACCGGAGTTTTCTGTTTTAATTACATATAAAGGCTACAAAGATAATCAAAAAATTTCCAGATTTGAAATTTTAGGCTTTTAAAATCCTATAAAAACGGATTTTAAAACGAATAATTAGCTAACTAGTTCTTGTATGAATTAATGCGCGGAGGATAAACAAATACAATGGGAAATTTTGGTAATGGACCAAGAAGAAGCGGCGGAGGATTCGGCGGAGGCGGCGGATTTAGAAGAAGCTTTAACGATGGACCAAGAGAAATGCATAAAGCAGTTTGCTCAGAATGTAAGCAAGAATGTGAAGTTCCATTCAAACCTACAGAAGGCAAGCCAGTATATTGCAGAGAATGTTTTCAAAAACATAAACCAGCTAGATTCTAACTAAAACTAGAATCGCGCTAAACAACTTTTATTTTTTTATTTTTAATATATTTTTAGAAAAAGAGGATTGACTATTGTAATAAATTAATGTCCTTTCAGACATAACCTATTAGTATCATAAGACAGATAACTATTTTATACGAAATTATAAAATATATGCTATAAGTTACAATAAAGTTTAATAACAGGATAAACTTTTTAGTATTATGAAAGATTATATTGCTCAATATTTCAAAAAAGCATATGAGTTTATTAATCCGGAGTATGCTAGAAATATGAGAATGGCAAAATTTGAAGCACTATTAAAATCAGGAGAATTAGAGGGAATGTGTGCTTCTGAGATTCATAATCTATTTGGAATTAGCAAAGTATCCACTGAATTTTAAAAAAATAAATTGTTAATTTAAGCAGCGCAATATCTAGGTCCAAATTCTTGGACATTGGATAACTGCCTGGATAAAGAATTACAAAATCTCATCAAGTTATCAGCTTTTTCTTGCATTTTATTTGGCATATATGCATATTTGGTCAATTCATATGCTACCTTGGATATTCCTTCAAGAAGATCTTTTCTAAATGGTTCAACTTGTGTATGATTTTCTATTTTGTAACCATATTCTTCTAAAGGTCTTTGGAATGCATCCCTAAAATGAATTATAGTATAAAATCCAAATTCATGATCTAAATTATCTCTTGTCTGCAAAACTGTTCTTTCAAGTAATTCTCCAAGCTCTCGAACACTATCAAGTCTTGAGTCATTGCTTCTTTTAGAATTATCAATTTCAATTGCAGCTTTACAAAACTCCCATGAATAGTTTCCATGGTATGGATCAAATCTTTTTTCTCCTTTCATTTTTAATAAAATATTAACTACCTTATAAAGATTTATTAACTAAATCATATAAAAGGATATTATGAGAGAATTCATATATTATTCACAAAAGGCAAGGACAACAGGAAATTTTGGAGATGATCTTATGAAAGCAGGAAGAATAGATATAGCATGCCAGATTGTCATTATGAGCTTTTTTGTTTCACATAAACTCAGGCAAAATGTAAAACTTCATTTGTTATTTAACGGGCCTCCTGATGCTCCAAAACATATTGAAATGTTTCCTGGAAAGGCACTTTCAGAAGATTCTGATCATGATATATCAAAAAAGGATGTTGCAGGACTCATTAAGAAATTGCTCTATAAATATAAACCTGGAATTAATAATGAAGTAATGCCAGGGTATTTTATTGAGAAAAAAGGAGTTATTGAAGTTGTTAATGAAATGCTTGACTCAGGCAAAGAAGTATTTATACTTGACAGAAAAGGAGAGGATATAAGGACAATTGGAATTGGAAAAAGTCCGGTTTTTATTTTAGGGGACCATGATGGAATTCCAAAACAAGAACTCAAAAGGCTAAAGAAAATGGATATAAAAAAAATAAGTGTTGGAGATGAAATGTATTTTGCTTCCCAAACAATGACAATTGTTCAAAATGAACTTGATAGAAGAGGTATAGAATAGACTATAAAAAACCTTATATATTCTCTATATTAATGATACCTATAGAAAAGGTGAATAATTATGAAAACCCTACGTGTTTATATTACTGGAACTGTGCAAGGACCACTATTTAAGAAATACTTGGAAGAGCAAGGAAAGAAAATAGGTGTAAGAGGTTTTCTAAGGCAAATGGAAGATGGGAGAATAGAAGTTGTAATGGAAGGTATTGATGATAAAGTCAAAGAGATGCTAGATGTTTGTAAATCCGGAACTCAACATGCAACTGTCAAAGATGTTCAGGCCATTGAAATAAAATTCCAGGGTTTTGAAGGCTTTAAGATATTTAGATTATAAAATCTATTTGATATTTACCAATTAAATTTCAAGAGAAGATAACAGACAAAGAACTCCAATAGATATGGTTTCTAAAAAAATAATTGTTTCTGGAAGAGTACAAGGAGTATTTTATAGGAGATTTGTTTATAATTATGCTATAAAACTGGGCCTAAAGGGATATGTTAAAAATTTGGTTAATGGAGATGTTGAAATAGTTGTGCAAGGCGAAACAAGTAAAATTAATGAGTTAATTAAAGAATGTAGAAAGGGTCCAAACGGAGCCTATGTTGAAAATATTGAACTGAGTGAATTTGAAGAAAAAGTATTTGCAAGTTTTGAAATTAGGTATTAGTTTAGGTTTAGTAACTTATTTAAATTCAATTTTTCTCTAATATTTCATGGGACGCGAGGAATTAATAGTAAAAGAAAGAATTAGGAAGTTAGATGAGATAAAAAAGTTGGGAATAGATCCGTATCCGCATAAATACGAGCCAAAAGATTACTCGATTGAGATTAAAGAAAATAATTCTAAATTAAAGGAAAATGAAAAATCAAAGGTAAAGGCCAATATTGCAGGAAGAGTAATGACTGTTCGTGATCTTGGAAAATTGATCTTTGCAACCCTTCAAGATTCAAAAGGAAGAATTCAGATTATTCTGCAAAAAGAAGAAACTGAAGAAAAGGATTTTGAATTATTTAAAAAATATATTGATATTGGAGACATTATTGGATGTGTTGGAACAGTAATGAAAACAAAAACTGGAGAAGTATCTGTTTTAGTAAAAAAAGTTACTTTGCTTTCAAAGTCGATTTTACCTCTTCCTGAAAAATGGCATGGTCTTTCTGATAAAGAAGAAAGATATAGAAAAAGATATTTGGATTTAATAATGAATCCTGAAACAAAAAATGTTTTTGAAAAAAGAACTTTGATATTTGAATCTATAAGAGAGATTTTGAAAAAGAAAGGATTTATTGAAGTTGAAACTCCTTATCTTAATACCACTTATGGCGGAGCAAGGGCCAAACCATTTAAGACTCATTTAAATGCACTTGATATGGATTTATATCTGGCTATTTCTCCTGAATTATTCTTGAAAAGACTAATTGTAGGAGGATATGATAAAATATTCACTATGGCAAGATGCTTTAGAAATGAAGGAATTGACAGATGGCATAATCCAGAATTTACAAACATGGAGATTTACTGGGCTTATGCAGATTATAATGATATGATGGATTTATTTGAAGAGATCTATGAATATTGTGCTAAAAAAGTTAATGGAACTACTAAAGTGGATTTTAAAGGCAAAGTTGTTGATTTTAAGAGGCCATGGAAAAGAATGACCATGTGTGAAGCAATAAAAAAATGGGTTGGAATTGATGTTGATAAAATGACAAAAGAAGATCTTGTAAAATTTGTATGTGAACGCAAACTTGAGTGCATGGTAAAAAAAGATAGTTTAAGCTGGGGCGAAGCAGTTCAGGCAGTTTTTGAAGAATTCTGTGAAGAAAAAATGGATCAACCAACATTTATTATAGATCATCCACTTGAATCAACTCCATTATGCAAATTACATAGAAATGACAAGTTATGCAGACTAATTGAAAGATTTGAACCGTTTTGCATGGGAACTGAACTTGGAAATGCATATTCAGAACTTAATGATCCGATATTACAAAGGACTTTACTTGAAGGACAGCAAAAAGCACTTACAAAAGGAGATGAAGAAGCAAATCCTCTTGATGAGGATTTTATTAATGCAATTGAAATTGGAATGCCTCCAACAGGCGGTCTTGGAATGGGAATTGATAGAATGATTATTTTACTTACAGGCCAGGAATCAATAAGAGATATTTTATTCTTTCCTTTTATGAGAAAATTAAGTTCAACATCTGAAGATGCTAGTCAAGAACATAAAGAACAAGAAAAAGTCGAGATCAAAGGCAAAGTAAAAATAGATGTAGTTAAAAAGAAAAAGTAAAAATAGCAAAGGAAATTTTAGATATGGGTTTACCAATTTCTCGCGAACAAGCAATTGAACTTTTAAAAAAATATAATTCTCCTGAAGATAAAGCAGATTTTAATCATTTTCTTGAAAGTGAAGTAATTATGAAAGAACTTGCAAAGAAATTAGGAGAAGATGAAGAATATTATGCAATGCTTGGTCTTTTACATGATATTGATTGGGGAATTACAAAAGAGGATACAACCAAACATTTAACAAAAGCTCCTGAAATATTAAAAGAAGCGGGATTTGATGAGAATTTTATTTCAATAATTGTTTCACATGGATATGGTTTTGATTGTGCTGGACTAAAGAATAAGAAAAGAGAAACAAAAATAGAGTTCGCACTTGCTGCTTCTGAAACCTTGACTGGACTTATTTATGCTTATGCAATAATGAGGGGAAAGAAGATATCTGATATGGAAACTCAAGGACTTAAGAAAAAATTTAAAGATAAATCATTTGCAGCAGGATGCAATAGGGAGATAATCAAAGAAATTGAAAACATTGGAATAACAATTGATGATTTTCTAAAAATTGGGATTGAAGCAATGAAAAAGATTAAAAATGAGATTGGACTAGAATAATTGAAGAAAAGAGGCATCATGTCACTTATAAACAAAAGCAAGGTTAGAGAAACAGTAAAAAAAGTAGATCCTGAAGGATCTATATCCAGTGTTGCAGAAGAAGTTGAAACAGAACTTGAAAAAAAAGTGGAAGAGCTTTTGAAAAAAGGAATTGAAAGAGCAAAAGCAAACCAAAGAAAAACTCTTCTTGCAAGAGATCTATAGAAATTTATTTAATTAAAAAGAGAATGAAATTCAAAAATATAACAAGCCTAAAGATCATTATCGCAATATTTACAATTATTTATACTTTTATTTTTGCCCTATTGTATCTTCAAAAAAAGAATTATGAATTTACAGTTTATGTTGGGGTTATGATATTTTTTATAATACTTATAACCTACTTAAATTCAAAATTCAATTTCACCGAGGGAACTTTGATTGGAATGAGCATTTGGGGACTACTTCATATGTCTGGAGGTTATTTTATTATTGGAAATAATGTCTTATATGGGTACTGGATATTTCCCTTTTTAAGATATGATCAATTCGTTCATGCATTTGGATTTGGATTTGCAACGCTTTTGGTTTATTATATAATAAAACCCTCATTTAATAAAAAAGATATTCTTAAATTTTCAATTTTACTAGTCTTAATTGGAATGGGACTTGGTTCCTTAAATGAAATTTTAGAATTTATCATGGTTCTTTGTCTTCCACAAACAGGAGTCGGAGGCTATGAGAATACTATGTGGGACATTGTCTTTAATACTATTGGCGCGATTATTTCAGTGATCTATATAAATTTAAAGAATAAAAATTTTAAAAAATAAATAAAAAGGAGGTGAAAATAAAACAAGATGGCATTATTTAAAAAGAACAAACCAAGATTTCCAACACTTGCAGTTATAATATTAGTTCTAGCTGCAATATGGTTGCTAAATGACTTAAGTCTTATAAAAATAACTGTTCCTTGGATACCTGTAATTCTAATAGTTATTGCTGTTGGAATAATAATCAATAGGTACAGCGAATAGTTTATTTTTTTACTTTTATCTTTTAAATTAGTTAAAAATTATATAGTTCAATATCACTATCTAAATTTAAACTATCTAGAGGATTAGGAGTATTTTTTATTAATTTATTTGAAATAGGAACATAAACTTCTGCATTTTTTAACTGATTATGGCCTAAAAGTTCCTGAATTATTCTTAAATCAGTCCCTTGTTCTAATAAATGGGCAGCGAAACTATGGCGGAGAGTATGTGGATGAATCCTTTTGTTTAAACTAGCTTTTTTTGCAGCAATCCTTATAATTGATTGAACTGTTTTTTTTGACAACCTGCCATTTGGCCCGTCAAAAATATAAATTGAATCAGTATCCCTTAATAACAAATAGTAATGCAACTTTACCAAAAGCTTTTGTGACAGGATAAATTCCCTTTTTTTATAATTTCCTTTTCTTATAACTCCTGTGCTTTCATTAAAATCAATGTCTTGTTTTTTTAAATTAATCACTTCAGAGAGTCTTAAACCTGAAGAATACAAGAGTTCTATCATTAGCCTATGCTTTAGATTTGAGATATTATTAACTAAGAGTTCAACTTCTTCAAGAGTCAAGATTACAGGAGCTCTAATTGCTTTTTTTGAAGAATTTATGCTTATTTCCTTGCCAAATCCATTAAATAAAAATTTACAGGCTGCAAGTGCTGTTGAAGTATAACATTCACTTTTTCCTTTTTTATAAAGAAAAGAAAGATAATTTTTTACATCCAGTTCAGTCAATTCTTCAATAGGATATTTTGAAAAGTCTAAAAAAGACTCTATATGAAAAAGGTAAGAGGTAATAGTAACTCTTGCAAAATTTCTTATTTGCATTTCTGTTGCAATATAGTTTATAGTTTCTTGGTTTTCCATTTTTATTTAGAGTATGAACCTGCCCTTGGGGCAGGAATCATGTGAAAAGAGGAGATGAGCATGAATGAGTTATTTGTGACGCAAATAACCTTATTAGTTATCACCTTACTTTTATGAATATTCTAGGAATTGGGCTTATAAAGGATTTTTCCTAAAATCTGAAAAGTGTGAAAAGTGCAGATAGCCACAAAAGTGAAATATTTTTATATTCCTCTTTATCAGCTTAACTATGAAAAAAGGGATATTATTTTCAAATGAGACTGTATTTAAAACTCCTGAAGTTTTTGATTTTGATTATGTTCCTGAAGAATTTCTTTTTCGAAGTGATCAAATAAAAGAGATTGCAAATTGTCTAAATCCTGCAATCAATAAAAAAAGACCTATAAACTGCATGTTATCTGGAGAGCCTGCGACTGGAAAGACAACCTCGATTAAAAAAATATTTGAAGAACTAACTGGATATTCACATATAATCCGAGTTTATATTAATGGAAGAGTACATAATACAACGTTTAGGGTTTTTTCTGAAATTCATAAGGCTCTGTTTAAATATACTCCTCCTGAATCAGGAATACCTGTCACCTCATTATATCAAAAAATTTGTGAATATCTCAAAGTAGAAAATAAGATACTTATTATAGCAATAGATGATGCAGTATTTTTAGAAGAGGCAGATTCAGTCATATATGAATTGTCAAGAGCATATGAATTATATCCTGGAATAAAGATTGGAATAATCGCTGTACTGAATGAAAAAGAAAAATATATTATTGAGGAAAAATCTGCATCTGTTTTTTGTCCAAGTATTATTGAATATTTTCCTTATAGTGAAGAAGAGACTTTTGATATATTAAAGATCAGGACAAAAATAGGACTTTATGATGGAGTATTGTCAGATAATCTAATAAAACTTATTGCGCATTATTCAAATGAATATGATCTAAGGTTTGCAATTGAACTTCTAAGACAAAGTGCAATAGAATGTGAAAACAGATCTCAAAAAGCAATTTTAAAAGAACATATTGAAAAGGCTTATTCGAGGATACTTAAAAAAGACAAACCCGGAAAAGAAATAGATGAAAAAGAAAAGATTATTTTGGAGATACTTAATGCAAAAAACTATGAATCAGGGGATCTTTTTGAAATCTTAAAGAAAAAAATTGATATTAGTTATTCGAGTTTTTACAGGATAATTGAGAAGATGGAAAAGAAAAAGCTTATTGTTGTAAGTGAAAAAGCAACTAATAAGGGAAGAACAAGAGTTATATCAAAAGATAAATAGAGTGTTTATTAGAAATAATTTTTATAAAGGATTATATTCTTGAATTTTTATGGTTGAAGAATGTCAAATTAGGGAGATTGTTGAAACCTATGATTTGAGGGAAAGGATTAAAAATAAAATCTCTGGAATCGCAATAAGAAGAATAAAAGAACTGCACCTAGACAATTTTGAAGAGATCTATGAATATATTTCAAACCTGATTGATAAGTTTAGAGAAAGATACAACCCTGTTTCAAGTTATATGGCAATTAACCTGAACAGGCCCATAAGTAATAATACTGAGCTGATAGACCTATTTCTGGATTCTTCAGAAGATAAAACTAAACCTGCTGATAGAGAAATCAGATACTTGGAGGAAACAGCAAATAATTTTTATGAAGAGCTTTCAGATAAAGAAAAAAATATTTTAGATACCTTAACCAACAAGATCCGGAGAAATAATTTGAATATTGGACTAGATTTTAATAAATTATTGGAGGATAGGAATTATATTCTGGAGAGATTAAGACAGCTCTCAAGATTTTCTAATGAAGATGGCAAAATTATACTTCCTCCAAGAACCATAGAACGAATTGAATTTTCCCCATTAAGAATAAATTATAAAAAAAGATTTTACAATGGAAAACCCATTGAATTTTTTTTAAAAAATAAAGAGCATTATAAAGGGCTTGGCAGATATGGCCTTAAAAAATTTGACAGACCGCTTTATCGATCTCTTTTAGAACATAAACAAGTTGAACAGGCAATACCTCAAGCTGCAAGGCTAACCTTCCAGCAAAAAATTGAGGTTATTGACTCTCATAACATATATAATGGAAATGCAGAAAAGGCCTCTGAAGTATTAAATGTCTGTTCAGATACAATAAGAAAATATTGGAAAGAAGCTGGACTTAAATCAGAGGGACAAAAAATCAGATTGTCTTCAGAGGAGATATCCCAAATTGTTGGATATTACAAGACTTATGATGCAAATGCAACACTTGCATCTCAAAACAGTGATCATGATACTAAAACAATTCTTAGGTATTGGAAAAGAGCAGGGTTCAAAATAATAAAAAGCAGGGGTCTTGGACCATCACAGATAGAAAAAATAGTTGAAAGTTATGATAAATTTTGTCGAAATGCAAAACTTGCATCTAAAGAATTAGGATATTGTGCAGAGACAATCAGAACTTATTGGAAAGAAGCTGGACTTAAACCAGGAAATCAGGATTTAAAATCAAGATTAGGTGAAATTAGAGAGGCATATGAAAAATATAATAGAAACGCTTGTATTGCTGCAAGAGAATTAAAATGTGATAGAAAAAGTTTGGCCCAATACTGGGTCCAATTAGGACTTCTCCCTGGGGGAAATAATTTATCAGAATCTAAAAGAAAAGAGATAATCAATTCGTTTGAGGAATATAATAGAAATGCATATCAAGCTGCAAAAGGAATTAATTGCAGCTATTCAACTCTAAGAAAGGTTTGGAGTGAAGAGGGACTTAATAAAAAAGAAACAGTGAGTCGAATTGATCCTGATACAAGAAAAACAATCATTGATTCCTACCACGAATTTAATGGAAATGCAACCCATGCTTCAAAATACTTTAAAAGATCCAGAGAGATAATTTCAAGAATTTGGAAAAGGAATGGACTTAGACCAATTGGAAATGGGTGTATTAATATTTCCAAACAGAAGAATATAGAATAAATCAAAAAATTATTTCTTTGAAATTATTCCTAGTATTGAAATAATAAAAACCAAAAGATACATAACAAAACCATATACACAAACAGGAACTCCAAATATAGGCGGAGCAGTACATGCGCCTAGAGGACAGGACTTTTTGAATAACTCTCCGTATGAAAGATAACCTGAGAATAATATTCCGGCAATGGATATTATCAAAATTATTATCAAAGAGACCTTCTTTTTCATTAAAATATAAATAATCGAAGATATATAAATATTATTGAAAAGTAAAGTTTATAAAAACTCTTTTACAAGTTTTATTAAGATGAAAGAAAAAATGAGTGAAACTGTCTGCTGTCCAAAATTTAACCCTCAAAAATGGGATAAAAAAAACTTTGTTTGGAAAGATAAACCATTTATTAAAGAGTCTATGCCAACTTTTTTCCATATTCCTTTTCCACCGATGATTGGAAAGAAAATAACTAGAATTTGGAATATGGCTAATGATTCAAAAAAAGTATCTTCCAAAAAAGATGAGGTATTAATATTATTTTCCGATCCTCATGCATTTAAATCAGAAATATACCTATCTGTTACTGGAAATGTTCCTAATGCAAATAATGTTAAAATCTCAGGAACATTTATTGCAAGAGTTTTTGATGGGAATTATAATGCTGTTCCCAAGTTCATGAAACAAATGGATGAATATCTGGATAAAAAAGGGAAAAAATCTGAAAAATATTATATTCATTATGCATATTGTCCAAAATGTGCAAAAAAGTATGGAAATAATTATATGATTTTTTTTGCCAAGGTATAAGAAAGTAATTCATTCAACTTAATCTCAGTTACATAATTTATTTAAACTCCTTATTTTATCTTGTTTAGAGGTGACTATATGTCTAACAAAGCCAAAGGTTCAAAAGCTGAAAGGGAATTATTTCAGATGTTTGTTGATAATCATTTTAGGGCAGTTAGAGTCGCAGGTTCAGGAGTTATGGAAAATGCAGATTGCGACCTCATTGCAGGAAAACCTGGTGCAAAATACTGCATTGAAGCAAAATCAACTAAAAAAACATCCAAATATATTTCAAAGGAGCAAATGAATAGTTTTATTGTTTTTGCTGAAATTTTTGGCCTTACTCCTGTAATTGCAGTCAGATTCAATCGAATCGGATGGTTTTTTATTTCTCCCAAGGATTTAGAAGATTCTGGAAAGAACTGGGCAGTTAGTGTTGAGTCAGCTCGAGAAAAGGGAAAAAGATTTTCGCAATTCTTTATGAACTCTAGTCCCAATAATCCAAAAAATAAAGAGCTTAATTCTGACCTTATAGAAGATTATATGAAAGATAATTATATTGATGAGAATGATAGTAATGAGAATCTATAATACTTAAAAAGTTTAGTTCCATTGTTTTTATATGAAAAAAAGAGCGTTAATAATAAGTCTAATGACTATTTTATTTTTAGTTAACATAATTTCTGCAAAAATAATAATTAATGAAGTTGAAATAAACCCTTATAATGGAAATGAGGAATGGATTGAATTGTATTCTGATCAAGTGCTTAATTTGGAGGGATGGAAAATAGTAGAAAAAAATAATAGAACTTTGACAATTAACGCAGATATTCAAAATTATTTAATTATTGATTTAGAAAATGGTTTTTTGGATAATCAAAATGAAGTTATAATGCTCTATAATAAAACCTCACTTGTTTATACCACTCCAATATTAAATGATATTTCTGCAGATACAAAAACATGGAACTATTGCAATTCAACATGGAGTTTTTTAGATTCTACTCCTGGAACTCCGAATAACTGTCAAATCCAAACCATACCAAAAAACGAAACAGTAAATCCTTTAATAAAACCCTCATTACAAATGAATTGGAACAGTGAAGACATAATAAATGGTAAAAATTTTGACATTACAATTGGAGCTTTTAATCTAGACAATAAGAACTACGATGTTCGCGCATATATTTATTTGGATGATCCAAACAAGGTAATTTCAGACAGCTATAATGATTATGACTGGGTTTCTTCAAATGCTTATGTTAATAACTTTTTTGAGGGGCCTGGAAATAAAACTGGAACAATCAGCATTAGAATAAAAGAGGTTTATAAGAATCTTAGTGGAAATGCAAGAATAGGGATTAAAATAAGAGAAGCATATAGTTCAGGATCTATTGCAGAAATCAATGGAGGAATAACTATTTTAAAACCTGAAGGTGGAAATTTAAATAATCCAATAGAAAATCCTGTTTCAGCAACTCAAAATTCTTTTAACGGACAGGTAATCAAGATATCATCAAATAATACAAATACTCCAAAATCAAATAATTGGTTTGTCTATCCTATAGTCGGTTTTATAACCTTAATAGTTATATTTGTTATCATACTTTCAGTTAAATTTTTGAGTTAATCTCGCTTCGCGAGATGACATTTAAGTTCTTCGAACAGTCAGTTATTTTTATCTATAGTAAATCAAGCTAAAAATATCTATTTTATACCAAAGTATAAAATAATCCACGTAAATAATTTCTAGAAAGGATAAACAGAAACATATAAAAATGGAAGTTAATAGTAATAAAATATGGCACAAAAAATAAGGGCGATATTTATTTTTGAAATACTTGGAAGACCTCCTGAGCATATTAAAGAGGCACTGGATAATTTTGTAAGTAAAATGGGATTACAAAAAGGAATAGAGATTGTTTCAAAAACAATACATGAACCAAAGCCTATTGAAGACAAAGAGGCTAAAGATTTATTTACAACATTTGCAGAGGTAGAGGTTTTACTTGACAGTATACATTTACTTTTTGCAATAGTGCTTAACATGCTTCCTTCAAGTGTTGAAATAATACAGCCAGAAGAAATAAGACTATCTAACTTCGAATTAAACTCAGTACTTTCAGAACTTGCAGTAAAACTCCATAAATATGATGAAATTGCAAAAACCATCACAATTGAGAATAATAACCTTATTGGCCAGTTAAACGCGATTACACAGGCAGTGCAAAGCAAGAATAATAAAAATAACCAAAATATTACATTTACAACAGGAGATAATTCCAAATCTGATGATAAAAAACCAGCTAAAGGCAAAGTAAACTCAAAAAAAAGTTCTATTAAGAAGAAAAGATAATTAGATTCTTCCGAGTCTTCCACTAACTTCTTTTCCGCTCATTCTTTCTTCAAAATCATTGGATTTTTGTTTTAATAATTCTCCAGTTGACTTTAATTTTCCTTTTTGTTTTGATTTGAAATAAACATATGCTAATGCTCCGATTATTATTAAAACTAGAACTAGTCCAAATAACCAGCTGTAACTTGTCTTTTTTATTTCACTACAAGGCCCAAGGCAACAAGGACCTTCTAAACTGGAAGTTATTTCACCAGTACACTCCTGGCCCTCTATACAAATATTACCAATATTTATACAGCTAAGACTTTTTGTAACTCCGGTTTGAGTTAAATTAACTTCTTTTTGGTTTGTTGTTATTTCCAAGATAACAGGCACTGAAAAATTCTTCTCTTGCGAAGATATTTTTATGTATCCTGAAAGATTATCTTTTATTTGTTCTGGAACTGGAATTGTTAGATTTAAATAAACATTATCTCCAGGCCTTAGAGATTTTATAGTATATGGAAATATAGTAGCATTCACATTATTAGATATGCTAATATTATTTAGGGCCATATTCCCAGAGTTTTCTATCACGATTGTAAAAGAATAATCCTTTCCAGATATTAATTTTGCTCTTAATTCAGGAGGATTAAAATCAAGCCTTATTAAATCACTTATATTTTCTGAAGAAGATTTTGCAAATATAAATACAGGAATATTATAATTGTTTATTCTTAAGTTACTCTGGCCTGAACTGAGGTTTAGAGTAGAAAAGTCAATAGTTTCTTCTTTTTCCTCGGTTAAAGAGAGATTTTTTGTTTCTCCTGTTCCATCAAAGGTTACTGAAATTTCTTGATTTGAAAGAGATTTAACTTTGATTGAAATTCCCTTATCAGTAATTATAAATCCAGGATATAAAGATAAACTTGATTCGTTTGTTTTCATTATTGAAAATGGTTTAATGATTGGACCTGATTTTATTTCTCCTGAATCAATATACTCTGCACCCTCAATTCTTAGAGAAAAATTAGATTCTTTATTTGGAAGAAGCATATAAAGATAATAGATATTATTCTGTTTTGTTAGGGATTTTATCACAGGTTCTGAATGAACTTTATTGCCTTCATAAATAAGAATATTATCTGAACTTAAGGAAATAAATGTTCCTTTTATCTGTGCCTGAAGAGTCTCCCTTGGAGAATAGCTTTCTTTTGATAAAGTTATTTCTACAGATAATACAAGTTCTAGAGAAAGCACTATAATTAAAATAGATAATAAAATTAATAATTCCCTTTTTTTTTCTTTCATAGATAAATAAATAATAAAGAGATTTTAAATTTAACTAATTACTTGCTCATATCTCTTAATTTTCTCATTGTATGAAGCTTTGTAAAAAGCGAATGCTTGAGAAAATTATTTGCTCATATCTCTTAATTTTCTCATTGTCTCTTCGAAGTCTTTGTCTTTTTCTGATTTTACAATAGGTCTTCTTTGCATTGGAGGACCTCTTTGCGGTTGATATAAATGTTCTGGTGAAGGTCTTAGTGGTGGCATTGGTCTAAATCCTGTAGGTGCTGCCATAGGTCTTGAACCTGGTGGAGGAGCTTTTTTAGAACTAAATCCAGACTTAACCCTAAATAGCCATATTTTCAATTGATTTCTAAACAGTATTGCAAGTATTACCAATATTATTAAAATTACAAGAAGCAAGATTAAAAGCCAATTAGTTGATTTTACAGGCTTTGCTGCACAACATAATTGTCCAAAGCTGCAAGACTTAGAGTAGCTTATTTTTTCCTCTTCACTGCCTGTTAAACAAGTGTCTTTACAATTGTAACCTGCTTGTTCACATTCATTTTCAGTAGGTTGTATTTCCTGACAAGCCCCTCCAATGCAACAATAAGGAGTATCTGATGCTTGAACTTCGTTTCCTGAACACTTTTGATCCTGAGTACAAACAAAACCGGTTTTATCAGAACAATTCTGTTCTAGAGGTTGAACTCCGCAACATACATCTCCTCCGCCAATGCAATTATAATTTTCTTTTTGATCCTCGAGTTTACATTCTGAAATTGCTGTACAGTAAAGTCCAAAATTTTCGCACTGAGGAATTGTCTGTCCTGTTGAAACAGATACTGGAACTTTCGGCCATCCAGCATAGAGTATAAAAGGCATATTTACATCATTCCAACATCCAGTATCTCCCTCTTTTAAACCAAGCAAGAATTTTCTTGCACTATCAACTTCATTTGTATTAGAACCTTGCAATGAAAGTAATGCTAAAGAAGTATCGTAAGTTCTGCTTTTATCAACATTCCAATATTTACTTTCTTTTTGCATAGACAATAACTGGCTGTAATAATCATCGGCATTTGTCAACAGGTATAAAAAAGCCTCTGGAAAATATCTTTTATTTGCGGCTTCATCGGACATTGCAGTCAGATAAGGTATGTATGGAGAAATATCTTCTTCTTCCTTTCCAAGTGCAAGTGATGCCCAAAAGGTTCCTTCATAATCACATTGAGAAGATGTTGAAAAACAGAAAGATTCTACTTTTTCAGTTGTGGAATCTGATGCTGATGCAGTATGAGAATCACTTGAAACATAGAATACAGGATTTCCTGGTTTTTGATATAAAAGTGTTGTTACAAAATCACTAGTACAGGAAATAGTATAGTTCTGATCAGTATCAGTTATTTCAAACCAGTAATTGTTATAAGCTTTTTTAAGTCCAGCTGGATCTGATCCAGATAGTTTTTTATTTTCGTTTATTGTAAAACTTCTTCCATTTACAACACACTCAGTAGAATTAGTTGAATCAATCTCAAGATACCAAGTTAGACCGGTTTTTGATTGTCTTTTTCCGAGCAACCAATTTACAGAATCATCAACTTTCTCTCCGATATTATTAAGTGCAAATATTGCTTGTGCAGTGGATTTAATATCACATGCACTGTTTGCGCTAGGACCCCAACAGTCAGTACTTTTTCTTGTGTTGAGTGAAGACTTGCAGTCTCCCTGAACTTTGGAGTCATATGCCATTGCAAGTAAATTAAATGCATTAACCTCTGTACTTATGGTTGAGCCTCCACAATTATCTCCAAGCTGATTTTTTAAACAAGTATAAGATTTTTCTACATCAGGATTATCTGCTGCAGATACTAATGATATCAATACCAAAGCTGCTAAAACTAAAAATACTACATACACTCTTTTTTCTTTCATGAAAAATTAATGTTATTTAGGTATTTAAACTTTATTTATAAAGTTTAAAGCTCTCAAAAATTTGCATTTTCAAGATATTGAAATTTGCAGCCTAAAATATGCAAATTTATCTTCGAAAGTTTTTCTTTATTGCATAACTTACTGGATTTTTTATTTTTCTGCATAAATCATCAGGTTTACAGATTCCAAGATCTTTGTAAAGAGGATTTGCACAATTAGGAGGCATTTTTGATTGGTTTCTTCTATACCAATTCAGCTGGCTTTGGATATAACCTTTTTTTAAGGGCATTGCATTTTTCTCATTCCACTCATTCACTCTTTTTTCAATTTCAGAATCAGTTACTCCAAGAGACTTAAAAAAATTAAGAAGAATGAACAATGCACGCTTTCTTCCATCTTGCTTTACTCCATTAATTATTGATTTTATGCATGGAGGATATAATTCAACAGTTGGATTTGGAATTGTTATTTGCTTAAAATCTCCTTTTGTTTTTTGTGTTTTAGGTACATCTGAAGCTAAAGACAATTTGGTATTTTCAAATATTTTTTCCTGCTTGTCCCTTTGTTCTTTCCAGTCAAGTGCCTGAAGAAGCAAATTTTTTGCTTCCCCCTCTGCTGCATTTGGATAAAAGTTTTTTACTTCCACTTTTAAGGGTTTTGCGTCGGTAATTTGAAAGTCCTTTATCTTATCTTTATCAATAACTACTGAGGAAAGAGCGGTCTTTTCATGCAATGAATAAGGCATCCTAAATAAATGTCTAGGAGCCACTAAAACCAGATCTGCCTCAATTAATTTTTCTGTGGCAAATCTTTCTTTTTCCTCAAATTGATAAGGATTTTTTCTTGAATCAACATTACAAAATTCGCAAGAATAGATCTCTTTTCTTTCTTTTTCAATAAGATCTTTTCTACAGTCAGGACATTTTGATTTCCTTCTATTATTATAAGTCCCTTCCATATTAATTAATTCCTTTTTACAGTAGTCGCAAAACCAGGTTATTAGAAATTTTTTAGATGCAGGCCTCCTGCAAGAAACACACTCCCTTATGATTAAATCCTGCTCTTCTTTTCCTGTTTTTTTTGCAATTTCTTTTAAATTTTCATCCCCTAATATTTTTTCTGCAAGTTTTGGCTGAATTGTTTCAGAAAGATACTGACAAATAATCCTTGGCCAGTCTGGAAACATATCTTTTGTTTTCTGGTTGTAAATCTCTTTTGGAAAAGCTTTCCACGGAACAATTATATGAAATCCCTTTGAACCGCTAAACTTTACATTAAAATTTTTAAGTCCAAGATGTTTTAATGCTTCAACCAATAGTTCTGCATAGATTTTACTGTATTCAAGATAGGGAGAATCTACATCAAGTAAGAGATCCCAACCAATCCTTAAATCATCAAAATCTTTTTTTGTCATCTCTACTGAAATCTCCAGAGGATCTTTCCATATCTCCTCTGAAGAGTGAAAAGAAGTTGCTCCTCTTTTTACCTGTTCTAAAATATCTGAATCATACTGAAATGTATCAGGGCGCTTTCCAAAACCCTCAAAATATCTTGGAACACACTCCCGATTTTTTGAAAATTCAAATAAGGCTTTCCTTACATCTGCTCGAGAATAATAGATTATAGTTACTTCTCTTATTCGTTGTTCCTTAAAACTTCTTTCTTTTTGCAGATATTCTTTTTTTTCAGAATTCTCTTCCATTATTAATCCTATCCAAAGGTGATAACTTAAATAATCGTTGTTTTATAATTCTTGTCTTGTTACTTTTAAATGAAAAGACAACAGACATTAATATTATCAGTTTAAAGTCAATTAGGTAATTTACTATAACAATCTTTAAAAACAAATACAGCAATATCATTTTGAGGTAAAAAAGAAGTAATTAATATGCTACTAAAACTTGATCATCCAAAACTTTTTTCAGAAATTGTAGGAATAATATCTGAACTTGTGCTTGAAGTAAGACTGAAGGTAAGTAAAGAAGGGGTAAGCCTGATTGCAATTGATCCTGCGAATGTTGCAATGGTTTCTTTTAAACTTCCGAATACTGCGTTTTCAGAAATAGATGTTGAAAATAACGAGGTTCTTGGAGTAAATCTTGAAAGCTTAAAAGCAGTTCTTAGAAGAGTAAAAACTGGAAGTGTCCTTGTTATTACAAGAGAGGAGAATGAACTAAAATTACAAATAAAAGACAGAGTAACAAAGGAATTTAATTTAGCACTTATTGATGTAGAGGGCGAGGAAAAAGAAATTCCACACCTCGAGTTTGCAAGTAAAATAGAAATGTCTTCTCTTGATTTTTCAGAGGCAATTGAAGATTGTTCAGTTGTTGCTGATTCCTGCTCATTTATCTCAGAAGCAAGCAAATTTTTAATAAAGGCAAAAGGAAGCTTAAATTCATTTAAGTCAGAGTTTTCATCTGATGAATTAAATATAGTTTCAGAGGATGCTCATTCGAAATATTCTTTGGAATATTTACAAAAGATGGTAAAGGCAACAAAGTTAACAGACAAGTTAAAAATAAATTTCTCAAATGATTATCCATTAAAATTAGATTTTATAACTCCATTTATTGAACTTTCTTTCATACTTGCTCCGAGGGTTGAGAGCGAAGAATAAACTTAAGATCTTAAAATAATTTTTCTCAAAAAAAACTTTTTTTATTTAGAAACCTTTATATATTCTATGAATATTCATATTACTAATCATTACAAAGATGATTATAATAAACATTATAATCATCCTATGTAAGAACTAAGGGGATTACAGAGGTGTTAACATATGAATAGTCAAACAAGGAGTAAGATCCTCAAGTTTCTGGAGGAAAAGAAGGTGATAACTAGTTCAGAAATTGCAAAATTTCTTGGAATTAGTTGGAATACTGCCCAAAGCTATCTCATGGAGCTAGCTTTGGACGGTGATATTCTAAGAGTAAAAAAAGAGGGGGTAAACTTATGGATGAAGGGATAAAGATTAATTCTAGAGGACAAATAACAATCTTTATTATTCTTGCACTTATAATTGTTGTTGCAATATTATTCTTTTTTGCATTAAAGCAACCTGCAAAGCCCCAAGTGTATGACGAGAATAATCCTCAGTCTTATATTGAACAGTGTACAAGAGATGCAGTTTCTGAAGCAATTGGAATTCTCAGCCCTCAGGGAGGAGACATTAATCCTCGTGGAAGTGTATTATATGACGGAGTTGACAGGGTCTATCTTTGTTATAATAATGATTTTTATAAAAGATGTGTGAATCAAAGACCAATGCTTGTCGAGCACCTTGAGGATCAAATTACAGAATTTATAAGGCCTAAAGTTGCAGACTGCTTCAAATCTCTTGAGATGAAGCTTGAAAAAAGATATACTATTGAAACAGAGGATATGAACCTAAGAACAAGACTTTATCCAAGACAAATTACGGTTGAAATTGATAAAAAATTTAAAATGTCCAGAGAAGACAAAGTAATCAATATTAATCAGTTTAGAATGAACATGATTAGTCCGCTTTATAATTTTGCTGAGATTGGAATGGAAATTGCAAATCAGCAGGCACAATATTGTCACTTCGATGATTTGGGCTTTATGATTTTCTATCCATCTTTTGATGTAACAAGCACCAAGACTGGAGAATCTGATAACATTTACACAATTAAAGAAAGGGCAACAAATCAACAGTTTACATTTGCAACAAGAAGCTGTTTATTGCCTCCTGGGTTTTAAAATGAACCGTAAAATTAATAATCTAAGAAATAAACTAGGTATAAGGAAAAAGAGATGAAAAATAAGCTAATAAACAAGACTGCTGGAATGAGTTATCTGGAGATTTCTATACTAATAGTGAGTATGTTTGCTGTTTCCTATTTAATTTATTCTGCAGTAAACAATGAAATTAAACCAGTTGATACACAAAAAGGGCTTGAAGATATTTCTCAAGAAAAACTTAATCAAGATACAGGAATTAATATTCCTAGAACTTTGATAGTTGGACTTATTGACTATATTATTACTCAGGCCTTAAGTGATAACATAAAACTAGTCGATGCTGCAGATAATATCGGGCTTGTTTGCTGCGAAAAAACAAAAGATGGAAAATTCTGTCAAAATGCTCTTCCAGGAGAATGTGATACTGGAACTGGGCTGCATACTTCTCCTACTGAATGTGAATTGACTGACTTTTGTGAATTTGGATGCTGTGTTAGTCCTACAAATGGCATATGTAATAAAAATACTCCTAAAAATCAGTGCGTCTCACTTAATGGAACATACAAACCTTCTTCAATGTGCAATGTTGAAGACTGCAGACTTGGCTGTTGTGTTATCGGAGAACAAACAGAGTTTGTTACAAGAGGAAACTGCATTTTTAAAACTAATGCGCAAAATAAAGATATTCCACTTGACTGGAGACCAGATGTCAATACTGAGACAAAATGTCTTTATATTACTGATAAAGAAAAAGAAGGTGCATGTGTTTATGATTCTGGATCTGAAAGAAAATGCATTTTTACTACACTTGATGATTGTATATCAAGAACTGGTAATGAAAGAAATTTTGATAAAACTGGGAAATATTGTTCTAACCCTGACCTTAATACCACTTGCAAAGCAAAAGATCATCAAGGGTGTTTAGAAGGCAAAGAAGATGTATATTGGTTTGATTCTTGTGGAAATCATGAGGATGCTTCCCAAGATTGCAATCTTTTTTCCGGAACTTATTGTGGAAAAGATATTTCTGGAAGTTATACTTGCAAAGATGTTAGTTGCATGGTAGATGGGAAAAAGAGACAAAACGGAGAATCATGGTGTGAATATGATGGAAAAATAGGAGACGGAAAAGATCTTGTTGGAAGCAGGCATGTCAAGCATATTTGCTATATGGGAACAGAAAGAATAGAACCTTGTGATGATTATAGAAATCAAATTTGTGTTGAATCAGATAATACTGTAAAAAATGGAGAAACATTTGCACAAGCGTCCTGCAGAGTGAATAATTGGAGACTTTGTATGTCTTATAATTCAAAACAAGTAGATGCAATGAAAGCAGAATGTAAAAAAAATCCTGACTGTACTCTCAAACATATAGAGATGGGAGCAGGATTTAAATTTGATGTTTGTACTCCTGCTTATCCCCCTGGATTTTACCTTGGAGGAGACAGTGTTCAAATGAATGGAGCAGATGTTCCTAACTCAGGAGAGGGAATCTGCAGCATGGCTACCCAAAGATGCACTGAAACCTGGGTATGTACAATATTTGGATGTTACTGTGTTGAAAACTGCGATTGCCATACTGCAAAATTTACAAATGATATGAATGACTTATGCATAAGTCTTGGTGATTGTGGTGCTTATATTAATTATGTTGGAACATTTACAGATTCTGGATATGGAGTCAAATCTACTGGAGCTGCTCCACCTAGATCAATTAATGCAGGAATGTTTTCAAAGTATGTTGGACCGAAGGCAAATTCAAAACCTGCTGATCCTGGAACTTTTGAATTTTTTGAAACAATGAATGCCGAGGGACTCAAAGATATTTCAGAAGAAAAACTAAATAAGGTTGATGAAAATCAGAGTGCACTTCAAAAAGAATTAGGCGGAACTCTTGGAGCTTATGGATCTCCTTTATTGTATAGAATTTTATCTGAAGATTCTGGAAATGTTAGTGAGGAAGATATCAATGCTCTCCCAAGTTCAACTCAACCAGTAAATGCAGCAGGATATTTTAATGGAGTCTCAAGTGTCAAATCAAGCATAAGTGCGCAAATAACAAAAAAAGAAAAAAAAGTTGGAGGATTTGAAATGATTGGAGCTATGATTGCTGGAATGATTGCATATCTTATTACGCAAAGTATTCTGATCACAATGATTGCTGCAATGCTTGCTTATTTATTCCTAATGGCGTGGATAATGTATGTTGATATTGACTTTTTCTGCAATATGTGGGAAAGACCTAGCGGGGGAGCTGATTGTTATAAATGCAATAATGATCCTACACAACTTCCTTGCAGCGAATACAGATGCCAAAGCCTTGGAGAACTTTGTCAGTTTGTAAATAAAGGAACTCCAAATGAATTGTGTATTAGCCAACCTGCGGATGAAGCATTCCCAACAATACAACCTCTTGAAACTGCAATAAGTCCTGGATATAAATATGCAGAAGTAACTGCGAATGGATTTGAAGTATTAACTGAAAATGATAAATGTATTGATCCGTTCAATATAGTTAAAATAGGAATAAAAGTAAGTCCATTTGCAAAGTGCAGATGGGGATTTGATATGAAGCAAACATTCCAAGAAATGCCTGAAAGGTTTGGAAACAAGGGAGACAGTATACTTCCTGCACATCAAATGAATCTTGTTCTTCCAAGTGTAGACTCGATAGTAGGGGTTTATAGTCAGGGAGCAATATGTAATAAAAGCGGAGTGTTTAAACCTTGTAATATAACTGAGGAATTAAAAGAACTGGGCAAGGTAAGTTTATATGTTAAATGTAAAACTGCTTCAGGAAGAGTTAATACAGAGGCATATAATATAAGAACATGTGTTAATCAAGGACCTGATCTAACTCCTCCTAGAATATGGTTAACAGATCCGCCTAATGAAGGATTCTTGAAATATAATATTGACACTCAGAACGCAACTATTTTTGTAAGTGAACCTTCGCAGTGTAAGTGGAGTAAAGAAGATAAGGATTTTGATAAAATGGAAAATAATATGACTTGCGATACAGACATATTTCATTATGGAACAAATGAACCAGGACTTGGGCTTCCGTGCACTACGACATTAACTGGACTGAAAAATAGCACAAAGTTTTATATCAGATGCCAGGATCAATCAGCAGGTAAAAATAATATGACTGAAAGTTTTATTTACGAACTCTTCCCTTCTGAAACTCCGCTATCAATTGATGAAATGAAAGTATTTGGAAAAGATGAATCGGATGAAGGGCCTGGAAAAGAAATTGTTTCAGGTGTTGAACCTGCAGATATTGTTTTCAGATTATCAACTTCAGGTGGAGCTGAAGATGGAAAAGCAGTATGCCAGTGGAATCTAAGCCCTACTAGTTGGGATCAATTTAGAGAAACAAATTCAAGTACTCATTCTTATGAGTGGACTAATGCTTATGCTGGAAGATATAATATTGATTTCCAGTGTGAAGATGTTGCAGGAAATATTGCTAAAAATTCAAGCTCATTTAAAGTAATTGTAGATAAAAAAGGTCCGGAGATTATAAGAATTTATAATGAAGGTGGACTGAAAGTTACAACTGCTGAACCTTCAAAATGTGTCTATAGTTTTAATAGGGTTTTTAATTTTGAAAATGGAACTGAGATGTCAGGATCAGACACAGAACATTTTGCAGATTGGAAACCATTTACTTATTATATACAATGCCAGGATCAATTCCAAAATTTTGGAAGCAAAATAATGGTAAGGCCATATGATATAATAAATAGCTACTAAACTTAAATAAATTTATAAACAAAATAAAATGGAATATATAAGAATGAATAGCAGAAACAAGAGGTGGGGGGAAAAGGCACAGCTATCAGTATTTATAATTCTTGCAATAATGATTGTTATTGTCCTGTTTTTTTTATTTAGAGGCAGAAGCGATATTGGACTCATGCTCTCTAAGTCAGACTCACCTGTAGATAAAATACAGAAATGTATCAGAGACTCTGCAAAAGATGCTACAATAAAAATAGGAAGTCAGGGAGGAAGCTTTGATCCTAAAAATTATTATTTATATGAAGATAACAAAGTAGATTATTTGTGTTATACAGAACAGTATTATAAAGCTTGTATAATGCAAAAACCTCTTTTAAAACAAAGTATGGAACAAGAACTTAAAAAATATCTAGATCCAAAAATAAAGGATTGCATTGATTCTATAAAAGGTTCGCTTGAAAATCAAGGATATAGTGTAGATTATAAAAATCCCGAGAGTACAGTCCAATTGATTCCAAATAGTATTCTTATAGATACTGCTATTGAATTAAAACTCTCAAAAGATAGTAAAGTGCAGTCTTACAAAAATATTAAAACAGATATTGGCTCAAGATTATATGAATTTGCAATGACTGCAAGTTCAATTTCCAACTGGGAAGCAAGATATGGAGACAGTGAAACCATGATGTATATGTTTTACTATCCTACACTAAAGGTTGAAAAGAAAATAAGAGATGATGGAACAAGAATTTATATTTTAAGTGACAGAGAATCAGGAGAAAAATTCCTGTTCGCAGTAAGAAGTGTTGCACTTCCTTCAGGAATAACTGGAAAATAAAATGGAAAAAACAAGAGGCGGAAAAGAAATGAAAAGAGGGCTTATTATACTTATAGGAATGATTCTTATAATAAACTCGGTTTATTTTGTTATTTCTTCTGAACCTGGATGGCCTGCATTTAATGTATGTTGTGAAAAAACAAAAAGTGGTGCATGGTGCCAAAACACACTTAAGGGAAGTTGTGATAGTTCGATTGATGTTACAACAAAGTCTCCACTGAGAGAAACTCCTACAAGTTGCGATGCAACAAGTTTTTGTAAACTTGGATGCTGTATTGACTCTGAAGAGGGGCTGTGTATGGAAAATACTCCTCAAAAAGTATGCCAGATCTCAACTGGAACCTGGCTTGAAGATGCTACCTGTAATGTTGCACAATGTCAGCTGGGTTGTTGTATTCTCGGAGACCAGGCAAGTTTTGTTACACTTACAAGATGTAAAAAACTTTCTTCATTATATGGACTAAATACTAATTTTAAAAAAGATGTTACAACAGAATCCAATTGTGTGGATCTTGCATTTGCACAAGAAAAAGGAGCTTGTGTTTATGAAGTTGAAAATCAAAAAACATGCAGATTTACTACAAGAGGCGTATGTTTAAACTCGGCTAAATCAGATAAATCAAACTCAAACAATATGACTTCAAAACCTGAATTTTTTAGAGATTATTTATGTTCTGCTGATGAACTTGGAACTAACTGCGGACCTACAACAGATACTACTTGTGTTTCTGGAAGAGATGAAGTTTATTTTAAAGATAGTTGCGGAAATCCTGCAAATATATATGATGCAAACAGGATTTATTCAAAGGATCCGGGTTATTGGAAAAAGATAGTATTAAAAACAGATAGCTGCAGTTCAAAAACAAAAAATGGAAATATAAATTCAAAAAGTTGCGGAAATTGCAAATATCTTGATGGAAGCATTTGTGGAGAAGGGGCTGCTACATATGGAAATAATATATGTAAAGATCTAAACTGTTATAATACTGAAAATGGAAAAAATTACAAAAATGGAGAGAGCTGGTGCATTTATACTTCTGAAACTGGAAATGGGCAAGATACTGTTGGAAGCAGACAATTTAGACATGTATGCGTTAATGGTGAAGAAACAATTGAACCTTGCGCAGACTTTAGAAACGAAGTTTGTTATGAACAACCTGTTAAAAGTGATGCAGGAGAATTTAGAGAGGCTGCCTGCAGAGTGAACAGGTGGAATGATTGCATTGATCAAAATACAGAAAAAAAATGTACTAATACAGACAAAAGAGATTGTTACTGGTATCCAGGTTTAAAATATGATGGAGCAACTGGAAAGAGCTCTAAAAATGGCACTGCCACAACACTCGCAGACACAGGACAAAAAGGAATTGTAAACGGAGTTGGAATATGCTTACCAAATTATCCTCCTGGACTTAAATTTTGGGATGAAGGAGATGCCTCTAGTATATGTGGTCTTGGCAATTCTGTACAAGTTGTAAATTATACAACAAATATATTTGGAGCAAAAAAGTGCAAGGATAATTGTGAAGTTTTAGAAACAAGCTGGCTCTATAAAATGAATAGTGTATGCACTAGTCTTGGAGACTGCGGAGCTAAATCAAACTTTATTGGAGTTTATACTGATGATGGAGTTGAGTGGAAAGACAATGAAGGAATTAAAACAATGCAAGGAATTATGAAAGATGTTGAAACAAGTGCAACATCTTCAAAAACTACATCTACAGATACTACTGGAACTACAAGCAGTTCAAGTACTTCAGGAGTAGATTGGAATAATCAAAATTCACAAACAACCACCTCTACTGGAACAAAATAAAATGACAAATAAAATAATGAAACAGAAATTAGTATATATTATAATTATAAATTTAATTTTATCTACAATTGCATTTAGTTGTTTAGTTAATCTTTCTTTAGTAAGTGCTGCAGGAACAGCAGGCCCTGCAGGAGGAAAACCTCCGACGACGACTACAACTCCTGGAACAAATCCAGGCATACCTGGAAATGCAGGAGGTTCTAGTACTACTGGAACAAGTGGGACATCAGGAACAACTACTGGAGGAGACACTCCAGTTGAAAGTGGAGGAAGTATTTCTGGAGGTAGTGGAAATACAGGAGGAGGAATTGATCGAGGAGGAACAGGAGGAAATAATGGCAATGGTGGAGGAACAGACGGCGGAGGAATTGGAGGAGATTTTCTTAGTTTTAATATTCAAACAATAATGACCAAGGCAACATTTGGTTCAATGATTTTTGGAACAATTGGAAGCCTTGCAGGAGGAGATAATGGAGCACTTTGGGGAGGACTTGCAGGAACAATTGGAGGAGTTGTTGCTGGACTTACTGAGCAATCACTTGGACCTCGAGGTTCAACAGTACTTGGACTTGGAGTTGCAGCTGCAATATTTTTATTAACCTATCAAAAAAAATCACAGGAAACTGTTGAATTCCATTGCCTTCCATGGCAAGCGCCTATTGGAGGACAGGATTGCGAACAATGTAATAATTACAAAGAATGTTCAGAGTATACATGTAAAAGTCTTGGACAGGCATGCGACATAATAAATAAAGGAACAAAAGAACAGAAGTGCATTTGGAAAAATCCACATGATGTAAATTCTCCTATAATTGAATTTAAAAAAGTCACTAAAGGGCATAAATTTGCACCAGATAGTGCAATAAGACCTCCTGATACAGGAGTAAATATAACTATTGAAAAAGGAACATGCATAAAAGCATTTACTCCCCTAGAATTTACATTTGAAACTGATGAACCTGCACAATGTAAAATAGATTATAATTTAACAAGAGGAAAGGAAGGATTTGAACAAATGGCATTTTATGTTGGTGGAAGCGATTTATTCAGTTATAATCATAGCGAAGCAATGTCTCTCCCAGGGCCTGATTCTATAAACGCAGCTGCTCCTGAACTTAAAAATGATGGAGAGTATACTTTATTTGTAAGATGCAGAGATGCTAATGGAAATATAAATGAAAACTCTTTTTCAGTAAGTTTTTGTGTTGAGAAAGGACCTGATACAACTCCCCCTGTAATTGAATCAGTAAGTATTCCTACTGGAAAACCAGTCCAGTTCAATCAATCGAGTTTGTATCTTGAAGTATACGTAAATGAACCTTCTGAATGTAAATGGAGCAGGGAAGACAGATCATACAAAAATATGGAAAACAATATGAGCTGTGATAAAGATGTATGGGAGATGAACAGCAATATGGTTTACACATGCAGAACAAATTTAACTGGAATTGAAAATAGAAAAGAAAATAATTATTACTTCAGGTGTAAAGATAAACCTTGGGCAGAAGAAGGAGACAGAAATGAGAATAAACAGAGTTATTCATATCAAGTTATTGGAACACAACCTCTAAGCATAATTAGTTCAGGGCCTAAAGGCAAAATATCCGGTTCAACTGATTACATACCTGTTTTCTTAAACATACAAACGGATAATGGTTATAAAAATGGAGAGGCATTATGCTATTATTACCAAGGAAAACCAATAAGTGATGAAAATTATATTTTATTCATGGATACAAGTGGAAGTAATCATACCCAAAGACAAGATCTTATTCCTGGAAATTATACTTATTATTTTAAGTGTGTTGACCTTGGAGGAAATGCAGTATATAACACTACTAACTTTTTAGTAGAAAGTGATAAATTACCTCCGGCAATTACAAGAGTATTCAAGGAAAGTGGAGAACTTAAGATCACAACCAATAAACCTTCTGAATGCAGTTACTCAACAAAAGACTGTAACTTTGAAATTGACTCTGGAATAAAAATGACAACTTATGATAATCTTGCACATAATTCAGAGTGGTCTGTTAATTCAAACCTTTATATCAGATGTAAAGACAAGTATAACAATCAGCCAAACCCAAATGCATGTTCAATAATACTAAGGCCCACAAAATCAGATGCAAAAAAAGATGTAATTGATTTCGGATCTTCAGAAAACATTTAGTTAAATATATAATCATTAGAGAACTAAAATAAAAATGAAAAGAGTGAATAATAAATCAGGCCAGGTAACAGCTTTTGTAATAATTGCGATTATGCTAGTTGCATTTATATTGCTTTATTTTCTTTTTAGAAAAACTGAAATTCAAGTTGAGAAAGTAGATCCTTCAATACTTCCAGTTTATAACTATGTTGACAATTGTGTTAAACAAACAGGACAAGAGGCTGTTTCATATATCGGACAAACAGGAGGATATTTTGTAAAACCAAATCTTTCTACAGAAAATAATATTGCATATTATTTTGACCGTGGAAACAATTATATGCCGACAAAGGAAATAATAGAAAAAGAGCTTTCACTCTATATGAATAATATGTTATTCTTTTGCGTCAAAGGTTTTAATGATTTTTCTGATTTTAATATTTCTCAAAAAGAAATAAACACAAAGGCGAAGATAAATGATGGAGTAGTTAGTTTTGATGTTACCTATCCAATAAGCGCAACAAAGAGTGGAAAAACATATGCGATTCAAAAGTTTAGTACAGATGTTCCGGTAAGGCTTAATGTTATTTATACTGTTCTTGAAAAAATAATGCAGGAACAAATGGCAAATAAGAATGATATTTGCATTACTTGCCTAGATGATTTTGCAACTGAAAATGATCTATACATTGAGATGTATAATTATAATGAAGGAACTGTTATATTTACGATAAGAGATGATAATTCTAAGCTAAATAAAGAGAGTTATAGATTTAATTTCGCCAATAGGTACTAAAAGACTCGAAGATGGGAAAGAAATTTAAAATAAATGCAATAATATTTTTTATTTTAATTATATCTTTGGCAGGAATAATCATTGCTGCAAAAGATTTTGCTACAACTGCTCCCACACAAACCCCTGTTCAGACTGATTCTTTAAATACTGCTACTTCTGCGAGTCAAAAAGATTATAGTGGCAAGGTTGAAGATACAGAAAAGGATATTGGAGATTTAATAGGGCTTGGAAAAGATCAGATAAAAGTAAAAAATGCAGACATACAAAAACCTGCTGGAAAAAGCACCAGTATTACGCTTACTCCTGGAAAAGGATCTATAAAAATAAAAGATAAAGATGGTAATTGGAAAGATTATTCAAACCTTGAAAAACTAAAGATAAAAATCCAGGAAAATGGAAAATGGGTTGAAAAAGAGTCTGATGCTAAAATAGTTATTAATTCAAAAGGAGAAATTGAAGAAGCATATTTCACTTCGGTTAATGGGGGGAAATATGATCTTGGAAATGAAAGAATAGATGTTCCAAAAGGAGGAGGAGTCATATACAGGAAAGAAAAAGGCGTTGGAAAAGCGCAGGTATCTGTTCCTGCAAATACAAAAATAAATCCTCCTGTAGCTTACAGCAAGGGAGATAGAACTGAAGTATCTTATAGGACCTGGGATAATGGAGTTCTAGAACTTTCTAATGGCTACAAAATAAAGGGAGCAATAGTTAGTTTTACAGGCGATCAGATTTCTTTTGTCGGAGAATCTTCTGATTCTCAAGTTGAAATTGACAGTATGAAAATGAAAAAGTCAAGTGATAGTAGTGCATGGTCAAAAACTTATTTGGATTTTAAAGGAGAGGTTTCAAAAAACTATGATAGTGCGTATGTTTCATTTAATGAAGCAAATGGAAAGGTTGTAATTGGAAGTAATGCTAATTCAGTAAACAGCCCTGATGTAATGTTTTCAGAGGGAAATCCCTATGGAATAAAAATGGAGAAATACATGAGTGCAGATAAATCTGGAAAACAAGTCCAAGTAACACCTAATTTTGAAGTGGAAGTTAAAGGAAACTCCAAAGGTGCTTATTTTTCAATTCAAGACAGGACAAAACAAGGAAAAACTCCTCTTGTTGAAACTTTAAATGATTTTGCAATTAACCAGGATAATGGAGGATTTTATTATGACTCTGGGAAAGGTCAGATTTATTTAAGATCTACAGGCCCTGTTGTAAAAGGATTTGGAGATAATTATGCAGGAACAGGGAGTGTCCCAATGGAGATACACAGTTATAAAACAGGGGACAATGGAGAAAAAGTTGAAATAAAATCCAACAGAGTTCTTGTCACAAGCAGTTCAAATGAATATGGCTATGGTCCGAATCCCAATTTTATTAGAATAAACTACTATAAACAATCTCCTAAATTATTTACAGGAGTTTCAAATTATTTGTTTTATAATTATGCTTTAACAAAAGATGGATTTGAGAGGTTTAGCGGACTAAAACTTGTTGCAGATGATAATGCAGGATCTAAATGGCTTAGTAATCCGGATAATATTAGATATCTATATGATATAATGGAAAGTGTTCCTTCTGAACAAATGAAAATGATAAAAACAATTCATTTTAAAAATAGTTTTTGGACTTGTCATGCATATGCTGATTCATCAGACATGTCTATGCATATGTCGGTTTATGATAATCTTGATGCAGATGTTATGAGACATGAGATGGCTCATATAGTTGATTTTAATGATGGAGCTGGAAACTTTAGGAAAGAGTGGGATGGAAAAGGTCTGGACAGAGGACCTCAAACTTATAGTTATGGTTATGAAGATATGGAAGATATCTCCACATTCCTTGAAATCTTTTCATATGGTGATGACAGTAAAATAAAGCAATATATAGATAATAGTAATCCAAAACATAATTACTGGAGAGCAAGAGTTGCTGTCGCATATGATAATTATTATTTTACCAAATCCAGGATGGAAGAGATATACAAAGCAGCAGGGCTTCCTTATGATGCCAATGCTTTAAATAAATACAGAAGTTTACAAGAGGTATAACTCAAATTTGGATATAATGACTGCTAACAAAGTTGGATTCACTCCAATCTTTGCTAGAAAAAACTTATATCATGAATAAAACTCACATTAACATGAAAAAAAGAATATTATTGATAGCAGGACTTGCATTTATCCTAATGTTATTGGCAAATATAAGTGCAACACCATTTTATTATCAAGTCTCAATGGATTATGATAAAGGCAATGTAAATATTAAATCTGTTGATATTAAATTTTCAAACGATGAAATAAAAAATATACTTAATCCTCATTATTTTAAAACTTATAAAGCAGAAGTTTCTGATGGAAATTCTGTACTTAAGGAAATAGAGTTTAGTCTTACAAATAGAATTATTTATGATACTGCAAATTCAAGTGGACAAATTAATGGAAGTTATATTGAAGACAGAGATAATCTTTCATTTGAAATATTTGTTCCTTATTATCAAAATGCAAGGGATATAATAATCTATGATGAGAATAATAATGAACTTGCAAAGGCAGATGTTAGCTACTATTCCAAGGGACAAACTCCTGAAAAAATAGGAGGAGATAAAGATTCACATGGATGCTTAATTTCAGCAGGTTACTCCTGGTGCGAAGAAAAACAAAAATGTTTAAGGGCTTGGGAGGAAGAATGTTTTTCATCTACAATTACAAAAAATTCTCAAGAAAATATAATTGACACAATAGGAAGTTATTGGTGGATTCTTGTAATAATACTAGTCATCTTAATTATAATACTTATCTATCCTAGAAAAGATAAAAAGAAAAAATAGTGATCTAAACCTAATGCATAATTATTCTTGGAGCAGAGTAAGTTCTGCTTTTTATGCCCTGGTCAATTCTATTTTTGCCAAGCTCATTATAATAAACAAGCAAAAGATTTTCTCCTGATGTTGGATCTTCTATCCAAGGATAAGCCCGTGAGTATTCCTGACTTAATACTTGTCTTGAAACTCCGGGTTTAAAGATATTAATTGGTTGTCTTTGATATGACTGACCTTTTCTTCTTTTATCATAAGCTTTTAATTTTTCAGATTTTACCCAGTTTTCTACTGCATTTTTAAGTGCTTTATAATCCTGGGTTTGAGCTTCAGTTAAAAATTTTCTGCAAAATTCATCTTCGTTTGAATATGCAAGATAAACCTGCTCCTTATAATTATCATCTGAATTTGTGAATTTTTGTTCTGATTTTTGTCTTTGACTATCTGAAACAGGTATTCTATTATCATGAGTATAAACTCTCATAAAGTTTTCAAAAGATATTCTGCTTTGTCCTGGATTTTGATACGCAGAAACAGCTCCATCGCCTGAATAATTACTTTCTTCTATAGGTTTATCAGAAGTTTGTGCATATAAAGGTGCAGCAACTAATGCAGCTCCTAAAAATCCTAGAATTCCTTTTAAGGTGTTTCTCACTATTGGACTTCTCTGAGTTACTCTGGATTCAAGTGTTTCAAATGTCATGTTTATATCCTAATTTTTAGTTTAATCTCGCCATATGTGTCTTGATTAGACAAGATTGCACAAACTGACGAAGTCAATTTTAGCTTAATATTTACTAGTCTTTGAACTTTATAAATCTTTCTATTTGATGTTATTAACTAGTAGTAACAAATAAGAGGAAATTCTTATTCAACAAACTTTAAAAGAAATAAAATACTGATAATTCTATGAAAATTAGAGGTATTTTGGTTTTTGTAATATTTATTCTAGTTATATTAAGTATTGTAAACTGTGCTGCACTTGATGACTCAAATCTTC
>CABMGE010000014.1 GCA_902385625.1 uncultured archaeon | reverse complement strand
CCAATCTCCAAAAAAAAGTTAATGATTAATGATAAAAATGAAGTGGCATTGGCTGTTCTTTCAAGTCCAGGAGACATGAATTCGCAAGTTGTAGGGGGAGACTCAAGAGTTACATTTTCAAATCCTGAAACTCAAAAAACTCCTGTAGCACAAAATACAAATCAGGTTCAAAATCCAGCAAATAATTTTAATCCTTTTGAAGAACAAACTCATGCAGGTATTAATTCTGCAAGAGGAAGAGATTTACAGTGGAACGATAAAATTGCAGGACTTGCACGAGCGCATAGTGAGGATATGTCAAGATATGGTGTAATGAACATTGGTCATTGGGGATCTAATTCAAGATTCAGTCAAATGGGTGGCAGTGGTGCTGAAAATGTTGCTGCGTTCGGAACTTATGATCAATTAACTCCCAAACAAGTTGGAGCTACATTTACTAAAGAGTGGATGGGTAGTTCAGGCCATAAAGAAAATATATTGGGACCTTATTCTCAAACCGGAATTGGGATTTATGTTAAGGACTTTGGAAACGGATATAAAGAATATTATGCCACACAGCTATTTAGATTCTTATTAATATTTAAATGAAAAATTATATTAAACTTTTACTAGTTCATATTCTAGTTTTTTTCTTACAAGATCTATGAACTTATTTTCATGTTCTTTATCAATTATGCAACCTGCTGCTTGCTTGTGTCCTCCTGCTTCTCCACCAATTAAACTTGTAATAGACTCCATAAGGTCCCGCAAGTTTCTTGGAGATTTTGCATTTCTTCCTGCCATTCTAGCTGATATCTTTATTTTATCGTTGTTATAGGCCATTGCAATTATTATTGTTCCTTCCCTATATACTTGTGAAAAAGATAGAATTGAAGCAAGTGTTCCAATTAATGTATCTTTAATATTATCTTTTGCATTTATAATTACATATTCTCTTCCCTGGATTTTATTGTTTTGGTCAATATATCTTAGACCTGAAATTATATGCTGACGATATTTGAAATATATTCTTTCTGCTTTTTTTCTTGCGCCTGGATTTTTTAAACATAAAAGCAGGGCTATTTCAGGTTTTCCCATTCTGCTACAGGCATTGATTATTGCAGAAAGTTCTCTTGCATCTTCTAGTTTATTAAATATTTTTATAAGATAAAAATTTCCAATGTATTCTGAATTTTCCTTTGCAGACAACCTAAGCGCAATAGTTGTTACAAGTTTTTTCATTTCTTTTTCATCTAATTCCATCAAAGATTTAAAACAATTCCCGGTTTTTTCAATTCCTGCTTCTTTTAGTAATTCATAGGTTCCCTTAGAGTTTCCAGTCACTCCTGGTATAAACGGTCTTGCGCTATATTCTAATGCTTTATCAATTGGTCTTGTTGAAGGATATATTAGTAGGCCTTTTTTGACTTGGATATCTGCTTCTTTTATTATTTTATCTCTAGTTTTACTTATTTCTTTTTCCATGGTATCTCCAATCATTCCTAAAATTGCAAGATAAGAAAGATCTTTATTATCTGGTGAAATTGATCTTGAAAACAGATAGCATAATTCTGATGCACAAAGGTTTTCGTAATCACTTAATAGATGAGGGTTTAGTATGTGTATATTTTGAGGAGTATCTTTAACCTCAATTTCATGATGATCTATTATAAATATTTCATTAGTTAGCTGAGAGAGATAGTCTATGCTTGCTGAACCTAAATCCAAAATGATTATTGGTTTATCTTTTGGAAAAAGAGCTATTTCTTCTTTGTCTAATTGTTTTAGTATTTTTATTGAGAATTGCTTATATAACCTTTCAAGAGATTTTGATATTATTGCAGCAGAACTAATACCATCTGTATCAAAATGGCTTATTATTTGTACTTTTTTCCCTTCGGTTTTTTCTAAAAATAACTTTGAAAATTCTTCAATCGCTGTAATCATTTTACCTCTTTTTTTATCTAAATTCTTTTTTCTAAAAGCTGTATAGTTTACTATTTGTTGTAATATATAAATTCTCTCATTTTATTTTTTAGTAGTAAAATTATTATTAATTTTTTTCTTATCTTCATATGCTAAATAAAGTTTCAAGAATGATTCGAGTTATACTTTAGAAATTTTTAAGAGATTTATTCTCTTTTTAACTGGTATTCTTCTCTTTTTTTAAGTTTTGCTTTTGTTATTATAAGTGATCTTTCTGCTTTTTTATCTCCTTTATTTTTTTTGTAGTGTTCTACTATCTGATTAAGTTTTGCTTTAAGATTAGTTGTAGTAGGTTCTTCAAATTTTCCTTTTTCTTCTAAAACTTGCTTTATTTTAAATCCATACAGATTTACTTTAGGTATTCCATATTGGTCTCTTAGAATAAGGCCTATTTTTTCAGCACTAATTCCTTTATTTCCAAGTTTTAGTATAATTGCTTTTACTTCATCTGCAGTATATTTTAGCCATAATGGCTTTTCGAATTTTTTTTCTGATTTTTTTGATTTTACCATACTAATTTATTAAAAATTTGGTATTTAAAGCTTTGCCTGATGTTACATTTAACTCAATGAAAGCAGCTTATTTGTTATATATGTTGCAGCATCTAAAAAGTCTTTTGCAATATATACTCTTTGTTTATAGATTTCCTGAATTTCCTTAACTCTTGCTTCATCTCCTAATTCTCTTGTTTTTTTGCCTGGAACTAATATTCCTGTGCCTCCTGCTTTTAATCCCATTTCTACATCTGTATATCTGTCCCCTATGTTATAAATATTACATTCTTCAATCTTTTTTTCAATAGTTTCTGCAGCTTTTATTATCATTCCAATATTTGGTTTTAAATCGGGGTGTTTGTCTTTTATATAATCAGGGTTAATTTCCCTTCCTATTTTTTTTGCTTTTTCTAAATATTTATTATCAACATATGGGCAAGAAAAATAACCTCTTATTTTTGCACCTTGTCTTTCCAATAAATTTATTATATACTCATTAACCTCGTGCATTCTTTTTTCATTAAGCAATTCGAATTTTGAGCCTTTCAGTGCAACTCCTGATTGATTGGTTATAATGAATATTTCAAGGTCTGAAATGTTGTTTAAGAGTTTTATTCCATCTACCACTCCTTCAAGTATCTTTACCTGTTGTTTCCAATTTAAAGAACTTCCAAGAAAATAGTCTTCGTCTTTGTTTATTGTTCCATCCCGATCCAAACATACCAGGGTTGTCATTTTGTCTTTTTGAAAATAATGCGAGTTATAAACATTATTATCCTTACTCAATACTTTTATAAATGTATAAAAGTTAATTTTTTTATGGGTATGAGGCAAGTTCACTTGCTTTTTGTTCATAAATAGCCCCATAGTACAGTGGTCAAGTATACGGGCCTTTGGAGCCTGGGACCCAGGTTCGAATCCTGGTGGGGCTATAATATCCAAATTTGCAATAGCAAATTTGGGATATTGATGTTTCTTCAGGGATGAGGACCTTAAAGGTGAGAATCACTTCAAAACGTAAGTTTTGAATGTCCTAGAGAATTCTTAATTCTCTGAGCTGGTGGGGCTAGTTTATTTTAATTATTCAAGAACTTTTTCAAGCGGTTTTAAAGCAGATATTTCAAAAGCAGGTTTAGGCTTATTTTGATTGTAAATATTCTGGTAATCAGTTTCATATTCTCTTAATCTTAATAATGCCTCAGAGGATATTTCAAAATCTCCAATATACTTGCCATTTTCCATTTCTTTTAAAAGTGTTATTGCTAGATTGTATGCGCCTCTTTTAGAATATTTTCTTCCAATTTCATTTCCATTTCTTCTAAGTATCAGCTTATTTAATTCTGGAATGTAATCCAAGATTATCCTTGTAGAGTTTAGTACATTCTTTCTTTTATATTTTAAATTTAGTGAGTTCATGTTTATTTTCCAAAATAAAGAGGTTTAAAAGGTTTTCTTAAATTTACCTTGTAATATATATTTTATACTTTCGTATAAAATAGTCATGATAGCCATTTTATTCGAAGTGAATTCGACTAAAATAGGTAATTTTTAGCTTGATTTACTCGAGATAAAAATTACTCTCTAAAATATCATTTTTTACGAAGTAAAAAATTACCTTGTTAGAAAACAATAATCATTTTCTCCTTTTACATAAAGGTCTCCAATATAAACTAGGCTAGACATAATCTTATACGCTTCCCATAACTTGTCCCAAGGAAATACTTTTTCCCATGGAAGAGCCATTCCTTTGCCTCTATTTTCCATTGTCATTGATTGTTTTAATTCTTCAGCTAGTTTTGGAGCGACTTTTGAAAATCTTTGGTAAAATTGTTCATTTTCCCTACTTCTATTGCCGTCAAGAATCATAGATGCATAAAAATTATTGTTTTCTTCTATAAAATGTTCGAGTGATTTAAACTCAAATTGCGGAACTGCTTTTGGAGTTTCCATTTTTAATATTTATCCTTATATCTTCCTCGGGATTCAATTACTTTTATTCTTTGCATTATATCTTTATATTTTTCAGGTTTATAGTTGTCCATAATTATTTTGTAACATTCTTGCCAAACCCGAAAATGTTTTGCTTCGAGTGCTTGTTGCAATAGATGCAGATCAACTGCCTTATCTTCAATTTTTTCTGAGTGAAATGCAAGTCCAAAATCTATAAAGTAGACTTTTTTATCTTTTTCTACATAAATCATATTACTTGTTGTCAGGTCTCCATGAACTATCCCTGAATTATGCATTTTTGAAATATTTTCTGCTATTTGTTTGCAGACTTTTTTGTAGTCTAAAAATTCTAAGTTTTCAGAAAGCTTTTTTCCTGCAATAAAATCCATAATTATTTCTTGTTTTTCATCGGTTTTTAGGATTTTTGGAACTGGAATTATTTTTTCCAGCTTTTTAATTATTTTTGCTTCTGAACGGGTTCTGCTTTTTCTTAGTTTTTCATCTAGAAATGGAATCCTATAAGATTTTTTAATTCGGTTTTTTGTTACTTTATCTTTTTCTCTAGTTATTATTGCTTCTGCTCCTTGGGCAATGGTTTTTGAAGTCATTTTATGGATTAAAACAGGTTCTTTTAATTTTATTTTCCAATATATCGATTATATTTGAGTTGCCGTTCGCAACTATTGTCTTAATTCCATTTTTTTTAAGAATTTCTGCTGCAATTATTTTTGAATACATCCCGCCTAGTCCAAGGTGATTTGTTTTTTTTGAGGCCATATTTTTAATACTATCATTTATTTCATTTACTTCTTCAATTAATTTGCAATTTTTATTTGTTTTTGGATTGTCTTCGTAAAGTCCGTCAACATCAGTTAGGATTAGGGTTTGATCTACTTTTATTTGACTGCCCAGGAGAGCTGCTAAAATATCATTATCTGTAAAAATCGAATTAGATTCAAGTTCTTCTTTATTTATCAAGTCGTTTTCATTTATTATGGGAATTATATTTTGCTTTAGATATGACTTGATTATTTTTGTAATTGCCTCTTTTTCTTTTTCCTTGTCAAAATTATGATGAGTTAAAAGAATTTGTGATATCCTTATATTTTCTTTTTCAAAGAGTTCTTTATAACATTTCATTAATACTATTTGTCCTTCGCCTGATAAGAGCTGTAACTTTAGTGTATCTTTTGGTCTTTGATTTAAATTTTCAATATCCATCCCACAAGCCACTGCACCTGAACTTACAATGATTATCTGATTTCCCATTTTTTGAAGTTCTGCTATTTCTTTTACCTTTTTTTCAATCAGATCCTGGTTAAATTTATTATTTTTTGATGTTAATGCGCTGCCTATTTTGATTAGAATTTTCATTTTAGAACTTCATCTTTTTTCCAAACTTCTTGGCTATTTTCATCATTTGCTTTTGGGAAAGACCTTGAGCCGGATCAAAATTTTCAAGATCTCCACTTCCTGTTGCAAGTTCTTTTAATAAACTATATTGTTTTAGCATCTGTCTTATCTCTGCTGTTGTTGTTCCGCTGCCTTTTGCTATTCTTCCAATTCTTGTTGTTTGTTTTTCAATTATCTCAGGATTATTTATTTCATCTTCAGTCATTGAGTCAATTGCATGCTGCCATTTTTTTAACTTTCCTTCTTGATTCCCAAGGAGTTCTTCAGGTATTTTTGCTTTTCCAAGACCTGGAATCATTTCAATAATTTTGGACATACTTCCAACATTGCCCATATTTTTTAATTGTTCCTGGAAATCTCTTAAATTAAATTCTCCTTTTTCAAGTTTTTCTTTTGCTTTTTTTTGAGAAGATTCGTCAACTGCTGATTGCACTCTTTCTAACAAACCGTCTAAGTCTCCAAGTCCTAAAAGTCTTGATATAAATGATTTTGGATTAAAGGTTTCAAAGTCATTTGCCTTTTCACCTGTTCCTATGAAAAATACAGGGGCCTTTGTCTCATTACATGCAGTGAGTGCTCCTCCTGCCTTTGCTGTAGAATCCATTCTGGTAATTATTACTCCATTAATATTACAAGCTTCTTGAAATTCATGCGCTTGTTTTTTCGCTGCCTGTCCAATATCTGCTTGTATTGTTAAAATAACATAATCTGGGTGAATTTCTTTTTCTAGGGATTTAATCTCATCAATTAGTTCTTTATCAAGGGAATGACGGCCTGCAGTATCTACTATTACTAGATCAAATTTTTCAAGTTCTGGCTTTAATTTCTTGTAAGTTTTTACAGGATCTTTTTCTTCTCTTTCAAAAAAAACAGGAATTTTTATCTGCTTTCCTAGCTGTTCTAACTGATCTCGTGCAGCAGGCCTATGTACATCAAGACCTAGCATTGCAACTTTAAAGCCTCTTTTTGCATAGTAAGCTGCGAGTTTTGAAGAAGAAGTTGTTTTTCCTGCTCCATACAATCCTAAAAGCATTATCTTATTGTTTTTTCCTTTTTCAAGTTTTAATTCATGCTTTTCATTTCCAAGAAGATTTTGAATTTCATCATGCAAGATTTTGGTTAGATGCTCTTTTTTTTCAATTCCTTTTACTTTTTCATTTTCAGCTTCTTTTTTAATCTTATCTCCAAGTTCCTTTACCAAATGGACATTTACATCTGCTTGTATAAGTGCTCTTTGGAGATCTTTTACAATCAATTCAATTGTTTTTTTGTCTAAAAATATGGCTCCTGCTATTTTGTCAAATCCTTTTTTCAAAGCAGAACCTAATGAACCTAACATGTATAATAAAAGAGAAGAGGGTTTTTATGAGTTTTGGTTAGGTAGGTTAGGGATAATAGTTATATTCACATATCCAAAAAGTTTATAAGTTCCTGAATTTTTTATCTTGTGTAAAAAAGATGGTTATAAAAAATATTTTCATATTGTTAGTTATATTTTTTTCAATTACTTCAGTTATTGGATTTGTTTATGCTTCTGATATAGCCTATATTTATAAAAATAAGGCAAGAATTGATAAAAATCTGGTAAATCTACTTTCTTCATCAGATCTCCATGTGGATTATATTTCTGAAGATTCTATTTCAAAGAATTTATCCTCCTATAAAATAATATTTATTGGTGATGAATATTTCAGCCAGCCTATTCCAGTTAAAAATTATAATGCAATTATTATGAATCATTATTTTGGAAACAAATTTGGAATTACAAATACAAATGGGGTCAGCAAATTAAGCTTAACAATTCCAATGCAAGTTGATTTTGAAGGAAAAAACCTGACTGTTTATAATTCAGTTAAAGATAATTATACTGATTATCTTTTTTATTATTATCTTGGAAAGTCAAGTAAAGCCCCGTCTACATTAAGTTATGCAAAAACTTACAATACTGGTTCGGGAGATCTTGGAGATGTTATTTCATTTATTGGCAAGGGAAGTACTCTCTCAACCGGAGATATCTCTAGCGGAAATATTTGTTTTTTTGGGATAACTCAAACAAATTATTGGACTCAGGATGCTAAAGATTTGTTCAAGGATTGTGCAGATTATGCTAAACTCGGAATAACTTCAAATGAAAATACATCTTCTAACTCGACTAATTCAACAAGTCCAACAAATTCGACTAATGTTACTAATTCTAACCAGACTATAATCTGCTCTAAAAATTCTGATTGTGGTGCAGATGGATTTTTTGGTGATAATTTTTGCCTTGGAAAAAATATCTCAAGAAATTATCTAACTTTTACATGTAATAATCCTGGACTTAATACTAGCTCTTGTTCAAATAAAACAAATCAAAAGGCAATTTCAACTTGTAGTTACTCTTGCAATAATGCATCATGCATTCAACCACCTGTTTGCACTAAAAACTTTGATTGTGATGATAAAAATTCTTCAACTGAAGATCTTTGCGTGATAATCTCTCCTGGAAATCAATGTGTTCATAATATCTATACAAATATTATTAAATTTGTTTCATTAACTGCAACTTCAACAACTGACTCTGTGACATTATATTTTTCAGCTACACCTGAAAATAACTCTATTATTAAAGGATATTTGCTAAGCATGAATAAATTAAATTGGACTCTTGTTTTAAGTCCGACTTCTAGTTATACTTATGCAGGTCTTTCTCCTTCAACTTACTACATTTTTTATGCAGTTGCAGTTGATAACTTAGATAGAAATTCTGATGAATTTAATATTTCAGTTAGAACCCAGGATGTTATAATACCTTCAGTTCCAGATTCTCCACAAAGTAGCGGAGGCGGTGGAGGGGGCAGTGGAGGTTTTTCTTCTGCTTCTTGTACAACACAATGGAAATGCAGTTCTTGGGGAGAATGTAATAGTGGGAGACAAACAAGAACTTGTAGTTATCCTGAAAATTTTTGTGATCCTAATTCAAAAAAACCAATTGAAGTTCAATCATGCACTGAGGTAAAAGCAGAACCTGAAAAACAAACTTCTGGAAATGATTCTTATCCAACTGAAAGTCCAAAATCTGAGATAACTGGCAGATCTTCTTTAACTGGTGCTGTAATCGGAGCTTTGGGAGATTATCCGCTTTCATTTGCAGGAGGATTTTTGGTATTAATTGCTATGATCTATGCATTTGTTAAATTTAGAAAGAAATAAACTTCTATAATCCTAAACTTTTAGTATAATAAAATCGCTTTGCTAGATAAATTTGTAATTTTTATCTAAAATAAATTTAGCTAAAAATTGTTTATAAGCCGAGGCTTTGTATGTAATCCTGTTTATTGAAGAGCTTTAGATCTTTGTATTCCTGGCCTGTTCCAAGATAAAATATTGGCTTATTTGTTGAATGAGATACTGATATTATTGTTCCGCCTTTTTCATCAACATCTGCCTTGGATAAAATTGAACCATCAATTTCTATTGCTTCATGGAATGTTTTTGCTTGTTCTACAGCATCATTTCCTGCAATAGACTCTGCAACAAATATCTTTAAATCAGGGTTTGTTACTCTTACTATCTTTTCCATTTCAGAAATCAGATTTGTTTTTGTATGCATTCTTCCCGCAGTGTCAATTAAAACAACATCTATTCCATGGGATTTTGCATACTTTATTGCATCAAATCCTACTGCAGAAGGATCTGCGCCATAATCGTGCTTTATTAGAGGAACTTCAAGTTTTTTTGCATGTTCTGAGATTTGCTCTATTGATGCTGCCCGAAAAGTATCTCCTGCTGCAAGTGCAACTGAGATGTTTTTTTGTTTTAATTTATATGCAAGCTTTGCAATAGAAGTTGTTTTTCCTGTTCCGTTAATTCCAAAGAAGAGTATTACAAAAGGTTTATCTTTTTTCATTTTAACTGCTTCAACAGGATCATCAGGATCGATTAATATTTCATTCAAGGTATTTTTTAGTTCTGTTTTTATTTCATTTTCAAGATCATCTTTTTTAATTTCTTTTCCAATTAATTTTTTTGATAGTTTAGATTTTATATCTTCAACAACTTCAAGAGCAACATTGTTTTCTAGGAGAAGCATATCCAAGTCCTCAAATAATGATTCAAAGTCTTCCTCTGTTATTTTATATATAAATGAGGATTTTACTTTTTCAAAAAAAGATTTTTTTTGAGTGGCAGGTTCAAGTTCTTCAGACTCTAGATCTGCTTTTGAAGATTCAACTTTTTCTTCTTCTTCCTCTACTATTTCTTTTGGCTTTTGAACAGTTTCTAAAGGTGCTATATTTTCTTCTTTTGAAACTGAAGACTCTACACTCTCTTTTTTACCAAATAATCTTCCAAGGAGAGATTTTTTCTCTTTTATTTCTTTTTCTGTTTTTTCATGAACTTCTTGAATTTCTTCTACAGCTTCTTTTGGAGTTATTTCTTCTTTTTCCAGTTCTTCTGTTATTTCCCTTATTTGTTCTTGTTCTTTACTTACTTCTTTTACTACATCTGGCTGTATAAGTTCTGAATTTGTGACTTCAGGAGATTCTACATTTTCTTCTTTTGAAACTGAAGGCTCTTCTAAATCTTTTTTCTTTTTTGAGGGTTTTTCCTTTTCTTTTTTCTCTTTTATTTCTTTTTTCTTTTCTTCTTTGGCTTTTTTAGGAACAGCAGATTTAGCTTTTTTTACTTCTTCTTTAATTTCTTCTTTTACCTCTTCCGAGCTTTCAGCTGGGCCTATTTTATCTTTTGCTTTGTCTACCCATTGCTTTAGCTTGTCTTTTAAGAATCCAAACATGGTTATAATAGAAAAACAGTCTTTATAAGGGTTTTTCTAAAATAATCTGCTTTGTCTGGAATTAATGGTTCTTGCTATACTTTAGTAATAGATTGTTTTATAAATTTAATATACTCTATATTTTTGAAGAGGTAAAATGGTTAAGTATAATATTTATTTATTCCGCCATGGGCAGACTTATTTTAATAAGAATAAGATGTTTACTGGATGGAAGAATAGTTCTTTAACTCCCCTTGGAGTTCGTCAAGCAAAAGCTCTAGGAATAGGGCTCAAGGGTAAGAAAATTGATTTTGCATTTGATAATTCACTTGGGAGATCAAAACAAACCTTAAAAGAAGTTTTGAGATATCATCCTGAATGTAAAAAAGTAATAACTGATAAAAGGATGATTGAAAGGAGTTATGGAAAACTTGAAGGAAAACATCATGATGAAATAATTAAGAAATATGGTGAAGAACAATTTAATTTATGGCATAGGGGATTTAATAACCGACCTCCTGGGGGAGAATCTTTTGCAGATGTTGAAATTCGAGTTAAATCATTTGTTTCTGATTTAAGAAAACTTGTGAAATCTGAGAAGGTTAATGTTGCTATTTCTGCATCTGGAAACTCGATTCGGCTATTTAGAAAAATATTTGAAAAAAAATCCGGAGATGAAGCAGTTAAATGGACAATTCATTATGATACAATATTTCATTATACTATTGAAGCCTAATTTTTTTAGTGGTTCTTGATATTACAATAAAAGTTATAAAGGGTTTTTATTTTTAGATAGCTAGGCTAAAAGAGCAATAAAAAATGATAGCTTATAATAAAACAAACTTTCTTATCCTAAGAAAGTTTCAACAAGGAATAACTTTTTTTAAAAAAGTTAAGTCAAAATCAATTTATTATAATGAGAAATACAAAATATGATCGCTTATAATGAACTTTATGATGCACTTAGAAAAGAGAGATATAGCGAGCAACTCCAACCAATTCCTAAAAACTTTATCAAGGATGTTGCTGCATATCTTAAAGACAAGAAGGAGATTGCAAATAAGAAAGATGATGACTTCTCCGATACTATTATGAAGACTAAAAAACAGTTTGAAAACTCAATTGCAATATTTAAGGAACTAATGCTTAGACGCAAGAAAAAGATTCTTGAACTTGCTTTTGTTGCTGCTGAGACCGGGATTTCTAAAAGAGACTTTGAAAATATGCTTGCTGTGGAAAAGGAGGCATTTGAAGGAATAATGAAGTCTCTTGAGAGATCTGATAAGACTATTAATGAAATGCTAAAGGGGATGGATAATGAAGAACATAAACCAAAAAATAAGATGGTTGTCTTTATTGAAGATGTAGTGGAGTTTTTAGATCTTGATGGAAATAAGCTCGGTCCATTTAAAAAAGGAGATGTTGCAAATATTTCAGAAGAAATTGCAAATATTTTAGTAATTGATAAAAAAGCAGAAGCTATTGATGAAGAATAGTAAAATGAAAAATAACTCTTAACTAATGTTTTATTATTTCTGTTTTTATTGCAATGTTTTTTGTTTATCACAGTCTATCCTGATCCATGGTAACTATTTTAAATAGGAAAATACTGATTATTATATGAAAATCTAAATGATTTTCAATTCGCGAGGTAAAGTTTAATATAATGAAAAAGAGGAGAAATTTTTTTTGTACTTTGTTATTTGTAATTTTAATATTTTTATCTGTAATTAGTTTCATCCCTCAAGTAAATAGTGCTACTCAATATTTTAGTGAAAATGATTTATATTACACTGCAAATGCATTATCTTCTATAACTAATAATGGCAATAAGTATCTTTATGGGGATTATATTACTGCAACAAAAGCATGTTCTCTTCTTACTGGAGGTGCAAAACCTCTTGCAGTAAGTATGGATATGCCCTGGGCGGTTTGTAATTGGGGGGCTGATACAGATTCTGTTTATTGGGACATTCCTTCTTCTACATGGATTACTTTAAGCGGACACAATATGAGATATTGGGGTTATGATGGTTGTAAAAATAATCCTACTCTAAATGATCTTACTTGTAGTGATAGAGTTCCCGGAGATTATTCTCCACTTGATCCAACAAATCCTGCAGATATAATTTCAGTTCCTTATTCAAGTTATGGCAGTTTTTATCCTTATCTTGGAAGTGAAAATCAATATTCAGGAGATATTGTCACAGGACAAAAACTTTGTAAAAGTCTAGGATATGCTTCTCTTTATGATTTTAAACCTAATGTTTGGTGTCACGGATATGGTGTTACTTATTGGGATACTGGTTCAAACAGTTGGATTTATACGCCTTCTGGAGGTACATGGTCTTATTCTCATATTAATCCTAGTGATGATTCTTTAAAGTGCATAGGATCTATTCGTGCAACATGTGCAAGTCTTGGAAAAAGTTGTGGAACCTGGGTTGATGGTTCTGGAGGAACAATTAATTGCGGGGGTGCTTGTCCAAATGTTTGTGTTTCTGGGAATATTGCTCTTGGGAAATCTGCAACAACTAGTCCGGTAGGAAAAAACAGTCCTTCACTTATTACAGACGGACTTTTTGGATCCTGGTGGAGTGCTGAGACTTCAACAGATTCAAGCGCTACTATTAATTTGGGTGCAAATTATGATATTTCTAAATATTCCATTGCTTGTGTGGGTATGGGTGGAGGAAATGTTGGGACTGTTTATTTTCAAAATAGTGCAGGCGCAGAGATTAGTCATTCACATTATTCTTGTTATAATAATATTGTAAATGAAAGTTTTACAACTCCTATTTTTGGGGTGAATAAAATTTATGTTTCAATTACTGGCGGCGGGGATTGGAGAAATCTGCAAGAAGTTCAGGCTTTTGAATCTTCTTGCAAAGGAAAAGTTTGTGGTGATAATGGTTGTGGGGGAAGCTGTGGAACTTGTTCTCCCGGATATGATTGTAATCCTGCTACGGGTCAATGTATTTTAAGTTGTACTAATGATTGCACTGTTTCAGGTTCAAAAAGATGTAACGGAAACAGTATTGAAACCTGCGGTAATTATGATGCTGATTCTTGCCTTGAATGGAGTATAACTAGTTCTTGTACTCCTGGACAAGTCTGTTCCGGGGGAGCATGCTTTAATGTTGCATGTAGTAGTAATTCTCAATGTGGAACTAATGGCTGGATTGGAAACAAAATATGCCAGAGTGGAAGTGTTTATCAAAATTATACTACTTTTACTTGTAACAGTCCTGGAACTGCTTCTAGTTCTTGTACAAATTCAACAATTTTAACACTTAATCAAACCTGCACTAGTGGACAATCTTGTTCTGGAGGAAGTTGTGTTGGTTGTGCTTCTTTAGTTTCTCATTCTGCAGATGCTTTTGCTTATAACAGCAGTGGATCAACATATACTGTTAAATGTAATTTTGGTATTTCTGGATTAAATTGCATTAGTGCAGGTCTTGCTTGCACTAGTCAGGGATTTGTTGGAACTGATGCATTTTTTAGTTGCCCTGCTGGAAGTATATTGACTAATAAGTCTAATTTTTGTAATATGATTATTTTTGCTGGCTCTGATGCTCGTTGTTGCTCATCCCAAACAAATAGTATCGAAAGCACTAAGATTGTTGAGTGTCAACTTGATTCACAATGTATTTCAAGGTATGGGGGATGTAGTAAGTGTAATAGCACTGGTGCATGTGTTCCTTTGCCGGCTGCAACTGTTTGTAGGGCTGATGGAAATTCTATTTGCGGAAAGAATGAAACTTGCAATGGAGCTTCAATGGTTTGTCCTATAGATATGAATTCAACTACTAAAATTTGCAGGCCTAAAGATAGTGGCAATTATTGTGATGTTCAAGAAGTATGTGACGGGACAAGTAACTTTTCATGTCCTGCTGATTTAGGTTTAACTACATGCAACTCATTTGTTAGTGATCTGTGTTGTCCTGGATCATGTACTCATAGTGGTGCTAATGCCGATATTGATTGTCCTTTGATTGTCTGTACTACTGCTGCTGATTGTACACAGCCATCTGTAGCAGAAAAGTGTAAACAAGCTAGTTGTAATTCAGGAACTTGCAGTATAGTTGATCTTAGCGGGATTCCATGTGGAGATGATCCATGTTCTACTGGAAAAACTTGTTCAAGTGGTGTTTGTGCTGGTGGAACTCTTAGAAGTCCTTTGCCTGCATCTTGCACTCAGGGAACTCCTCTTGGATTTTTTAGCTTAACCAATGTTATTGAAGTTGTTTTTGTAATCATGATCATATATTTTATTTATTTAAACCATAGAATTAAAAAGAAACATAGAAAATATAGAGGTAAAAAAATATGAAAATTTTAAAAAAGCAATTATGCTCTTGTTTTGTGAGGTGGAAGTTTATAAGATGATTAAACTAGATTTTAAATCAAGGGAAGTTATAATTCTCTCTTTGTTATGCATTGGAATAATGTTATTTATAATTGGAAATATTTATTTTATCTCTAAAACCCTATACAGTGATAAAGTCTCTTCTGTAAATAATAATTTAGTGGAATTTAATTCAAAAGCTATTATATGTGGGGAAGGAAACAACCGACATATAAGGTCTTTTGTTAAAGAAATTTCTCCAACTCAGGACTTAGTTGGAATTAAGTTTATTTTAAAGGATAGTAATGGTAAAATTTATTCTTATATTAATAATGATTCTTCAATACTTCCAGACTCTACTGGCGGGACAAAAAGAATTGATATTGATTATCTTTCTGCAGGAATAAATCCTTCTTCTGATATTACTTCTCTTGATGTTTTTCTTTTAATTAAGGATTCTGATGGAAAGCAAGTTTTTATAAAAAATTCTCAAATTATTGATGTTTGTTACTCTAGTTGTGATGAGTGCAGTCTTTCATGTGATTTTATATGCACTAATTCTCCTTAATAGCAACTCTTTTAAATAGGTAACCCTTGATTAATTAATAATGAAAAGAGGAAAAAGTGTTTGTATTTTTTTAGTACTAGTTTTATTTAACGTAGTTTTTGTTAGTTCAATAACAATTAATAATAATTTCGACACTGGTATAGATTCTAATTTATGGACAGTAAGCCCTGATGCTTCTTCTGTTTCAGGAGGAGTTAAAATAACACACCCTATAGATGGTATAACTCGAGGAATCACTTCTAAATTTGTTATGAATGGTGATTTTGATTTGCAGGTTAGTTATTCTAGCATAAGTATTGGAGGACAAGGTTGTGGTTCTGGATCTAGTTCTTCTATTGGAATGAGTGTATCTGGTGCTGGAATTAGCGCTTCCATTGAAAAATATGTTGATAGTTCACAAAGATCTGGTGAGGCATTTATTGCAAGGATTAATAATAATGTTGCATCATATTCTTCTAACTTTTTTTCATCAGGAATATTTAGAATAAAAAGAACTGGTTCTACTCTAACAGTTTATCAATCAGATGGGGTTACTATTGCTGGTTCAAGTTCACCTGTTTCAACTTCAGATATTACAATCACTTTTTATGGAAGTGGTAGTTGTGTTGGTTCTGGTATTTTTGATAATTTTGCTGTAAACTATCAATGTGCTCCTAGCTGTTCTGGCAAACAATGTGGAAGCAATGGATGCAATGGATTTTGCGGAAATGTTGGAGGAGGTTGTGATTCAGGTCAATCATGCAATTTCGCAACAGGTCAATGCAGTTTATCACCTTCTTCGATTACAACTTACTGCAGAGCTAATACTAATGGGAATAATCCTCCTTTTAATTTAGTAGATGGAACTTGGTTTAATTATGGGGATAGTGATCAAAATGATTATACTGCTGATCCTAGTGATAGTTTTTTTGGAGCAGTATGCAGGAATAAACTTGATACTTTTTGTGTTAATACTGATGTTACTTATGATATTAAAAATTTTCATAGTTGTGATACTTATGGGGGTGTTGAGTATGGTGCAAATATAGGCAATCTTCCATTATGCAAGGAGTGGGATAATTCACTTTTTAATGGGCAAAGAGGTTTTTGGGATCAGGATGGTGGAAATGATTTTTCAGTTGTTTGCAGAAATAATAAAATGGTTGGTTTTTGCGTTGATGCTGATATCACCAGATACTCAGGTAATTTAGGGCTTAATTATGGGATGTATACTTGTGATAATTTTGCAGGAGCTGTTGATTTTGCAAGTCTTCCTGAACCTGGTGATGCTCCTTATTGTAAATATCGTGGTGGTGCTAATTTTGATGGAACATGGTATTATCGAAGTATGACTGGATATTATGATTTTGCTGTTGTTTGCAGGGGTGGAAAACTTTCTACTATTTGCGCTGTTGATACTGTACCTTATCGAGGAGCAAATCCTGGTGTTTATGATTGTGGAGATACTATTACTCCTCCTCCAAGTTGTAATGCTGCAACATGTGCAAGTCTTGGGAAAAGTTGCGGAACTTGGACTGATGGTTGTGGAGGAACGCTACCTTGTGGACCTGCTTGTCCAAATGTTTGTGTTTCTGGAAATATTGCTCTTGGAAAATCTGTAACAACTAGTCCTGTTGGTTCTGGAAGTCCTTCTCTTATTACTAATGGATTGTTTGATGAAATATGGAATTCATTGCAATCAGCTGATTCAAGTGCTACTATTAATTTAGGTGGAAATTATGATATTTCCAAATATTCTATTGCTTGTGGTGGAAGTAAGGGTAATTTTGGAGTTGTTCATTTTCAAAACAGTGCTGGAACTGATATAAGAACTTCAAGTTACTCTTGTAGTGGCACGAGTTGGGTGAATGAAAGTTTTACTACGCCTATTGTCGGAGTCAGCAAAATTTATGCATTTATTAATGGCGGGTGGGATTGGAGAAATCTAATGGAAATTCAGGCTTTTGAATCTTCTTGCAAGGGAAAAGTTTGTGGTGATGATGGTTGTGGAAATCCTAATGGCTGTGGGACTTGTTCTCCTGGATATAATTGTAATCCTGCTAATGGCCAGTGCGTTTTAAGCTGTACTAATGATTGTACTACTTCTGGGCAAAAAAGATGTAGTGGAAATAATGTTGAAACTTGCGGTAATTATGATGCTGATTCCTGTCTTGAATGGGGTGCAAGTAGTCCATGTTCTTCTCCAAGTCAACCAATTTGTTCTTTAGGAGTTTGTGTTCGTTGTAATTCCAATACTGATTGTGGAACAGATGGTTTAATCGGAAATCCATTTTGTAAGACCGATGGAAATTTATATAGAAATTATACAACTTTTACATGTAATAATGCTGGAACAAGTTCTAGCACTTGTACTAATACAACTACAGAAAATAAAATAACTGATTGTATTGCAGCAGGAACTAACTGCGATCCTGTTACAAATAGTTGTGTTGGTTGTGCTTCTTTGGTTTCTAGTTCTGCTGATTCATATGCTTTTAATTCTACAGGATCTGCTTATAATGTTAAATGCAATTATGGATCTAGAATAAACTGTATCAATGCTGGAAATGGATGCACTTTTGTTAATTGGATTGGTAATACTGCTAATTTTAGTTGTCCTGCTGGAAATATACTCACTAATAAATCAAATAACTGCAGTTTAGTTTTACCTCCTGATCCTATTGTTGCTAATGCTTCCTGTTGTTTATCCAAATTTGGGACTCAGAGTATTAGCAGTTCTACTTTAAGCACTCTTATTATTGAATGCAATTCCAATCCTCAATGTGCATTAAGATATGGAACTTGTAGTCAGTGTAATTCTACTGGTGCATGTGTTCCTTTGCCTGCTACTACTGTTTGCCGTGCTGATGGAAATTCTATTTGCGGAAAGAATGAAACTTGTAACGGAGCTTCAATGGCTTGTCCTGCTGATTTGAATTCAACTACAACAATTTGCAGACCTAAAGATAGTGTTAACTCATGCGATGTTCAAGAGATATGCGATGGAACAAGTAATTCAACATGTCCTTTAGACATTGGCATAAATACTTGCAATCCTCTGGTTAGTGATGGTTGTTGTCCTGGAGTTTGTAGTCATAGTGGAGCTACTGCGGACATTGATTGTCCATTTGTTGCATGTACTACTGCTGCTGATTGTTCAGGGCTTACAACTACTGACCCTTGTAAACAGCCTAATTGTGTAAGCAACAACTGCGTAATTGCAAATAAACCTGATAATACTCCTTGTCCTGATGATGCTTGCTCTACTGGAAAAAAATGCTTGAGCGGAGTTTGTAGCGGTGGAATTGTTAGAAGTCCTTTGCCTGCAGCTTGCAGTGAAGGAAGTCAACTTGGATTTTTTAGTATTATTAATTTTATGGAAGTAATAGTTATAATCGCAGCTGTTTATTACATTTACATAAGATCTAAGAATAAAAAGAAACATATTAAATCTAGGAAAACTATAAATTCAAAAAGAAGAAAATGATAAATTCAAAAAAAGCAAATTCAAGATTAATTCTTATAATTTTAATGGCAGGTATACTAATCGTTTTAATTGCAATTATAATAAATCTTTATTTTATGCTTAGCAGTAATTCTCCAAATCCTGATTCTTCTCTGTCTTCTCAATTGAACAATACAAGAATAGAATTTGATTCAAACTCTGTGATTTGTGGAAATGCAGGAGACAAACATATAAGGACTTTTGTAAAAGAGATTTTTGAGGAAAATAGTTTGATCGGAATTAAATATAATATAAAAGACAATAGTGGCAAGAGTTATTCTTATGTTGTCAATGATTCAAATATTCTTCCAGATTATAGCGGAGGAGTAAAAAGAGTTGATATAATTTTTTCACAAGCAGGAATGGATGTTTCTTTAAATATTACTGGTGTTGAAGCTGTTCCAATTCTAAAAAATTCAAATGGAGAAGAGACTCTTGGAGCGAATTCTAAAAGTCCAATGGTTTGTTTTTCCAGTTGTAATGACTGCAGTTTTTCATGTGATCTTATTTGCAGTTAGAAAAACTCTTCCAGCCGGAACTCAAAATTTATTCTAAATTTTTGTCTGTTTTAAAAACCATAAAAGTTTTTGAACACTTCTAACCGAAATCTAGAACTTTGAATCCTGATTTGAGAATAAAAATAATATTTGCTTTGCAAATATTATAAAAAGCCTCCAGCCGGATTCGAACCGACGACCTACAGTTTACAAAACTGCCGCTCTACCAACTGAGCTATGGAGGCATAAATTAGATAGATAAATTGGGTTTAAAAGTATTTTGGCTCTTATTAATTGCTCAACTTATTAGGAGTTTCGCAAGATAATTTAGCTATAAATTTTAAATTAACTTTAAAATTTATCGAAGAGAATATAATCATAATCCTGAAATCTTGGGAGAATACTTTTCTAAGGTCTAATATTTATTTACCAGACATGTTCTTCATCTGATCTTTTATAAGTGTGAATTTCCTCTTTGTTAAACCATACTGAGATTTCAGTTTTTGCATCTTCCTTACTTGATGAAGCATGGATTATATTTTTTACAACTATTTTCTTTTCATCTGCATGAGAATAACTTACATGTGAAAAATCTCCCCTAATTGTTCCTGGAAGTGCTGCCTTTGATTCTGTTGCTCCGCATAATTTTCTTACATTTTCTATTGCATCTACTCCTTCGATTACCATTGCCACAACAGGTCCTGTTTTGAAGAAGTCTATGAGCTGTTTTCTTACATGCTCTCCTCTTCTTTTTGAAATATCGTCTGTATAATGTTTTTTAGAAGTTTCTTCATCAGCTTGAACCATTTTAAGGGCTGAAATTTTTAAGCCTCTTTGCTCAAATCTTCTTATTACTTCTCCAACAAGTCCTCTTTGCACTCCATCAGGTTTTATCAGAACTAGTGTTTGTTCGATTGCCATTTTTACTCCTCTTTTTCTTCTGATTTCTTTTTTGTTTTTCTTTCTTTCTTTGGCTTTTTAGTGGATTCTGATGGTTGAACAAGTTCAGATTCTGCTGAATCTGAAGATTCCACATTTGTTGCTTTTTCCTGAGTATTTTTAATTTCCTGTTCTGCTTTTTTAATCATTTCTTCTTCTATTTCTTTCATTTGGTCTATGAATTCTTCTTCAACTTTTTCTTCTTTCTTTGGCTTTTCTTTTATTTTTGGAACTTCTTCAGGTCTGAGCGGCCTTACAATTTCTAATACTCTTATTTCACATAGTGAAAGAGGATAAGTTTTTTTCAAATATAATGAAAGAGGTTTTTGCATTCTGTTTGAAAGTATTTCTGAGAATATTTCTGAATCTTTCTTTTCTGCGATATAATCTTCAATCCAGTTTTTGCATTTATTTCTTAATGTTTTTCTTATTGCCTTTGAAACCTTGTTTCTTGTTATTAAGAATGGTTTTATTATCAACATACTTTCCTGAGAAGGAGTTGTGAATGAGTCTTCAACATAACTTATTCTTTTTCTTATCATTCTTCTTATAAAATAAGGCATAAGTTTTATTTTGATTGGATGTGCAACTGGCTTATCATTTTCCATTCTTACTTTCAGAATTGTATCGACGCTTTTTCCCTTTAATTGTCTTGTCAAATCAAGTTTTATTGTTCTGTTCTCAAGTTCTTTTGCAGTATTTCCAATTAACTCTATTTTTGATCTTATTACTGGAATTTCTACATCAATAAATTTTCTTCTTCTGGTTATTACTTTTGTTTGTTTTTGTGCTGCCATTTTATTCTTGTACTATTTTAGATACTCTTCTTGAGTGTTTTGAAAGTTTAGATTTTTTACAATCTTTGCAAGTATAAAGAAGAACTCTTCTCATTGTTGTCTTGGTTTTTCTTTTCCATGATTTTATTGCTTTTCTAGAATATTTTCCTTTGTTACCCATTCCTCTGTTTTTTCCTCTTTTCTTTACTCTTGAGAGAGATCCTCTTGCAAGTGTTCCTCTTTTGAATCCTGTTGAAACTAATTCTATCTTCTGATCTGTTCTTTTTTTACAGTATGGGCAAAATCTTTTTGTTGCTTTAGGTAGTTTCATTTTTATTATTCTTTATTTTGATAAAAGATTAGATTTAAATAGGTTTTTAAACTTTTGCTTAGTATGGTGTCGCAGTTATCTAATGAACAACGGGTTTTATTTCCCAAAGGAGAACAAAGAAAGTTCTTGGATTTAGTTGTAGGCCAGTTAAACTGTATTTCTGTTCGAGGAATATTGCAATTTGGTTTTGATATTCCTTACTGCACTCTTAAAAATTATTATACTCAAAGAAGACTTCTTCCAAAAGGATTTTTTGAAAATCTGTGTCATCTTGCAAGAATTGACAAAAATCAATTAGATATAAAATATATTGATCCTAATTGGGGGCAGGTTTTGGGCGGGAAGAAGAGCCGGAGAAAAGTTTAGAATTTAGATAAATTTAAATTGACTTAAGAAGTGTAGTTTTATATTGGACCCATAGGCTACAGAGATTTTATCTAAAATCTCTGTCTGTTAAACTCCTTTTTAAAAGGAGTTTTACATAGTGGCAAACAAACTGCAAACGTAACCTCTGGGTTAGATTCACAAACAAAGTTTGTGAATAAATGGACCCATAGGCTAGTGGCAAACCATATCCTTGACGTGGATAGATCCCAAGTTCAATCCTTGGTGGGTCCATATTTTTCTAATGGGGATCTCAAGTATTCCTCCTACTCTAAGTATTAATTCTATACATAAACTTAGGGAAATACTTGAATTGGTAGGATATGCAATTTTAGGGAAAATATCCTGACTTGTGTTCTTGTTTGATAATCTTTATATATGGTGTTTTATTATTTTAGTGATAGGTAAAAGAGGAGAAAAAATGAGGGGATTGCATAAAAAGTCACAGGTAACTATTTTTATTATAATTGCGATTGTAATTATTGTTGGGCTTATAGCCTATTTTGTACTTAGGGGAAATAATAGCTCGAGTATTCCGAGAGATATTGAACCTGTTTATTCTTATTATTTAAACTGCATGGATAATACTGCAAAAGAAGGGGCTTTGATTTTAGGCCAAACTGGAGGATATATTGAGAACCCTAATTTCTCTCCTGGAAGTGAGTATATGCCTTTTTCATCACAGTTAAATTTTCTTGGAATGGGAATACCTTATTGGTATTATATTTCTGGAAATGGAGTTATAAAAGAGCAAGTTCCAACTAAAGAAAGAATGCAAGTTCAATTAAATGATTATATTAAAAAAAACATCAATAGTTGCAATTTTGATAGATTTATACAGCAAGGATTTGTTGTAAATCTCGGTGATGTAAAAGAAGTAGACAGTATTGTAAATGATAATTCTATTGGAGTTAATGTAAAACAGGATATTGAAATTGTTTTTGGTAATACTACCTGGACTGCTAAAACTCACACGCGAGATGTAAATTCTAATCTTGGAAAATTCTATAATCTTGCATTGAAGATTTATAATCATGAAAAACAAAGTTCTTTTTTAGAGAATTATGGAATTGATGCACTGAGACTTTATGCTCCTGTTGACGGAACTGAGATTTCTTGCAGTCCTAAAATTTGGAGTGTTGATGAGGTAAGAGAGAATTTGATGAATGCTCTTGAAGCAAATACTGGTGCAATAAAACTTAAGGGAACTTATTATAAACTCTCAAAAGAGGAAAATAAATATTTTGTGCAGGATGTTGGAGAAAAGGTTAGTGCAAATGTGAATTTCCTTTATTCAAGAGTTTGGCCTACAAAAATGGAGATTAGTCCATCGGATTCTGGATTTTTAAAGGCTGATCCTGTTGGGATGCAAGAGGGAATGGGGATGCTTGGTTTTTGCTATACTACTTATCATTTTGTTTATGATCTCGGGTATCCTGTTTTAGTTCAATTATATTATAATGATGAAATATTTCAGTTTCCTATGGTGGTTTTTATTCACCAAAATCAGCCGAGAAATTATACCAGTGGCCAGGGACTTATTGATGTTGTTCCTGAACTTTGTAAATATAAACTCACTAATATGACTGTTTATACTTTTAATAGTAATCTAAATCCTGTTGAAGCAAATATTAATTTTAAGTGTTTTGATACTTCTTGTGGAATTGGAAAAACCTTGATTAAAAGTGGAGAAGCAAGTTTAACTGCTCCATTCCCACAATGTTCAAATGGATTTATAATTGCAACTGCCCAGGGTTACACTGCAAAAAAACAAATTGTTTCAAGCATAAATCCTGGAGTTGTTCAGATTATTCTTGACAAAAAATATAAACTCGCTCTTTCAGTTGAAGGACTTTCTAGTGATGATCGTGCAATTATTAATTTTATGAAAGAAAATGGAACTGACTCTATAAGTGTTTCTTATCCAGATCAAAAACAAATTGAATTAACTGAAGGCCAGTATGAAATAAAAGCTTATATCTATTCAAATACAAATTTTAATTTAAAGGGAAGTACAACTCAAAAATGTGTTGATGCTCCTAGTTCAGGTATCTCTGGAATTTTTGGTGCTACCGAAAGAAAATGTTTTGATATGACTGTTCCTGATCAGGTGATTAGTTCTGCTGTTTCAGGCGGAGGAAAAGAAAAGTATTATATTGCTGAATCTGAACTTCAAGGTGCAAAGAGTATAATAATTAGTCCTGAGAAATTTGGAAGGCCTGCAAAAATCGAGGATCTACAGATAAATTATAATAAAATTGAGACAAGTGGACTTAATATAAAATTTGAATAAAATGAAAATTAAAAGGAATTATAAAAGAAGTGGAATTTTCTTATTTACATTTATGCTTTTTATTTTAGGCATAAATTTAGTTTTATCTTATACTGATAGCTCTTATTATGGTCCTAGTTATACTAACTATGGAAGTAGTTACGGTACTAGTGGATATAATACTGGTATGGGTTACAATACAGGTTATAATACTGGATACAACACAGGATCTAGCCCTTATGGATATAACTATAATTATGATCCTTATTCTTCTTATTACAATGGAAATTATAATCGAAATTATGTAAATGGCCAATATGTTTCAAATTATAATACTGGATACAACACAGGATATAATACTGGTATTGGCTATAATGGAGCATATGGATCTAGTGGAATAAATACAAATTATAACACTTATGGTTATAATAGTGCATATGGTTCAAGTAATTATGCAGGATATACATTATATGGTTCTTCATCAAATCCGCAATTTACTTCTTCAAGTTATGGAGGAAGTCAATATCTTTCTGCAAGTAGTCTTTGGAGTAATTATAATACTCAAAATTGTATGGAAAGAAAAGATGTTATACTCCAAATAGTTCCTGGTGGATGCAGTCCTGCAATTGTTAGAAGTGATTTGCTTGAAGAGCAAAATGTTCCTGTTTTTTGTAAGGTAATGACAATAAAAGCAAATCCTTTAATTGATGTAACTAAAGTTAGAAGCATTAGTTTTAAAGGTCAATATCCAAAAGGAATTTCTGGAATAAGTTATTTTCCTGCTCGGTCTGCACTTCAAACTAATAATGGAATAAATAATGCATTTACAAGTTCTCCTGTCAATACTGATATGGGGTATATGGTTGTTGTTTTATCAAGTATTCCTGCTGAGAAAGATATGCCTGATATAATTTCTGGAAATATCACGGCTGTAATGGAATATGACAGTTCTGGGGCATATGGAATTGGAAATTCTAATTTTTATTTATCTGAAATTAATGACGGTGAATGGGCCTCAGGTTACAAAGGTTATTCATTTTGGAATGGAAAAGCATATCTTCGTGCAGATGCAATTGAATCTGATAGGGCAACTATTTCGGTTTATGGAGATGCAAATACCAAGCAGTCTACAATAACTTTGATGGAAGGAGAGACTTCAAAAGATATTTATCTAAATGGATTTTATTGTGCTGCTGGAATGAATATCAGGCTTGATAGAATAGGTGCTCCTGTAGATAGTGCATTACTTCAGGTAAATGATGAACAAATTTGGGTTTCAAAAGGAGACAGAATAATAAATAATCAGTGCAGAGTTATTGATCTGCAAACTTCTAATGGTGGAGGAAAGGTAAGTTTAAGTTGTCCTGCAAAAAATGGGAGAATTGACCTGAGCCTTAATCCTGGAAAAGCTAGTTTTAATATTAATGAGAATCTAAAAGATTTTGCTCTTGGAGATAAGATTTCTCCAGACAAAAATATTTATCTCGCTTATCTTGGACAGGATTCCAATAATCGGAAATATGCTGTTTTAATAAGGGATGATTTTTCTTCAACACAAATTGAATTTGCAGATAAGCAAGTTTATGATACGATTGATAAAATTGCAAGAACAGGTGGAAAAACAATAAATGATCTTGACAGTTTAATAAAAAAAGCAGTTCAAGATCAGTACAGGAAAAAATTAAATTCACAATTATATTCTCTTGTTGATAAAAATCTTGAAGTTCAGGTAGTTGCTGAGAAAAAACAGGCTTTTGGAATTTCTCTTGATGAGGCCTATTTTGCAAAAGACAAAGATTGGATTTCTGAAGACATAACTGGTTCTGAAACTCTTGCCAAGGAATATTATGACAAGGCTGCAAATACTTATCAGGACCTTGTTGATTTCTATCCAAATGAAAGAAGAATTTCAACTGAAGACCCTTATGCAGCTGTTGGTTTATATGAGGCTGCCAAAATGTCAAAAGCATTTGGAATGAATGCAAAATCAACTGAATTTTATGATAAACTTGTACAAAAATATCCTGATTCTGGAATTGCAAAATCAATAATGAGTGAGAGGGATATGGTCATGAAGTATGATTTGACTAATTCAAAAACAAATATTGTAATTAATAATGAACCTTATTATATTGAATTACTTAATTTAAAAAAGCCTTCAAGAACAGACCTTAGTACTTTACTTTTAATTGATGGTAAAGAAGAAACAATGGGTCTTGAAGACATAAAAACAATAAAAGATGATCGTGGAACAAAGACAATTCAGGTTAAGGGAATAGAAGAAAATTATGTGGTTTTAAAATATGACAGGACAGGCACAAATTCTTCAGGAGCTCCATCTTCTCCTGTTTCAAAAACAGAAAGACTGGATATGAATGGCCAGACAATGTTTGAAGGAACTAATGTTAAAATTGTTCGTATAAATTTAAACAAACAGGCAAAAGTAGAAATACTTCCTAAAGATTTTGGACCTCGCGCAGAATCTAATTTTGATTTTAAAATTCAAATTGAAAAAAGATCAATTCAATTAACTCCTGATCAGACAAAAGCAATGATTGATGCTTTAAGAGCCAGTATAGAACAGTGGACAAGCATTAATCAAAAATTAGGGACTGTTGTTTCAGCAATGAAAGCTGCTTGTTTTGCTGCTTCATCTGCACTTACTATTAATAATCTTTTGGAGGGTGCAGAAGGCGGTGCAATGGGAAGAACCACTATCATGACCAGTGCTGGAGGATGGAATGAAGTTTGCGAAAAACTTGTAAGTGAAAACAAATACCAAAGTTTGCAGCAGTGTCTTTTGGATAAAAGTTCTGATATTGATAAAGATGTTAAGATTTATTCAGATAATATAAAGAGTACAAATAAAATAATACAGGATATTGAAAAACAGGTTGGAGTAAAGTCTGGAAGTATTTTAGACCTCCAAGGTCAAGTTGATTCAAAAAAAGTTGAAGAAGAATTCAAAAAGAAATTCGATAGTTTTTGCAAGGATGCAAAAGGCAGTGTATCTCTTCCTGATAAGGAAAAAACTTCAATTTCAATTAATGGACAAGATGGACTTTGTTCATGGGATGGAATGACTCAGGAACAGAGAAGAGATATAATGACTTATTATAACATGAAAAATGCAGGTGGAAGCTCGGTTCTTACTAGTGTTGCAGATAAAGAACTTGGACAAACAATTCTTTCTGCAAAAAATTACAATGATTTGAAAAAGGTGCAGACTCAGACTGAACAAAATACAAAACAATATGGCCTTGGAATTTCCACCCTTAATCCTGCAGGAGATAATTTTGTCTTAGGTGATGTCAAGAAAATTGGAAAGGGGGATTCTAGCAATGATCTTTACAAAAATTTCAATGCTGGTTCAAGCGTAGTAAGAGTTTATATTCCAAGTAAAAAGATTTTTGGTACAAAGACTTTTGAAGCTGATAGTGAAGTTGCCGGAAAAGAAGTTTTAGTTGAGGTTGTAAATTCTGAAAAAGGTGGAACCTATACTACAAAAAATAATGGAAAAATTTATACTGTTGATGGAAAGCCTGTAACTGGGAAATCACTTGAATCTGTTAGAAATTATATGAGTCTTGCTGGACTTGATAGAATAAAAGAAACTAATTCACAAACTTATCACAATACTATTTCAAATTCAGAGGGGCAGCTTGTAAAATATTTTGAGACAGCTCCTTTTAAGGGGCTTCCTTCAGAGGTTCCATTTGATGTTGAAGGTGGATGGTATGTTGAATTAACTTATATTATCGGAGGGTTTGGAGTTCCTTATGATGAATCTGGAAGAGCTGTTAATTTTTATGTTTGTAATGTAGGTCCAAATGGGCTTATTGAATTCAAGAAAAGCGGAGATGATATTTGCAGATATTACAATACTATGACTGGTGCTGAAATAAACTTTCCTGGAATGAGTTCTTCTGATGCAAGAAATCTAGTTGTAAAAGCACAGCAAGCAATAATTGATGCTGCAAAACAATATGGAAAGACTAAAGTTAATGTTAATGGAAGATCTTTTGGTTCTGGAAAGTCATTTGGAGGATCAGAAGGAAGATGTACTGATTTTATGAGTCCTACTGATTGTAATGTTTTATTCAATGTTTGTGATCCTGTTATTTGTCCTGCATCAAGATGTGATCTTGGAGGAAAATATAAGGTGGATAATGTACTTCAATCTGGAATTATTGGAAGCTTAACACTTTGTCTTCCTAATATGAGGGAAGGAGTTGCTATTCCAATATGCCTTACAGGAGTTCATGCAGGGCTTGAGAGTTATATAAGCATTTTAAATTCTACTGCAGATTGTTTGGATGAGAGTCTAAAAACAGGAAGAAATATTGGAATTTGTGATGAAATAAAAAGTGTTTATATTTGTGAATTTTTCTGGAAACAGACTATTCCTTTTTTAAATCAGATAATTCCTAACATGCTTCAATCTATGTATGGGCAGGGAGTAAGAGGCGGTGGAGAATATACAACTGTTCAGGGCGCATGGGATAATATGAATGGTGCTATTAGTTATTTTAATAATCAGTATGCAAGTAATTCCATGCAGGCATTTAATATGCGTTCGCTTGATTCTGCAGGCACTGACTATTGCAGATTATTTACCCAGAATAGCTCTGCAGGTTTTGCTGAGGCTGCATCACAGGCATTAAACAGATTAATAGAACCTGACAGTCCTCCGCAATATACTGCCTGGTTTAGCGAAGATGTTATGACTACTGCAACTATTCCTCCAACATCCCATTACAAAGTATATTATCATATTTATGCTGGAAATGATTATGGAGCAAATTATAATGTTTACCTTAAAGATATTCCCGATATGAACCAGGTTTCAGGTCAAACTTATCTTGTTTCAAATGGTTATATTGCAATTGGAGCTTCAGCTGATGAGGCAAAAGACTTTATTGCACCTTCAGGATATAAGCAGTTATGCATAAATGTAAATGGAAAAGATGAATGCGGTTTTGGAAAGGTAACAACTTCTTATGCATTAAATAGCATGTCTGACACTTATGCGCAAGATCAATTAAAGACCGGAATAACTGCAGAAAGCGAGTGCGTTGCAGGAACACCTGGAATTACAAATAGTGTATTTAATCTGAATGCACAGGTTTCTGCTGAGCAGGCAAACAATCCTCAAATATATAATCAGGGAATAATAAGGGTTTGTTCAAGTGAAAATCCTGGAAAAAAAGTTCTTACAAATGGACAGGTTGATAATACAAACTCTTCATATGATCGATGGAAGCAAGTTGGTTATTGTGATGATCCTACAATAAAATGCTGGCTTGATACAAATTCAGTTAAGAATGTAATTAAAAATTCAGATATAAAAAATTCTGTTTTACAAAATGTTGACTTAAGTATTTTGGGTGAAGCTAATTTCTGGACTGATGAAATGAGTATGACTGTTTCAAACAGTGCAGAGAGTGCTATTAACTCCTTATCAATTTCAAAGGCAGATACAAGAGAAACTATTCAAAGCAAGACAAGTGCTATTGTTACTGATCTTGATAAATTGTCAAAGGTTGCAAGTAATAATGTGTATCGGGCAAGAGCATTGTATTTAATGGCAAATCTTTATCGGAAAGTTGCAGAGAGTCTTTTGCCTCGTCTTGATGTATCTTCTAATTCAAATGTTTCAACAGGAGTTCCTCCTATTCCTGTAAGTTCTGATTATAGCAGTGTTTCTGATAGTGAAAGTTTTGAGTTTACTGGTTCAACTTCAACTGTAACTGATACTACTTCTAATACTGCTAATTTAAACTCAAGACCTCTTGTTTTTGAGTTTCAGGACGGTACATCTGGATCAAATTTATTTTATACTTTTGATAAAAACGATGGAAAGTGGTATTTTTCATCTCAAAAAAGTCTAACCTCTCCCGACTGGAAATTAGTATTGGATGCTGGAACTGATTTAAGTGCTAAAAATCAGGCATTTATGAAAAGCCTTGATGGAAAATCCTGCAATGATGGTTTGAAGTTATTTGTAACACGAGTTATGCAGAACTCTGAGGGTGGATATTTCTTCAGTGCAGGTTTAGTTATATACGGCGAGACAAAATCAAGGGCATTTAATACTGTAAACGACAAAATTGATTGCACTTACTGGGAAAATAGTTTAAAATAGATACAGGCTAAAAATCTAACCACGCTCTTTGGAGTATGGAAAGCTCTCGCTTGGATTTGATGATAATTGAAAAAGCCAAAGCTTATAAATTACAATGATTATTTACTTATAAAAAGGATAAAATGAATATAAAAATAATAGGTCTTGATGAGAAAGATAAAACCGAAGAGGTAGAGAATCTTATAAACAAGGACTGTGAGAAGTTGGAAAGAAAAATTGGGGAAGAAACTAGTCTTGAAATTAATATTAAAAAATATGGCAAAGTAAAGACAAATGAGTTTGAGATATCTGCAAGGCTTTTTTGTTTTGAAAAAGCAAAATCTTCAAAACAATTTTTTGAGGCAAATGTAACTGAGCGAGATTTAGTTAAGGGAATTCGTAAGATAATTGAAAAACTTAACACTGAGATTGAGCATAAAATGCATCTAAGTGACAGACGAAGGAAATAAAATTCTTTGATAATTTGTTTAGATTAATCTTAATGTTTGGAATACTTAATATTAAATGCGGGGAATAGGATTTGAACCTATGTAGCACTAAGCACATGGTCCTAAGCCATGCCCGTTTGACCGCTCCGGCATCCCCGCAGTAATTAAACTAGAAATTTGGGGGTTAAAAAGGTAACTAATTTTTAGAATTAATTAATTTGTTGTTTTCGAGATTATTTTCATAATCCTAAAATTCGTAGATTTAGTAAACTCATTATTATCATAATTATGCCTGCAATAATTCCTAAAATTCCCAACCAAAAAATAGTGGCATACCTCCATTTTCTATCATAATCGTAAAATTCCTTATTGTATTTTCCTTTTTTTGCTATCCACCCTCCTATACTGAAATTGGTTCTACATTTGGCAATAAATTTTGAATAAGGTTTTCTTATAATGACTAATATAATTCCGAAAATAATCATAGCAATCCCTAATTTAAACTGAATTGTTATCATTTTGAATCTAAAAATTATTCTTCTTTTTCTTTCTTTTTCGCAGCTTTTGTCTCTGCTTCTTTGATCTTTAATTTTTCTTCAAGCTCTAACTTTTCGAGAAGTTCTTTATATCTGTTTCGAATAGTTACTTCTGTAATTCCTGCAACATCTGCAACTTCTCTTTGAGTCTTTTTTTCATTGTTGAGTAAAGCTGCAACATACAATCCTGCTGCTGCAATTCCTGCAGGACCTCTTCCACTTGTAAGTTCACTTCCTTCTGCTTTTTTAAGTATTTTTAATGCTTCGTTTTGTGTTTTAGGTGAAAGTTTTAGTACTGATGCAAATCTATGAATGTAATCCTTTGGACTTGAAGGAGTAACTTTTATTCCTAGCTTTCTTATTATGAATCTGTAGGTTCTTCCTATTTCTTTTCTTTCAACATCAGATGCAGCTGAAATTTCATCAAGTGTTCTTGGGATATCATAGGAACGACATGCTGCGTAGATACAGGCTGCGATTACTGACTCCATTGATCTTCCACGAACAAGTCCTCTTTGCAATACAAACTGGTATATTCGTGAAGCTTCATCTTTTACAACTTCTGGAAGATTTAAGAATGATGCAACACGTCTTAATTCAGTCATTGCAAGCCTTAAATTTCTTTCAATAGAAGTTGAAACTCTTTCTTGCCATTTTTTAAGTCTTAAGAATTTTCTAGTTGAACCTGCGTCGAGTTTATAGATATCAGAAATCTCTCCAACATTTGTTGTAAGTCCTTTATCAAATTTTTGCATTGATAATGGTGCTCCACCACGTCCTTTTTTATCTCCTGATTCAAAACTTCCTTGTAACTCCTGGGAAGAATCTACCATTTTTTCTTCAACAACTGTTCCGCAGTCGTTACAGTAAACTTCTCCTCTTTGTTCATCCCAATTAAGATTTATTCCACCACATTCAGGACATCGTTTGACGCTTGTACTCATATTAATTTCGTATAACCTTTTATAAACGTTTAGTAAAGTTTATAAATAAAAAGGGTCATTTCTAGTATATAAAGCTTTCTATTATCGAGGAGAAGAATTATTCTTTTAAGAGAATAGCATTGACTTGACCTTCTTGGCTTGGTCTGTTAGTTATTTTTGCCTTTCCAAGGTCTGTTTCAATTAAAGCGCCTTTAACTAGAATATTTTGTCTTGCAAGGAACTTATCTGCTGGTGTTTCCAAAACGTTTTTTATTTTGACTTTTTTTGTTTTTTTTGTTTTTGGATCAATTACATTTACAGAGTCGCAAGCAAGAAGAACTGTTCTAGTATTTCCGCCCATACCTCTTAGTATTTTTGTTTTTGTTTTTCCTAGTTTTGCTTTTCTTGGTATTCCTGAAAGAGAATACTTTTTCTTTTTTGAAAACTTTTTGTATTTTCCTCCAGTTATTTTTCTTCCGTATGCCATGAGAATTTCAAGAGAAAATTGTTATTTAAAGGTTTCTATTTTGAATGTTTCAAAATTTTCGATACTGAATTTTTAATTCTTGTAAGATTTTGATTTGAACCTTTGTAATTGTTATCGGAGTTTTCTTGTTTTTTAAACTTTTTTAGAAAGATTTAAATACCTCTTAATTGATTTTTTGTTATGGTTAACGGAATTGAGAGGCCACTAGACGTGTTGAACAATGCAAAAGGAAAAGAAGTGTTAGTTCAACTGAAAAATAACAGGCAGATGGTCGGAACTCTGTTAGCATTTGACATACACATTAATATTGTGCTTGACAATGCTAAAGAGATAGTTGAGAATGACAGTAAAAGGAGCGTTGGGTTGACTTTTTTAAGAGGCGACACAATAATCTTTATCTCGCCTGCAAGTATGGCTAATAAATAAGAATTGAGCTTTGACCTATTTTGATTATAGCACGGTCGAAAAGTTCTTTAGAATGTTTGTATTTAGTTGGGCGAAGAATTAAGTTTTATATTTCAACAATATTTAAAAATAAATAACTTATAATCTTTTAATAGCTAAACCTAATAATTATTGGCAAGACTTTTTAGAAGAATTATTAATTGTTCTGTTAAGTCTTCAAGTCATTTTTTCTAAAAAAGCAAAAATTAACTTAGTTGTTTCATAAATATTTTTAAACTAAATCAAATTAATGTTATTATGGCTTCAAAAGAAAAAATCTTGTTCAGGGAAAGAATCAGGTCATTAAAAGATAAATTAACTTTTAAAGAGCCTTTTCCAGTTCTTTATTCCGGAGCTTCTCCTGCTTTTTTGCAATATAGCAGGATCATAAATGGAACTTATCCAATTCCTATGACTGAGAAACCTGGTTCAATTGCAGGACTTGCTAAAAGAAAATTAGAAATGCAGTTTGCAGAAGAAAATATTTCATCTTATCAAAGATATTCTTTAGGCAGAGCACTAGGATTTAGCCCTGAACAAATTCATATAATGCATAAGGATATAGGCAAATATATGAAATTTGTAATGCCTGAAAAATCCTTTTCTAAAAAAAATTTTGAAGAAGAAGTTAGAACAAGAAAAGAAGTGTTGGAGTATGAACGCGCATGTGCAGAGTTTGAAAGTATATTTCCAGAGGAAAAAGCAAAATATTTTTTTGCTGTCAGGCTGGAATTGAACTCAAGAGGAAATGCTTATGATATCAGGGTTTTAAGCCAACCTTATAAAGAATTTTTATTAAAAGATCCTATATCTTCTCAAGATATGGAAAGATTGTATGATCATTTAATGAGCCTTGCAGGACCTGAGTCTAAAAAAATAATGCTTGAATCTGCTGCTTAAATTTCTAATGTATCAAAATCATTTGTAAGTATTGTATTTTTGAAAACTTTTTTCGCCTCTTCTAAGATAAGATTTTCTTTTTTTTCATATCTTTGTGAAAAATGAGTAAGTGCCAGCTGTTTTACATTTCCTTGTTTTGCAATTTGTGCTGCTTGCCTTGCTGTTAAATGTTTATACTCTGCTGCAAGTTCTTTTCCTTTTTCAGATGACTCGAGAAATGTCGCTTCAATTATTGCAAGATCAGAATCTTTTGTAAGTTTTTTTGCATTATTGCATATCTTTGTATCAAGAATGATTGAAATCTTCTTTCCTTTTTGTTTGTAAGTTAAAGTTTTATAGTCTATTTTTTTACCTTTGATTTTTATGTTTTGTCCCTTGGTTAATTTTGCGAGTTCTGGAAATTTTTCAGGAATATTTAATTTTTTTAACTTTTCTCTATTTATTCTTAATTTATCTTTTTCTTCAAACAAATAGCCATTGCAGGGAGTGTCATGATCTAGCGGAAGAGCAGTTAACTTAAAGTCTGCTGTTTCAAAAAATTTTCCTAATACCTCTTTAACTTCATATTTTATTTTCTTATTTTTAATAAAAGTTTTAAATACAGTGTCAATAAACTTTTTAGTTCCTTTTGGACCATAAATATAAAGAGTTTTTGAGTAATTGTTTAGTGCAAGGGTATGAAATAATCCTGGAATTCCAAATACATGATCTCCATGAAAGTGGGTTATTAGGAGCCTTGTTATTTGTCCTGGATTTAATTTTGCCTTTCTAAACTGCCTTTGAGTTCCTTCTCCGCAATCAATCAAAATGTTTTCAGATTTATAGCTAAGAAGAATTGATATGTGATTTCTACTTTCGGTAGGGATTGCACTGCTTGTTCCTAAAAATTTTATAGGTATTTTCATTTTTATATGCATACTAGATTATAGTGGTTTAAATATATTATGAAAAATTAGCTTTTCAAGATATATTTGCGATTTTTACTAAGAATGAATTTACTTAAAAATTGATTAATACTATTAATTAAAGGAGAATTATAAAAAAATAGATAATGAACTTTGATAAGCTTTAAAAGTACTGGAAATTTCTAGTTAAAGGAGTAAAAGAGGAATGAAAATCAAGAATAGTCTTTTGGGTTATATTGGAATGATAATGATTGTTGTAGGATTATTTGGCTATTTGGCTATTTTAAAAGGACTTCCTGTAGGGTATGTTATTTTCCAGGGATCAAATACTAATATTTCTGCTGAAAAAAATATAACTGGTGTTGATATGCAACAGATAGGAAAAATAATTGCATATGGTGGAGACAAAAAAACAATTTCAATTAGTGTAAAAAATTATGAGGATCTTTTTTTGAATAACTGCAGACTTGTTGCAAAAGGAGAGATTGCTCAATGGATTTACTCAAGTGATGACTTGGGAATTGCTCCTGGAGAAAGTGTTGATTTTGATTTTAATTTAAATGTTCCTGATGGGACTTCTGAAAAAGAATATGTTGGAGAACTGGAGTTAAGATGCGATGAAAAAAGCTATTCTCAGGAACTTAGTGTAAATATTGCAAAAGGCCTTAGGACAATTAAAGTAAGTGAGGTAAGTCAGGAAAAATTTGGACTAAATATTAGCTATTCATTTGACAATACTGATTTTATCGGAGAATATGCAGAAGTTAAGATCTGGATTAGTGATAGTAATGGAAATGAAATCAAAAATAAGAGTGATGTTTTTTTAATAAATAAGAATGGGCTTATTAACCGAAATGTGTTAGTTTCACTTCCTGAAAATCTTGAAGGGATGTACTATATTTATCTTGCAATTTCTCCGGATTTTGACAACTATTCAAAACAATCTATTATTCTAAAATCCGCTCCTATAACTGGAAATGCTGTTTTTGACCAGCCTGGAAATAAATTAATTGGATATGCAATTTTTTTACTTATAATCCTAATTGGCATATTTTTTATAATCAAGGGTTATGGGGCAAGAGACAAGAAGAAAAGCGAAGACAATAATGTTTTTTGAAATCCTTAGGATAAAAACTCCAAAAATCAAAAGAGGAAGTTTTTTATATGGACTTTTTTTAGGTTTTATATATCTTAATGATATGCCTGGATAGCTCAGCCTGGATAGAGCGACTGCCTTCTAAGCAGTAGGTCGTAGGTTCAAATCCTACTCCGGGCGTATTTAAATTTGTTTATTTAATTTTCTGATAACTAACTTTAAAAAGTCCTTATTTTTAAGTTTATTAGTGCACGGGTGGCACAATGGTACTGCGTTCGCCTGCAGAGCGAATTTTCGTGAGTTCGATTCTCACCCCGTGCTTTTTATCAAAAATTGATTTATCAATTTTTGAGATTATGTTTGCTAAAAATTCCAAAGTAAATTTGAGAATTTTTAGACTATGGCGAAAGAAGATATTTCTTATCAATGTATAAATTCTTATAAAGCCTCTTATTTTGACATTATTATGAAAATTGGAGAAAAGATTCTTGCCAAAGAATTATTTGATTTAATCGATAAATGCCGTGATAATAAATGCGAAGCTAAATCGCCTAAAGGGGATAAATATTATGATTGCAAATGCCAAAATAAACCAGTCTATCTTGATAACGGAATTAACAGTTTGTTTCAAAATATCGGATATGGATGGGATATAAATCATATCGCCTATAATCCTAGGCTGCATTCTGATGAGCCTGGTTTTTGCTTTACACTTAATGATTCTAAAGAAGGATATATTCAGGCAGAGGTTATTGATGGACCAAAGATAAGGCAATTTCTTTTAGAAAAAAATTCCGAAGTATATTTGGGAGCAAATTTGGAGTTTTGGAAGGAAAAAGGATTTTCAAATATTAGATTTAAACCAAGGCCCAATGATTATATGATTCCCCAATTTTTTATGCAAAATTTTCCTGATTTTTGTGTGTTTTATTAGTTTTTTCGAAAGCAAAGGTGATTGTTATAGTTTTTAAATTAGACGTTCCTCATAAGATTATGGAAATACATCTGGCATCAATGGAAAATATAACCTGTTGGGCATTTCGCTCTCTTATGCAAGGAGTCAGTGACTCTTATACTGGTATGATTTCTATGGGTTATCTTATTGAAAGGCATAAAGCTTGGAAAGAAGTTGATATGTATCCGATTTCTTCTCAAAGACAGTGGTTACAGGTTTTAACTTCTAGAGAAAATGAATGCAAGAAATTTTTGGAGAGAATAAATGAAAAACTTTCTGAAGAACCTGAAAAGGACAATTGTTATGGCATTCAACTCAACTGTAGTTGTCCGTCTCCAATGATTACTGGTATTGGGCAGGGATCTGCGCTTGTAAAAAGACCTCTTAAGGTATATAATTTAGTTAGTGAACTTTTAAAGCAAGATAAATTTAAGGTTAGTCTAAAGACAAGACTTGGTCTTAATCCTCTTGAGATAAAAGAGGGTAGAATTTTTAAACTTCTTGAAGAACTTGAAAAAATAAAAGATCCTAATTTTACAGAAGTTGTTGTTCACTTTAGGCATGCAAAAGAAAGATCAGACTCTCCTTATGATTATTCACCATTGAAAGAAATTCTTGATTTTAATATTCCAATTGTAATTAATGGAGGAATAAATTGTTATCGCGACTATAATAATATTGTAAAAAATATTCCAAAAAGAAAAAACATAAAGGGAATTATGATTGGACGTGAGGCACTTAAAAATCCTGATTGTTTTGTTGAGGTTAGTAATATGCTGAATTGTACATTATTTAAGAATCGTAATCTTGAAGAGATAAACAAGGATTTTAGAAAATTATGCGAAGAACATGTGCCAAGAGATATTTATCTGAAAAGGATTGCGGATTCTTGTTCTTGGTATATGGAATAATTTTATTTACAAATATTTATATAGTATTTTGTAGTTACTAAACTATTATAAAATGTTTATTGTAAAACAAAAAATTAGTGGCAAGGATTATTATTATCTAAGAAAAAGTGTTAGAGAGGGAAGTAAGGTTAAGAGCAAGTATGTTGCTTATCTTGGAAAGGATCTCGCAGAAGCAGAAAAAAAAGCAGCAGAAATTATTGAAAAGGCTAAAAAAGATGAAGGAATAATTAATCCTGAACCAGAACCTTCTAAAAGTTCAAATGTTTCTGAGACTGATAAACTTATTAATGAAGAAAAAAAAGCAGAGTAATTTTAGATTATTCTTTTTTCCAATTATAAATTGAGAATATAACTCCAGATATTATTGCTACAATCAATGATATTAAAAATCCTTGTTTAAATGAAAAGTAAGTTATTATTATTCCAGTAATAAATGGGCCAACTCCCTGACCTATATCCATTATTGAACTAAGTCCTCCAAGCGAAGCTCCTAATTTATCTTTATCAGTTATTTCTGCTATATATGTACTTGTTGCAATCGTTGAAAAAGATAAACCCAGACCAAAAATTATTCCAATAATAATTGCACTAGTGATTGTGGAAAAAAATCCAATTATACCTATTGCTATTCCAAGAGTTAATATTCCAAAAATAATTTGTATTCTTTTATCTATTCTATCTGCAAGCTTTCCAAATAGAGGCTTTGATCCTGCAATTGACAAAATTTGTATTGAAAAAATAAGTCCTATTTTATAAGCTGGAACTCCATTTTGGGATAGATATACGGGTAGATAAGTTTCAAAAGCACCATAAGAAAAATAAGTTGCCATTTCTACTAGGGAAGTTGAAAATAATTTTTTGTTTGAAATAAAGTATTTTAAATCTATGTAAAAATCTTTCAACTGAACTTTTGATTTATTTTTTTTGTCTTCTTTTAAAAACAGGACTAGGAAAAACACTGGTAGAGACAGGATAAATGCTGCAATGTAAACATATTTGTAACTGATTATTGAGATACCGGGGTTTGCAAAATAAGAAATTATAAATCCTCCTAAAAGTGGAGCAAGAGTTCTTCCGATTAGTGTTGATGAAGAATAAATCCCAAGTTTTTCTCCTTTGTTTTTTGAATAGGTTCCAACTATCATTGCAGCAGTTACCGGCCCTAGTATTGCTGTTGCAACTCCATGAAAAAATCTTATTGGAATTAACCAACCTGGAGAACTAACCGACAGGTAGAGTAAGGGGGAAATGAGAAATATTATTCCTGAAACAATTAATAGTTTTTTTCTTCCTATTTTATCGGACATCAGGCCTATTGGGAAACTAAATAAGATTCCTGCAAGTGGAGAGAATGCTGAGACAAGTCCTATAACAAAATCTGTTCCACCTAGCGCCTTGGTATAAAGCGGAAGAACAGGACTTTTTGAAATTGTTGTAGAAAATATCGCAAAGAATCCTATTAAAGACAGATAATATATTAGTTTTGAATTTATCTCCTCTTTTTTCATAAATTAAAAGAGTATTCTATTGTATAAAAATATACCCTTTGGTGCAAGAAAGCTTTAAATAGTTATATAACCAATTAAACTTATAAAAATTATATAACTTATTTAACTTATATGCTTACTGAAAAAGAAATAGAAGTTATTAAACTGAAAAAAGACGGATTTTCTCAGCTGGAGATAGCTAAAAAACTCAAAATTTCACAACCCGCGGTTTCTAATTTTTACAATAATGCACTTTGGAAAATTAAGGATGCTGAAGAAACTCTTAAACTAAAAAAGGAACTTAAAATAAAAAACTGAATATAAAAATGAAAAGTAAACTAATCCCCTTCTTGATACTTGCTTTTGTGATATTAAGCATTATTCTTATTTATGCAATACCTCAGGTTAATTTTACCTCTCCTACTCCTTCAACTGGAATTTTTACAGGTAATAATTCGGTTGAAATAAATATCTCAATTGTTGAATCGAATCTTGGAACTGTTGTTTATAACTGGAACTCCACTAATTTTACAATTTATAATAGCTCATTACTCTTAATGTATAATTTTGAGAATTTAAGCTCGCTTGGAGAGACCAGCACTCTTGCAAAAGATGTTGGCTTAAATTCTAGAAATGTTACTTGTACTGCCTGCCCTGCTTTTAATTCTTCTGGAAAATATGGATCTGCTTATACTTTTGATGGAGTTAACGATTTATTTAATACTCAAACAGCAGGACTTAATTTTGCTGCAAATCAAAGATATACAATTGAATTCTGGATTTATCCATTTTCTTCTAGTGCTATGAATGTTATGGGAATCGGTCAGCATGCTGAAACATCTGGAAAATATGGGATGGATATAAATAAAAATGCAGATGGAACTTTTACTCTTTCAATGAGACAGGGAAGCATAGGTAATTGGTATTCTACAACATCTACATCATCAGTTACAACAAATCGTTGGAATCATGTTGCATTTGTCTCAGATGGTTATTATATAACTATTTATATCAATAGTGTCCCTAGTTCTCCTGCAAGTCTTGGAGCCTTTGCAGGTTACAGTGCTTATAATGATTATTTTGTTGTTGGAACAAATCCCTGGGGTGGAAGTAATGTAAATGGATCAATGGATGAAATAAAAATTTGGAATAGAAATTTAACCTCTTCTGAAATTTATCAGGAATACGTCTCTAATCTAATGAAGTTGAATCAAACTGGGTGGCGTTTTTATGTAAATCAAAGCAAAAACTCTACGACCGGACTTTCTGACGGGACTTATGCTTATCGGATGTTTACAACTAATACAAGTGGAAGTCTGAACAATACCGAGTTAAGATACATAACTGTTGATACTATATTGCCCCAAATCAATTTTACATCACCAACCCCTGAAAACGGAACAACTACTTCAAACACTCTTGTCCAGCTAAATGCTACAATATCTGAACAGAATCTTAATTCGGTTATTTATAACTGGAACTCCACTAATTTTACAATTTATAATAATTCGTTGTTGTTAATGTTTAATTTTCAAAATTTGAGTTCACTTGGTGAAAATTCAACATATGCTGTTGATGTTTCAAAATATGGAAATAATGGAACTATAGTTAATGGTTCAATCTGGAATTCTTCTGGAAAATACGGCGGATCAATCCAACTAAATGGAAGTAATTATATTGATCTTATGCAGCCTGCAGATTTAAACAATCTCGGACTGGGTAGTTATACAATTGAAGCATGGATCAAAACTTCAAATACAAATACAAGGCAGACTCTAGTTGGAAATTATGATGGAACTCCGGCTTATGTTCTAGAACTTTACACAACAGGCAATCTAAGAATGTATGTACAGAGTACAGGATTTAATTCTGCTACTGAAGTTGATGATGGACAATGGCATCATGTTGTTGGGGTCAGAGATTTTGGACATAATATAATAATGTATGTAGATGGAAAGGCAATATACAGTTATGGTTCTGATCCTACGAGCTCATTTAGTGTCGCACATAACACTATGGTTGGCAGAAATCCTTCTACAAGTGGATATGCACTTAACTTTATTGGGAATATGGATGAGGTAAGAATCTGGAATCGAAGCTTAACTGCCTCTGAAATCTATCAAGAATATGTTTCTAGTCTTCAAAAATTCAACTCAACACAATGGTATCTTTATGTAAATCAGTCACAAAATGCAACTACTGGACTTTCTGACGGGACTTATACTTATCAGGCATCTGCAACTGATAACTCTGGAAATTCTAACTCAACTGAGAAAAGAACTATAATTATTAACTCAGGCCTTGACATGATTCCTCCTCAAATCAATTTTACATCACCAACCCCTGCAAATGGAACAATTTCTTCAAACAATTCTATCCAGCTAAATTTTACAATATCTGAACAGAATCCTGCCAATATTACTTATAATTGGAACTCGACAAATTATACGATTTATGATGGTTCATTGGTTTTGATGGTGAATTTTGATAATTTAACTTCACTTGGAGAAAATTCAACTTATGTTGTTGATGTAAGTAAATATGGAAATAATGGAACTGTTTATGGTGCAAAGTGGAACTCATCTGGAAAATATGGAGGAGCATATTGGTTTAATCGTTCAAGTGTAAGTTATATTAATCTAAGCAGTGACAATTCGATTGATTTTGGGGATGGAAATCAGACAAAAACAATATCTTTCTGGTTTTATCCTAAACTAATCGAAGGTAATTGGAATGCAATTTTAGGTAAAGACAGACATAACTCTGGATATGAAGGATATATTTATGTAACAAGTAATGGTCTTTGTGCTACAAATGATGGCCCATGCAGTGGAGTCGGGACTGTTTTAGCAAATCAGTGGTATTATGGAACTATTGTGGGAAATGCCAGTGTTGTAAAAATTTATCTAAATGGAATATTAATGAATCAAACAAGTGAATCTGCCTTTAAATTTTATCCTAATGAAAGTATGACTGTTGGTGCGAGAAACAACAATTTAGGTGGTTGTTGCTCGGATTATTTTAATGGTTCTATTGACGAAGTAAGAGTTTGGAACAGAAGCCTGTCTGCTGCTGAAATCTATGAACAGTATGTTTCTAACCTAAACAAGTTTAACTTTACACAATGGTATCTTTATGTAAATCAGTCACAAAATGCAACTACTGGACTTTCTGACGGGACTTATACTTATCAGGCTTTTGCAAAAGATAATAGTGGAAATTTTAACCTGACTGAACAAAGAACTATTACAATTAATGAAAATACCCCTCAGATTAATTTAGATTTAGTTTCTCCGACAACAAATATCAATGTAACCCAGAATAATTTTTTTAATTTTGGTATTAATATAAGTTGCTTCAATTCAAATTGCGGGCAAGTAAATGTTACACTTGATCCAACTTCTTTGACTCTTTATAATTTCACAACTTGCGGAAAAACCGGTAGACTTGGGCCGAATCAATCTCAATGTAATTCTATTTATCTTGGAACTTCTCTTGAAGGACAAGTTTTTGTTAATAATGGAATTCAGAACTGGACTGTTCCTGCAACAGGAACCTATAGAATAGAGGTTCGTGGTGCTAATGGAGGAAATAATACTTTTCAGAATTTAGATAAAAGTCCTGGAAGAGGAGCAGTATTATCTGGAGACTTTGTTTTACAAAAAGGAGAAGTTATTAAAATCCTTGTTGGACAGGATGGTGGAAATAAAACGAGTGATGGGGGCGGAGGCGGTGGCGGAGGAACTTTTGTTGTCAGGTCAAATAATGATCCTTTAGTTATTGCAGGCGGAGGCGGTGGAGTTGGAGGAAGAAGTTTGCAAAATGGAAAAAATGCTTCTCTTACTGTTTGCGGAACAACAGCTAATGATGGAAGTGGTACTCCTGGATGCAATGGATCCGGAGGAACAACCGGTACTGGAACTTGGCCTGGAGGAGGAGGCGCTGGACTTTTGACAAATGGTTCTGTTGGCAATGGAAATGGTGCAAATACCTTGATGGGAACATCTTTTATTTCTGGAGGATTTGGTGGAATAAATTATACAAATTATCCGTCTGATGGAGGATTTGGTGGAGGTGGTGCAGTTGCTTATGCAGGAGGAGCAGGAGGAGGATTTGGTGGTGGAGCAGGAGGATTTGGTGGAGGTGAACCTTATTCAGGAGGAGGTGGAGGAGGATCAGTTAATAATGGAACAAATCAGAATAATTCTATGCCCGGTAATTATGGTGCCGCATATGTTTTAATTAGTTTTTCAGGATCAGTCAAAGGAGGAACAGTTTCAATGAATTCAAGTGTAACTCCATTTTATACAAATACAACTAATCCGTATAATTTGACTTTAAATAATGGAGAATCAAGAATTATTACCTGGTTTGTTAATGCAACTGGAACACCAAACATTCCATTTGAATTTTACGTTTATGCAAATGCTACAACAAATTCAAGTATTGGAAATCAGACTTCAAGAATTAATGTAACAATCAAAGATATTATCTCCCCAATAATTAATATAACTTATCCATTAAATATTACTTATAGTTATAATGTTAATTCAATTAACTATACTTATTATGATTATAACTCCGGGGGCAGTTGTTGGTATTCTAATTCTTCTGGACTTTGGAATTCTTCGATACTTAATGCTGGAATTAATTTTACAAATGTTAATAGTAGTGATGGAAATAATTTATGGACTGTTTATTGCAATGATAGTTCTGGAAATTTAAATTCTGTAACAATTAATTTTTCAAAAATGATTCCAAGAATAGGACTCAGTATTATTTATCCATTAAATAATATTAATGTAAGTCAAAATCAATTTTTTAATGTGAGTGTAAATGTGAGTTGTTTAATTGGAAATTGCGGGCAGATAAATGTAACTCTTGATCCTACCTCCACGGTTTATAATTTTACAACTTGCAATACTACGGGACCGTTTGGACCAAATCAGAGTGTTTGCAATTTGAGTTATTCAAGTACAATCCTTGCAACAGGAGTAACTGTTATTAATGGAACACAATATTGGACAGTTCCATTTACTGGAACTTATATAATTGAAACAGTTGGAGCTTCTGGAGGAAATGGTTCTACTACCTCTTATCCGGGAGGAAGGGGTGCACGAATGGTTGGAACATTTAGTTTAACTGCTGGACAAATACTTAAAATTATTGTGGGACAGGTAGGAACAACAAGTGCAAATAGTGCAGGTGGAGGTGGAGGTGGAAGTTTTGTTGCATTATCAGAAAATACTCCTTTAATTGTAGCAGGTGGAGGTGGAGGTGGCGGCGGAAATTCTAATCCGAGAAGTGGACAAAATGCATCTCTAAATACTTCTGGACTAAATGGTTCAATGGGAGTTTATACAGGAGGAATAAATGGAAATGGAGGAGGGGCAGGAAGTGGATCCTCTGGGGGAGGAGGATTTTATGGAAATGGAACTGTTAGTGCATCTTCTGGAAGAGGAAATGCTTTTATTACAAATGGTAGTGGAGGAGCAGGAGGGAGTTGTGGTAGTGGAGGAGCAGGAGGATTTGGTGGAGGCAGCGGAGGAGAATGGTGTAATATGGGGGCAAGTGGTGCTGGAGGCGGATATTCGGGAGGAGCTGGAACAGACAGCAGTGGAGTTGCTGGAGCAGGGGGATCATTTAACAATGGAACAAGTCAAAATAATAGTCTAAATACAATTTTATCCGCAGGTTATGTTACAATAACTTTCTCAGGATCTGTTAAAGATGGAATTGTTTCAATGAATTCTAGTGCAACTCCATTTTATACAAATACAACAAATCCGTATAATATTACCTTAAACCAGGGGCAGTCACAGGTGATAACCTGGTTTGTTAATTCAACAGGAAGTCCAAATACTTATACATTTTTTGTTTATGCAAATTTAACAACAGATTTGACTATCAGTAACATAACCTCTTTTTGGAATGTTACAATCTTAAATTCAACTAATTCAAATACCTCTTCATCAAATTGTATAAATCTTTCAGATCCAACTACTTATCAAAATAAAATTACACAAGGCTCTGGATTTTATAATGTAGCTCAAAATATTACATTATGTTATGGAAATTATAATACCACTCAGGATATGCTAAGAATACTTGCAAATAATATAGTTGTTGATTGCAATAATTCAATTCTAATTGGTGATGGAAGTCCCGGGGATATTGGGATAGAAATAAATGGAAAAGATAATCTAACTATACAAAATTGTATTATCACTAATTTTTATAATGGAATTTATTTTTATTCTTCAAAAAAAGGAAAAGTCACAAATAGTTTAGTTAATAATAATTCCGAGTATGGACTATATATCCTTAACAGTAATAATATTTCATCTATAAATAATAATTTTACAAACAATTCAATTGCATATTATCTTGACACTTCGAGTAATACAAATTTTTCAGGCAATAGAATAACTGGAAGCAAACAATATGGAATGGCTGTCAAGGGGAAATCCTCCTCAAACTGGATTTATAATAATTACCTTAATAATTCTCTTAATTTACGGCTTGATGCATCTGATGAAAATTATTGGAATATAACAAAAATTTCTTTAGTAAACATAATCAATGGAACAAATATGGGTGGAAACTATTGGACAAATCCAACTTCAAGTGATTTTTCAGATATCTGCATTGATTCAAATTCAGATGGGATATGCGATCTTGGATATACTATCAAAAATAAGAATACTGATTACTTGCCACTTGCCAAGGGAGATTTTAATCCTCCAAGTGTATTAATAATAAATCCTGCAAATAATAGTTTTGTCAACGGGAATCTTACAATCCAAGAGTTTTCAACAGATAATAATGGAATTCGCAATGTTTTATTCCAGTATAAAAATTCAAGCATGAATTACATCACACTTTGCAATGTTAGCATTGTTGATTCAGGCACAAATGGAGTTTATAGCTGTCTTTGGCAGACAAGATTGTTTTCAAATGCTTCAGAAGGTTATGACTTTAGAGCAATTGCATATGATACTTCAGGAAATAATGCAACTGACTCTGTTCATTATTATATTGATAGAAGTATTCCTTATTCAAAAGATTTGACCGTTATTTACCCTGCAGGTCAGTATTATATTAGAAACGGACAGAATATAATCCTTGGAATTAATGCTTCAGATGCATCTGATGATGGAGTAAGTTCAGGAATAAATAATTCTGTTGTTGACTTAAGTTTATTAAATAGTTCTACAAATACCACCATGATTTTTTCTTCGGGGAATAAAAGTACTGCACAATGGTCATTTTGGAATATTTCTGTCCTAGTTAACTCAAATACAGGGCAAAAAAGTGTTCCTGTATATATTCGGGATAATACCCTGCCAAATAATTTGAGGACCTCGGATAGATTTTTTGTAAAATTCGATAATGATCCCCCTACATTTAATTCCATTTCTGACAGCAGCCCTGTATATAATAATCAGCAGATAAGTTTCCTTGTTAATGTTTATGATAATTATTTATTAGGGGGATATATCTTTTCATCAAATATTTCAGGAACGTGGCTTAATGATTCAGAAGTTTCTATTTCTGGAAATTCTGCTTCAATTGCAGTAACAAAAACCGTAACAACAGGAAGTTATGGTTATAGATTTTTTATAAGAGACAATGCTGGAAATATTAATTCTACAAGTATAACTAATTTCCAAGTCTTTGGAAATCTTCCTGTATTTTCAGTTAATCTTCTAAACCCTGTGGATCAAAGCATATTAAACTACAATAACGTTAATTTTTCTTTTGTATATTATAATGGTACTGCGACAAATTGTACGCTTATACTGGATGGAGAAGAGAATACAACTATTAATTCTCCAAATAGTGGGGCTGTTTATTCTATAATCATACCTCTTGGAGAAGGAACTCATTCATGGAATGTAGAATGTTATGATAACAATTCGAATAATCTTGTTCTTGGTACTTCACGCTCATTAATTGTTGATCGGGTATATCCTCAGATTTCAATAACTTATCCTGCGAATACAAATTATAATTCAATAGTTTATACAATTAATTATAGTTACAATGAAGCGAATGTTTATGGTTGTTGGTACTCTCTTAATAATGGAATAACTAATTCTTCATTAATTGACTGTAATAATATTACAGGAATTTCTGGTTTAGAAGGCACAAATAATTGGAGAATTTATATAAAAGATTTAGCAGGCAATGTAAACTCGAGTAGTGTCACATTTATTTCAGATACAACTCTTCCTAATGCAACTTTAGTTGTTCCCCAAAACAATACTATTTCAAGTAATTTCAGTTATAATTTCACTGCAAATATAACTGATAATCTTGGGATTAAAAATGCGACTCTTAATATTTGGAATCAAACTAGTCTTGTTAATCAGACTACAATAAGTTATCCTCAAGGAACATTAACTTCTACTGTTGGAATCGTTGTTACTCTTGTTGATGGAGTGTATAAGTGGTTCTATAAAATAATTGATAATTCTGGAAACAGTTTCACAACTCAAAATCATACCTTAACTGTTGATACAATTCCTCCACGGATTAATTTTTCAGATCCAACCCCTATAAATTATTTTAATACCACAAATACTTCTGTTATAATTAATGTTTCAATTAGTGAACAAAATCTTAATTCATTAATTTATAATTGGAATGGAACGAATTTTAGTCTTTATGATAATTCTTTGATCTTAATGATGAATTTTGATAATATTTCCGGGTTGGGTGAAGGTAGCGCTTTAAATAAAATAACAGACATTTCAAAATATAATATTACTGTGAATTGCTCAAATATGATTTCAGGATGCAATTATTCAATTGGAAGATTTGGTAATGCAATTGGATTTGATGGAGTTGATGATTATGTAATAACAAATGTGCCTAAACCAACACTTCCATTCACAATATGTTTCTGGGTTAATTCTAATTCAGCAAATCCTAGCGGAATATTTGATTCAGCTCCAGGTATAGCTGATGTAGTAAGAAATTATAATTCAGGGGACATTGAGTGGTGGGATCAGTCTCCGAAAGTATCTATGGGATTAACTCCTGGAGTATGGACACATCTTTGCTTTCAGTATTCACATGATGGAACAAATAGAATAATAAATTGGACTAAGAATGGAGTAAAACAGACTGCTGGTTCGGCAGTTGGTACATCTAATTTTGCGTGGACAACATTTAGACTTGGGGATATAAACAGTGGAACTGCGGGAAGATTTGCAGGTTATTTAGATAATTTTATGATATGGAACAGGTCTCTTAGTTCTGCAGAGATTTATGAATTATATGCAAGCAATCTACAGAAATTTAATTCAATGCAATGGTATTTATATTTGAATCAATCAAAGAATTCAACTACAGGACTTAGTCCTGGAAATTATACTTATCAAGCATTTGCAACAGATGCATATGGAAACTTTAATTCTACTGAAAAAAGAAATATAACAGTTAATTCCATTATTTCTGAAACTTTTTCAAGAATTAATCTTGATTGGATTAGTCCTGCAACAAACATAAACACGACTCAGAATATTTTCTTTAATATTAGTGTTAACATTAGCTGCAGTGTTTCAAATTGCGGGCAGATAAATGTAACTCTTGACCCTGCTGTTATTGTTTATAATTTTACAACTTGCAATAAAATGGGAAATATTGGACCTAATCAAACTGAGTGTAATTTAGCTTATTTGGGGACATCTCTTGCAGGAATTGTAACAGTTTCAAATGGAACGCAAAACTTTACTGTTCCTGCAACTGGATCTTATATCATCGAAGCAGCAGGTGCTGCAGGAACTGATGTTAATCATAATCCATGCGGTTATGGAGCAAAAATGAAGGGAACATTTACTTTGACAAAAGGAGAAGTTATTAAAATTCTCGCAGGACAGATGGCTAATGGATCTAGCAGTTATGGCGGTGCTGGAGGCGGAGGCACTTTTGTTGTCAGGTCTCCATATAATGATAATTCATCTATTTTAGTTATTGCAGGTGGTGGCGGGGGAACAACATATAACACTGGAAATAATGTAAATGCAAATGGACTAGCAGGTTATTCAGGCGGAGCAAGTCAGACTGGTTGCCTTGGTGGAGCTAGTGGGAATGGTTCTGGTATTTGTGGATATTCTGGGCAAAAAAGCTGTGCAGGACAAGGGGCAGGATTTTTTACTAATGGGGGAATAACAGATTGTGGAACTATTGATGCAACAGAAGTTGCAAAATCTTTTTTAAATGGAGGCTCAGGTGGAGAAGGTTCTTGTGAATTTATTCCTTTAGGAGGATTTGGTGGAGGCGGCGGAGTTGGATGTTATGGTGCAGGCGGAGGCGGAGGATACTCTGGTGGCGGAGGATCTTATGCACAAGGTTATGGAGGCGGCGGAGGTTCTTATAACTCGGGCATTAATCAAAATAATACTGCTGGAATAAATACTGGGCAAGGGTATGTATTAATTACTTATGCAAGTGGAAAAGGGGGAGTTGTTTCAATGAATTTAAATGAAACTCCTTTTTACACAAATGTAACAAATCCATATAATTTAACCTTAAATATAAATGAATCAATAATTATTGCCTGGTTTGTTAATGCAACTGGAACTCCAAATAATCCATTTGAATTTTATGTTTATGCAAATGCTACAACAAACTTGAGTATTGGAAATCAAACGTCAAAATTAAATGTAACAATTAAAGATATTATTCCTCCTGCAATTAATATAATTTATCCATTAAATATTACTTATAACTCTGAAGTAAATTCTATTAATTACACTTATTATGATTATAATGGGAATGCTTCTTGCTGGTATTCTAATTCATCAGGACTTTGGAATTCTTCAATAGTTGTATCTGGAATTAATTTTGTTAATGTATCTACAATAGAAAATGGTAATACTATTTTTGTATATTGTAATGATTCTTCTGGAAATTTAAATTTTACAAGCGTCACTTTTACTAAAAAAATTCCAAAAATAGGTTTAGAATTAATTTATCCTTTGACAAATCTAAACGCTCCTCAAAATAATTTTTTTAATGTTAGCGTAAATGTTAGTTGCTCAAGGGCGAATTGTGGAGAGATAAATGTTACACTTGATCCTTTTATTATCTATAATTTTACAACCTGCAATGCAACAGGATATTTAGGGCCGACTCAGAATAATTGTACTCTTTTTTATAATGGAACAACATTACAAGGCCTTGTTGCAGTTGGAAATGGGACGCAAAACTTTACTGTTCCTGCAACAGGACTTTATACCATTGAAGCATTTGGTGCTGCTGGAACAGATAAGAATCTCAATCCAAGTGGTAATGGATCTAGAATGAAAGGAACTTTTTCTTTAAATCGGGGAGAAGTTATTAAAATATTAGTTGGACAGATGCCTTCTGGCACTGGTTATTATGGCGGAGGAGGTGGAGGTGGAAGTTTTGTTGTCAGGTCTCCATATAATGATAATTCATCTATCTTAGTTATTGCAGGTGGCGGCGGGGGAATGTCTTATACAGGAAGCAGTATTTTTGCAAATGCACTTATAAATTCTTCAGGAGGAACTAGTCAGACTGGATGTCCTGGAGGGATTAATGGGTATGGATCAGGTGTTTGCGGATACTCTGGTTCTAAAAGTTGTGCAGGACAGGGTGCTGGATTTTTTAGTGACGGAGGAATAACAGATTGTGGAACTATTGATGCAACAGAAGTTGCAAAATCTTTTTTAAATGGAGGTCTTGGTGGAGAAGGTTCATGTGAATTTGTTCCTTTAGGGGGATTTGGGGGCGGAGGTGGAACAGGATGTGCAGGAGCAGGCGGAGGCGGAGGATACTCTGGTTGAGGAGGATCTTATGACTCTGGTTATGGGGGCGGAGGAGGCTCTTATAATTCAGGAATCGATCAGAATAATAGTGCCGGAATAAACAAAGGGCCTGGATATGTAACAATAACATTTTTAGGAAGTATAAAAAACGGAGCAGTTTCAATGAACTCAAGTGCAACTCCATTTTATACTACTACCACAAATCCATATAATCTCACTCTGAATTTAGGAGAATCAAAAATAATAACCTGGTTAGTTGATGCAACTGGAAACTTTAACTATTATACATTTTTTGTTTATGCAAATAAAACTTCTGAAGGAAGTATTAATAATATAACTAACTCTTGGAACGTTACAATAATTAATGGAACACTTCCAGATAGCATTTATCCAATCTTTTCAAATTATTACGATAACAATGGAGTACAGGCAGGACTTGGAAGAGGATATTTCAATACAACTGTGGCCAATACAAATGGAACTGTTTGGTTTGTTATTAATAATACCAATATTATTGCAACAAATACTTCTGCAAATGTTTACAATGTAAGTTATAACTTTACTTCAAGTAAGAATTATACTTATTCCTGGTATGCTTATGGAAATGGAAATTTAACTAATCTAAATAATTCAGCACCAAGAAATTATAATGTAAGTGTTGGAGATATTATTCCTCCTTCAATTAGCATTTTGTCCCCTTTAAATTTTACTTATAGGATAAATTCAATTAATTTTTCATTTAACACAAACAAAAATGCTAGCTGGTGTGGATATAGTTTAGACTTTTATCCAAATATAACAATTTCTTCAACAAATAATACTTATTTTAACTTTACAAATTCAGGTTTATCTGATGGAAGTCATACAATTATTTTTTCCTGTAATGATAGTTTTGGAAATCTGAATTCCACATATAGGATCTTTGGAATTGATACAATTCCTCCACATATTTCATTTAACTCTCCGATAAATAAATCTTATAGCACTAGAAATCTATCTATAAATCTTTTAACTAATTCAGATGGAAAGAACTTGTGGTTTAATCGTGGACTTGGGAATGAAACCTATTTAATTACTATTATTAAATTGTTTAATGAAGGGACAAACATAATTTATGCTTATGCAAATGATTCTGTTGGAAACTTGAATTCAACAAATGTAACTTTCTTTATTGATTCAACTTCTCCACTTATTAGTGTTAATATTCCTGAAGAGAAAACTTATACTACAAGTATAATATTTTTTAATATAACTACAAATGAAGATTCTTATTGTTGGATTGCACTTAATTCTACAAATAATTATACAATGCAAAATAATTTCAATAGAAGTTTTAATTATACTTTGATCTTGCCTGACAAAACATATTCAATTAATTATTATTGTAATGATTCTCTTAATAATTTAGCTGTAAAGACAGTTCTTTTTGGAATAAAAACAGTTCCACCTCAAATAAGCCTTAATTCTCCTGCTGCAGACAGGTATTATAGAAATTCAACTGTTCAGTTCAACTACACTCCAATGGCAAGTGATGGAATTTCAACTTGTGAATTATGGGGTAATTTTGCAGGAGTCTGGAGTAAAAATAATTCAACCACTAATGTTGCAAATTATTCAGCTAATTATTTTACAAAAGATTTAAATGATGGAACTTACCAATGGAATATTTGGTGTAATAATACACTTGGGGCTAATGATTGGTCAACACAGGGAAATATTACATTCATAGTGGATCGAACACCTCCGGGAATTAGTTTTATTTATCCATTAAACATTTCATATAACACTTCAATTGTTAGTGTTGAACTCGCAAATACTAGTGAAGTTTCTTCTTTATGGTGGTATAATGGAAGCAATAATTTGAGTTATGATTATTCAACTGATTTTATGCTTTTAGATGGAACTTATAATTATATTGCTTATGCAAATGATTCTGCAGGTAATTTAAACCAAACAAGTGTTATATTTAACGTTGATACAAGTCACCCACAATTCTTTAATTTTTCATCAAATAATGCATCTCTGATTGGAAGTGGAGTTGCATTCTTTAATATTACTGCCAATAATACTAATGGGACTGTAATTCTAAATATAAATGGAGCATCTATTTATGCCAGAAGTGTAAGTCCAAACGTTTATAGTGCAAATTATACTTTCTCTGCCAATAATACATTTATTTATAATTGGACGGCATATAGCAATGGGACAAGTTGTTTACAAAGTTTATCTCCTAATCAGTATTATACTATAAACAATACTGATGTAGTTAATCCTAATGCAACTCTCCTTGCACCTGAAAATAATTCTTATTTAAATAATTCTATAAATTTTACTGCAAACCTGAGCGATATTACTCCTGAATATGGAGATACTGAATCAGGAATTAAAAATGCAACACTTAATGTTTTTAATTCATCAAATGATCTTATCAATAGAACAACTGTAAATTATTCTCCTGGGACTATTACTACAACTGTTGGAATTGTCGTAACTCTTGTTGATGGAGTTTACAAATGGTTTTATAATTTATTTGATTTTGCTGGAAATTCATTTGTCACAGAAAACAGAACAGTTACAAAAGATATAACTCCTCCTCTAATATCTATAACTTCTCCTGAAAATAATCTAGAATCAAATAATGGTACTTTAATTGTTAGTTATACTGTTTCAGATATAAATCTTGATTCTTGCTGGTATGATGATGAAGGATATTCAACAGGCAATATTCTTGAAAATTGCAAGAATATTTCAGAGGTAATGTGGATAATTGGACAGCATAATGTTACCGTTTATGCAAATGATTCTTCAGGCAATGTCAATAATAGTTTAGTTAGATTTTCTGTAGATGTAATGCCTCCTTTTGTAAATCTTGACTTTCCATCTAATAATTTTTCAGATGACTCTTCAATTATTTCAAATGTGACCTTTAATTGTTCAGTAATGGAAAATAAGAATCTTAAAAATATCAGTTTATATATAACCGATGGACTCAATAATAGTTTTATATTGAATGAAACAAAGGAGATATCTGGAGAAAGTAACTTTTCTAGCTGGACCTTAACTCTTCCTAAAGGAAATTATACCTGGAGTTGTATGGCTTTCGACTCTGTTGGAAATCAAATGGCTGGAGAGAATTATTCTTTAATATTAAATTATACTGATCTTGATGAAGATAATATTTCTGACAGGATTGATAATCTTTATGGAAGAGAATCAAATGTTGTTAAAGAAGGTGTAAATAATCTTAATATTACTATAAGTGGCAATTCAACTTATGGCAGTTATAATGATACTCAAGAAATCGCGTTTTTTGATTCTGATAAAAAAATTATGAATTTTACCCATAATTTTTCACTTTCAAAATTAGATCTTAATAAAGTAGTTATTAAAGAAGCTGACAACTCTTTAATTGTAAATTTATCCGATCAATTGCAAATGGGATATAGCAAGGTTATTTACATTAATGATAATGATTTTGTTGACTTATGTGTAAAAGATTCAGACTTAACTGATATTTCGCAAATGAGCGATAGTTGTACAGAAAGTGATGAAACTAATTTTTCTGATTGCATTGGCAATAATTTGGGTATTATAAGGGGAAGTTTAAGTTGCTTTGATGAAGGTTCTGTTATAAGAGTTGAAAATTTGAGGCACTCTGCAATAAGGGGCACTGTTGCAAGTTCAAATAATGAAGTACAAAATTCTAATGGAGTTTTGGGAGGCGGAGGTAGTGGAGGAAGTAGCATAAAAAATAAAACAATTGAGAATAATGCTATTCATGGATGCTTGAAAAATGAAGACTGCAAAAATACAGAATATTGCTTTAAAAATAAGTGTTATACTCGTGAATGCACAGATAATTCCCAATGCACTGATGGAAAGTCCTGTTGGGAATATAGATGTGTAAAACTCTTTGATATAAAAATACTTGATGTAAGTTCAACAATAGGTACTGGAAATTTTATTACCTTCACTTATTTCTTGAAGGGAATGGCAAATATTAACAATGATGTTATTGTTGATTTCTGGCTTGAAAAAGACGGACAAAGGGTGACTTCTGGGAAAGATACTATATTTATTGGAAATATGGAGGAAAAAACAGAGAAAGCTAAATTATTCATTGCAAAAGATACACCTCCTGGAAGATATGAACTTTATGTCTCTGTAACTTATGAAAAATATTCTGCAGAGTCTCATAGGCAAATTGAAATTGACAAGGATGGGAATGTATTCTCGGCTTTGAATAATATTTTCTTTTATATAATACCTTTACTCTTAATATTAATATTTTTACTTTTAATAATTGTAATAAAACTTGAGAAAAAGAAAATTAGGAACTTTTTTGAGTATGAGGAAGAATGGATTTTAACTCATAGGATTTTCCTTGCTGTCTTTTACTTATTAGTTGTATCAGTTGGAGTCATATTTGCGCTTGGATTTTTTGGAATAATTAGTTTACCTCTTTTAAGCGATTATATATTTAATATAAGGTTTTTTGTAAAATATGTAGTTGGGCCTTATTTATTCTTTATTATTCTGGTTACTTTAGCAATTATTGGAATTTCCATTATAATGCACAATAAAATGAAAAAGGATTATTCTGGCGGGGCTCCTGCAAGGAAAAATTATCTTGAACATGCGCTTAAAAAAATATCCAGAAGAGCTCCGAGATCTCCAAGAAATGCACACCAGAAGATAAATCTGTGGAGGAAAAAGGGCTATGATGTTGATTTGCTTGGGCGAAACAAAATTCCAGATAAGGATAAGATTGAAGAATGGAGAAGAAAAGGTTATGATGTCAGTTCTCTTGAAAAGAACAGTTCTGTTCAAAAGGACAAGCTTGAAGAATGGAGGAAAAAGGGCTATGATGTTGATTCTCTTAAAAGAAGATAAATTTAAAAACAAGAATGACTTTTTAAATAGGAGAGGTGAAAATGGCAGATAAAATTATAAGAAGAGATTTTGAGATTTATGCAAAAGGTATTGAAAGACTTGAGGAGCTTGAAAAAGAGGTTGATTTGCTAAAAGCAGACAAAAAATTTCCCTCTGAAGTTGCATCTATTCGTTCTAAACTCAAACATGTATCTGAAATTCCTCAAATAGAATATGAACTCAAACTTTTAAAGGAAAAGATTTCTGGAAAAAGCAAAACTCGCTCTGGAAAGGATTCTAATCCTGATGTAAAAATAAAAAGTCTGGAGAAGGAAATTGAAAAGAAATCAGAACAATGCAAGAAATTCGCTCCGCTTTCAAAAGAGGTTCTTCATCTTAAACTTGAAATTGAATCTATGAGAAAAAAAATTAAGATTCATGAAGGTGAGAAAAAAAGAAAAGATGAAGTTTTAAAAAAGGTAAACATGGGGGTTGGAAAAGTATTTGACGATGTTATGAATGTTTCCTTAAATGATATTAAAGCCAAACTTTCTGAGGAAGTTGAAAATAAAGAAGCTGAAATTCAAAAAGAACTTCATAAAGACCTTAAAAGAAGGGAAGAACTTTTTAATGAAAAATATAACCAGCTTGAAAATCAGTTTCATGACTTATACAGTCAAAGGGTGAAAACTGAACTTAAACGAGAAGTTCATGATAAATTTGACAGCCTGATTAAGGCCGAGATCGCAAAGAAAGATGAAATCTCTGATAAAGAGCTTGCAATTCTTAAAAAGAAACTCTCTGCTGAATTTGTTTCAAAGGAAAAATCATTCCGGGAGCATTTTGAAAAAGACGTTCTTGAAGAAAAAAATGCCCAAAGGGAACATTTTGAAGAAATGCTACTTTCTCATAAAGCAAATCTTCATAAAAAATTTGATTCGGAAATAGCCAAGGAAGTTTTAAGACTTCGTGAAAAACAAAAGGAAGAAGAAAAGGAGCTTAAAGAAAAACTCGCACAGACTTCAGAGATAAATGAAAAATTAAATGAAAATCTTAAAAAAAGAAAGGATGTGCTTAGGGAAAAGGAAAGAATTACAAAGCAAGTTTCTCAAATTGAGAAAGAAAAGGAAGAATCATTAAATAATATCCTTGAGAAAGAAAAAGATTTAGGCAAGGAAAAAACAAGGATTGATCTTTTAAGGGCAAGTTTGCTTTCAAAAAAAGAGGAACTTACAAATCAAAAGAAATCATTTGAAAAAGAAGAGCGTGCTGAAATAAAAAAATTCATAAAGCAGGAAGAATCGGCTGAAAAAAAATTAAGAAAAAAACTTTTATTAAAAGAAGAGAAATTAAAGAATGATAAGAAGTCTTTTGAAGAACAATTGCGTATTCAATGTAAAAATTTGTTAAAGCAGCAAGAAGAGAATGAAAAAAATCTAAAAGAGAAGTTATTATCTTCTGAAGAGAAATTAAAGAATGATAAGAAGTCTTTTGAAGAACAAAAAAGGCTTGAGATAAGACATTTGGCAGAGCAAGAAGAAGCTTTAAAGAAAAAAGCAGGAGAGATAAAATCTACTCTTCAAAAAGATTTTGAAGAAAAGTTAAAACAGGCAATAAAAGTCAAGGAACAGGAATTCAAGAACAAAAATCTTGCCCTGGAAAAAGAGATAAAGAATAAAGTCAAGATGTTTTATCATTGATTTTGTAAATTTTTTTACCTTAAACTCCGTTTAATTCTTATTTTTTTGAATTGATTATAATTGCCTTATTTTTTTCATCCCCCTCAAAATTAGGAGAGGTGAATAAAAATGAGTGCTCCTTATGAAAAAAGTTATTATTAATTGATATTATTCTACTACCTTATTTATTCAAAACATTTAATTAGTTCTATCCCTCGAATTATCCATGGTGGTTTCCCATATTTCAGAGGTTTTGAGGGAATTTTATGAAGATCGGGCAAGAGAAGACCTTGATTCTATTACAGTCAATGGTCTTTCCGATATTTTAGATTCTGGAGCAGAGCATGAAATAGCTTTTTTATTACAGTGCAATGCCTTTAGTTCCTATGAAATAAAAAGAGCACAACATGAATATCTTGTAAATACACTTTGGAGAAATTGAAATGAAAATACTTTTTATTTGCAAGCATAATAAATTTCGAAGCAAGGTTTCAGAGAGTATTTTTAATCAATTAAATAAAAACAAAAAAATACTTGCGGAAAGTGCAGGGCTTATTGGCTCAGATCACCCAACTCCTGAAAGCGTTGTAAATGTTTTAATGGAAAAAGGCTATGATCTTAAAGATAGGATTGCGAGACGAGTTGATTCGAGTAAAATCAATAATTATGATTTACTTGTAATTGTTGCAGATAATGTTGATCCTGCTTTTTTTAAAAATAGCTTTAATGGAGAAATTATTTGGTGGAAAATAACTGACTGTATTGATACAGATATTCCTGGAATTAGAAAAAGAGTTGATGAGATTGAAGAGAAAGTTAAAGTACTTGCTCGAGGTTTTAATTAACCCTTTCCTTGTATTGATATTTTGTTCTTAGTGTATTTAGGTAATCCCTAAGTTCATTTATTGCATCTTCTTTTATTTCTTTATATCTTTTTATAATCTCGGAATTATTTGGATATTCAAATTCTAATTTTTTTAGATCTTGGGCTATATTCCTGGTTATTTTGCAGTGTCTTCTTAACCCTTTAATTCCAAATAATAATTCTGATTCAGAAAGAGCTTCTATCTGGCCTAATGTTAATCTTGGATTTCTCCTTATTTTTAGTTTTAGGGGCCTATAATTTCTTGTTTCCATTTTATTTTTATTTACCTGTGCTTTATATAAATTTTTAATTGTATTTGTAAATTTAAGTAGTAATTTTTTAAATTTTGATTTCGTCAGTTTGTAGATGTAAGATAGCAATTTTTATCTAAAGTGAATTTAGATAAAAATTATTATTTTGGCGAACTATATTCTAATCTAGCGCAAAGTGGTAAGATTAGGTAAGAAAAATGGACCTATCGAGAATCGAACTCGAGCCTCTCGACTGCCAGCCGAGCATTCTACCACTGAACAATAGGCCCATAAATCTTATAAATAACTTAAGTTTTTAATAATTATGGATAATAAAGATTGTGTATTTTGTAAGATTATTCGAGGAGAAATCCCTTCAACTAAAACTTATGAAGATGATAAGTTTATTGCTATTTTAGATATTAATCCAAAAACTCCAGGTCATACACTTGTTATTGCCAAAGATCACTTTAAAACTCTTCTTGATACTCCAACAAGTCTTGGCTGTGAACTTATGGATGCTGTTAAGAATGTTTCCCTTGATTTGGTAAAACAAGGAAAGGCAGAAGGTTTTAACTTTATTTTTAATAATGGCGAGGTTGCTGGACAAATTGTTCCTCATGTTCATATGCACATACTTCCTAGAAAGTCAGGCGATGGGCTTAAGATGCTTGTGTAAATTTAGCAAAACCTTCTAAAAAATGCAGATTTTTGGAAATAAACTTCCTTTTTTGAATTTAATCGGCCAGTAGATACACTTATAAACCTAATTTCTAGTAGATAAATATGGGAAACTTTAGATCAGACAGTCGTGGAGGATTTGGTGGCAGATCTGGCGGTAGATCTCATTCTAGATCTGGAGGAAGAGACTTTGGTGGCAGCTCTGGCGGTAGAGGCGGATTTGGTGGCAGAAGGCCTGCCCAAATGCATGATGTTACTTGTGATAAATGTGGTAATGAATGTCAAGTTCCTTTTAGACCTACTGGAGATAAACCTGTTCTTTGCAGTGATTGCTTTAGAAAAAGCGATAATTCAAGTTCAGGCGGTAATTTTGGCTCAAGAAGTCAGAGTAGACCTGCAGAGTCAGGAATATCTGGACAACAATTCAATCAACTTAATGCAAAACTTGATAAGATAATTGAAATTCTAGAAATGATTCAGATAGAAGATGATTCTGAAGAAGAAGATTTAGAAGACGAAGACGACGATGAAGAAGATTCAAAAGACAATTAGAAAGTTATATTTTTTTAATTTAAATGTTTAAGTTTAAAACCAAAAACTAGCATATCCTACTACTGTTGATTTATCTCCTGTAATATCTCCTGAATTTTTATATTCTATTAGATGTGGGTGAGTTTTTTTTATTTTACATAAATGAAATAAAACCCTTAATGGAAAATAACCACAGGCATCTATTGATTTAAAATTAGTTTCATTCAATTCCTTTATTATTTTAATTGATGATCTATCTTTTTGAACTGCTTCTTCATAGGTTAAAAAGTGTGATAAGTCTGTTGAGAAAATATAGACTGCATTTATTTTTGCAATTTTTTTTGCAAGCTCTTTTGCTTCCTTGTCCTCAATTCTTCCAATCATTATAGGAATAATCTCTTTTATTCCAATTTTTTGTAAAAATGGAACTTGATTTTTTATTGAGTGTTCGGCTTGTAAGTCCATCACTTCTAGTGATGGAAATTGGATAATTGCAATTTTTCCAAGGGAGGTTTTCCATTCACCATTGGTTGCTGTAATTGGCCCTGATAAATTTACATAGTGTGAAGGGCCAATAATAATTGCTTTGTCAACTTTTTTATTTTTTAAGAGAGAAAATGCTTTTCCTGCAACTTTTCCTGAATATTCATATCCTGCATGAGGGACAATTAGACCATTAATTTTTTTAGATTTTATCTTTGGCTTTTTTTTGAAAGCATTTTCTATGAATAATTCTAGTTCTTCTTTATGTTCTGGATACCACATGATTAATAGTAAGATCAATTGATATATATTTATTTCTCTATGAACAAAAACTAATTAAAATCTAATTCCTTTATGATTTTATGATAAAAGAATGTGTTTTATATAAAAAAGAAGGGGATAATGTCAGATGCCTTGCATGCTCACATAAGTGCATTATTTCTGAAGGAAGATCTGGGATATGCGGAGTTCGCAAAAATATTTCTGGAAAACTAATACTTCTAGTTTATGGAAAAATTTCTTCACTTGGAATTGATCCAATTGAGAAAAAACCTTTAAACCATTTTTTACCTGGAACAAAAACCTATTCTATTGGGACTGTCGGTTGTAATTTTAAGTGTGACTGGTGCCAAAATTATGATCTTTCTCAGAATTCAAAAGAAGCAGGTATTTCTGGAGAAGAGATGACTCCTGAGAAAGTTGTATCTGAAGCAATAAGGACAAAATGCAAAAGCATTTCTTATACATATAATGAACCTGTTATTTTTATCGAGTTTGTTAAAGATTGCGCAATTCTTGCAAGGAAAAAAGGACTCAAAAATATACTTGTTACAAATGGATATTTTTCAAAAGAAAGTTTTGACTTTATAGCCGATTATATTGATGCAATGAATATTGATCTTAAATGCTTTAATGATCGTGATTATATAAAATACTGCGGAGGTAATCTTCAACCTGTTTTAGATACTATCAAAAAAAGTTATGAGAATGGAATTTATCTTGAGATCACTACCCTTGTTATACCTGGGATAAATGATTCTCAAAAAGAGCTTACAAGTATTGCAAAATTTATTTCCAGTATAGACAAAAAAATTCCCTGGCATGTAAATAGATTTTTTCCTATGTATAATATGGTTACAACCTCCCCAACTTCTATTGAATCTCTTGAGAAAGCATATAAAATAGGAAGGAAGTATCTTGATAATGTTCATCTAGGAAACATATAGGGAGATAATATTTATATATTGATTTTATTAGTTAATTAATAAGAGAGGTAATTTATATGGGATCTACTTATGAAAGAAGCTTTGTGAAGGGAATGGTTTGGGAGTTTATTAGTTTTTTACTTGTAACTGTTGCAGTTTATATTGTTTATGGAAATCTTAGTACTTCTGTTCAATTCAGTGCTATTTTCACTTTAATTAAGATTCCTTTGTTTTTTGTTCATGAAAGATTATGGAAACATATTGGCTGGGGAAAGATAAGAGATAAGAGATAAAGTTATATATTTGTTTAGATAATTATTGTTATGAAAGAGAGAGATATTGCGAATTTTGTAATGCCTTTGTATAATGATAATAAAGATTCTATGCATAATTTTAAACATATACTCAGAATAAAAAAGAAGATTATTTTGTTAAAGAAACCTTATAAGAAAATTAATGAAGAAAAATTAAGATTATTGATTTATTTTCATGGTTTAAAAGATTGGGTTAATTCAAATAATAAAATTTTTTTTAAATTAGGTTTCTCTAAAAATGATATTTTACTCATTAATAGGCATACTAAGAATCCAAAAACTATTGAAGAAAAATTAATTTATGATGCAAATTTACTGGAAAATGTTGGAAAATTTGGAATTAAAAAAGCTTTAATTGTTGGTGGTGAGTTAGGCAGAACAAAAAATGAAACCATTAACTATATTTCAACTAATTTAAAAAAAGTTAAATTTTATACTATAATTGGGAAGAAGTTGGGTAATGAGGAGATTAAGATAACTAAAGAATTTATTAAACATGGAAAAATCTAAAGAACTTTTAAAACTTGCAAGAGATATGATTAAATCTCATTTATATGGAGAAAAAATTAAGGTTAATGATGAGATTAAGAAAAAATATTCTAAAAAACAAGCTTGTTTTGTAACTCTTACTGAGAAAGGGAAGTTAAGGGGATGTATTGGGAGTTTGCAAGCCTGTCAGGAATTATGGAAAGATATTATTGATAATTCTATTCATGCTGCTTTTGATGATGCTCGATTTGATTCTTTGTCTAAAAATGAACTCGATAAGATTAAAATTGAAATTTCTATACTTTCTATTCCTTTAAAACTGAAATATACTGATCCTGATGATTTAATTAATAAGATTGATAATAAAATGGGGATAGTTCTTAAATCAGGACTTTACTCTGCAACTTTTCTTCCCCAGGTCTGGGAAGAACTTCCAAATAAAATTGAATTTTTAGAAAATCTTTCTAGAAAAGCAGGGCTTTCTTGTGATGCCTGGAAGCAGGGTTGTGAAATTATGTTTTATCGGGTTGAAAGTTTTAAAGAATAAGCCAAATAACTTTTATTTTTTCTTTTTACTCTCTTTTGAAGTTTGTGAGTCTTTGATTGCATCTTCTATGCAAGTGAGTAAAATTGCTTGTTCTATGGGTATTACTTTGTCTCCTTGTTTTACTGTAATTAAATAGGTATCTCTGAGAATATTAAATTTTTTCTCAATCTTATATTCTATATTTCCTTTTGAATCATAAATATCATTAATGTTAAATACTGCAGTTCTTCCTATTTTTTGAGATTTTCCGACTTCTGTTCCTGCTGCATTATGAAAATGAAAGACATAACCCCATGTAAACATATCATTCCATCTTTCTTCTCCAAGATGTCCTGTCACATTCCCATTGGGACCATAAAATGTTGCTTGCCTATTCCAGGCAAATATTCTTTTAGATTCTTTTTCAGAAGCAAGTAATTTTTCATCAAGGGTTTTTAACTGAAATTCATCTCCCCATATTTTAAATGATTTTCCATCCACTTCTCCAACTCTTTCATTATTTACATATATATCATATTCTTTTCCAATAGTCATAATTGCTTCTTGAATTTCTATTTGACTTGCTTCTTTTATTCTTTTGTCAAAAGGCTTTTTTTCTCCAGTTCTTACTTTTGCTATTTCTTCCTGTATATGTGCATTTTCTTTATTATAATAAGAACAAGCTCCATAAAGAAGCCCGATTCCAACTAGTGCTGCTCCTGCAATTGTTCCTATTCTTTTAAGATAATTTTTTTCTTTCATTTTATTTATCAGAACTCTTTTACAAACTTATTTCATTAAAAATAATTCATTTAAAAACATTTCTAATTAGGGAATTTGGTATTACTATTCTATCTAGATCTTCCAAGCTCTCTTTCAAGTTCAAGAGACTCTCTTACTTTTCCTAATTTTTTGTAAAGAACTAAAAGCTTCTTTTTTATCTCTTGTTTTTCAGGGTCTTTTACTGCAGGTGCTTTTGCTAGCCTTTCATAAACCTTTAAGGCAAGTGCATTTTTATTTGTTTTTTCAAATTTTTCTCCTTCAGATTTATACATTAATATTATTTTATTCTCTATCTCATATATTTCTTTGGGAGTTGCAACTTCCAAAATTTTATTGTAGGCAAAGTTAACTCGATCATAATAGCCTCCTTTAATTAAAAGCTCTATCTCCCTTGTATAAGCTTGCATTTTCTCTCTTTGACTTATGCATACTTCCTGGAACTTTTCAATGTACTTTATTGATTCAGGATACATTATATTTTTTTCATATAATTTTGATAATTCTGAATAGCAATATCTTAGTATTTCAACATCTGAGAATTTTTTTGAGACTTCTTCAAGATATTCCATCTTTAAGAAATCTGACATTCTTGAAGCCTTTGCCTCAATTTCACCCCTATTTTTTTCTAGCACTTGCATAAGGAATATATTAGAATGCTTATTTTTAAAGTTTGTTGTGGTGAAAAGAGATTGATTTTTATTTGATTACTTTGTTTAAATTAAATAAAATCATGGCTCCACCGAGACTCAAACTCTCCTTTCTCCCTCGTCCGAGTCTTTGACAGATTAAGTTTTATTTTTAATAGACTTAAAGAAACTTATGGCTCCACCGAGACTCGAACTCGGGACCTCGGCCTTATGAGAGCCGCGCTCTACCACTAAGCTATGGAGCCATGAAAATATCAAAAGAATATCATTTAAAAAATCTCCTATTAATTTTTTAATCCATTCAAAATTCACATTTTGAAGTTTTAAAAAACCTTTCAAAACCCTTAAAAAGTAAGGATCACTTTATTTTTATGTAATAAAATGGTAGGTATTGAAAAAGAGGTTTTAAGTGGAGTTAATATATCTGAGCTAAAAGGAGTTCTTATTTCTAATTTTTCTGATAATTTTCGCAATCTTCCTCCTGAACTTGTTGATAAAATAGGGTCTTTGATATTAATCTTTAAGGCCATAGGTATTTTATTTCTTGTTTATCTTGTTTTTTTGATAGTTAAAAGTATACTTAGTATAATTGAAAAAAGAAGAATAAAAAAGATCTACAATATTGTAAGTGAAATGGATAAGAAACTTGATATTCTTGTCAAGAAAAAAGGTAAAAATAAATGATTTTGGTAAATTAAGCTAAAAATAATTTTATAGGGATTTACTCTTTAACCAGATAAATTTCAATACTTGAAACAAATATTCTTTTTCCTTCTTTGTTTTCAAATTGTTCGCTTGATATTTTAATATCCCTTACTTTTATATTTTCTTCTTTTAGGAATGTTCTTCTTGCAACTTCTGCAATATCTATTGCTTTTGAAGTGAATTTTCCTCTTGCAGAAACAACGACTTCTTTTTGCCCTTTATTTTTGAATTGCATAACAACTCCTGTAACATAATTCATAAAAGGCTTAATTCCTACAAAAATTATATTGTCTTTTTCGTTTTCTTTCTGCTCATCGGCTTTCTTTTCGTCTTCTGTCATTTTTAGAATGATAACTAAATTTTTGTTTTATTGACTTTGTCTTCACTTTTTTTCTTTCTTGCTATATATCCTGCGATTTGATTTCTTACTTTTTTACTGTCTGTTAGGCCCTTAAGCAGTTCTTTATTGTTGTCAAACTTATCAGTAAATGCGTTTTCTTCTTTTAATAGTGTAAATGCTGTTCTCTTGACAAGCTTTGATTTTATTCTTCCCATAATATGGCTCTAAAATTTTGAGTATTTAAATTTATCTTAAACTTAAATCTCATTCAAAATTCATATTTTGAATATATTTAAAACTTTGTATCTTTCCCTGTAATTACTAAAAGTTCTTTATATATTAAGTAGTTCTTATCTTTTAAATATTACTGTGTTTTGGAATAATCCTGCTTTTTGCTATTTTATTCTATTTTTTTGGTTTTTAATATAGAATAGTACTTTTTTTCATATTCAAGAGCTTTTTTGGATAAACTTCCAGTATAAAGAAAAAGAGCTGGAAGGGGTATTGATTGGGCTTTTGAAAGAAGTTCTTGCAATTCCAGGTCTGAAACTGTTTTTTTGTCCTTTGCCTGGGTCAAAAAGAGTATTTTTCCAAGGTCTGAATTTATTTCAACTATGCAGCTATATTCTTTTGCTTTATATTCTCTTTCTTCAACTATTCTGAAATTATTCTTGTTTAGGAATACTATTGTTTTTGCCACAAAATCTGAACGCGGTTTTTCTTTTTTTGGTTTTTCAACAGGCTTTATTGCAAGAGGGTTTTGGAATTCCAAAGATGGCTTTAATTCAGGGATAATTTCAGGTTTTATTTCAACTTCTTCTATTACTTTTTTTAGTATTTTTTTCTTTTGAGGTCTTGGTTTTTCTTTTTCAGGTTCTGATTCTTCCCCTGAACTTTTGACTTCTTCAGGTATAGGTTCTGGTATGACTTTTTGAATAGGGGAAATCTCTTGCGAGATTATTTCAGTTTCCTTTTCCACTTTTTTCTTATTTTTTGAATTGAATATTTCCACTATCTCAGGTTCTTGTACTGTTAGATATCTCCAATATATTTCCTCATCATTTTTAAAACTAAATGCAAAATCTTTTATTGCCCTCAAAGCCACTCTTATTGCAGGATCAAGTTCAGAGTCTTTTAGAATTTTATTTTCTTTGAGCATTTCATATGCTTCTGCTTCTTTTGGATGAAGATATTTGTGGAATCTTTCCAATTGTGCTTCCTGGCCTGGAATTAAGTAAAGAGAGGTTCCTCCAACTCTTATTGAACTTGTTTTTATTTTTTTACTATCTAGTAATTCTGATAAGAATGCTGAGGTAAAAATAGAATTCATTCCAAGTTCTTTTGCTATTTGTATTGGAAGACTGGGACCGTTTCTTTCTACAAAGACCAGTATTTTGGATTTAATCACCTCTGTATTTATCATAATACCTTTAGAATTTATTGGTTAATAAAATTAAGGGTTTGATTTTGGTAATTTAGCAGGAGTAATTAATTACTATATTTTTATCCAGTCTATTTCATAGAAAATTACATTTTCTTCAGAATCAACAATTGCAAGAAGAATTTTTTTACCGGCTCCATGAGCAATTCTGTTTTTGCTGATAAAATCATTCCAATTGGATTTTTCAGATTGCTTGACTGGATAAATTAGCCATTTTGCATGTTTATTCATTGAGTTATCATAAACCCTGAATTCTGAACCAAATTTCGAACCTGTTTTTACAACATATCCTTTTTGTCTAAGTTTTTTAAATACTGCATACTGTACTTGAAATTCTTTACTATGTTTTGAAAATGCATTTAGTATTTGTTCTTCTTTTAATCGCTTATTTGTCTTTATGTTAAAAATTTCTGATTTTCCTGTTTCAACTAAATAAAGAGCTTCAAATATAGAGTAAATTACCTTACCTTGTATTTTTTCTCCAAGATTTTTTGAATTTTGTAGTTCTATTGCTTTTCCGGAATTTGAGAAGATTCTATCCCCTGTTAGATATATTGGAAATTTTGATTGATTCATTATAATTAATATATAAAATCCTATATAAGTTTTGGGGTGTTTGAAAGTCTTTTTACTTAATTTTATTTATACATCTAGTAGGAATTTTATTGTTTATCACATCTGTTGATTGTTAAACTCAATCTTTAAAAATAATGGTTTTCTATAATTTATATGGCTGAAATTAATTTTCAACAAATAGAAGAGAAATGGCAGAAAAAATGGGAAAAATCTAAATGTTTCTATGTTAAAGAGGATAAAAAGAAAAAGAAGTATTATGTTGTTGAAATGTATCCATATCCTTCAGGGTCTGGCCTTCATATAGGTCATGCTTTTAATTACACTATTGGAGATATTTGTGCGAGGTTTAAACTTATGCAAGGTTATAATGTACTTCATCCAATGGGCTTTGATTCATTCGGCCTTCCTGCTGAAAATGCAGCAATTAAAGCAAAATCTCATCCAAAGAAGTTTACTGAAGAGGCAATTTCAATGTTTATTCGACAACAGAAATCACTTGGACTTACTTATGATTGGGATAGGATGATTATGAGCCATTCTCCTGAATATTATAAATGGGATCAATGGATATTTCTTCAAATGTATAAAAAAGGACTTGCTTACAAGAAGCGTGCGAGTGTTAATTGGTGCCCTCTTTGTAACACTGTTCTTGCAAATGAACAAGTGCAAAATGGACTGTGTTGGAGGCATAAAGAACCTGTTGAAATAAAACATTTGGAACAGTGGTTTTTTAAGATAACTGATTATGCAGATGAACTTTATGATGATGTTGATAAACTAGTCAACTGGCCTGAGAGAATAAAGGCAATGCAGAAAAATTGGATTGGAAAAAGCTTTGGAACTGAGATTGAGTTTAAAATAAACAATGAATCCTGGAAAATATTTACCACAAGGCCCGATACAATATATGGGGTTACATTTATGGTTGTATCTGCTCAGCATCCAAAACTTATGGAGCTTGTGACTAAAGAACAAAAGAAAGAAGTTGAATCTTTTTTAAAGAAAATAAAATCTACTTCTGAAAAAGATATGGTGAAAAAAGGTTCAGATTCTGATGAATCTGAAGATGACCTTGAAAAAGAAGGGGCATTTACAGGAAGCTATGCAATTAATCCATTGACTGGAGATAAAATACCTGTTTATACTGGAAATTTTGTTGTTGCTGATTATGGTGCTGGAATGGTTATGGCAGTACCTGCGCATGATGAACGTGACTTTCAGTTTGCAAAAAAATATAAGATTCCAATAAAAGTGGTAATTTCTCCGGATAGTTATGAACTAAGTCCGGAAAAGATGTCAAGAGCATATACTGGTGAAGGAAGACTTGTTAATTCAGGAGAATTTAATAACTGGAGCAATAAGGAAGCAATAGATGCAATTACAGAACACTTAGAAAAGAAAAAACTAGGTAAAAAAACTGTTAATTTTAAACTTCGAGACTGGCTTATTTCAAGACAGAGATTTTGGGGAACCCCTATTCCTGTGATTTATTGTGATAAGTGCGGAGTTCAAACTGTCCATGAAAAAGATTTACCAGTTCTTCTTCCAGAAAACATAAAATTTGAAAGTTCAAAAAATCCTTTAATTGATAATAAAAAATTTACAGAGGTTAAATGCCCTAAATGTAATGCAAAGGCAAGACGCGAAACTGATACTATGGATACATTTGTTAATTCTTCCTGGTATTTTTTTAGATATTGCGACTCTAACAATTCCAAAAATATTTTTGATCCTAAAAAGACCGATTACTGGATGCCAATGGATCAGTATATTGGAGGAGCAGAACATGCTTGCATGCATCTTATTTATTCAAGATTTTATACAAAATTTTTAAGGGATTTAGGTCTTACAAAAATTTCTGAACCTACTCTTAATTTATTTAATCAGGGTATGGTTCATGGGGCTGATGGAGTTGTCATGAGCAAGTCGCGTGGAAATGTAGTTGATCCACTTGATATGATCCAAAAATATTCCTGTGACACTCTTAGGATATTTTTAGTTTCTATTGCTTCTCCTGATAGCGACTCTATGTGGTCTGATACTGGAATTGAAAGCATGCATAAATTTGTTCGTAAATTTGTTGATTATTATTTAAGTGCTAAAATTGGGAAATCAAGTCCAAAGGTTGAAAGCAAAGTAAATAAGGCAATTAAAGAAATTAGTGAAGATATTGAAAAGTTCAGATACAATATGGCTGTAATTAAAATACGAGGACTTTTTGATGTTTTTATTTCTGAAGAAAAAGTTGGAAAAACTGAACTTGAAAGTTACTTGAAATTAATTTCTCCTTTCTGCCCTCATATTTCTGAGGAACTTTGGAGTAAACTTGGACATAAGGATTTTATTAGTTTATCTGAATGGCCTGTTTATGATGAAAAGAAAATTGATGTGAAACTTGAACAGTTAGAACAAGCTGCTGAAAAAACAGTTGGAGATATTTTAAATGTT
>CABMGE010000013.1 GCA_902385625.1 uncultured archaeon | reverse complement strand
GAATTAAACCTATCAAGAATCATACTATCGATTGAGTCCATTAAATCAGATTCATCACAAATAATATCTGAATCATCCAAATGATCTCGATTAAATGCTATCATTTTTGGGAATAATGTCTTGCAGGACATTAGAAAAAGTCCTTTTAGACAATTTGTAATTTTAATATGAAGTAAATTCATCTTAAAATTGTTTTTTAATTAATTTATTTAATAAAAAATGACTATTTAAACTAATTTATATCCGAGTATACAAATTAATAAATTCTAAGTTTAATTTTTTAACTTGTTTTTGGATTAATTCATTTTAAGACAAAAACAATAATCTTTAAGCAGTAGAATAATTTCCGCCTTTAGAAACAACTATTTTTACAAATTCTTTTTCCAAGTCTTCAATATTCACAGTATTTCCAAACTTCTTTTTGATTTCAGAAATTGATTGTTTGAGCATATTCTTATAATTTTCTTCTGCTTCTCTTTTCTTCTCTTTAACAGCAGCTTGAGCAGCAGCAAGTCTTGCAATTGGAACTCTAAAAGGTGAACATGAAACATAAGATAAACCAATTCTGTGGCAAAATTCAATTGTATCAGGATCTCCTCCATGTTCTCCGCAAATTCCAAGTTTGATATTAGGCCTTACAGGTTTTGCTTTTGCAATTGCTATCTTCATTAGTTCTCCAACACCTTCCTGATCAAGAGTTTCAAATGGATCTCTTTTAAAAATTCCAAGTTCAATATATTGCTTTAAGAATTTAGCAGAATCATCTCTTGAAAATCCACATCCCATTTGAGTTAAGTCATTAGTTCCAAATGAGAAAAACTCAGCTTGGGCAGCAAGTTTATCAGCAGTAATTGCTCCTCTTGGAACTTCAATCATTGTTCCAACTTTATATTCAATATCAACATTCTGCTCCTTCATAACTTTTTGTGCAATTTCATGGACAATTTTTAATTGATGTGAAAGTTCAAGGTCTTTTCCAACCAAAGGAATCATTATTTCAGGAATAACATTTTTTCCTTCTTTTAAAATTTGGGAAGCAGCCTCAAAAACCGCTCTTGATTGCATTTCAGTTATCTCAGGAAAAGTAATTCCAAGTCTGCATCCACGATGGCCAAGCATCGGATTAAATTCATGAAGTTCTTCTATTTTTGATTTTAATTTTTCAGGAGAAACATTAAGTTCTCTTGCAATATCATTAATATATCTTTCTTCTTTTGGAAGGAATTCATGTAAAGGAGGGTCAAGGAATCTTATTGTAACAGGCATTCCTTTCATTATGGAAAATAAAGAGTAAAAATCTCCTCTTTGCATAGGAAGAAGTTTTGAAAGAGCTTTTTCTCTTTCATTTCTTGTTTCAGCAAGTATCATTTCACGAACAGCCTTAATTCTTGTTTCTTCAAAAAACATATGTTCTGTTCTACAAAGTCCAATTCCTTCAGCACCAAATTTAAATGCAGTTTCAGCATCTTTTGCAGTATCTGCATTAGTTCTTACTCCAAGTTTTCGAGTTTTATCAGCCCATTCCATTAATTTTCCAAAATTTCCAGAAAGAACAGGTTCAACAAGATCAAGTTTACCATAAAAAACCTCTCCAGTACTTCCATCAAGACTTATTAAATCTCCTTCTCGAAGTCTTACTCCATTCACTTCCATTGTTTTTGCACGTTCATCAATTATCAAGTCAGAACAACCTGCAACACAACATTTTCCCATTCCTCTTGCAACAACAGCAGCATGCGAAGTCATTCCACCACGCGCAGTAAGTATTCCTTGAGAAGAATTCATTCCTTCAATATCTTCAGGAGAAGTCTCAGTTCTAACCAAGATAACCTTTTCTCCCTCATTATTCCAAATATAAGCATCTTCTGCATTAAAAACTATTCTTCCAACTCCAGCACCAGGTGATGCAGGTAAACCTTTTGTTAAAACTTTTGCATTCTTCTTTGCATTATTGTCTAATTGTTTATGAAGTAATTGATTTAAAGAACTTGCATCAACTCGAAGTAATGCAGTTTCTTTGTTAATCAAGCCTTCTTCAACCATTTCAACTGCATTTCTTACAGCTGCAGGAGCTGTTCTTTTTCCATTCCTTGTCTGTAAAATAAATAACTTGCTTTTTTCAATTGTGAACTCAATATCCTGCATATCCTTATAATGATTTTCAAGAAGTTTTCTTATTTGAATTAGTTGATCATAAGCATGAGGCATTACATTATAGAGTTCCTCAATTTTTCCAGGAGTACGAATTCCTGCAACAACATCCTCTCCTTGTGCATTCATTAAAAATTCTCCATAGAATTTATTTTCACCAGTTGAAGGATTTCGTGTAAAGCAAACACCTGTTCCAGAATCTTCGCCCATATTGCCAAAAACCATTGATTGAATATTAACTGCAGTTCCAAGAAGTCCATGAATATTATTAAGTCTTCTGTAAGTAATTGCACGATCATTATTCCAGCTTCCAAAAACAGCATTTATAGCCATTTCCAGCTGTTCATGAACATTTTCAGGAAACATTCTTCCTGCCTTGAATTTTATTAGTTGTTTATAACCTTCCACAACTTTTCTTAAATCCTCAACAGTCAATTCATTATCAAATTTTATTCTTCTTTCATCTTTTACTTTTTGTAAAACTTCTTCAAAATGTTTATGTTCAACACCCATTACAACATCTCCAAACATCTGCATAAATCTTCTGTAAGAATCAAGGGCAAATCTTGGATTTCCTGTTTTTTTGCAATGCCTTCAACAGTATCATCATTAAGCCCTAAATTTAAAATAGTATCCATCATTCCAGGCATTGAAGAAGCAGCACCAGATCTTACTGAAACAAGCAAAGGATCATTTTTATCTCCAAGCCTTTTTCCCATATCTGATTCAAGTTCATCAAGTTTTTCAGAAATTTGAATTTTAATATCCTCATTTAATTTCTTTCCATTCTTATAATAGAAATCACAGGCAGTTGTTGTTATTGTAAATCCAGGAGGAACAGGAAGACCAATAGAAGTCATCTCAGCAAGATTTGCACCCTTTCCACCAAGGATCTCCTTCATATCTTTATTGCCTTCTTTAAATGAATATACAAATTTTTCTTGAGTCATAACTACTAAACTAAAAATTTTATTTATAAACATAGTTGAAAAATGAAACATATATTGGAGTATATCAAAGCAAACATTTTTAAGAGAGATTTAATAAGCAATTTTATGAAAAACTACTTAGTATCATTATTAACAGCAGGAGTATTGACTGCCGGAGCCTCGGAAATTAATGCAACTTCTATTCCTTATTACAAATCAAGAATGAAATCATATGAGTGCAAAAATGCAATAGTCATAAAAGCAAATCCAACCCCGATATATAATCTACCTTTGGAACTAAAAGTAGGAATTCCTTTAATGGAAGAAGTAATAATAGGGCCTCCTAAACCCTCTTATATGCCTATCAAGAAAAAATCAGAACCAATAATTTTACTTGAGGAAGATTAACTAAAACAAGACTCCTTATTTAAAATCATATCAAGTAATGCCATTCGTATATAAAGTCCATTTTCAGCCTGTCTAAAATAAGCAACTCTTTTATCGTTTTCTTCAGTTTCAAGAGAAAGATCAATCTCTTCAACATGTGGGAGAGGATGCATTATTCTCGCATCAGGGCGGATTAAATTAATAGTCTTAGAATCAATTACATATTTTCCTTTTGCTTTCTTATAATCTTGTATACTTATTCTTTCTTTTTGAATTCGAGTCATATAAATAATATCAGCTTCTGGAAGTATTTTATCAAGACCAACTTCCTCTCTAAATTTAACTCCTTTTTTGTTTAAATGATCTTTAATGTCTTCACCCATTCTAAGATTTTCAGGAGAAACAAAAATTATCGTGTTTCCACTAAATTTAGCAAGTAAATAGCATAGGGACCTAACAGTTCTTCCAGAAGCAAGATCTCCAACCATTGCAATCTTTAGATTGTCAAGTCTTCCAAACTCTCGATAAATAGTATAAACATCAAGAAGTGCCTGAGTAGGATGTTGTCCTTTTCCATCCCCTGCATTAATTATAGGAACCTTCGAAACCTTTGAAGCCTCGAGAGCAGCCCCTGTTTCATAATGTCTCATAACAACACAATTGCAATAAGCACCGACAATTCTAATAGTATCTGAAAGTGACTCTCCTTTAATTGCAGATGAAAACTCTTTTGCATTTTCAGTAGAAACAACACTTCCCCCAAGTTTAAGCATTGCAGATTCAAAGCTCATTCGAGTTCTTGTACTTGGTTCATAAAAAAGAGTTACAAGAATTTTCCCTTTTAGGCAGGAATCAGATTTTAATCGAAGTTTATCAGCTCTTTTAAAAAGTTCAAACAAAAGTTCAGGGGTAAATTGCTGTGATTCGATCACATGATTTAAAACCATTTTAATTAAAAAATATCTCCAGTATTTAAAATTAACCCCTATAGGAAATAAACTTTATTCTGCAATAATTATTTAAATCAGGAAATACTTTCTAAGTTATATTTTTTATCTGTCAAGATCAATTAATTTATAATCCCTATTTCCGAGTTTCCTAGAAAATGCATAATCAATCATTCTATTTTTATCAATATTATTAATTTTATCAAATTTATTATTGGACTTTTTATTAACAAGATCAAGTGAAGATTTGTCAATTGCAACAATATCTTTCGAATATAAAATTCCAACATCAGGGATTATTGGTTTTTGAATGATTCCAAAGCAATCACAATCTTTTGTGATATTTATTAAAAAATTAATAAAAATAGTATTTGGGATTATTTCAAGAACACCTTTAGAATAATCAACAACCTTTTTTTGAACTTCCTCATGACTAGAGCTTCCCCAAGGAACATTAACCGCAGAATTATTACATACTGCAATGCACATTGCGCATCCAGAACACTTTTGAGGATCTATTTTAGCTTTGCCATCTACAATTGAGATTGCATTGAAATTACAATGATTAATGCAATTTTTACATGCAGTGCATTTTTTAGGATTAATAAAAGGTTTTGTGTTTGCATGGATACTGAGTTTTCCAGATCTATTTGCAAGACCCATCCCAATATTTTTAAAAGCGCCGCCATAACCTGCATCTATGTGCCCTTTAAAATGTGTTAAAACAATCATGGAATCATATTTTTTAATTCCTGCACCAAGTTTTGCAATTTTTGCAATTCCATCAACTTTTACATCAGTTTCTTCATCCCCGAGTTCACCATCGAGAATTTCAATTGGGGCAAATGTAAATCCATGTTCTTTTGCAGTTTTTATATGGTCGGTTGTGTTAGTCCTTGAACCTTTATATAAAACATTACATTCAACTAAAGTTGCAGACCTTCCAGTAGAAATGACTTTATCATAAACTTTTTTAACAAATTCCGGTGAAATGTAAGTAACACATCCCTTTTCACCAAAATGAACTTTAATTGCTACTTTTTTTCCAAGTTTTGAAAAATCAATTTTATCTAAAATTCTATCAATCTCTTTTGAAAAATAAACATCGGACATAAAACTAAAACAAAATTTATTACTTATAAACTTAATGAATAATGAATCTGAAAATCACTTTGTAATTATTTCAGATCATGAAACTTTGTAAGAAGTGAATGTTTGAGATTAGGTAATAATCTCATATCCATCTCTATGTTTTACAATATGATCTTTTCCAACAGCCATTTTTGTCTTTGCATTAACAGCCCGGATAAAATTCTTGCCAAGGTCAGTATGAATTGTATATGCAAAATCAAGAGTAGTTGAACCTTCAGGAAGTAAAAAACAATCAGGAAGAATATTTCCTTTTGAATCTGCGAGTTTATGAGCACCAGCAGGAAATACTGCAATATATTTTAATAGATCAAATATCGCCCTATTCAAAACTTCCTGAACCCCGGTATTTCCATAAACATCAAGTACATTTTTCTTAATAGTTTCAAGCGCTTCTTTTTGTTTTGGATTAAGATCTTTTAAATATTTAAAACTAGATTCTCCAGGAATATAAGAAATAAGTCCTGCATTACTTGCAAGTCTTAGGGATAATTCAGAATCAGCAGAACATGGAACAATCATAAGCTGGGGATAAGCTTCTTTTAAATTTTTTAGATTTTTAGAAGAATCAGGCCGATCACATTTATTTGCTGCAATAATCATGGGTTTTGTCAGATGCCTAAGTTCATGGCTAAATCTTCTTAAATCAGCATCAGCCCAATCAGCAGGTTTTTCCATGTTATAATTTCCCTTAACTAAAATTCTTTTAACATCATCTTCTTTAACCTTAAGTCCTGTAAACTGGCTTGCAATCGCTTTATGCAATTCTTGCTTTGTGTTTTGTACAACTCTTGCAAATCCCTTCCATACTTTATTTAAAATTTGCAAATACCATAAATCAAGTTCATTCTCAAGCATCTTAACATCTTGCACAGGATCATAGCCCTTTGTTTCTTTTCCTCCAGAATCAGTTTCTCCCGAGATATCAACAATATGAATAAAAGCATCAGCAGCAGATAAATCACTTAAAAACTCATTTCCAAGTCCCTTGCCTTCAGAAGCTCCTTCAACAAGACCTGCAACATCCATAAGATCAATTGGAACAAATCTATGTCCTTCAACACAATATCCCTTATGAGGATTACATTTCACATTAAATTCCTTGTCAATACAATCAATTTTAACATAACCTATTCCATGATTTGGTTTTATTGTAGCAAAAGGATATGCTGCTATAAGTACATCTGCAAGAGTGCATGCTTTAAAAAAAGTTGATTTTCCGCAACTAGGCTTTCCAACAAGGCCGATTAACATAAAAAAACAATAAGAAACCCACTTTAAATAAATTCCTATTTAAAATAACTAAAGATTCTTTTTTTAATTATTTGATCATTAAAAATAGTTATCTCATATCTGTTGCTCTTTAAATCAATATACCACTGATGATTACGATCAAGTGATTTTTGCAATTTTTCACATATCTCATCCATCTTTTCTTCAGGAATTTCAACTTTATGAGAAGTCCATTTTTTAAGCCAAGGAGTTCTATGTTTTGGAGTTACAATTTCAGATTCTGTTTTAATTATTTTTATCTCTTTTAAAACAGATTTGTCTTCAAGACTCTCTTCTATAACCACCCCTTTAAGATCCATAATTAAAATAAATAAGTATTATTTTAAATACTTTCTGATATAATTAAAATTAATGAAAATAATTAAACTAAACAAAAAATATCTAAATCAAGCAATAGAGCTAACACTAAAAGTATTTTCAGACGCAAAGCCTGATGACTTTGACTACCCTCCAAAATGGCTTAAATTTAGTCTAGAAAATAAGATTCCTTAGGTAAGTTCACTTGGTTATTATGTTGCGATTGAAAAAGATAAAGTTGTGGGAATAACAGGATTATATGAGCTGCCTGAAGATGAAAAAGAGGCATATTGGCTTGCGTGGTTTTGTGTTGATCCAGAATTTCGCGGTAAAAAATTAGGAAGCACATTAATAGATTTGATGATAAAAAAAGCTAAAGAAGGTAAAACTTATCTAAGACTTTATACAAGTAGCGGACCTATTGAAAAAACAGCAAGAGCCCTTTATGAAAAAAGAGGTTTTGTAACGACAAAAGTAGAAAAAGGAATAGATAACGGATATGATAAAATATACATGGAATTAAAATTAAAGTAATATATGAGCCTGCCAAGTCTTAGAAAAAAATATTTTTCTAGAACACAAAAAGCACAACTTTTTGTTGTATTTGAACTCGAATACTTGTTAAGAATCTTGATGAATCATAATATTGCTACGCAATATTAATATGAGCCTGCCAAGATTTGAACTTGGGACCCCCGCCTTTCTTAGCTTTTATTATGCTTAGAAAATAAATTTCTAGCGAAATCAGCAAATCGTGAGATTTGATGATCCAGAGGAAACCATGTTTCTTCTGAATTTAGTCTTATAAGAGCGGTGCTCTAACCAGGCTGAGCTACAGGCTCACATTAAAATATGAGAAGTTTCTCATTTTTAAAGTTTGTTAAACAAAAATAAGTGCAATAATTAAACCCAGGGGTTACCTAAAAATATAAAAATATAAGACACTCAACAAAATAGTGGAATTTAAGGACTTATTATGGGGAGAAGAATTAAAGGAAGGAAGTATATATGAAGAATTATTCTTAAAAGGAGATTATAAAGAAGGACAAGCCAAGAAAGTTTTGGAATCAATAATACATCCTGAAATAAGATTTATAATACAAGAGCTTCAAAATCAGATAGGGCAAAATAAAAATCTAGCAGAATTTGATGCAAGAAAATCTTCAAGGGAAAAATTTTCTTATATCTGTGCAAGTATAGGGCTGCCAATGCAATTAAATGTTAGACAAGCTTTTTTATTTACCGAAATCACTTATGAAAACGGAATTTATGACCGATTTATAAAACTTTTAGAAGCAGCAAATCCCGAGTATAAATCAAATTCAGATACAAATGAATTAATAAGACTAGTTAGAAATTAATATAATTCTAGATAATTAATAAATAACATTTATAAACCATTAAAACATATATTATAATATATACAATGGTAAAGAAAAAGAGGGTAAAAAATTCTAAAATTAAGACAAGTAAAATAAGTCAAACCCTTGCAATTGTTTGTTTATTACTAAACATATTGATAATGCCAGGACTTGGAACCTTAATTGGCAGAAAAACAAAAGAGGGAGTATGGCAGCTAGTATTGTTCTGGATAGGAGTTCTTTTGGCAATTATTCTCATAGGAATACCAATAATAATTGTATCTTGGATTTGGGGAATTGTATCAGGAGCGAGATTAATACAGGAGTCAAAATAATGGCAAAGAAAAAAAGTATAAAACTTAAAAAAGAAGTAAAAAAAGATGATAAAATATTATTTGCATGGCTTGCAACATTTCTATCAATTATTGGATTTGTAATAGCACTAATTGCAAAAAGAGATGATAAATATGTAATGTATTATGCAAAGCAAAGTCTGGTTATATTTATTATCGGAGCAATTCTTGGAATTATTGGAAAAATATTTATGATAATGCCTATAATTGGAAATCTAATCAATGTTGCAATAGGAATATTAGTTTTCATAATGTGGTTATTTTCTTGGATATATGCATTAAGTGGAGAAGAAAAAGAAATTCCAATTGTTTCTGAATGGGCAGAAAAAATTAATTTATAATTTTTCTAAATATATTTCATTTGAATTGATTAAATAAAAACATTTAAAAATGGTCTGATTCTACTAATCCGACAATGAAAAACATTAAAACAAAAAGAATAGAAGAAATAACCAACTATGATCCAGGTAGATGGGGATTTACATTTTTAAAAACAGATTCAAGAATCTCTCCAGAAGATAGAGTAGGTTTAGTTATGCATGCAACAGAAATGTATCTTAACAAAGAATCTGAAAGAAAAATATCAGGAGAAGAATATGAAGGACTCTTATATACTAGGGGAAAAAGTACATTTGTATCCTCGGGCTTTAGTGGCCAGGAATTCTATGCAGAAATAGATACAAATGATGGAAAAAGGACTCTAAGTTTTTTAGTTACAGAACATATTAATCCTGAACTCAATTAATAAGATATAATCTTTGAGTAATTATTAAATAAGTTTATTCTTTCTTTTCCGCATATAATTTACAATCAAAAATATAACAATTACAATCAAAACCAAAATAATAAAAAAATCCTGGATCATAGAACTTATATCATTCCAAGTTTGTTTAAAAATAAAGCCTAAAATAGGATAAATAGATCCGTAAAGTATTTCACCACAAATTACTGCCAAAATATATTTTCTACGCTTTAATTTTTCAAAACCGCTAATATAACTTACTGGAGCACCAAGTCCAGTTAATGCAAATCTAGTAAAAAACACTGATGAAAAAGCGTATTTTTTAAACAGACTTCTTGCCCTAAGTTCATTATTTCTAAAAAATTTAAATTTTTGCAATTTAATTAACAACCTAGATAAAAATTTTCTTGCAATTTCATAAGCAAAAATATCTCCGATAACTGCACCAATTATTGCAGTAAGTATGATGGCCATAAGCTCCCAAATACTGCCTGCAAGTGCACCAGAAGAAACAAGAACAAATAATGCTCCAGGAACCCCCAGTGAAGAACCAAAAACCCAAACTAGAACAAGACCTAAATTAATTATATTAACTCCAAGAATAATTGGGAAAACCATTAGAACTTTAGGTGATTAAGATCATCCACCACTCGAGTACAGTTTAGCTGATTTTTTTTACAAATAGAATCAAGAGTCAGTCTCTGATTGAGTCGAGTATTACTTATTCTTAGTTCATTAAACAAAATCTCAGGAGGAATATGAAAATATCTTACCACAACATCAACAGGCATCCAAGACTCTATTTGGGGATTTTGTTGTCTAAAATATTTTTGATGACTTTTAAATTGAGTATATTGCGTATGAACTCTATAAACATAAAAAATTATCAAAAGAACCAAAAGAATTATTAAAATTAAATATAAAATATTAATAATATCATTCACATTTTTCTTTTTCATAATATTATTAGTAAATAAGTATTTATTTACTTTATGAAATTCCTAAGAAATTAATAAGTCTAAATTTGCAAAGCAAATTTAATAAAAATGCCCTCGCCGGGATTCGAACCCGGGTCAAGGCCTTGAAAGGGCCCTATGCTTGGCCTCTACACTACGAGGGCATAACTTGCATTAGCAAGCAAATATGTAATCTTCATTATTGAGAAATAATGAAATTGTTACACCCAAATTAAAGATAAAATTGCTTTTTAAAGATTTGCTTGGTTTGTCTAGACACATACCAAATACAAAGAAGTTAACACCGAACACAAATAAAGATTCGCAATCTTTAAATACCTAATTTCCGAATTAACTCTATGAAAAAAGCAAGTGTGATAATTTTATCTGCAATCCTTTTATTTAGTTTTTTAACTATAATTGCAGCAGAAGATAATTCTACTAACCCTGCTACTGGAATTAATAACTCAACTAATCAAACACATGATTGGTCAAAAGTATGTTCAGCAATTAATAATCGAGTTGAAGGAAGAATAAAAATGTTCGAAGAAGGAAGAGACCATCATATGACAAGATTCTCAAATATAGTAAACAATCTTAATAAAATAGCTGAAAAAGCTGATTTAAAGGGATATAATACAACACAATTAGATAATGATTTAATAGCTCTTAATGAAAGTATTGCAAAATTCCATACAGACTATGCAGAGTTTATTCAAAAGTTAAATAATACAAAAGAATTTACCTGTGGACATTCAGAAGGTCAATTTAAGGAGTCATTGAATATATCTAAAGAACAACTAATCGTTGTAAGAGCTGATATAGAAAATATTAAAAAATTTATACAAATAACAATAAACCAAGATATAAGAGAATTAAGATTACAAAAAGCCAAACAAAATATAGAAGATGCACAAAAGAGAATTAAAGAGCGAATGGCTAGATTAAACCAAACAATAGAAAAAGAAAGACAAAGGTTAAATGATAAAGAACAGCAAATAAAACAAAGAGCAGAGAAAATTAAAAATAGAATGAATAATCTAACAAGATAAAAATGAAAAAATCAACAATAATTATAATCATTGTAATAATCTTACTGATCCTAGTAGCAGGATTTATGATACTGGGCAAAAAGTCTTCTTCACCTAATCCTAGCGATGTTCCAAAATATAACCCTGATAGTAATACAAAAGATCCTAGTGCAAATCTTCCCCAAGGATCAGAGCCTACAAATGATGCAGTAGCAAATGAAGATCTAAGTTCAGTTGATTCTTCAGTATCAAATATATCAACAGACGATCTTTCTGATAGCAACTTAGATGATATACTTGCTTAAAGTATTATACCTATAGATAAAATAAGTCCATTAATAATTTCTACCCTAACTCCTCGTTTAAGTTCTTTCTCACCATCAATTATAAGGGAAAGTAAAAATTAAATAGTAATAATTTAAACAAGTAAGAACCACATTAAGATAGATAAGCAAAAATAAGAATTTAATTATATTTTCCAAATACAAAAATTATCTCTTAGCAACAAGACCTTTCATAAACATCTCTTGTCTTTCTTTTGCAATTACAATCCCCTTCATAGTTATGTCAGGATGACGAATAACTTCATCACCTACAGTTGTCCTTTTATTTTTGTCAGCTAAATAGTTTCCATTACTTCCACCCTGAAGTAATCTAAAATAATTATCCCCATCATTATTATTGGTTATCTTATTTACAAAATAAGGTGTTTCTTTTATCTCTCGATTATAATAGGTTTTCTGTTTATTAAACTCAATAAGAGACTCGCCATCTTTAACTTCTAAATTAACTCCATTTGCTTCAAGATTATCAAGAGATCTTAATGTATCTACTCCAATTTTCTCTCCACCAAGCCCAAGATCATGTCCAACAAGTTTAACAAACTGACCATTGCTTGTAGAACCAATTACATTTCCAGTAATAGGGGAAGATTGATCTGATGAAATTTGACTTGAACCTTCAGAATAAGGGGCAGGTTCTCCAGATGCACCTTGAAGAGTTATAGTTGTTTTTATCTGATCAGGAGTATAAATATCAGCCTGTTTTCTAACATTAACCTTAAGATTAACAGAATTATCTAAAAGAGTTCCCATCTCCATAATAGAAGTTTTTGCTTCTGCACGTTCATTATTTTGTGATAAAGCAACACCAACAAGCCCGTTTCCAGAACTATCTTTTTCGCTTCCTGCAACAGCATTTCCAGTTGTACCAGATAAAACACTTCCAATTGTTTGGCCTGGAATAGCTGTATCTTTTTTGAGAACACAAACTTGTTGTGTCCTGCATTCTTCATGTGTTTCCTGAGTGCATGCTGCAGAAGAATTATTAACAATAGTTTCATTTGAACCAGTAGCATTTGAGCCCGATGAAGATCCACAATTCTTGGTTGTAACATTTTCACATACTTGTTTATTCTGATAATCACATGCTCCACCTGCAGCAGCATCAACTTGTCCTTGCTGATTTGCAAATCCTGCTTGTGCACCGTTAGCAAGACTTAAATCAGTACTAGATGAACCAGTATTTGCAGCTGTTGAGCCCTGCCCACTTGATAATACCTCTTTAATAGGCCCCATAATTGAAGCAATAGATTGAACAAGACCAATAACAGACTGTATAGCCTGATCCATTTGTGGAGTTAAGCTTCCTTGACCTTCTCCTTTTATACCTCCGCCACCTCCAGTATTACAATCAGTGCTTCCAGCAGTAATTGTATTACAAAACGAACAACCCTTATCAACACCAAATCCTCCAGGTTTATCTGCGACTTGATTTGTTTGAGCATTATAATTCATACCAGGTTCAACCTTACCAGTTAAACCATCAGGCAGTGGTTGGGCATTAGGATTACTTTGAGCTTCAGACTCAGTAAGAGTCTTTCCACTCATAGGATCATACTTAGTAGACATATCTTCCTCAGCCATAACAATTCCTACAATTCCCAGAATCAAAATTATCATTAACATTGGAACTAAAAACATTTTCATCTTTTTTTGTCTCTTTTTCATTTTCCGAATGTATACCTCTTATACAGAGGAATTGAAAATTTGTAAATTTTCACTTTATTTTTTATCCTCTTTAATATTTAACTATTATTGTGTTTTTATTATATACTCTTTATACATACTTATTCAAAAACTCAAATATATATGGTTCTGTAGATGTATGATTTTCAGATATCATTACAAGTGTTGTTGATTTAAGATTTGGATATTGCATCATATCAACATAAAGATTCCTTTCTTTTGCCATGCTAACAACACAGTTAATGCAAAGCATTGAATTATTCTCCTGATGTGTTTTTGTAATATAATCTGCAACTTCAAGAGACTCATACAAAGAAGAGTTAAAAACAACAGGACTATCTTTTAATTGAATAAGAGTTGATTTATCTCCCTTCTTTAGATTAATAGGAAGGTCAACAGTAAAACTAACTTTTCCAGGAGTCACAAAACTCATTGACTTTGGATCAGGGTATTCGAAAGTATAGCTATTAAATTGAAGATTATCAATACAAAGTTTAAGATTCTCATTCATATAAGAAGACAATTCACCCTCAACAATATTTTTTTGAGGCATAAAATATCCTCCGTCATAATAATAGTAGGGAATAAATGCCCAGTCAATATCATGAAAATATTGTGGTTTTTTATAAAATCCCCCTTGAATTCCGATTGTCTTAATTGCACTCATTCCAGTCTCTTTTTCACATTCATAAATAGAATTCTTGATAATATTAATTTCAGGTTTTACTCCAATCTTACATAACGGATCAAGTCCACAATCATTCCTGCTAGAATTTAATGCATAAAGATAAACACCAACTCCTGCAACTACTACAATTGCAAGTATTATAAAAATAGTGATTTGCCCCCTGGTAAATCTTCTGTCTTTCACACCCTTTTTCATATATAATCTAAAAAAATAAACTATTTAAACATTTTGAAATCCAAACGTTTTTAAATCTCTTAATCCTAGTATTTCAAGAGATAAGAGTTCTGAAATTATTTATAAAACAATATGGTATCAAAACCAAGAAAACTATCAAGAAGAAATTTTTTAGGAGCAGTAGCACTTGGAGCAAGTCTTCTTTTTCCATCATACCTGCCAGCACAGGAACAAAGAGCCCCATCATTTTTCAGCTTAAAAGCTACAGGACTTCCAAGAGAATTTAAGGAAAAAGGATTTGAAATAGCAGGAGACTGGAATATGAACTATGGAAGGGAACTTTTTATTATAGGAGAGAATCATTTATACCCAAATATCCTGGACCTGGAATCAAAATTAATAGATTATCTAGTAAGAGAATATAAAGCAGATTCAATAGGGATTGAGGGATTTTGGGGAGGGCCAAATGAAGACTTGGTATCAAAAGTACGAAATGAGTATCTAAACCCTCTGGGAAAAGATTTGGAAAGAGAATTTGGAGAAGGAAAAATATCAGATCCTTTAAAAAGAAGATATGAAAAATTAGAAGAGTATAAAAAATTCATTGGAAAAATAAATATTCCATGTTATGGGCTTGAAGAAAAAGACCTTTCAATAAAAGTGGATTTGATAAATTCAATAAATGAAATTATAAATTATACAATTGACAAAAGAGAGAAAACAGAGTATGAAAAAATAGAAAATATTAGATTAAAAGAAAAATTTTTCATTTATTTAAAAACTAAATTGCCTGAAGAAAAATGGTTAAAAGATCAAACATTAAAGACAATTAGTGAAGATGATTATGATGCAAAAAAAAGAAGAGATGAATGTGCAGCCTCTTTTGTTGATACTTTAATAAATCAAAGAAACAAAGCATTTGCAAGAAACATTGAAAGCTATACAAAAAAATTAGGATCAAAAAAAGGAATTATAATAACAGGCAACGCCCATACAGAGTATTTTTTAGCAGGATTTGCTAAACATGATAATCTTCAGCATTATCTTGAATTTAATTCATTAATTGTAAGATCCCCTGGAATAAATTCTAATGCTAAAAACTAGTTAATTTTTTGCGAAAGCAAAAAATGACTTAATCCTTTTAACAGTTAGCAATTTTTATGCAAAGTAAATCTGCCTAAAAATTGTTTATGATCAAACTCATTTTGGTATAAAAAAAACTTACACTAATTTAGATTTGCAAAGTACGAGTTAATCTCGCTTCGCGAGATGACTTTCGAATTCTTCGAACAGGCAGTTATTTTTATCAGGGAGTAAATCTTGCTAAAAATAATCTATTTTAATGAAATTTACTTTCAATAAAATAGCTATCATGACTAATTTATACTTGCAAAGTATAAATTATATACATCTAGTTAGACTTAACAGGAGTCAATTTCTTTTCTTTAAGCCCATTTTGAAAGGTAGTAAAACTTAATTGTCCTGACAAGGATTTCTTTGTAAGACGCTCATATTCCTGTGAAGAATATCCTTCTGCTGCAGAACGACTTGAAAAAAACTTGCTTTCATCAGGACCATTAACAATTCCAGATGCAATTAATCTAATAACAGTAGGATCAGTTCCAGCAATTTTATTTCCACCAATATAAGCTCCATCATTCATAGTCAAAGTCAAAGAAACATCTCTGTCTAAATCAGGAGAATTTCTAATTGCATTCATTGTTTCATCAACTTTCCCAGGATTATTCCAGATATAATTAACATCATTAATCATATTATTATAACCTGGAAGTATTTTCTGTCTTTCTTCAAGAGTCTTGCCATCTAATTGTTTAAGACTATCCATCTGTTGTTGGAATTGATTTATTCCTCCGCTTGCCTGAACAGCTTCCCCAACACTATCAATTAAACGTTCTGACATTGTTCCTGCAACAGTTTCAGAAGATATTGTAGTTGCACCTGCTTGACCATTTACTAGCTTTTCAATAAGTCCACCAGGTCTTCCAACTCCAGTTCCTTCTTCTCTTTCTCCAATAACTTGAATTGATACTTTAGTATCTTGAAAATCTCCAGGATAAGCACTCGAGTCCTTTGGAGGATTAGAAACTAAAGTATTGCCTCCAAGAACAATTCCAGAATTACGAGACTGCCTAATTTGTACTTCTATTGCATTTTTTGTATAAGAATCTCCTATTACTCCTGTATTAAAAAAATCATATCCTCCCTGACCATTGCTCTGTATTTTCCAGCTATCTTTTGAAACATCATTAACTATTCTGTCAATACCAACACTAGTCTGAAGTCCTGCAAAATTAGTACTTGAACCAATATCAGCATTATTAACAAAAGTTTTATCTGCTCTAAATGTAACATAAGAAGCACCATCTTTTAAAACAAGATCCTCTCCAGCAAT
>CABMGE010000012.1 GCA_902385625.1 uncultured archaeon | reverse complement strand
TTGGTAGATCGAGATATTTTAACTAAGAATTAAATCTCTTCAGTTTCATCGCCAGCTTCTTCTTCAAACGATTCATCTTCAGGGTTAGCAAGTTCCATTATTTCCCCTTCTTCTGCAATTTCTTTCTCTTCTTTTACTTCTCCATCTTCTTCCTTATCTTCTACTTTTTCTTGCTTTACTTCTTCTACTTTTGCTTTTTTCTCAAGTCTTTCTTTTATTTCTTCTTCAGAAAGTTTCTTTATTGCCTTGCCTGACTTCTTAGGTAAGGGTCTTCTTACAGTTATAGGTAAAACTTCTGCTTCAAGTTCTCTTTCAGCAATTTTAAGTGTATTAAAATTAAGATCTTCCTCTTCTTCTTTTGTAAGTTTTAATAAAATAGGCGCATCCATTGCGAGTTGAAGGCTTCTAGCTCCAAGAATTCTTGCAACTTCATATTTTGTGAATTTTCCTTCAAATTTTTCTATCATGTTGATAAAATATATGTTTTAATTATATATACTCCAAAATTTAGGTTTATAAATTATACGGTTCGATTTTATTTACTTTTTATCAAATTCTTAGTCTTCTTTTCTACTTCTTCGAAAACTTTATCATAAACCTTTTCTGCTTGAGTTATAATTTCTTCCATTTCCTGAATTGTAATTCCAATAATTCCACCTTTCTGCATTGCATTTATCATTTTTTCTTTTTTGCCAGATGAAACTGAAAGAGTTATTCTAGAATCAGCTGCATCTTCTTCATCTCTGTTCGGATCAGCAAGTAAACTTTCTCCAATTTTATGGAAAGTCATTGTAAATGGAACATGATCTGTCAGAGGTAATGGATCATCTGTAAATTCTCCATACAAAACAGCCTCGTTCTCTTTATCATATTTTGGAAATCTTGCAAGTCTAAGTGCCACAACAGCTCCAATTGCACTAGCATCCATAACATCGCCATCATCATTTATACAATAAATATCAATCATAATACTCCATACTTTTTCTCCTGCTTTAATGCAAAGTTTTTTCCAGTCAATAAATCTGCTCTCTCTAATTCCACGATCAACTACTCTTGCTATTTCAATTGAGTCCATTTGAGGAGGTCCTGATTCATATCTTTCTCCTGCAACCTGTGAAAATTCCATCGATGTAACCATTGTTCCTTCATCTTCATGATCTGTATAAGGTTCTTGAGTACTCATTTTAACTCCAACAATAACTTCTGTTTTGCCAATTCTAACTCTTGAAGTTCCTTCAGCATTAATTGATATTCCAGTTTCAATTTCAATATCTCTATATTCAAATGGTTTTCTTCCATCGAGTCTCTTTCCGTCTTTTAAAAGACTTATTATTCTCTTCTTGTTAATATTTGGTAGATTCATTTTATTTTTTTGTTTCGTCTATTTTCTCTCCTTTTAATGCTCTTATTTGATAATCATGTATTTTTTCACATGCAACTCTTGCAGCCTCTACAGCTTCCATAAATCTTTGAGTTTGTATTATTCCATCTAATTGTAAATGTGTTATTTGTTTTGTTCTAGAGGTCATTGAAAATGCAATATCTGTTGCTCCCTCTCCTTCTTCCCAATCTTCTTCTTCTTTTATAACATCTGTAACAATTTTGTCATCCATTTTTCCAATTGAAACACTTGATACCATTTCTTTCATAACAACTCCAGCTTGTGCAAGAGCCATTGCTGCAGCATTTATTCCAGCACATCTTGTTGATGCATTTGCTTGTAAAATTAATATTTCAACATCAATAACAGTTCCTGGAAATCTGGCAAGGTCTACAACTGATGCAAGCGCATTTCCAGCGACCATTGAAATTTCTTTGCTTCTTCTATTAGGACCTGGTTTTGCTCTTTCAGTTACTGAAAATGGTAGCATATTATAATTACATCTGATTATTCCTCTTTCAGGATCTTGCATATGTGCTGGATGAAGAGGTTTAGGTCCATAAACTGCAGCGATTGCAACTGTCTCGCCAAATGCAAATAATGCACTTCCGTCTGCGTTTGGAATTATCCCTGTTTCTGCTTTGATTGGTCTTAGTTCATCGAACTTTCTTTTATCTGGTCTTTTTGTGAATGTGCTTGTCATTTTATTTGTTTCCTCCAAGGAATTTTTCAACTTTTTCAGTAAGTCCTGAAGCAGTAGATTCTTCAACTATTAAATTAATTGCATTTTCTGCTTTTTCTTCTCCCTCAGAGTCTCCTTTGAGCCAAATATAGCCATTTTGCCCAACAGTTATTTCTGTTTTTGTTGCGTCTTTTATTAAATTGATCATACTTCCTTCTTTTCCAATTACTCTTGGAACTTTATGAGGATTAATTCTTATAAGTCTTCCGCCTTCAAGTTTTCCAAGCCCTCTTGATTTAAGTGTTAAATCAGCTCCGCCTTTTTTAACATTCCAAATCTTTGCAGAAAGAACATCTCCTATTGTTGCGAATTCTCCAATATCATTTCGATTAATAAATCTAGGACACTCTGCAAGCGGTAAAAATGAAGAGTAAGGTCCTCCAATATCAATTAACCATCCATTAAATGTAACATCTTCAACTCTGCCAATAACAGTGTTTCCACGTCTTGGTTCAAAAACTCCAGATATAGGTATTATTTTAACAACTCTTCCAGAAACTTCTGCAAGACCAAATCTGTTTGAAACAACTTCTTTTCCTTCTTTCCTTGTAAAATCTCCAGGAAGATAATCATCACCTGTTACAATTACTTCTCCAGGTATTACTAGTTTTCTTTCTATTTTTTCTTCGTGTTCTTCAATTATTTCAGTATTTTCTGTTGTCATTATTTTTTATTCTTTAATCTCTGAAGTTATTGCAGCTCCATGAGTTATTTTATTTAGTCTATCATAAAAATCCATCTGTACTCCAACAGGAATATTCAAGATAACTTCCAAACTTCCGTCGGAGAGCCATTCTTCTTTTTCTTTATACTCTTGAATGAGTCCATAAGTCTGCCCTGTAAATTGAGCAGGTATTTTGATTTTTATTTTTTTTGTCTCAATTTTAATAGGAATTATCCTTTTTAAACCTTCTAGTATTTTATTAATTTGTTTATCAACACTTACATTTTCAATTTTAACTCCAGCTTGTTTTAATGATGACTCTAAAAGATCAGGTGTAAATGGTCTTCCACTCTGTGCATTAACTGCATTTTTCGAGAGAAAATCAATTATTTGTTTTCTTCTGTTTTCTAGTGCTTCATCTCTGAATTCTTGTGTTACTTCAATATCTCCCTTTTTAACAATTCTTTCAACACAAGTATTTAAGTCAGTTGTTCCAAAAGAAAGTTCAAGTTCAGCTTTTCCAGCCTTCATTCCTTTTTTTAAATCTGTATAAATAAAATTATCCCTTATAACTTCAGAAATATTGACTGCAATTCCTTTTTTCATTTTCATTGCACTATCTAAATCAACCATTGTTTCAAAGTCTAACTTTCCCACTCGAAGTCTGGCTATGGTGTCTGTCATGTTTATCCGTATTTTTTAATTTCCTCTGTCTTTAGTCTTTTTAATCTTGATTCATCTTTTTTAATATATGCTGCATTAAATCTATTGATCTCAAATTTATTTCCAAGAACTTCTTTGAAAATATCAAATGCAAGTTTAATTCCATCTTCAATTTTCATTTCTTTTTTGTATTTTTTTCTGAGTATTTCTTTTATCTTCTCGTCATTTTCTCCTATTGCAATTGCAGTATATTCATAATAATTTCCAGTAATGTCGCTTGTATATAACTTTGTTAATTCTCCCTGTTTTCCAGCAATCATAATTCTTACTCCAAAGGGTCTTACACCTGGATGTTGAGTATATTGTTGTTGAATATCCGCAATTTCCCTTATTATTGATTCAACTTCAATCGGAGAATCATAAGTTACTTTATGCTGTTGTGCAAGTACTCTTGTTTGGTTAACAAGAATTCTAGCATCACTGAGTATTCCCGCAGCACTTGCCATTATGTGATCATCAATTTCATAAATTTTTTCAGCAGATTCAGTAATAATCAGGCTATCTTTAATTCCTTTATCTGCAACAATAATAACTCCATCAGAGCAGCTGATTCCAATACAAGCACTTCCCTGCCTAACTGCTTTTTCAGCATATTCTACCTGTAAAATAAGTCCATCTGGAGAAAACATAGTAGCACTTCTATCATAACCCATTACTTGATGCTGCATATCAGGTATCTCCATTTTATTGTTCTCCCGCTATCTCCATATAAGATGGAGAGACTAAAAATTTTATTATTTTTTGGATTTCCATGTTTTATGTCTATAATAGTATTTGTCTTAAAGCCAAAGAAATAATAAAAGAATTTCTTCTTTGGTATCTAAAACCACACTTTATTTTATTGTAAAAGTTATAAGAAAAAGGTATTTTTAAACTTTTCTGCACTCATTTTACCTATAAACTAAACCTTGGAGTTTTATTTAAGTTTCTTTAAGGTTCCGCTTATTTTTTCAATTTCTATATCTTTTCCACTCATAATAAAACTGGCTCTTATTTTATCAACAGAATTTCTATTAACTGCAAGAATAGTCTCCCCACTGTTTTTACCAGTTTTTGTCTTTGAAATTATAAATCTTGGAGAAGCTTTTGCAAATCCCAAAACTCCAATGAATTCTAAAATAAGTTCTTCAATTATCTTTTTATCCGAATCCTTTCCTTTAATTAATAAATATCGTTTATTTTCGCGATGAGAAGCTCTTAGATTTTTCATTTTTATCAGATATTTTTAGGATTAACATGTTTATTAAATCTTCTTCTATATTCTATTTTTATGCCTTCTTTTTCTTCAAAAATCTTTCTTTTTTTAAATATAGCAAATGCAATAACAAGTATGACCATAATTAAAATAGTGTATACTATGAGTTTTATTTTTTCAATTTCCAGTTCCAAGTAAGAAATATTTCCTTGAATTTCTTCAGTTTTCTTTCCTTCTGCATTATTTTCAGGTTTTTCAATTACTTTTCCAGTTATTGGCTTTTGAATCTCTTCATGAATTATCTGCACCATAAGTTTGGCTTTACTTCCTTCAATAGATTCTAGTTTTAGGTATAAATCATAGTAGTTTGCAGAGGTAAGATTTAATTTTGCACTCTGTCCTATTCCAAGTAAAAGATTAATTGGTTTACTTTGAATGGTTATATTAATTCCATTTTGCTTTATCTCATTAACTGTCAAAGTATGTTCTATTGAACTAATATCAAAAAAAGTCAACTTTACTTTATCATTTCTATTAAGATCTTGAGTATATCCTCCTGATAACTGTTGGTTGGTTGGAACATATGTCTTGTATGTCGGGCTTCCTCCTCCACCGCCTCCGCCACCAACATTTTGTTGAACAATAGGTGCAGCAGCAGATGTAATGAAACTATAAGTCCCATTTGTAATGCAATTTCCAGCAGAATCACAAGTTGTTATGTTGTAATAATAAGTAGTTGAACTTGCAAGAGAGGGTATTAATGTTAAATGGCTGCTTGTCAGTGCAGGTTCATTTACAAGACTTCCAAGTTCCATAGCTATTCCGTAATTAATTGAAACATTAGTATTTTCATCTGTTGTAAATGCAACTGTGGCAGAATTTGATCCCGGGCTAGAGCCTCCACCCTCCCCTCCGCTAATTGGCATGGTTAGAATTTTTGGAAGAATCGGATCATAACTTAAACTATAGTTTTCAGCCCATGAAAAATTTGACTGATTATTAAAACTCCTGCAATTCCATTTATAACTTCCATCATAGACAAAAGTATAATTAAATGAACTCAAATTATAATTTCCAGAAATAATTTTCGTCTCATTATAGATTAAATTGCCTGTAGAATTCCACAAATAAAAAGTTATATTTTTAAGGGGGAAATTTTCAAAAAATGCACTGCAGTTAAAACTAGTATAATTTGTATTTTTGCTTGTAAAATTAGTTGGATATATTAGGGTAGTTCCTGTTTTTTCTAAATTAAGTGTAAAATTAGTATTTGCAAAATAACGGTTTCCATTAGCATCTGAACTCATACAGTTCCATCTGTAGTTTTTATATTCAAGACTTGTAACATTAAAACTGCTCAAATTATAATTTCCAGAAATAATTTTCGTCTCATTATAGATTAAATTGCCTGTAGAATTCCACAAATAAAAAGTTATATTTTTAAGGAGTAAATTATCCGTAGTATTGCAAAAAAATGTTTGATTAAGGCTTGCATTTATCTGATTATTAATTGGAGAGATAAGCGTGACATTGGGCAGAATTGTATCTATAGAAATTACAGCATCATAAATATTTATTCTAGAAAAAGAAAGGCCGGTTGCACTATCATTAACAACTTTGCCTGTGGAATTTAATATAAGTTGTATTTCAAATGGTGTCGGATTTCTGTTGTTTATTAATTTAAACATTTGGCGAATAATTGCAAAAGCTCCTGCAATATGAGGTGTTGCCATGGAGGTTCCAGACTTGATATAATATCCTCCATCTACCCAAGTCGAGTTAATGTCTGATCCAGGGGCAAATAAATCAGCCATATTATTTCTATTTGAATAACTTGCAATATTATCGCTCTTGTCAGTTGCACCAACTGAAGTAGCGTTTTTTATACATGCTGGAGAAGAAATCTTAATTGTGTCTCCATTGTTACCTGTTGCAATGACAACTGAAATATTTTTTGAAGTCGCATTATTTACTCGAATTGCAGTGCTACTTTCATCAGGTTCATTATCACAATAATGATCATAACAATATTGAGGAGTTAGCGCGCAATTAGTTCCCAGGCTCATGCTAATCACGGAAATATTATATCTTGCAGAATTGCTAATGCACCAGTCCATTCCTGCATCAAGATCACTCCCAGCACCATTTCCCGCAGAGTTAAGGACCTTAACACTGATTAATTTAGCTCCTATTGCAACACCTTTTATTCCTCGAGTAGCTGCAACAATTCCTGCAACATGGGTTCCATGGCCATTATCATCAGAAATTAAGCAATTTTCAGCGCAAGGTTTCCCAATACAATCAATTACACAGGTCCTGTTTTTTCCAATTAAATCCTGATGTAAATAATTTGCACCGGTATCTAAAATACAAACAGTTTCATCAGTTCCTGTAATATTAATGTTTGAAATTTGAAGTGGCCAGACAAGTGTTGCATTAATAATTGGAACAGAGTCCTGTAAAAAAGCTTCTATTGGTCTGTCAATTTTAACTTCTTTTACTCCTGGATTTTCTTTTAATTTTTCAATATCATCTGAAGATATTGTAACTGCAATCTCACGATCAAATTCGTGTTTTATACTATCTGTTCCAATATCTTGAAGAATATCCTCTTTGATTTCCTGTCTTTCTTGACTTATTTCCAAATCAGATTTTTTATTTTTAAAAATAACTCCATTAGCTGGAACTGGATCACTTAGTTCAATAATTGCCCTTGTCTCATTATTTTTTTCCAGGCTTTTATATATCTCTGGATTTATTTTATCTTCATCTAAAGCTGAGATTGAATTTAAAATCAAGATTATACTAAGCATCACAATTATTCCAATAATTAATTTTGTTTTTATCATCACTCTTTTTCTTTTTTTATTTACTGCTGCTAACTACGCTGCACTTTCCGTTTATACAACCACAATGTCCTGCCTGACAATCAAGTGGTCCCTCGCAGTCCATTGTGCAAAATCTATTACTGCATTCAGGTTTTTTCTCAATTCTAACACAGGAACTCGGATGGCAACAAGCTGAAGCAACACACTCATTATCTGTCTCACATTCACGAGACTCTTTTTCCTTGTTTATTTCCTGGCTTTTTATAAGAAAAATAACTGCGATTAATAGCAGGAATATAGCCAGAACTATCATTAATATCTGGTTATAAGAAAATCTAAATTTATCCCTTCTTTTTTTCATGTAAAATAAAAGAAAACTCTATATAAAAACATTATTAATTATAATTCCAGTGATAATTGCTGTTTTATGTCTGAATTAGAACTGGTTCTGCGTCTTTCTTCTAAAATGCAAGCAGACTCTCCTTTAACAAGTAGATTATTCTCTTGATTATTATATAAATACCTTTGAGAAAGAATATCCCAGGGTACTAAGTTTGGATTATGAAATAAATGACTGCAATTTACAGGCTTGTCTCTTGCTTCTTTATTTAAAAAAACAAAGAAGTTTTTATCTTTTGATGTAACCTTATAGGTAAGCAATGTTCCATTGTCATTAATCTGTAATTCGCTTATCTCTAAATTTCCAATCGTATCTTTTCTTCTAAATTCCGCAAGATTTCTATAATAAGAAAACATTTCTTCATCAAAAAGATCAAACCTCATAGGATCTCTTGATTGTGCAATTCTGTCATTTCCATCATTATACTGATTCATTCCAATTTCTTCTCCATAATATATCAAAGGTATTGAAGGCAATGTAAACTGCAATGCTGCAAGAATTTTTTGAATATTTTTTCCTTCTGCAAATCTGGGAAGATCATGATTACTTATTGAAAGCACAAGATTATGGTTTTCAAGTGAATCTCTGAAATGGAAATAGTTATCAATTATTTTTTGAAAGAATTCCGGATTTTTACTTCTAAAATTAAATTCTAGTGTTGTTCTTATATCAAATTCTCCTTTTGAATAACCTCTGCAGTCTCCTCCAGAAAATCCATAACCCTCTCCACTTGATATTTTAAAATCCCAGTATTCTGCAAGTATATCTATATCTTTAATGCTTGAAAGATATTCCTGCATTTTTCCAATAAATCCTCTTGGTTGAATAAATCCTGAGTCAAATCTTACATGATCAAAACCAAACTTTTCAATCCAATGGCGAAGAACCTTTTTATGATATTCAATAACTTTGGGGTTTTCAAGATTGAGCAAAGGAGATTCTGCAAGTCCGAAATATCCCAGGTAAGGAGTTTGGTTTTTTTCATCTAAATTGGTTATCTTTCCATCAGTTAAGTTATAAACCATTTCATCAAAATAAGGTCTGTATTTTGGGTTTCCTTTCATTTGTTCTGTAAAGATAAAAAGTTCTTTTGCCTTTTCATTTCCATTTAAACAATTTTTTAAAAAGAGGGGATGTGTTGAGGAGACATGTGTTGAAACATAGTCCATTATTACCCCTATATTTCTTTTATGATACTCCTCAATCATTTGCTTTAGGTCTTTTTCAGATCCAAATCTCTTATTTACTCTAAAACTATCTTCCCAGTTATAACAATGATAACTAGATGATTTTTGTACAGGACTTATCATTATATGGCTTGCACCCAGGTCTTCAATATAATCTACTTTTTTGGTTATGCCCTTGAACGTTCCTCCCAAGAAGTTTCCAAATCTAGAATTATAATCAGGACTATTGATCTGTTCATATAAATTGTTTTTATCATTATTGAACCTATCTATTACAATTTGATAGATTACTGAATTTTTAGGTATCATTTCTATTATATTTTTTCAACAAGAACTCTTTTCCCTTAGCTAAAATTTTTAAGCTAAAGAGGGTTTTTAAATCTTACCCTATCTAGGGTTTTTTACTCAGAATATAACCTTCATTTGCCTTTGCTAAGATAACTTGTTTTTCAAGTCTTTTCAAGGATCTCTTTTGAGTTATATCATAATTCGAAACATTTCTATCTTCAAAAAGATGAAGTGTGTTAATAGGTTTTTCACGATCTTCATTATTAATTATAACATAATAGACATTTTTATTCAGATCCAGCCTATAACTAAATAATTTTCCTTCATCATTGACTTTCATCTCACTAATATCTGCTTTTTTAAAATCATGTCTTTTCCTAAACTCTACGAGATTTTTATAAAAGCTGCTCATATTTGAAGGAAGCAAATCAAATCTCATTACATCTCTTGACTGAGCCATTTGATCACTTCCGTCATTATACTGTTGCATTGGAATTTCTTGCCCATAATAAATTAAAGGGGTTTCAGGAAGTGTAAATTGAATAATTGAATTCATTTTTTGAAGTGCTTCTCCTCCAGAAAACCTTGCAGTATCATGGTTTCCAATAGATAATACTAGTGAATAACCTTTTCTTGAAAGATCTTTCATTTTCATATAATGATCTCTAATTTCTCTAAAAAAGTTAGGATTGTTTGTCATAGAGTTTAACAAATGCACTCCTTTTATGTCAATTTCTCCACTGCTAAATCCCGAGCATCTTCCCGAATCTATGTTAAAATCCCAGTTTTCAGCAATTAAAGAAATATCCCTTGATTTGTCTTTTAAATGTTCACTTAGTTCGCTTATGAACTCACGAGGCTGTATAAATGCTGAATCAAATCTTACTGCAGAAAAACCAAATTTGTCAACCCAATGATCAAGGACTTTTTTATGAAACTCAATTACATCTGGATTCTTAAGATTCATTAAAGGAGATTTTTCAAGTCCGAAAAATCCAATATAATCCTGGGATTTATTTATCTCTTCAAGTTTCTCAGGATAACTCGAAGTTAATTTGTATACAAGTTCATCAAAATAAGCTCTATACTTTGCATTTAACTTTATTTTTTTAAACATAAACCAATCTCTTCCTGTTTTGGATTTTGATTTTTTTAAAAAAAGCGGACTTGTAGAAGAGACATGAGTTGGAACATAATCAAGTATTGTACCTATTCCCCTTCTTCTGAGTTTTGTTATCATTGACTTTAAATCATCTTCATTTCCAAAGTGTAAATTTATTTTAAATGGGTCCTCTGCATTATAACCATGATATTCATTACACTCTTGAATAGGGCTTATGAGTACATGTGTTATTCCAAGTTCTTCTAAGTAGTCTATTCTACTCGAGATTCCTTTAAAATTTCCTCCAAGAAAATCTTTAAATTTCAGGTTATAATCCGGATCATTAATTAAACTAGCAAGATCGCCTTTTTCATTATCAAACCTGTCAGTGATAATATGGTAAATAATCGAATTAGGCGTTATCATTTATATTAAAATCATTAGAAAGACTTAAATAGCTTTTGTATAAATCAAAATAATGGATAAACTAACAATATTGCAGATAGGAACTGTAGGCACACCTGTTAAAAAAGGCGCAGGAATAGGTGGGGCTGAAAAAGTATTAAGTTATTTAGACCGGGAATATGTAAGACAAGGTCATAACTCTATTGTTGCAGCACCAGGAGACTCTGAAGTTTATGGAACTCTTTTGCCTACTCTAGACCATAGTTTTAATGGGGCTGATGATTCTGCTGCATATGAAGAACACTATGAAAATATATTTCAATTTATAATGAGTAATTCAGTAGATATAATTCATGATCATCCTGGAAGAGGATTTGTTAATTCCAAGGTATATTTAAGAAATTCTAGCAGAATAAAACCTCCAATACTAATCACAAATCATGGCAGTCAGTTGCCAGGTTTAAAAAAAGATCACGAACAATTAGAAGAATCTATGAAATATCATCCAATATACATAAATGCAATAAGCCAGGCACAAAAAAACATACTTGAATCTGAAAATGATGTAAAAATAATCGATGTGATAAATCATGGAATACCTCTGGATATACTAGAGTATAATCCAAATCCAGGAGAATATCTTTTTTATCTTGGGAGAATATGCAAACAAAAATCACAACATATTGCAATCGAGGTTGCAAAGAAAACCGGAAATAGGTTAATTTTAGGGGGAAGCATTGAAGACAAGGTTTATTTTGAAAATAGTATCCAGCCTAATTTAAATGATCAAATAAAATATGTAGGGTCTTTAAATGATCAGGAAAAGGCCAAGTTTTACAAAAATGCTCTTGCTTTTATAATGCCAATTACAGGGTTTGAAACTTTCAGTCTTGTAGTTGCAGAATCAATGGCATCAGGAACACCAGTTATTGTATTTAATTATGGGGCTGTGGGAGAAGTTGTCAAAAACGGAAAAACTGGATATGTTATAGATCCGGTTTTAAAAAATGGTCAGTTGGACTTGGAGACAATGGAAACCCTGATGGAAGAAAGAGTTAAAACTATCAGTTCAATTTCAAGGGCTGATTGCAGAAAGAGAGTAGAGGATAATTTTACTTTAGAAAAACAATCAAAGAGTTATATTGATTTGTATAATCAGCTTATATCTAAAAATCTTTAATCTGTATAATCATTTTTATAAATCAGATACATATTTAAATTACATTTTTCTTTTATTAGTATACAAAAGGGGAATTAGGAGAGTTATTAATTAATATGAAGATTTACGGAATTGGCGGTTATGATGAAGTAGGAAAAAATATGACTGCTGTTGAATTAAAAGATGATGTCTTTCTATTTGACTGTGGTTTATATCTCCCTCCAATTGTAGAATTGGAAGAAGAGGAAAGAGCCTATACTGAAAAGAAATTAAGATCAATTGGAGCAGTCCCATCTGATGATATTCTGGATAATCTGGGATTAAGGAGTAAAGTAAGAGCAATCCTTCCAAGTCACGCGCATCTTGATCATATAGGGGCGATTCCTTATCTGGCTCATAGATATAATGCAGATGTGATTGGAACTCCATTTACTATAGAGGTTTTAAAAACTCTGATCTCAGATGAAAGAAGTGATATGAGGAATAAATTAAGAAGTGTTCAACCAAATTCATTTTGCTTTGTTCAGGGAAAAAACAAAAAATATAAAGTAGAATTTATTAATATTACTCATTCAACACTTCAGACTTCCATGATTGCTCTTCATACTGATGAGGGAATTGTCCTTTATGCAAATGATTTCAAGTTTGATAATAATCCAATTTTAGGAAAAGCTCCAAATTATGAGAGATTAAAAGAAATTGGGAAGGAAGGAGTTAAGGTTATGATTGTAGATTCTCTTTATTCAGGCGACGAAAGAAAGACTGCAAGCGAGAAAGTTGCCCGTACACTTCTCGAAGATGTTCTTTTGACTACAACTAATGAAGATGCAGGACTTTTTGTTACAACTTTTTCTTCGCATATTGCAAGACTTAAATCAATTGTTGATTTTGGAAAACAATTAAACCGAAAGATTGTTTTTTTGGGAAGAAGTCTCAATAAATATGTGGGTTCAGCAGCGAGAATTGATATGTGCCCATTTATAAAAGATATAGAAATGACTAGTTATAAAAATCAAGTCGCGAAAAAATTAAAAAATATAAATCGGAATAGAAGGGAATATATGGTTGTTTGTACCGGGCACCAAGGTGAGCCTGGAAGTATACTTGATAGATTATCAAAAAACAAACTTCCATTTCAATTTCAAAATAAAGATCATGTAGTATTTTCATCTTCAGTAATTCCAACAAAAATTAATATAGAGAACAGACAAAAATTAGACGATAGGCTAAAAAAAAGGGGAATTAGGTTATTTAATAATATTCATGTATCAGGTCATGCTGGAAGAGAGGATCTTAGGGATTTTATAAATATGATAAGCCCTGAAGTAATTATTCCAGCTCATGGTAGCCATGATAAAATAGAGCCAATGGTTGAACTGTCCGAAGAATTAGGATATAAAAACAAAAAGAATGTTTTTTTAATCCATGATAAACAAAAGCTGGAATTCCGTTGATCAGTAAAAAATAAAAACCTAAAAAATCTTAAAAATAAAATGGTAAATGAAGAAATAGTAACTGCATTAAAAAACGCAATTGACCATGGAGAGTCTTTAGACTCTGCAGTTAATGTAATGATTAATTCAGGATACGGTCCTAAAGATGTTCAAGAGGCATCTGACTTAATTGGTGGTGGAACACTTTCTTATCTTCAGCCAAAACCAGAAGAAAATTTTACAACCCCTTCTCAAAAAGGCTTTTTTGGAAATTTTGCAAAAAAGCCAGTTCAGCAAGTTGAACCGCAGCAACAACCAATGCCAATGGTTCAGCAAGGATCTGTTCAACCCCCGCAACAACAATTCCAAAGAATACAGGCTCAACAGTCCTATATCCAGCAAAATCCAAACGCCATAAAACAAAATATAAGTTCCGGAGCAGTAATGCCCTCTTATCCTCAAACTCAGCCAATGCAGCCTCAGCAAACAATGCAGCCCGTTCAAACGCAGTACTCCCAACAAACAAATAATTCATCTAACCAAGATTATACAAAAGAAATATTTCTTTTGATAATTCTACTTATTTTACTTGGAGTTTTAATTTCAACAATTTTATTTAAGGAAAGTATTTTGCAGTTTATTCAAAATTTTTCAAGTTAAGTTAAATAATAATTAATTTTCTAAAATATGCACCCTGGAATTTATGAACCTGAAAAAGATTCTTATTTATTATCTGAAACTATTAAAGAGTTTTTAAAAAATAGAAATAAAAGAATAAAGATTCTTGACATGGGTTCAGGAAGCGGAATACAGGCAAAAACCTGTAAGGAACTTGGGTTCGAGAGTATTACAACTGCAGATATAAACCCTGAGGCTATAAGCTATCTTAAAAAACAGGGATTTAAGTCTATAAAATCAGACCTTTTTTCAAAAATAAATAAACAAATGTTTGATCTTATTATTTTTAACCCCCCCTATCTTCCAGAAGACGATTTAGAACCAGACGATTCAAAAATCGCAACAACTGCAGGAAATCAGGGTTATGAGCTAATTGTAAATTTTTTAAAGCAAGCAAAATTTTTTTTAAACAAAGAAGGAATTATTCTGCTGTTATTTTCCTCTTTAAGTAAACCCGAGATAATAAAAAAACAAGCAAAGAAGCTAGGTTATAGCCTAATTCTTTTAAAAAAAGAAAAGCTATTTTTTGAAGAGTTGTATGTTTACCAGTTGAAACTTTAAAGTGCTGTAGATGAAAGCACTTACTTTTATTTTAAACATATTTTTTAACACAATCATTCTTAAATATCCTCACTTATTCTTATGAAAATATACAAGGGAGGTTTAAAAAAAGTGAAATTCGCTCATATTGCAGATAGTCATTTAGGTGGATGGAGACAGCCAGAGCTTCAATGTTTGAATACTGAATCATTTAGAAGGGCAATACAAACTTGTATTGAGGAAAAAGTCAATTTTATCCTTTTTACAGGAGATTTATTTGATAGTTCATTTCCTCCAATTGAAATCTTAAAGGATACCTTCACAGAATTTCGAAGACTAAAAGAAGCCGGAATAAAATGTTTTGTAATTGCTGGAAGCCATGACTATTCTGTATCTGGAAAGACTTTTTTAGATGTTTTGGAAAAAGCAGGTTTTTGTGAAATCTGCAAGTATGAAGATGAGAAAGATAAAATAGTTCTTAAACCTTCAATTTATGAATCTTATCATATCTATGGTTACCCTGGAAAAAAATCAGGACTTGAAGTACAGGATCTTAAAAAACTGCATATTGCAGAGCCATATTCTAATTATTTTAGAATCCTGATGCTTCACACAACTGTTACTGAGGCAGCCCAGGGGCTTCCAATTGATTCAATTTCTTTAAATGATCTGCCCAAAGCAGACTACTATGCATTAGGGCATATTCATATTGATTTTGAAAAAGAAATAAATGGAAAGCCTGCAATTTATGGAGGCCCTACTTTTCCAAATAATTTCAAGGAGTTAGAAGAACTAAAGTTTGGAAGCTTTTATATTATAAATGTAGAGGGTTATACCAAAATAACAAAAAAGGAAATTAAGTTAAGGGATGTGGAGTTTATTGAAGTTGAAGTTTTAAATGCTTTAAAAGGAACAGAAAAAATACTCTCTGAACTTGAAAAAAGGGATTTAAAGGATAAAATTATCTTGTTAAAAGTATTTGGATTGTTAAAAGAAGGAAAAGTTTCAGATATAAAGTTTCAGGAAATAGAAAACTATCTTGTAAAGGCAGGATCCTACTCTTTTTTAAAAAATACCTCGAAGCTGGAAGTTGAAAGACAAGAACTTCAGATTCAATTGCAGAGTCATGAAATGGAAAAGATAGAGGAAGTTCTAATAAAAAAATATGAAAAAGAAAATACCTGAAGTTTAAACGAATTG
>CABMGE010000011.1 GCA_902385625.1 uncultured archaeon | reverse complement strand
TAAAGCAAGCACTTGAGGCAAGAATCTCTGAACAATATATTGTCGGGATTACTGGCGAGATTGGATGTGGAAAATCCTATATTGGAAATAAGTTTGAAGAGATTGGAAAAGCAAGAGGGATTTCTGTAACAAATATAGATCTGGATGTCATCGGACATCAGATACTTGGAACACTTAAGGAACCTAAATATCAAGAAATAAGAGAGACAATTGCAAATACATTTGGAAGAGCAATAATGCAAACAGACGGAACAATAAATAGAAAAGCTCTTGGAGAAATTGTTTTTAATGATAAGAAACAACTTGAAAGATTGGACAAGATAATGTATACTCCAATGATTGTAAGGCTTGGAAGAGAACTTTATGGTAAATCAGGATTGATACTTGTAAATGCTGCATTGATTGCTGAAGCAGATTTGGGTTATTTATGCAATAATAATGTTGTACTTATTGGTGTTGATAAACCAAGCCAAAAAAGAAGACTTGAAGGAAGAAATCTTGATTCTGAACAAATTCAAAGAAGACTTGGATGCCAATATAGTTATTCCCAGAAAAGAGAGTATCTTGAAAATGCAATTCAAAGAGATAAAAATGGAATTATTTTTGAAATAAACAATTCTGATGGAACTGGCCTTGAGAAAATAGAAAATCTTTTTGAACAAGTAACAAAAGAACTTAAAGTAAAATGAGCCAGAGATTTAGTGATTGTTGGAAAAATGTAGGGGGAAGTCCTTTAGTTAATCCTTGGGGTTTTTTATTTGATTTTTATAATGAGAAGGACAGAGCTTATCATAATATGGACCATATATTGCAAGGACTAAAAGAAATTGATCTTGCAAAAAAATTCCTTGAAAAACCTAGTGAACTTGAACTTGCATGGTATTTTCATGATGCTATTTATGATCCTAAAAGAAAAGATAATGAAGAAAAAAGTGCAGAATTTCTAAGGGCTACACTTAATTCAAGCAGTGTTTCAAATGATCGACTTAAAACAATGAAACAATTAATACTTGATACAAAACATCTGGAAGTTCCAAAAACCTATGATGGAAAATTTATTTGTGATATTGATCTTAGTATTTTTGGAAAATCTGAAATTATTTATAATAAATACGCTGAAAATATAAGAAAAGAGTATTTAGGGGTTCCTTTGAAAGATTATAAGGCTCATAGAGCAGAAGTATTAAAGAGATTTTTAGAAAGGCCTGCAATTTATTATACTGAATTTTTTAGTCAGAGATATGGTGAAGTTGCAAGAAAAAATCTTGAACGCGAAATTGAAAGCCTATCGCAATAAACTTTATAAATGGTTTTTTAATTAAGTTCTTTATGAAATTCAAAGGTATGCTTGAAGGACTTGTGCTTTCTGTTCCATTGGTTTTTGGAAATCCTGGAGCTGTTGATACTTATGCTGGAACTGATAATATTCCTATGGCTTTGACTAATCTTAGTCTACATCATCAAAAATCCAATTTGAATTCTCAAGACCAGGCTTTTGAAAATAGGGTTTGGTTTAATTATGCGCTATTTGCTGGAGAAGCTTTTTTATTATATACTGGTTACAGTGCTGTTCGAAGACTACTTGAAACTAAGAATCAATAAGGTTTAATAATAGATTTCTCTTTTGTTATTTATTGAGAGGTTGAAATGGAAAATATTCGTGCAATAATTTTTGATGTTGGAGGGGTCTTATCACTTGGAAGATATGTAAGGCATGGATCTCGCGGACATCATTTAATGAGTGTTCATCATTCTATGGCTGATTTTTTTAATATTGATCTTGACTCATGGTTTGATGCAATTGATTCTGTTTATTCCAAATCGATCGAAGGAAAAATATCTAGAAAAAAAGCTCTTTTTGTTATGTCAAATAATCTTAAAACAACTCCTGAAAAACTTGAGAGATTATTTCTTTTGGCTTATAAAAAACATTTCACAAAAAATAAGGAATTATATAAAGTTGCATATAAACTTAAATCAAAAGGTTATAGAATTGGAATTTTGAGTGATCAGTGGTATTTATCAAAAGAAGCTCTTGTTAAAAAAGAATATATTCTAGGATTTAATCCTGTTTTTGTTTCATGCGATATTGGGATGAGAAAACCTAGTATAAAACTCTACAAGCATTTAATAAAAAAATTGAATCTAAAACCTGCTGAAATTATCTTTATTGATAATCGCGAGTGGAATTTAAAACCTGCACGTAAAATGGGGATCAAAACTATTTTGTTTCATAGTAATTCCCAGGTTATACGAGATATGAAGAAATTTGGTGTTACATTATAATAATGCTTATTAATTGAATTTATATTTTCCTTTTATGGAACTAAAACTTGGATTTCTTGCTTCTGGGAATGGATCTAATGTCAAGGCTATTTTAGAAAATATTACTAATGGAAAATTAGATGCAAAGGCTAAAGTAATTATCAGCAATAATTCTGGAGCTGGAGTTCATGAGGTTTCAAAATCTTTTGGAATTCCATTTTGCTTGATTAACAAAAAAACAGTTGAAAAATATGATTTGGATCGTGTAATTACAGATACTCTAGAATATTATGATGTTAATTTAGTTGTTCTTGCAGGATATATGAAACAGTTGGGATTTGAAGTTATTAATGCATATAAAAATAGAATTCTTAATATTCATCCTGCTCTTCTCCCAAAATATGGTGGAGCTGGAATGTATGGACATTTGGTTCATGATGCAGTTATTGCAGGTGATGACTCTAAAAGTGGAGTAACTGTGCATATTGTTGATGAACTTTATGACCATGGAAAGATTTTAAGACAAATGACTGTACCTAGATACTTTGAAGACAATTCAAATACTCTTTCTGAGCGAGTACTTGAAGTAGAACATGTTCTTTACACCCAGGTTTTAAGAGATATACAAAGAGATTTTATTAAACTTGACTAGATTTTAATTGGCCTTTGTTCTAAGTTATTATTTTAACAAACAAATATTTTTATTGTCTTATTTTTCTTTCTCCCCCTCAATAATTAGGGCGGAGTAAATAAAAATAAGTTATTTTGTAACTTAAAGCTTTTTATAATTTAATTCTTGAATATAATTATGGAAATCTTTATTAATTCATTATTTTTATAATCATTATGGTAAAAAAAGCGGTAAATAAAACTTCGAAGAAGAGTGTTAAACTTGGAAAATTTGAGAAATTTGACAAAGCTGAAAAAGAAATAAAAGAGGCAGGAGATGCTGTTCAGGACTTGGCTAAAGATTTTGGTGATTCTGAACAAAAAAAGCTTCTTACTCGTGCTGCACTTGATATAGAAAGGGCAGAGGCTGAAGTTGAAGAAGCTGATGAAGATAGTTTTTAGTTTTTTAATGATGTCTGAAATTTATTTTTAGTTAGAAACAAATTGGTTTTTCTAAAAACGTTTATAAACTCTATTATTTTGTTATTAGTTATGAAAAAGGTGTTAATGGGTTTAATTATAGGAGTTTTTATTTTTAGTTTAGTTCTTGGTGTTTATGCTGAAAGCGAAAAAATGACTTCACCTACAATAAAAGCACTTCATAATGCATCTCAAACAAATTCTACAAAATCTGAAGTTCGACCTCCAATGAATTTTACAAGGCCTGAACCTCATAAGATAAATTCTACAAATAGACCTCCAATGAATTTTACAAAACCTCGAGAGCTTAATGAATCTGATCATAAAATAATTGGGGGAGACAAAGATCCTCATGGCTGTCTTGGTCCTGCTGGATATTCTTGGAATGAGAGTGAGAAGAATTGTGTTAGAGAATGGGAAAATGGAACTAAAAGATATCAAGGTGATATGGGTATAGGGCAGGAATTAAGAGATGAAATAAAAGAGAGAAAACAAGAATTTAGAGAAGGAAATTATACAGGTCCTCAGGGTCAATACATGCAGGTTAAAATGTTAGGTCAAGAACTTCGAGAATTAATGGGTAAAAATTTTACTGCTAAAACTGACTTAAATATTACTTTAATTAATGAAAACGGTAGTATGAAACTCAAAATTGAACTTGAAAACGGAACTGAGAAAGAAATTAATATAATGCCTGATATGGCTTCTGAAAAAGCTTTTGAAAAACTTAAATTAAAAAGATGCAATGAAACTAACAATTGCACATTTGAATTAAAAGATGTTGGAAAAGGAAAAATAAAAAAACTTGCATATGAATTACAAGTTGAAAGACATGCAAAAATACTTGGATTATTTAGTGCAAAATCAGTTGAAAAAGCTCAGATTGATCCTGAAACAGGAGAAGTTATTTTAGTTAAAAAACCCTGGTGGTCATTTTTCGCTACAAAGTCTGATTAAAACCTGACTCCTAATTTTATAGAAAATTTTTTAAATAGGTTATTAATTAGATAATTCTCAATGATAGTTGGATTATTACTCTGGACAGAAGCAGGGCATGGGAATATAGGCAAAGCAAGAGAGATACTTTCTGGCATTGGACTTGTTCCTGCAAGGGTAAACTATCGTGATCCTTCTTCTGAACTTGATTATTCTGTAATGGTCTGGGAAGACCCTACTAATCATATTGGAAGATATAGAGTTCATTTAGAGGAGGATAGGGAAATTAAAGGAACAAAATATGATGTTATTAATTTTCATTATTGGATGAATAAAAGAAGCCTTAAACAAGAAATAATTGAAGCAGAACCAATGGATTTGGCAATTTCTAAAGTACTTGAGTCACTTGAAGGGAAAATCGAAGTTCAGAATTGGAATACTCATATTGCTCCTTTAAATGAAGTATTGAAGACGTTCTTGCATTGATACGATTGTTGTTTTTATTTTAAGTAAACTCGACTAAAAACAATTTAATACTAGATTTACTCTAAAGTCATCTCGCGAATCGAGATTAACTTTAATAAAGTCTGATTCGTTAGTATTATTATGATAAACACAAATGACCTGACTTCTGATTATATTCGGGATTTAAATCCTAAAGAAGTTTTAGACCTTGGTTGTGGGAAAGGAAGAATTTCCTTAATGTTTTTAAAAAAAGGTTCAAATGTAGTAGGTGTAGATAAAAAAACAAATGAGATTTGCCAAAAAAATTTTAAATTTATAAATAGCGATATCTTAGATTTTAAAATTGATAAAAAATATGATTTAATTATTGCTTCTTTGGTATTGCATTTTCTTGAGAAATCAGATGCAATAAGGATTATTAGGGATATAAAAGAAAATACTTCTGAGAATGGATATAACCTTTTACTATGTTTGTCAAAAAAAGATGATTTTTATAAAAAAGGAAACTTTTATCCTGACCTTGATGAGGTTAAGAAAATTTATTCTGATTGGAAAATAGTAAAATCCACTCAGGACTTTACTCCAATTGAAGAACATGGTGGTTTAAAACCACATAGACATAATATTGTTTTTGTTCTTGCTAAGAAATAAACCTGCGTATAAGAAAAATTAATATCTTCCTCTTGAAGATGAACTTCTGCTATGGTCTCTTGAACTTCTTCTATTTGAATCTCTTCTTGGATTATAATGACTTGGTTCTCTTCTATTGCTGTTTCCTTCACTATTAGAATTATTAGTTCTGCTATCTCTTCTATAATCTGAACTTGGTCTACGATCGCTATTATTATAACTTCCATGAGGCCTGTCTCGATTGTCGTCTCTTCTATAACTGTTTCCATTATGATTATTTCCTCTATAGTTTCCAGAACTATATCCTGTTCCTCTTCCAAATCCTGGTCTTCTTTCAGGCAACCATTTTATATTTATTCTGTCAATATATGGAGGTTCGAGTGCCTTAATTTTTATTTCATCATCTTTTAAGACATTTCTGAAATTGTCATAGTCTCTACTTGAGACAAGATTAATCACTTTTCCTTCTTTTCCAGCTCTTGCTGTTCTTCCAATTCTATGAACATATTCTTTATTGTCCAAAGGAATATTATAATTGTAAACATGACTAACTCCTTTAATATCAAGACCTCTTGCAGCAACATCAGTGCAAACAAGAACCTGAACTTTTTGAGAGTGGAACTTTTCCATTATTTTGTTTCTTTTTTCTTGGGAAAATCCTCCATGAATCGGAAGTGAATCAATTCCATTTGATTTAAGATTATTTGCAACAAAATCAACATTTTTTCTTGTGTTACAGAAAACCATTACAAGTTTTGCATCTTCATGTTCAAGTAAATTAACTAAGAGAGAAAATTTTAATCCATCATCAATATCATAATATACCTGAGTTAATAATGTTGGATCTACATATTGTTCTGCTGAGATTTCTTCTGGATTTTTCATAAACTTCGAAGCCATTCTTGAAATATCTTCTGAAATTGTTGCTGAGAATAACAATGTTTGCCTGTTTTCTGGACATTGACTTATTATTTTTTCAACATCTTCTTTAAAACCCATATCAAGCATACGATCTGCTTCATCGAGAACTAGTATTTTTAATCTTTTTAATTCAATTGTTCCTCTTTGCAAATGATCAAGTATTCTTCCAGGAGTTCCTACTACTACTTCTGCACTTTCTAAATCTTCTATTTGCGGATTAATTGAAACTCCTCCGTAAACTGGAATTATATTAAGTGGATTATGTTTTGAGAATTTGTTTAATGCCTTTGATATTTGTTCTGCAAGTTCTCTTGTTGGAGTTAATACTAATGATTGAAGTCCATAATCCCTTTTTGTATTTTGAAGAATTGCTGAACCAAATGCAAGAGTTTTTCCAGAACCTGTTGAGGCTCCTGCTATAACATCTTTTCCTTGTAAAACTAATGGAATTGTAAGTTCCTGTATTTCACTTGGTTTCTCAAAGTTATGTTCTTGAAGGGATTTTAAGATTTGTTCTGAAATCCCTAGTTTTCTAAAGTTTTCCATATTTGTTTCTATTTAGATTAAAATTCATCAATAACGCGAGGTTATTTTATTTGCAGCTTTATTATATGCTGTATTATTAAAGTTTAAGAAAAAGTCTTGCTTTTTCTTGGACTATTATGTAATAAATTTTAATTGTATTTTATTATATAATGGGATTGAAAGCACGGTTTATAAATCTATGTGAAAACTTACATGTCCGAAATCTAAATATTTTGGCTAGATGTTCGAAGGACTAAGTGTCATTTTTTACGAAGTAAAAAATTATCTCGATTATATAATTTATGCCTTTGGCAGATTTTAAAATAATTTTCCTGAACAGTTTTTGCATCTTATATCTATTTTTTTGCCAAATAGACCTTTACTTATTGGGAATGTTTTGCATATTTTAGGTTTTATATCCTGAATTTCACATCCAGTGACTCCATTTTTTAATGTGAGAAATCTGCAACGACCATTTATTCTTTTTAGATTTTTATTCTTTTTATCTAAGAAATCCTCATAGCCTGCTTTTTTTATTCTTTCAATATCCTCTTTATTTACCTTTACTCTTAGGCTGCAACATTTTCCACATCTTGCGCACTTAAATTCTTTTCTTGCCAGAATAAATTCCCTAAAATAGAAAACATAATAGACAATTAAGGTTATTATAACATTAATAATAATTGCAGATTTATTCATTTAAGCTAAAATAAAATTATCTATATAAAACTAATGCTAATTCTTTTTATGCAACTGTTGCTTTGATTATTTTAATCTCTTTTATAGGCCTGTCGTTCTCATCTGTTTGTGTTTTTCCAATTTTGTCAACAATATCCATTCCCTCAATTACTTTTCCAAATGCAGGATGTTTTGTATCAAGAAAATTATTATTAACAAGATTTATGAAAAATTGACTGCCGCCTGTGTTAGGTCCTGCATTTGCCATTGATATTGTATATTTGTCATTTGAGTTTTTTGGCTTATGAGTAAATTCATCTTTGATGTTATATCCTGGACCGCCCATTCCTGTTCCTGTAGGGTCTCCACCTTGAATCATGAATTTATCAATTACTCTATGAAAAATAACTCCATTGTAAAATCCCTGAGAAACAAGCTTTTCAAAGTTTCCAGTTGTTATTGGCATATCATTATACAATTCTATTGTAATCTTTCCTTCTGTTGTTTCTAAAATAACTTTTTTTGATTCCATATTATTAATTACTTTTCCAGTCATATTTGTTTTATAATAAACAAATCCGGATATTAATAAAACTATTGCTATTATTATAAATGTTACTAATACTTTTTTATTTTTTAGTTTTTCTAGTATCATTGTATATTTTATTATAAGTATTATAAGAATTTTAGTTTTTAAATCTTAGGAATGATTAAATTAGGTGTTATCTTGATGTATATATTTTATACTTTTGTATAAAATAGTTAGACAGTTGTTTTTGCCTTAAGTAAATTAAGTCAAAAACAATTTAATACTAGATTTACTCTCGGATTAAATTGCTAACTCCTTCAAAGGACTAAGTCATTTTTTATTAAGTAAAAAATTATCTTGCTAATATATATTTTGCATTATATATTTAATATTACTATATTGTAATCACTACTCTGTGATTACAAAACGCAAAATTTATAAACCCTATTTACATAAGATTTTTATGACAAACGAATTATCAAGAAAAACATCAAGAGGACTTACTGGGCTTCTTGGAAAATTAGCTCTTGGAGCATCTGTTGGTGCTGCTGCATTAGTTCCTGCTGGAAAGGCTAGTGGGGAATACTTATTGTTAAATAATTCTTTTCTTGATAACGAAGTAGAAGCTAGAAGTGTTTATTTACTAAATAATTCAAGTGCAACTGATGGACTTGATAATTTTGATATAGAAAATCCTGTTCTTCCCGTAACTCCTCCTATAACTCCTACAGTTAATTTTTATTCTTTACTTTCAGATAATACTACTCAATTGTATCAGGATAGTAGAAATGTTACTGAAAATACTGTTTTTCATAATGTAATGCAGCCAAATTGGAGTGAAGGTTATTTTGGTTCTTCTCAAAATGGAACTCTGAGTTTTTTGATGGCTGATCCTGCTCATGATTTTGGTTCTTTGCCAATTCTTGCTAGTATTTCTAAAAATGGATTTTTAGTTCCTGGCCTTGAAAATATTAATGTTAGGGAGTATGCAAATCTAAACACTATCCCAATAAGCCTTGGAAGTGGCGAATCTTATACTGTTGATGTTAGATTTACTTCAACTCCAGAACCTGGAACAATGTCTTTACTTGTAATGGCAGGTATTGCTGGTGCAGGTGCTCTAGCATATTCTTCACTGAAAAAAAGAAAACAAGAATAAAAATAATTCTTTTATTTATCTTAAAATATCTTATTAGTTAATATCTAATACATAATCATATGATTGACTAGTTGAACTGACCATTGTATTATAATTAAGATTATCTCCGAAAGATATTGCAGATGTTGATGGATATGATGCTACCGGGGGACTACCTTTATTATATGAAAAAATAATTTGACCATTTTTATACCAAATTGCTTCTGCTTGAAATGGAGTTACTGGATGATTATCTGTCCATTTAAAAACCATATAATCTTCTCCAACACACATCTTTACAGTACTGATTGCTCCAACACCTCCTAGAAAATAAGGTGCAATTATTTTTTCAGTTTTGAGTATTGCACTAGTTGTAGGTTGGGTTGGATAGCAACCGCTTGGAATTGCAAAAGATAAGTGTCCTTTATTGCATACTGCAAATGAAGCAGGGCCTGTCATTCTATCATAACTATAAAACCTATATCCATCTGGAACCGGTATTGTACTTGAAGCTGGATTTGAAGTATCTATTGTTGTCCAACTATTACATATTGGTCTGTCTGCAGGAGTTTCACCAGGTTCATTTATCCAGTAACTTCTAATTGGTGCAAGAGGACTCATTGTATAATTTCTTTTACAATCATTCCAATATTCATCGACTCTACCATTGCAGTTTTCATCAACTTTTTGAGCTGGATCATCAGTTGGATTGCATTGCTCTGTTGCACTTGGATTAATCAAATTTGAAAGTATTCCATTTAATGGACTTGTGTTATCCCAACAATCTCCATTAATTGGAGTTGTCCAGGCAGAGATTATTGTACATGCTGTTTCAGCATCAGGCTTTGTTTTATATTCAGGAGTATTTGCTCCAAAACCATCATGATCTTTATCACAATACCATCTTTTGCCAAGGTCAGTACTTATTCTATCAATTGCAATATCTTTTTTATCAAGTTCTTTTGAAATTTTTCCAGTTGGGAAAACATAGTGAATTGAAATTGATCCTATGTTTCCAAAAGTCCAGGGAGAAGATTGAGGGGGATTTAATTTATCTGCAAAAATAACGTATTTTTTTGTTCCAAGAGGAGGTGGAACATCTGCTGTGTTGTACAAGTAAGTTACTCCTGTAGTTTTTTCAGTAAATATTATATCAAGGCCAGAAACATTTGCTTTATCGTTTTTTCTATGCACATTCACAATTGCAAAATTATCTGGAAGATAATATTCTATTTCACCGTCAACAAGAATAGCATCTGCATTTACTCCTCCTAACTGAGTTCTTAAAAAAGTACTGTATAAATTATAAAAAACTAAGAATCCTGCAATTGCAATAACTATCGTTATTATTATTGCAATCATCCCTGCAACCCCTCTTTTTTCCATTTATATCAAACTATTTTAGAATATTTAAATGTTATTTTCTCTGTTAATAATACTGAATTTTTATTATTCTTAATTTGGACTCGTTCTTTGCTTATTTTTATTTACTCCCCCCTAATTATTGAGGGGGAGAAAGAAAAATAAATTAACTTTGGCTTGAAAAAAATTTCTGGTAAATTGTATTTAAATTTTATCCGCAAGAAATCTTTTCTTGCCCTTCTTCTGAAACTGAGAAACATCTTTCACCAAAGTCAGGGCTTATTTTTTCAGGACTAACTTCAATTCTTGAAACAACTCTTGAAGACTTTGAGTCTCCGAGCCTGTATTTAAGAGAAACAAATCTAACTTTTGAAAAGTCCCAGTCAGTTGGAACCTTTGGTGATAACTGGTCTTTTTGTATTATATATTTTTTTGTCTCCTGCGACAATGGATAATCAGTTGATTCATAGTCATAAGAAGTAGAATTGTCTTCAAAAGAAACAATGATTCCTGTTACATTTGCCTCAAAAAATCCTCGTTTTAGTTTTATTGCTGCAAAGTCTGCAGGAAGATAATAGTTAAAGTCCTGGCCAACAGTTGCATTTTTCTCAACTGGCTTTTTTATTTCTCTTGCTTCTGTATAATATCTAAAAAAATTAAATAAAATAGCGATTATTAGGATAACAATAATACAGGTTAATATCTTTCCAAGATTTGAAAGCCCCTTTTTCATCTATATCTGATGATTTTTTTGTATTTAAATGTTTATTTGATAATGTCCGGAATTAATTCCGGCTAGATAAAGATATTATTTTAATTGAAAGTGAATTTTAAATAAAATAAATTATTATTAACTAAACTCGTTTAAAATGTATATTTTTAAGCTAAATTTATAAATTGAAAATGCTCTTTTGATCGGGCTTAGAGGTCATCTACGAAGAAGATTAACCTATTCATTTCAAAATATATATTGCAGTATAATATTCTTTATAAATACTTTTGTCACTTTAAAGTTAATAATTTTTATGAAATTGAGGTGGTTGGAAAAGATATATGAACGCCTCTAAAAATATTATAATTGAAAAAAAATCAAAAATAGTTGAAATTTGCTTTTCACTTGTATTACTTATTGTATCTTTAATCCTATTGATAGGATCTGTTTCTGCTGTACAAGTTTGTACAAGCGACCCTAGTTTTAATCCTGAAAATGGTTTAACTTTTACTGTTGGAAATAATATTGATGAAGTTTATCATTTTGTGAAAGATAAGGATCATAGTCTTGGAAGTTGTCCACTTTCTGGTGATGGAAATGCAATGTTACTTGCAAAAGTTTCTTGGACTACGGGAATTTGCTCTCAATTATCAACAGATCAGCTGGATTCTACTCCAAAAAAAATTTGTAATCTCGCAGGATATCGTGATGTTAACACTTTTTCAAGCTATTATAATATGGATGGTGGAAGATGCAATTATTTTACTCCTGCTGATGACTGTTTATGGTATTGGAATGGTTTTAACTGGCAATATTCTAATAGTGACAATGGTGCAGGAAAATTCAATTACAGATGGATAACAAAATTATCTTGTATTAACAAATTACCAACTCCTCCTGTATGCACTGAAGTTAATTGTGCTTCAAACTCTGATTGTGATGATGATAAATTATACACTGAAGATAAGTGTGTTAATCCAGGACAAACAACAAGCTATTGTACTAATGTTAAAATAAACTGTATAAATAATAATGATTGCGGAACAACTGGATTTAATGGAAACGAATTCTGTTCTGGCAGTGATGTATTTAAAAATTATCAGGAATCAAAGTGTATTAATGCTGGGCAAACTTCTAGCTATTGTAATGTTACTAATACTGCAACTTTTTTAATTCATTGCGGAACTGGTTCATGTGGAACATTTGGAGATAATTATTGTAAGAATGGTGATGTATATCACTCAAGAACTTGTAATAATAAGGGTTGTTCAATTGGAACTTGTTTTACTACAGTTTCTTTGGAAGAATTAAGAGTTGAAGAATGTGATTATGGATGTGCTGACTCTGCATGTAAGACTAAGCCTGTTCAATGCACTTCTGACAGTAACTGCGAATCAAATCAAATTTGCTTAAACAATCAATGTATTAATGTAGTCTGCAAAAATGATGTTAATTGCAATGATAATAACAATCATACTGAAGATAAATGTTTAAATCCTGGAACAACAAACTCAAGTTGCCAGCATAATCCAATATCTTGTCTTAATAATGCAGAATGTGGAACAAATGGATATTTGGGACAATTATCATGCAGTAATAATAATGTATTTGATAAATATATAACCTATACTTGTAATAATGCTGGAAAGACTTCTAGTTCATGTTCAAATTCAACAGAAGATAAACAAAAAACTATATGCAGTTATGGATGTGCAAGCGGAATTTGTAATCAGGGCCAGTGTAATACTACTGCTGACTGCGGAGCAAAACAAATATGTTCAAATCATCAATGTATTGATATAACTTGCAAATCTGATGGTGATTGTAATGATAATAATGCAAATACTGAAGATAAATGTTTAAATCCTGGAACAACAAACTCAAGTTGCCAGCATAATCCAATTCCAATAAATAACACAAGATGTTCTAGTAATGCTGATTGTGGAACAGATCGTTTTACTAATATCTGCATGGATGGTAATGTCTTCCAGAGATCTGTTATTTTTATATGTAATAATCCTTCAACTAATCAGAGTTCATGTTCAAATATGACTCAAACTAATATACACTTGAATTGTAATTCTGGATGTACAGATGGAACTTGTAATTCATTTTGCAGTTCTAATACTGATTGTCGTAGTAATCCTCCATCTTTGAAGTATTGTAAGGATGGAAATGTTTATCAGGATATTTCTGTTGGAAGTTGTGCTCTTGGAACATGTTCACAAGATGTTACACCTAAACTTGTAAAAACATGCAGTAGCAAGGGATGTAGCAAAGGAACTTGTATTGGTTCTGCTCCAAGAGATGACGATAATAATGGAGAAATTCCTCCTGAAGATGTAATTGCATTAGGTGCATATATTGCTCCAAGTTCTGGAATAAATTATACTATTATAAATGAAAGTATTAAGGTAATTCCTTTAAGTTCAGGTAATGCTAAGACTACAGGTAGCAATTATTTTTGGATAATTCTATTAATAATACTTGTTGTATTATTTTTGGTTATACTTTTAATTCTTCTTTTTAATTTGTAAAGTAATTTTAAAATGGAAAGAAGTTCTCATATTTTATATTTTAAAAAAGTTCAGAATGATTCTGTTCTTTATCAGGCAGTATGCATTTCAAGTTCTGGATTTTCTTATCAATTCTCTCCTTTTGATTGCACGACTCCTGAAGAACTTGGAACCAGGCTTCGCGGATATGAAAAAAAAGAAATTCAGGAACTTATTAATTCTCCTCCTGTTGATTGGCAAATCCAAGAAGAAAGATTTATGAAAATGTTTAACAATCCTGATAGTACAAGAACTTTTAGTTATGAACTAAGACAACTTGAAACTCTTGAAGATGAAAAGTTCTTACGTGCATTAAGAAATGGAAGTTTTTCTTAAATTAAGGTTTTATTGCTCCAACTGGGCATGAGTCTGCTGCTTCTTTTATGCACTTATCTTTTGCCTTTTCTTTTCCTTTTTTGACATGTGCTTTTCCATCTTTCATATCAAATACATCTCCACAAACAGAATTACATAGTCCGCAACCAATGCATTTTTCTTTATCTACTGAAACCATTTTTTGTTTTAATCCTTTTTTATTTTATATCACTTTTATTTTATAAATCTTTGGATTAATGATTATACTTTGGATATAAGTCAGCATAGTAATCTTTATAATCTAGAAAAAATAAATTTAATTATGTATCAGCTATCACTTCCAGGATATACTCCAACGAGACCTGAAACAGTAAAAGATGCTTTAACTGCTTATTTTCGGGAAACTCATTTTTGGAGAGATTCTTTATCTTTTGATTTTTATAATAGTCTAAAAAAATTAAAGGATAATAATGGAAAGTCAATTGATGATTCTTTGGAACTTAACTGGTATATTAGTACACTTGCTACTGCAGACCATATGATCGACAATGCTCGCGGAGCAATATCTGTAATGAGTGATAATTCTGCTGACGGACTTCTCGATGTTCTTGGAAAAAATCTTGCAAATGGCCGGGATAAACATATCAGGACAAATATAAGGGTAATTTCTGTAAATGAAACAAATCCTGAGAGGTTTGATGAATATAATAAAAAATATGGCGGAACAAATAGCAGAGTTCAAATGTCAATGGCTTGTGTTCGAGGTCCTTCGCATGAAATATGTCCTTTTTTAGTATGTCAGGATTACTCTGGATTTTCATCTCTTGAGATAAAAGTGCCAACTTATATTCTTTCAATGCTCCCTCCTGAAAGAACTCGCGCAACATTTTATGCAAATGGCTGGTATCCAAAAATGTATCAGGAAACATTTGATATGTATTGGAGAAAACTTAATAATATTTCTGAACCTGAAAAACCAAAGTCTTTATTTAAAAGAGCTGTTGATAGATTATTAGGAGTTTAATTTAAAAGATTTAGTAATTCTATATAGACTCGGGATACTTTTTTATAAATTCTTTAACAATTTTTTCATTTTCAGGGGTAGGTATATCATATTTTTTGCCTAATTTTATTATATATCCATTTAAAAAATTAATTTCAGTTTTTTCTTTTGAAATTGCATCTTGATACGTAGAGGAATAATGTTTCATATTACTAATTATTTCGTAAAATTTTTCCCTTAATTTTTCTTTTGGAGTTAATTTAATATTTTGGCATATAACATTATAACTTTCATCAAAAAGAATATCTATTTCTTTTCTAGATTTTTTATTTTTACAAAGTTCATAAAAAGTTTTCTTTTCTATAGCTGAGATCAAATTAGTAGAACAATTCATAATATCTTTTTCAGCTTTTATTTTTTCTAAGTTTTTTTCAACAGAACAATTTATTCCAGTTTCTTCTAATAAGTTTGATACCTTTTTCCCTGCTTCTGATGAATCTGTTTTCCACCCTATTTTAGAATGAGATGCGATTAACTGATTATTTATAAGTCTAAAACCTTCAAAGACCGATATTGAAGCGAACTTAGATCCATTGAGGTAGGGTTTATAGATTGATTTATCAACAAGTCCATTTTGTATACATATTAGGTATTTGGTTTTAATTTTATATTTTAAAATTATTTTTAGATTTTTATGTAAATCATAAAGTTTGGATGTAATAAAAACAAAATCAAAATTTGCATATTCTAGAGCAGCTTCTGAAGGAATTTTATATATTCTCATAGGAATATTATAATATTTTTTTTCAACTAAAAGAGGTTCGTTTAATTTTCTTAATTTTGTACTTCCGAGCAAAATTACATTGTGGCCTTTATCATAAAGAAGAGTTCCTATATAAGTTCCAATAGTCCCTGCACCAATTATAAGAATATTTGCCATTATACCTCTTTTTTAATAAAACAAATCACTAATTTAAATACTTAATTATTAAATTTATAACTTACATTCAGAAAGAGTCTGTAACTCTTCAAGAGAAATATCTGAATAAACACGGTTATTGTTTACTTCCCAAACTGGAAACGGTCCAACTATCTTATTTTTATTGCAAAATTCATTATCTTCATTGCAGTTGAATATTTTAATTCCTTCAAGATAATCTGTTGTTTTAAGATCTTTTAATGTTTTTGATACATCATTTGTATTTACATAAACAACTATATTTTTTTCATTTAGGCAGGACTTGAATTCCTGAGTTTTATCTGTTTTTTCAGATATTGAATATCCTGTATATTTTGTTATTGTACTAGTTGCAATGTAGAATATTATAACTAACATGGCAAGAATTAACAAGCTTATTACAACTCTTCTTATATTTTTCATGTATTTTTTAATATATTCATGTTTTTAAATTTTAGTATATTTTACTTCTGGTATGGGATATTTCTTTCTACTCCTTTTAGTCTTAATTCTTCGAGTGATAAACTTTAAATACATGGGTGATTTTTTTAAACAATGGTGATAAAAAAGAAGGTTGACTCTGATATTGGCAGTGATCAATATGTAAAATGGTTTTCTGAACTTTCTAATAAAGATATTTCAATTGCTGGAGGAAAAGGAGCAAGTCTTGCTGAAATGTATAATGCAAAGTTTCCAGTTCCACCTGGATTTATGATAACTGCACAATCATTTGATCAGTTTATTAAAAAAACAGGAATTGGAGACAAGATTCTATCAATTATAAACAGCATTAAAATGGAAGATACTGAGGCTCTTCAAAAAAAATCCAGGGAGATAAGGGATTTGATTGAAGCACAGAAACTTCCAAAAGAAATGGAAAGCGAGATTCTTGAGGCATATCATATTTTGGGAAGTGAAAAAATTGATACTCGTGGAGTTTCACAAGATGCTATAAATATTTTAAAACATTCTTATGAACCAATATTTGTTTCAGTCAGAAGCTCTGCTACAACAGAGGATCTTGCTGATGCAAGTTTTGCAGGGCAGCAGGAAAGTTTTCTTAATGTTAAGGGAGATATGAAGCTTATTGAAAATGTAAAAAAATGCTTTTCTTCACTTTATACTCCAAGAGCAATATATTACAGACATCAAAAAGGATTTGATCATGCAAATGCACTACTTTCAGTTGTTGTAATGAAAATGGTTGATTCGCAAAAATCAGGGGTAATGTTTACTCGAAATCCTGTTGGTGACCCTGAGGATATTTTAATTGAATCTGTTTTTGGCCTTGGAGAAGGAATTGTTTCAGGACAGATAAAGCCTGATGATTATATTGTTTCAAGAGATCTTCAAATTAAGGATATTAAATTAAATGATAAAAAAATAGCATTTGTCAGGACTGGAAGCGGAGATAATGGGGTTGTTAAACTAAGTCCTGAAAAAAGTAAAAGCCAGGTAATGACAAATGGTCAGATAGTTGAACTTGCAAATTATGGTCTTAAACTAGAAAAGCATTATGGAAAACCTCAGGATGTTGAATTTGCAATTGATACTGACAGGACTTATATTGTTCAGTCAAGGCCTATTACAACCCTGGGAAAAGAAAAGAAAAAAGGAAAAGACCTTTCTGGAAATGTTATTTTGAATGGACTTGGAAGCAGTCCTGGAGTAGGTATTGGAACTGTTAAAATAATCAAATCAATGAATGACCTTGATAAAATAAAGAAAGGAGATGTACTTGTAACTGAGATGACAAATCCTGACATGGTTGTTGCAATGGAGAGATCTGTTGCAATTGTTACAGATGAAGGAGGAATTACTGCTCATGCTTCTATTGTTTCAAGAGAACTTGGAATTCCATGTGTTGTTGGAACTGAGAAAGCAACTTCGACACTTAAAGATGGGATGGTGGTTACTGTTGATGGAACTAATGGAAAAGTTTATGAGGGAAAAGTTGGAGAGACAACAATTATTGAAGTAAAACCTGCTCTTCCTACAAATAGAGTCAGACTCAAAGTTATTGTGGATATGCCTGAATCTGCTGAAAGGGCAAGCAAGTCTGGAATTGAATATGTTGGACTTACAAGACTTGAGGGAATAATTGCAAGTTTTAGAAAACATCCTCTTTATTATGAAAAAAATAATTCTTTGGAAGATTATACTAAATTACTCTCTGATGCACTTGATAAAATTGCTGCTTATTTTAAATCAATGTGGATAAGATCCAGTGATATTAGGACTGATGAGTTTTCAGATCTTGAAGGTGCTCCTGCAAAGGAGATGAATCCAATGCTAGGACTTCATGGAATAAGATTTTCATTAAAGCATCCGAGGATTTTCGAGGCTGAACTTGCTGCTATAAAGAAAGTTGCTTTGAAATATCCTGAAAAAACATTTGGAATAATGTTTCCACAGGTTATTTTAATTGATGAAGTGAAGAAAGCAAAAGAATATTTTAATAAATTTAAAACAAAAAATATGGAATTTGGAGTTATGATTGAAACTCCTGCTGCTGTTCAGATTATTGAGGATATTTGTCGCGAAGGTGTTAATTTCATTTCATTTGGAACAAATGATTTGACTCAGTTTACTTTGGCAGTTGATCGTGAAGAAGAGGATGTCCAGTATTTGTATAATGAACTTAATCCTGCTATTTTTTATCAAATAAAAAGAGTAATTGGGACTTGTAGAAGATATAAAGTTCAGACAAGTATTTGCGGACAGGCAGGAAGCAAAAAAGAGATGGCTGAATTTTTGTTTAGAAAAGGAATAAACTCTATATCTGTTAATGCAGATGCTGCTTATGAGGTATCTAAATTAATCAATGATTTAGAAGCAGAGTGGAATAAATCAAAACCTACTAATTCTTCTCCAAATATCACTGCAAATAATCTTTACAAAAGAAATTCCAAGGAACAGAAATCAAAGGTTCCTGTAATCCTTGATATTAAAAGGCCAAATATAGAGGATTTTGAAACAAATGGAGTTGATAATGGAGAAGATCTTGCCTTTCCCGTTGATAATTTAGAAGATGTAAAAAAGGATGAATGGATGGCTGAAAAAGATTCTGAAGAAGAAGCAAAAAATAAGATTGAGAGAATGCATAGAATTGAAGACAGAATAGAAGTAAAAGAAGAGGATCTTCGAGGCAAGGAAGATAATGATTATGATGCTTCGATTCAGGATATAGATGGTTTTGATAGGCTTAAAATTGATGATGATTCTTCAGAAGATGAACCTGCTGAAGAGATTAAACCTGATGATTCAGAAGAAGAGCCTCTTGAAGAGATTAAAACTGATGAATCTGTTTTGGAAGAGGATGAAAAAGAAGAGGGTTCTTCAGAAGATTCAGATCAAAATTCCTCTGAACCCAAAGTATATGATTTTGATGATGAATATCAGTAGAGTAATTATAATTTAACTGATCAAATGATACGATAGTTATATATAGGTGTGAGGCTTATTATAATATAATTTGTTCTAGAGTTATATCTTATTTACAAGAGAGTTTAATTGTGAACAGAACTAAATAGACATATTTATAAATAGAAAGGTTGTATATATTGTATGTTTGTTACTACTATTAGGTGTATACAAAACGAAACATTTATATACTTCTTATGCCTAGGTAAATTATCAAAAAATCAGGTTAAAACACTGATTAAACTTGGTTAAAGTTATAATACAAAAATATATAAATGAAAATAATAAACCAAAATAAAATGATACCAACAAATTCATACCAGAGAACTGTAAGAGGACCTTATTTTAGCGATAGAACTGAATCAGATCCAACTGGTCCTAGAACTGAAGTAAGACCTGAATCTACTCATGCTATTAATTATTCTGTACAATATGGAATTCATTTAAGAAAAATGTTTAAAGGAAACAATGGAAGAACATCTGGAGGTTTACAATAATATGGCAAAAGACGAACAACCACCAACAAAGTTTGAAGAATTTGCAGGACGTTATGGTGCTGCTAAACAATATCAATTTGGACTTGAAGATGTTGCAGGTGGAAAAGGAAGCGATGCTATTCCCCAATTAGTTCAAAATGTATTACTTCAAAATGAAGCTCTTAGTGAACAGCAAAGAGGCAGACTTTGGGAAGGACTTAAAACAGATCTTAATAATTATTATGTTGTTTCACCTGTTTTAAAAGAAGGTTACAGAAAACAACGTGAAGAATTTGCAAAATTTGGAAAAGAAAATTTAGAAGGAATATTACATTCTACTCCTGAAGATTTTATGGGACAAATACTTATGAAAAATGCTCCTGGTAAAAAAAATCCTACAACTGAAAGATATCAGGAACTTGGAGAATTACACAATAAGATGCTTAGGATGAAATCAACTCTTGATGCTTTTAAGGATACTGCTAAAGTAGGAGAACCTGAAAAAGGACAATTAGTTGCAGGAATGAAATCAGAAGTTCTTAAATATTACAAAGATCAATATAAAGTAAAAGATGGAGAAGATCCAAAAGTCGCTGCAGATAAAAAAGCAGCTTTCAAATTCTTTGAAGCAGTAATTCAATATAAGAAAGATGACGGAGTTGGAAGATTTGTAATTGAAGCATACCAAGATATACTTGGAGATGTAAGTCATAAATTCGCTGAAAAAATTCAGGGAAATGAAATAGACTACTTGAAATCATTCTTAAAGGAAGATGATCTCTTAAAAGTTTATGAGGGCATGCTTAATGAAACTTATAAGAGAAAAGAAAAATAATTTTTTTAATTTAAAATAATCTTATTGTATTATTTCATTGATCAGTTTTACACAGACTTTAAAAAAGTCTTCTGATTTTTTTTGCCAGGAATCAATAACCCTTCCATCAATATCCCTTACTTCATTATGCACTATTTTTCTGTGAAGATCATAAAGTTCTTTTAGATCTGAAACATAATTCATCTTTAAAATGCCTTTATCAACAAAGTGTTCTTTGAGTAAATTTGCAATGTGCTCTGGGCTTGGGGGAAGTATTTTTACAGTCATTAAAAGTGCTTGTGCTGATTCAATCATTGCCCAATAACATCCTTCTATTGCACTTAATTCAGCTATTTTACTTCTTATAATATGTTCTGGAACTCTGTTTAATATAGCATACATTGCTTCTGGTGTCGATTTTATTCTTCCTTCTTGTAAAAGGAATTTAAGAGGTGTAAAAAATCCTCCAAAATCAATTAAAGTTTCTCCATATCTTATGATATTTATTACAACAGGATCTCCTTTTGTAAAATCTTCCCACCAAGTTGTAAGTTTTATTGTGTTTATATGGAGTTCTTGCTTATAGGGATTTTCCTGTATTAGTTTTCCAAGTTCGTCTCTATACCAAAGAATTAATTTTTCATCAAATTTAACTGCAGCATCATCTATAATTATTATAATATCGATATCTGAGCCTTGTTTATTTGTTTGTTTTGCTGCTGAACCAAATAAAATAACTGATTTGATTATTTTATCAAATCTCATATAAACTTTTTCTGTAAAATCCATTGCAATATCTCTTTCTGTTTTAAACTGCAGTGTTGGAATTAGTTTTGGATTTATTTTATTTTCCTTTTTAGAATTCTTTTTATTCACCATCTTCATTTAATATTTATTATAGATTATTATGTAATACAAAAGATATGTTTATTTTTAAATCTGTTGTTTGGGGATATATGAATTTTATTGATTTGGTGTTCCTGAGAACCTTCCTCTGTCTCCTCCAATTTCACCGCCAAGTTCTATTGGAAGATTTTCAAATCCTGATCCATAAAGCCTGTGATGAACTGCAGGATTTACTGCTCCGTGTCCTGAGTAATACATTCCATACCCTCCCATCTGACTCCAGTAAGGGCCACCTTCCATTGAATAAACAGGAGAATCAAATGCTTCAATACTTGGTTTAAATGGATTTCCACCACCTTTTTCTCCAAAATATTGCCACCAGTTTCCAGCTTCTATTATTTTTTTTGCTTCAAAACCTTTGTCTCCTAATTTTTTCATAATTTCTTTCATAGGGACATTTCCCATTCCCATTGGAAGTTCAGTGTGATCTAAACCAAAGTTATCTGAAAGATGAACATGATTTACAAAAGGTGCAATTATTTCGGTTTGTTTTACAACATCCTGTTCTGAATATCCTTTTTTTCTGAGCATATTAATATGTCCAACATCCCATGTTGCACCAACTAATTTTTCAGCTTGTCTTTGCGCTTCTCCTGAAGATAATCCTTCTTTTTTTAAGTTTTCAGCTAGTTTATCCCTTGTTTTTTCAATTAATTCTTTTAAATCCTCTGCTCTTGAAAATCCGCTTCCTGCAGGAGGGTTTTCAATGTTTAGAATTGGAGCTGTGTCTCCGAATTTTTTATATGCTGAACTTGCGACATTTGCAAAAGTTTCTGCTGATTTCTCCATTGCAAATTCTCTTAATGGTTTCCATTTTTCAGGAGTTTTTATTTCTCCTAAAACTTTTAATCCTTTTTCAAGAACTTCTCCTAATGCTCCTGGATCTGTTTCTATACCTGGTTTTATACTTCCTTTTATTTCTTGTGCAAATTTGTCCAATTTTTTTTTGTCTTCTTCTGATGCTGAAAGATAAGTTTCGTCAAATGTATTTTTTAGATTTCTATAAGCATCCCTTAAATAGATTTGGCTATGAATTACTTCTCTTTGTGCTTGCTTGTAAATATCCCTGTCTCTTTCAGAAGCTGCCACTTTATCAATATCCACATTTCCTTTTAATAAATCAGGATAAATTTCTTTTGGAATTTGTTTTCCAATTGCATCAAGTCTTTCTTCTCCATATGTTGCAAGTCTGTTTATTTCTGTAAGTTTTTGTTTCCATTGATCTTCATTTATTTTTTTTAATTCTTCTTTTAGTTCGAATTTTCTTGCTTCTCCTGCTTTATAATCTCCTCCTTCTTTTCCTTCTTCTGGGAAAAATCTTTTTTGTACTGGATAAGGAGATATTCTTCCTGACTCTGGATCTACTACATATAGTGAAGTTGTTTTTTCTTCCATTTCTCCCTTTTCATTTTTTTCTTTATGTTTTTCAACAAGTTCAGGACCTGCTGCAGAGTGAGTTGTAACAGAAATATTGCCTGTTGGATTAAGTTTATGAGCTCTTAACAATGCTGATTCGAGTTGTCTTTCTGCTCCTATTCTATTTACTTCTGACCATTCTCTTTCTCCCATTCCAGATGGTTCAACAATTGGTGCATGCATGGATAAACTTACTCCTGCTTGTTTTGCAACTCTTCTCATTTCATCCAAATGCTGGTCTGGAATAGATTCCATAACAGCTCCTTGTATTGCACCAACTTCCATGTGTTTTGCACCAGGATTTAACTTTAAGTTAAGTTCTCCTAACTGGTTTGCAGTTCTAGGATCAGTTGCCATCCCTATTGATGCTAGAGGAGATTGATAACCTGCAGAAATATATTTCAGACCTGTTTCTCTTGGAACAAGATAGCTCGGAGAGCCTTCATACAAGTTTTCATAGCCTGCCATTTTAATATAATTACGAATAATACCTATCTTTTTTAGTAGTTAAAACAAGGGAATTTTATTTATATAGTTTTGGATTTATATTAGACATCTTTAAATATTTCTCAATCTTTGAAAATTTATGAGAAAAAGAGGGTTAATTACTAAAAAAAGAGCGATAAACTGGTTTATCTTTTTTGTATTAATCCTAATGATATTGTTATTTTTTATCTTGAAATTTAATTTAACTGGTAGAGTTGTTGATGATTTAAAGTATGGTACTCAGTCTACAACTTATAGTTTATGTTATCAAGAGACTGCAAATGCATCTAGTGCACGTGATGGAAGTTGTGGACTTGATTATTCAGGGAGATATGAGCTTATTGGTTTCTGGAACAATCCCAATAATACCTATGATGGGAACTGGAGCACTATGGGGCTCTCAGCAGGGGGTTTTATTTATATAAATTATACAAAACCCTTTGGAGCACAACAAAATAGCTTATGGCAAATCAAAGATTTAGGCATATCAAACCTTACTATTCTCCAATCATGCTGGGATTATGATTCTTTAATATTACAATTAAGAGTGTCAGCTACTGACACAGGTGGCGAATGGGATTGTAATAATGGAACTTGGGCTAGCCTTCGTACAGTTGGAATTGGAACTGCAATCTACGAAGAGGCAATGATCTGGAACATTTCAACTACAATAAACTCGCTTCCAAATGCTCCTGTTGTAGCAATAAACTCCACTGATGGAAAAAATTTAACACAATCAGATCTAAATTGCTATGCTTCCATAACTGATATTGATCTTGATTTGCTAAATGTTTCTGTTGTTTGGTTTAAGAATAATATTGTTAATTTAAGTTTTGATTATAATAATAGTTATTCTAATGGAACTGAATTCAATGCAATACTTAAATCTGGAAATTTAAGTTCAGGAGATAATTGGAAATGTGGTATCAATTTATTTGATGGAACCAATTATTCAGGAATTGTTAATTCAACTGGTCTTGTTATAATTAATCCAGTAAATTATACTTGGTGCTACCAAGAGACTGCAAATGTTTCTAATGTACGGGATGGAAATTGCGGACTTGATTATAGTGGAAGTTATGGTTCTTCTGGAACCTGGACTGATTTAAATAATGCTTATGATGGTAATTGGAGTACTTTTGCAAGTGGTTATTGCCAAGATGTAACATTATATATTAATTATTCAAAACCAATTAATGCATTAAATAATTCTCTATGGAATATAACTAATCCTAAAATTATTCCTTTGATTTGTTTTAACCAATCTATTTTGCAATTTAAAATTGAAGTTTTTGATAGTACTTGCGAAGGTTCAACAACTTCTAAAAATTCTTGTTGGAATGGTACTGGATGGAGTCTTATTGATACAGGATCTAATTTTGGAGTTTATGAAGAAGCAATGATTTGGAGTGTTTCTAATACTAGTTCAAATTCCAGCGAAGATTTTAATTTAAGCAGTTGCCAGAAAATAAATCGGTCAGGAGTTTATACCATGAACAGAAACTTAAATGAAAGTGACATTAACTCAACAGGATGCTTTAATATTACTACTTCTAATGTTGAACTCAATTGCAATGGATATATTATAAGAAATACAACTTTGGCTAAACCTGGGATTTATGCAGGCTCTGAAAATGGGATTTCAAATATTACGATTAAGAATTGCAATGTTAGCATGAATACTTCTCTTGGAGGTTTTGGAATCCAGTTTCATAAAGTTAATAATTCTTTGATATTTAACAATACTGCAATTTCAAGTTTTGTAGGGATCGCTCTTTGGACAGACTCATACAATAATCAGATAATTAATAACACTGCGAGCGCAAATTTAGATGGAATTGATCTTGTTGGAAGTTCAAATAATAATTTGACTGGAAACACAGTAACTCTGAATAATTATAGTGCAATGTGGATCTCTGGAAGTTCAAATAATCAAATAACTAATAATAATATAAGTTCAAACTCGGCTCAGGGTATAAGTAATGGTAATGGAATTTGTCTTTATTCAGGGTCAACTAATAATTTAGTGATGGGGAATATTCTAAATTTAAATTATCCTTATGGAATTGATTTTTCTTCAAGTTCAAATAATCAGATAATTAACAATACTATGGATTCAAATTTGGTAAGTGGAATTTCTCTTGAATCAAGTTCCAATAATAGTTTTATTAATAATAATATTTGGAATTGCACAAATACGACTTATGGCTGCTTGTATATTTTCTCAAACTCACAGAATAATACATTTTCAGGAGGAGTAATTAATTTAAGTTCAAAAAATTTAATTTATCTTACTGGAAACTCCAGTAATAATATTTTTAGAGATTTGACTTTAATTGAACTAACAAACAATGATACTTATTTAAATGAAAATTCAATTAATAATACATTTATCAATGTAAATTATAATTCTTTAAAAGAATATGTTGAAATTGGAAGTGAACTTATTCGAAAATGGTATTTTAATTTAAATGTTACAAATGGAGCAAGTCCACTTAGTTATGTTGCCATTTCTATGTTTAATGTTTCTAGTTCTTTGCAGTTTTCTGAAAATACATTGGGTGATGGAACTATCTTGCAAAAAGAATTAATTGAATATGTAAATAATGGAAATTTAAGTTATTATTCAAATTATACTGTTAATGCAACTAAAACTGGATATTATTCTAATTTTACTTTTGTTAACCTAACTGAAAACAAGAATTTGGTAATGAGTCTTAGTCTTATTCCTTCCAGTCATGTTAATGATAGTTCAAATAATCAGAATCCCGGTGGAGGGGGGAGTGTGGGAAGCAATGTTGTTTTTATAACTGTTTTTTGGAAAAACACAATTGACACTACAACTGACTCTAAAAATAATTTAACCCTTGGATATTCTCTAGATCTTGGAGTGCAGGAAAGAGTTAAAATGAACCTTGATAGCGGGGAATCACATTATGTTGGAACTGTCAGTATAAGTTCTGATAATGAAAGCGCTGTTATTTCAATTATGAGCACACCTCAAAATGTAACCTTTAAAGTTGGAGAGGAAAAGAAGTTTGAACTTGATAATGATGAATATTATGATTTGTATGTTAAACTAAATAATATTGTAAACAAGAAGGCAAATGTAACTGTTAAAAACATTCATGAGAAGATTACAGGAGATGCTGTTTTGGTTAATGAAAATAAAACTGCAATAACTAATAACACTCAGGTAGAAAGTCCTAAAGAAAATCCTGATAGTATTATAACTATTTGGCTTAAGGTGTGTTTGATTATAATTATTGTTTTAGTTATCTCTCTTATAATAATTGCATATTACTTGAACGCTATTCAAAAGAAAAATGAGATTATAAACAAAGCCAATTAAATAGTATATTTTACCAGATCTTTTTTCTTTTACGATCTTCCATTGGCTGGTATTTTCTTTTTTCAGATTCTGCTGTGGACTCGGTTTGCATTGGATCCATCCAGGCGTTTACAACTGGTCGTTGTTGAAATGTTTCGAATGGTGGAGGAGGAATAAGAGGATTTGTATCCATTTGAGGACTTATTATTTTTGGATAACCTTCATATTCTGTTTTTGTTGAATTATAACTTGCAGAGGAATAGGATGGAGCGTTTGTAACATATCTTAGAATATTTGTGGGCTCTAATTCATTTTGCGTTTCGGTTTTAGTTACTGGAGCATTTTCTACTTGGTTTTCAAGCCTGGTTTCTGGATTATCTTCTATTTCTAGAAATGGGTTTACAATTTGTTTTGGAGCTTTTTTTGCTTCTGTTTGAAATACTATATTTTCTAATTCCTCTTTTGGCTCTTCAGACTCTTTTTCTTCTTTAAATTTTAAATTTTTAAGATTTATTTCTTTATTTGTTGGTGTCTCTTTTACTTCATTTTTTTCTTTTGGTTTTTTAGAATTCTTTTTCATATAATTAACCAGTATTCATATGATTTAAAATTTTCGTTTGTAAGACTTTTGGCAGAACTATCTTTTAGGTTCATTTAATTTGAACAGTCTTTCTCCAAATGTTCTTGGAATCTTTGTTTCATAGTCGTCTGAATAAGGGAATGCAGCCATTCCAACGCCTTTCTTGTATATATCATATATTCCATAACAAGTAGATTTTGCCTCTGCATCAGCAAGAGCTCTTAAATATGATTCTGCATAGTTTTCTTTTTTAGGTCCTTTTTCCTTTAATTTTTTTAGTTTTTCTTTTTCTGCATCTTTATCATTTTTATCTGATTTAAAAAAAGAAAACATTGCTGTGAAAGGATCTGATACTTGTTCTTTTTTCTCTTTTTTATCCTCTTCTAAAAGTTCATCAATATCAAGCTTTAATTGAGCAAGAGAGTCATCAGTCATTCCCTGAATAAATCCTAGTGCTGTTGAGAGATCAGACTCTTTCATTTTTTCTTTTACAAGAGTTAATTCTTCTTCATTTAATGCATATGATCTGAAATTAATTTCTGCTCTTCCTCCAAATGTATAATGTTGGCCTACTTTTGAAGGAATTCCTCTAAAACTTAGATCTATTATTACAATTTGGGAGTATTTCCTAAGATTATTGAATTTTCTAAATTCTCTTGGAAGTCTTTTTTGTATTACATAATCCTTAATATCTAATTCACTTTTTCCCATAAGACTTAGATCTAACATTATTGTGTTAAATGCAGTAACTAGTGCAGGATTTCCTGACATTCTTTCATTTTGCATTAGTTGCTGTGCTGCTCTTAAATAGGGTTTTGCCCATCTTGCGTTTAGTTTTAAGGCTTCAACCTGGCTTTTTAGATAAATCTTTTCTATTTCAAATCTTTTTCTTAGTTCTTGTTCGCTTCTTAATTTCCATTCTAAAAATTCCTGTACTCTTGGTTCAAGTATTCTTTTTACTCTGTCATTTAAATCCATTTTCTTAATATCTGATACAGAATTTGCAATCATAAATGCGTCTCTTAGTGTTACAAATTGAAGATTTCCAGAAGAAAGAGCATTTAAACTTCCTTGTCCTCTTTGAATATCTACTTTATCCATCCAGATTTGTTTTAGGGCTAAATTTCCAGCTTCTTTTACATTTGCATCAGAAGATTTTGCAGCATCATAATGACTGAGTCTTATTTTAAACTCTTTTAGATCATAGATAAGATTTAAAGCCCCTTTTAGAATATTGTTTACAGTTCCTAAGATTCTTGAAGCTTCCTGCTGCATTTGAGATGCTTTTCCCTGAAGTTCTGAAAAATGCCCGCTTCCAGGAGAAGATGCAAAATTATCCATTATCTTTTCAACATTTTTTGGCTTGAATCTTTTATTCATTTCATCAAGCATCCAGAAATATATTGGTTCTAAGGTTTCTGTTGTAGAATCATAAGTCAGGCTAAACTCCACGCCTGGAACAGAAACATCTGCTCCTTTGTCTTTTTTCTCTTTTCTTGCTTTATAATAAGGACTTACTTTTGCAATAAAATCATCAATCTCCGCCATAATTCAAATTTTACCTCTATTTTTATTAGTTATAATACGAAGTATTTGTTTTTAAATCTTCTCGAAAGTTATAAAAGCCAGGCAAATCTTTGATTTATTATGAAGAAAAAGAAAATAAAGTGGAAAGTTATTCTTTATTCAATTATTGCACTTATTTGCATTTATCTTATGTATAAAATTGACTGGATATTTGTAGTTCCTGTGCTTTTTTTAATATGGCTTAATCAAAGAGAACTTATGAAGAAATAATTATTTTTTAGATATGTTTATAAATTATAGGAAGTTTATTTCCTTATGAAAAGAGGTAAAAAAGATATTTTCTTATTAATAATTTTAATCGGATTATTGGTTTTACCATTTATTAGTTCTTCAAATGTTCCTGTTGTTAAACCTGATTTAACTTCAATAAAAATAGGGGATACTCCTGAACAAATAGGGGATTTAATCGGTTTACCTAAAGATCAAATTAATATTCAAAATGCAGATTTTAAAAAAACAGGCGATACTGTTGAAGTAACTCTTAGGCCTGGAGGAAAAATGAATTTTGGAGGAGAATTAAAAAATTCTTTAGGAGATTCTATTGATTCAAAATATCTTGATTTTAGCAAATCAAATAAATTTGTTTTTGAAAATGGAAAACTTACAGAGGCAAAATTTAGCACCAAATTTTTTCAAAACATTTTATCCTATTCAATTAATGGGGCAAAATTTGATGTTCCTGGAAAATCTGATATTGATTTTAAAAATAATAATGTAAAAGTAAATGTTAAAGAAACATCATTAACTCATACTATCTGGAGTCCGCAGTATGAAAAAGGAAAGGGTCCTTCTGTAAATTATGTTGTTTCCAAGGGTGGTGAAATTGCTATTAATAATGGGGGAAAATATTCTTTACCAATTCAAGAGGGGGAAATAGGTTTTTCCGCAGGTAATGGAGATAATGTTGTTTTATATGGAGAAAAAATTATTTTAGCCGGGGGAAAACAAACTGATGATGGATATAATACAAATACCATGTTAAATGGACTTGAAATAAAAAATCCTGATCCTATTGGCGGAACTTCATTATATCTTGGACATTATGATATAAAAACAGACAAACCTTATATTAATATAGAGTCTCAAATATCTACCCGTGGAGATAATTTAATTGGTTGTGTAGCTGCTGTTGAGTGCGGGGATTCATTTATTTCCGGATATAATGTTAGAATTGGAGCAGACTCAAAAGGAAACGCTCCTACTATAAATTTTAATTTTGGAAATCCTATTTTTCCAGGAATGAATCCTGAACAATCAATAAGTATTTTTCCAGGCTCATCAAAACTTGATATTCAAACGTATTTTGATTCTGCAGACAATGGGGAGAAAGTAAGTACCACTATAACTTCTTATTCAGGAGATGCAAAGATTATTAATGGAAAAGGAACTTTTGCTGTTGAGAAAATAGGAACAGGAGACTATGAAAAATATGTTTGGAATGTTAATCGTCAAAACTCTGGAAATTATTATCCAATGACTCTTAGGACATCGATGGATAAAGGAAATGGGTTAACTGTTTATCCTGATACTATTTCAGTTGAAGGAAGTCCTGTAACTATTGTTAGAAATTTTAATCTAGAAGAAACTCAGGGTATTGTTAAACCTTCAGTTGGAGAAGATTTAAAAGTTAAGGCTATTGATTCTATTTCAAATGTTGTAGAAAAGATTTTTGGAGAAAAAATAAAAAATAAAGTTGAAGATAAACTTTACAAATGGTTTTTTCCAAGAAGTCTGCCTGTATAATATTTTATAAACTCTATTTTTTTCTAATCATATCCATCATGGATTTTCTTTCAAACTTGATTATCTCGCCTGTTTGTGAATCAACTAATATATGCAATATTATCAGGCCTTCAAGCATACAGGTTAAATTCCATATCTGCTTGTTTTTTTTCTCATGCTCATATTTTTGAAGAACTGCAATTATTTTGCTGAATTTTGCTGATATTCCTTCATCAAGTGCTCTTATTTTTGCTGCTGATTCAACCTCATCAAGATCTGAATTTACAAAAGGCTCAATTACTTCTAGTTTTGGAAAACTTCTGCTTTCATCTGTCACAAGCTTGTCTTCATTCATTTTAATTTTTCCAAGTTCATTAATTGAAAAACTAAATATTTTTTCTCCAACTCTGTAGTCAAGACTTTTTTTATTATCATTTCCAAAAAGATCTATTACAAAGAATCCTGCACATAGTTCTGCTTTTGGATTTTCCTTTATAAAATCCTTGAATAAGTTTGATTCTGAAATTTGCTTAAATGTTTGCTTGAGTGTTGTTTTTTCTTCCATTTTTTTGTATATTTAGAAAAAGGAATTAGGGTTTTTTAATGTTTTGATTCTAGAAAATATAATAGACTTATTCTAATTTAAATGCATGCTTAATTTAATTCAGACTGATTAATTTAGATATATTTAAGAACCTATTTTTTCTTTAATATTTATGGATTTAAAAATAAACAAGGAAGATTTGGAAAAAGCTTTGAAAAGAAAGGATGTTAAGCCTGAAGCAAAGAAAGAAGAAATGCCTCAGATAAGTAGAGAAGAGGAAATAGGATTTCATAAAGGATGCTTAAATACTCTTGCTGCTGAAAGAAATGAATTATTTAAGATGATTCAGACTGTTGAAGCTATAATGCAGGCTCATTTGAAAAGGCTTGAAGAACTTGGTGTTAAAATACAGGCTGAAAAGTAATCATCTATATTTTTTCACATATCTTAACGTATATATAAGCTTAAATAATGAATTCGTAGTTCTGTAATACAAAATATTGTTTAACTTGAGGTCTCTATGTCATTTAATTATAAAAGCAGAAATGTACTTGTCTTAGAAGATGCTCTTGCAACAAAACGTCTTTTAGAGTATATGTTAAAAGAACTTAATTTTTCTCCTATTTCTTCTGAAACTAGGGATGATTTTTTAGAGGCATATAATTCTAATGATTATTATGCTGCAATACTTGATAATAATGTTCCTTATAATTTTGGAGGTATTTGCGAAAGAGATGTTGGTGTAAATTTAGCATATAATCTATTAAGAGAACCTGGGATGAGAGTTGCACTTCATACTGGAGAAGATCTTGGTTCAAGGATTCCAGAATTTAAAAATATTGGACTTAGATATTTTCAAAAACCTGTTCTTATTAGAGATTTGGGTGATTTTCTTAACTATCCAAAAGTTGACTAAATAAATATCCTAGATATTTTATACTTTTGCAAGTATAAGCCAGATTCACTCTGGATTAAAATTGCTAATTGTCTGATAGGGCTAAAAGGTCATCTTGCGAAGCGAGATTATCTCAATTTATTCTTTTGCAAATGCTAAGAATTTCATTATATCATAAAATCCAACTTCTTTTAAGATCTCCATTGTTTTTGGATCTAAAATATTTTGCAATGAACTTTCTATTTTTGCTTTAGTTTCTGTTGAAATATTGCTTTCTTTAGTTTCATTATTTTTTATTGTGTCGATTATAGTGTTTCTTACTCTTGTTGCAGATATTGGAAGAGTTGTATCTGGAATTTTTGTTCTTTTTACTTCAATTATATTATAATTTCCTTCTCCAAATAATCTTTTTGTCCAGTCATTTCCTGCAATTACTGAACTAAACGAGGGACAAAGAGAAATTACTTTGCTTGCGAATTTTGCATTTTCATTTATATCCTTTATTGGAAGAATGTAGAATTTTGATGCATCAATACCATTTGCTAAAAGTGCGTATCTTACAACTTCAATTCTTTGACCTGCTTTTAATGGATCTGATTCTTCTAAACACTTTTGAGCAGATCCGATTGCAATTACTACTTGGTCTTCTTTTTCAAGAGCTAGCCTTATTGCATTCATATGTCCTGTATTTTCACTATAAACTCCTGTTAAAGGTTGCAACCCTCCTAAAAACAGTGCTCTTTTTTCAAGTCTTGATTTATTAAAATCAGAATTTTTTCTATTATATACTGTAGAAATTCTGTCAAGCACTCCTAACTCGTTTATTTTTTCAAGAGCAGACCCTGGAATGTAGACTAATAATTCCTCTAAGGAAGATTTGGATTTATTTAAGAAATCTGCGATCAATCCATAATAATCTTTTTCTGGCAATTGTTCTTCTATTGTTTTGATGTTATATCTATATTGAGTTTCAAAAGAAGAAAACATTGAAGCATTTTTAAAATTCCTTGTATAAAATGTATTCCATCTTGGAGTTACCATCATAATTTCTGCAACCCATGATGTTGCAGAATCAGGAATATTTTCAACTGGAATTATCATATATCTGTTTGGGTCGACTCCTGAAGACTTTAGTGCATAATCTGTAACTTCAATTCTTTCTCCTGCAGTCATTATATTGTCTGTTTCATGAGAGTATAATGCATTTCCAATTCCAATTATGACCTCATCATTTTCATTTAGAATTCTTTTAACTAAGTCTATATCATGATTTCTTATAGGTTGAGCGCTTTCAATCATAAATCCTCGTGTTGGACTCAGTTTTGGTGTGTACATAAAATAGCCATGAAGAAAAATCATTTATAAAGTTTATTATTCAAAATTACCAAGCAATTTTTCATAAGATAAAGATAGACTCCAATCTTGGAGTAAATCCAAAATTGTCGTATGTAAAAGTTTAAATAGTTGTAAACACTGCTTATTTTATGACAGAAAATACTAGAGTTGGCATGAATGGGATTGCACTAGCTCTAGCTGTCAAAAACTAAGGGTTATTATAAAAAGAGCCCTTAGAATTCTGATGTTTTTTTAATCAATTAATACTAGTATTCTTCTGGCGACTATTTTATTATCCCAATGAAAGGAGCAAATAAAAAATGCAATATAAAAATAATGAGAATAGATTTTGTTATCCTAGGCATTTTCCAATAGGCGGAAGTTTATTTTTTCCAACACTTGAAAATAAACTTGAGGAAAGTTCCACGGACTCAAATTATGAAATCCTGTGTGAATATGAAAATAGGACTGAAATTACTGATAAGGCTTATGAATAAAGCAAATCGCTTCGCGAGAAAATTTTGCAATTTTATCCAAAGTAAATTTGAGATAAAAATTGTTTAATGATAAATTAAATGAATAGAAAATCGCTTCGCGAGATAAGAATGCAAAATTATCTTAAGTAAATTAATCTAATTTTGTTAAAATTAAATCTGCCGAAGGCATTATTTTATTTACTTCCATATCTGTCATATCTTTTTCTTCTTGCTCTTCTGTGGCCTATGGTCCGGTTGTATTCATCAATTTCTTTTTGGGTTCTTATTACAACTTTTGTTTTATCCCATTTAGATTCTGTTGACATAATAGAATTTAAGCTTTTTCTTCAACTTCTTTTTTTATTTGTTTTATGAAATCATCCTTTTTTATTGTTGTAACTTTTCCTTTTGATCTTACTGCAACACTATCTGATTTTTCTTCTTTGTCTCCAATTACCACTATATATGGAATTTTTTCCATTTCTGCTTGTTTTATTTTTCCTCCAATTGGTTCTGATTTCAAATCAATATCAACTCTAAAATTAAGCTCGCTTAATTCCTCTGCAAGTTTTTCGCAGGCTTTGTTATTTTTATCTGTAAAATTAATAACACGGATTTGTTTTGGAGCAATCCATAATGGAAGTCTTCCGCTTGTTTCTTCCAAGAGAACTCCAATAAATCTTTCAAGTGAACCATAAATTACTCTATGAAGCATTACAGGCCTTTCTTGCTTATTGTTTTCATCTGTATAAGTTAAATCAAATCTTTCTGGCATTGCAAAGTCTAACTGAATTGTTGAAGTTTGCCAGGTTCTTCCTTGTGAATCTTTTGTATGGAAGTCTATTTTAGGCCCATAAAATGCACCATCTCCTTTGTTTATCTTAAAAGTCATTTTTTTCTTTTTTAGGACTGATTCAAGTGCTTTTTCTGCTTTGTCCCAAACCTCATCACTTCCAATTCTTTTTTCAGGACGAGTTGATAATTCAACATGGTCAAATTTCATGTTAAATGTTTTATAAAATTTATTTATTAGTTCAATTATATTTGTTATTTCGTCTTCCATTTGTTTTTCAGTACAGAATATATGTGCATCATCTTGAGTGAATTTTATTACTCTGAATAAGCCTGCTAGAACTCCTGATAGTTCCTGCCTATGAACAATTCCCAGTTCTCCAACTCTTAAGGGCAACTCTTTGTAAGATTTTGGTGATGTTTTGTAAACTAACATTCCTCCTGGGCAGTTCATTGGTTTTACTGCAAATGTTCTGTCTTCATATTCTGTTAAAAATATATTGTCTTTGTATTTTTCCCAATGGCCTGAAATTAACCAGAGTTTTTTATCTAAGATTTGCGGAGTTGAAATTTCTTTGTAACCTGCTTTTTTATGTTCTTCTCTCCAGTATTCAATTAACTTATTGTAGATAATCAGTCCATCATTGTGCCAGAAAACCATTCCAGGAGCTGTTTCTGAAAATGAAAATAAGTCCATTTGTTTTCCAACTATTCGGTGGTCATTTTCTTTTAATTTGCTTGTATCAAGTTTTGATTTTGAAACTTCTCTTAACAGTTGTTTATAATCTACAGACTCATTTTTATCAACAACTTTTGATTTTACTTCAACTACTTTTCCTTCTTCTCCAATTGTTCTTGAGAGTTCTGATAATGGATGACCTTTGCATTTTAATTCAAATTCCTTGTAATAGCCAAAAGGAGCTCTTGTTATTTTGAATTTTTTATTTTTTGACAGCTCTTTATCTGCTGCTTCCAAGGTTTTTAATGCAAAATCAGGCTTACTTAGACTTGGAGAAAGATGTGCATAAGGGTAAAGAACAATATTTTCTGCATTGACTTGTTTTGCAATGTCTTCTATATTTTTTATATAATCACTTATTAAACTAGCATTTGATTCATCTTGTTTTTCAACTGCAGTTAAAATTACAAGTGGATCTTTTATGTTTATTTCACTTTTTCTTTTTTCATCTAATTCTTCTGGTTCTTTTAAGGCCTTTTTGAGTGGCTTAAATTTAATATAGTCACAGTGTAATGAAAGTATTTTCATGAATTAGATAGAAATGCTGTATTTTTAAATTATTTGTTATTTAAATAAGTTAAAATTCAAAAGGATTTAATTTTATATATTTATAATATTTTAGTAAAACAATCAGGGTAAAACTATCACCAATTTTATTTGGATATTTGGGTGAAAGAATTATTCTTCTTCTTCCATACTTTCCTTATCATCTACTTCTTTGTTTTCAAGTTTTTCAAAGAAATCTTGAAAATCATCTTCATCTTCATCTCTTTTGAAACCTATACTGCTTCCATCCTTAAAATTGACCTTAATAAAAACCGATCTTATTTCAGGACAACTGTATATGGCTTCTCCGAATTTGGAGATTATTTTTCTATCTACAGTAGAATTCTTTGTCTTATCAAACTTATAGATTTTCATTTATAATTACCCCTTTGTGTTATATAAACAGGTTTCTTATTTAAATAGAATCTTATATGCAAACATATTCAATAGAAAATAACCAATTAATGGTGAAAACTTGGATTTTATTTTTTAGTATATTTTATAGATTAAAATCCATAAAATATTCATGATAGCTATTTTATTTGAAGTAAATTCGAATAAACTAATTTTTAGCAAGATTTACTCCCTGATAAAAATAACTAACTGTTCGAAAGGAAAACCAAGTCATTTTTTACGAAGTAAAAAATTATCTTGTTATAAATCCCTGAATATTTCTCTTAGTTTTGGTACAAGGTTTTTTAACTTTAATATTTCTTCTTTTGAAAATAATTCCATCGCCTGCCCTTCTCCAAGTGTTAGTTCATTTAATTCATATTTTAAATCTGCCTTAAAAATATTAAACTCTATTCCATCAAGATTTGTTTTAGAAAAAATTCTTATATCTTTTTTTTCAATATTTATTCCAAGTTCTTCTTTTACTTCCCGAATTATTGCTTGCATAGGCGTTTCACCAGGTTCTATACTTCCTCCGAATATACTCCAATGATTAGGATAAGCTATTTCTTTTTTATCATCTCTTAATTGAAGTAAAAACTTTTCACCTTTTTTTAAAATAATTCCTGAAAACGCCATTAGATATAATCTTTTTATTTAGTATAAAAACTTTTTCTACTTTGTCTTAAGATGAAGCCAGAATTTGATTATCTTACTGCAAGAAATGGAATTATATTTGAATACCAGTGCTCGCCTTCTTTTTTATTTATGAGCCCTATTTGAATACAGGCGCTGTCTTCTGTACAATAATTATAAAGTCCTATTTGAATTCCCTGAATCTTTTCTTCAACTTTATTTATTGCTGCAATTTGTCCTCCGCATATATCTATTGCTTCATTATGCAGAAGTGCGAGTTGCAATCCATCCATTTTTCTTATGTTTTCATTTCCAAACACTGCTGCTTGAATTCCTTTTGAATATCCTGAATTATTTAAAAGCCCTGCCTGGATTCCTGATAAATATCCTGCTTGATTTGAAGCTGATATCTGAACTCCATTAAGATGATATGCAGATTGTCCAATTATCGCTAGCTCAAGGCCTGAAAAATTCTGAACATCTCTATTCCAAATACCTATTTTTATATCCATATTTATTAATTATCTTAAATTGTTTTTAAATATAATTATATAATTCTATACATTTTGAATTTTAAAGAATAAAATTTAAAAAGCAAGTTTATTTTTTTATTTAATGGAAGGGTGTGAAGAAAAAGAAGAAAAGAATGAAGAATTTGATTATGAATCACTTTGGAATAAAGAGTTTCAAAAAAAGGAAAAGAAGTTAGTTGAAGAGTTGCCTAGAGGGGCTCCTCGAAAAGGACTTAAGGGAAAATATATCAAGAAAAGAGGTCATGTTGGAAGAGTTCAACTCAAGAGAAGTTATGGATCTTATTTTAAAACTTCTGAAGGAACGGATATCATCAAAGACTGACTAGGTTTATCGAAAAATTATATAAAAGTTTATAAATCCCAATTTTAGATTCTTTAGTATGGAAACTTATACACTTAATCAAATTCCTGAAAATACTGATACTAGAATGAGGAAAAATGGTAATGGCAAGATTAATGGCAATGGAAAGGTTAATGGTAATGGCTCAGTTATTTTTGATCCTGCTCAGTTTGGACAAGTCAGGGATTTTTCTTTAGGTGATTTAGACAGATCAACTCAACAGGGATTTGAATACACTTGTGTTGCAGATACTGCTAGTTATTACAGACTTCCTGAGGAAAGAGAAGGAAGGCCAAGACCTCTTGTTGTTAATTCTGATCTTATGATTCGGGCATATCTTTTAGCTAAAAAGGATTTTAAGTTTCTTTCGTCTTCTGCTTATGATCAACATAACAAGAATGATTCATATAAAGTAGGTTCTTCAGTTGCTACATTTAACGAGAGAAGTTTATATCTCTCTAATTTTGTTGAATCTTTAACTATTATTGATCCTAGTCTTGAAGGTCTTGAGAGATCAGTTAGCTTTCTTGGACTTCCAAACTCAGGCCCTGAATTTATTTATTTTGATGAAAAACCTAAGAAGTAAATTTATGCTTTGTAAATAAATTTATCAACTATCTTTTTTGCTTCTTCTCTTTTCTTTTGATGAACTTTTAAGAATTCGTTTATTTTATCTATTGTATATTGTTTTAATTCTCCTGTAAGCATTAATCCTTTTTTATAATCTTTGTATATTTGTTCGAGTTTTTTATCATCTTCTTCAAAAAACATTTTAAGATAACTAAAACAAACATCAATATCAGGGTTTCCTCCAAGCTTTCTATGCTCTTCAATTGTAGGCTGTCCACCTGAAAATGCATATTTGTTAATTTTTCTTTTTACTTCTTCTGGTGTGTCTGTTGGTGCAATATAAGAATTTGGATCAGATGCAGACATTTTTCCACCACCTAGTCCTGGCATGAATAAAGTATATATTGAACTTAGCTGAGTAAATTTCGGATCTTTAATTCTTTGAGAAATATCTCTTGCAAGCCTTAAATGCGGGTCTTGATCAATTCCTACTGGAACTATTACTGGACAGGAACCTTCAAATTCTTTCAGTTGCGGATGCAACATGTCTGAAGCCTGAAGAAGAGAAGATAACATTTTTCCAGGAGTAATTTCTCCATATACTGCTTTGAACTCATTAAATGTTGCATGTTTTGCAAGTAAATTTTGAAGTCTGTAATATGCATTTGATTTTTCTGCATCATTGCTTCTTTGTGATTGAAAATAAATATCACATTTTTTTGGGTCAAGGCCCATTGCAAGATAATTTAGAATATAGTCTTGCGCTATTTTTTTTGAATCTTCTAATGATTGACCTCTTGCATTATATGCCTCGAGGTCTGCAACTGCAATGTATACTTTTGCCCCTAATTTTTGGAAGAAAACCATTTGTTTTACAATCATTAAATGTCCGATATGGCACTTGCCTGTTGGCATAAGTCCTGTCATCATCACAAACTTTTTTTTATTTTTTATTGCTTCAAGAACTCTTTGTATGTCCCTATGGGCGAAAATTATTTTTCTTTTGTAACCCAATTCTTTATTAAAAACGTCTGGAAGTTCTTTTAATGGAGAGACTCCAAATTCCTTTATCAGTTTGTCATAATCAATATCCCCTTTTACTTCCCAGGGGTTGAACACTTCTGTTGCCATAATAAATGTTACTTTCTAAGATATATAAATTTATTCCAAAACCAGGAATTTATCTTTTCAAGAAATCTTTGATGTCAGCATTTTCAACAACTGGTTTTCCATCGAGTTCAACAACTGCAGGCTTTCCATCAATTTTGATGTCTCTTTATAATGTATAAATATTATTTTTTTACTACTTAAATTTACTAAAAAACACTAAAAAATTCTTTTTAGAATTTTTGGTGGCTTTTGAAGTACTCTAAAATAGTCTTTTAATCTTCAAAAGCTTTAAATATCTATTTTTATATTGAATTCTTATGAAAAAGGGATTGTTTATTTTGTTTGGACTGATTTTCGGAATACTTTTAATAACAAACATTTATGCAGCAGTATATTTTTCCCAACCAGAACCTTATTATAATTATGGCGATGTAATAAGTTTAAATCTTACTGTTGATCCTATCAAAGACAGCCCTCTTAAAATAAAGCTTGTTTGTGATGGAAACTCTGTTGATGTATTTAACGGACCTGTTATTGATAATATTGTAATTCCTTTAACTGCTTCCTGGATAAAAGACCTGAGTGGAGACTGTTATTTCTCAAGTGAATACGCAGGAGAAACAAGAAAAACAAATTCAAATTTTAAAATTTCCAGAAGACTTGAAACTGCTTTATCTGTTGAATCTTTTTTTGCAAAACCAGGGGAGACTGTTACAATTTCTGGAACTGTTAAAAGATTAAATGGCTTTGGAAGTAATGGCGAGGTTGAATTAAACATACCTTTTGCAGGGGTTATACAAACAAACGCAGAAATAAATGGTTCTCTTAATTCTTCTCAAAATAATATTACTGCTTCAATTGGAGATAAGTTTTATTCAAGAGTAATTGATGGAGACTTTTCGCTTGATTTGGTTCTTCCTGAAAAAGTTGCAGCAGGAGATTATAAAGTTGTTGTAAACAGCTATGAAACTTCTGACTCAGGTGAAAAGATCAATGAGGGAAGTACAAGCGCTTATCTTAAGGTAAGTCAGGTTCTTACAAGTATTGAAGCTGCAATTAACAATCAGAATTTTGATCCTGGAACAAATATTAGTATAAAACCAACACTTTTGGATCAGACTGGAAACTCAATGACTGATCAGGTTTCTGTTGTTCTTGTTGACTTTGATCAAAAAAGAGTTTTTGAAAAAGTTGTTAATTCAGGAGATACTTTAGTTTATACTTTTCCAACAAACTCTCCAAGCGGATATTATATTGCAGATATTTCAGTTGGAGATATGAAGATTGCCAAGACATTTTTTGTTAATGAGAAAGCAATTGTTTCATTTGAGATAAAAAATGGTACTTTAGTTGTAAAAAATATTGGAAATGTTCCATACAACAGAGATGTACAAATTGAACTTAATGGAAAACCTTTTGTAAAAAGAGTTAATCTTGGAATTGGCGAGACAAAGGGATTTAAATTAACCGGAACAGACGGAAATTATGATATTAAGGTAAGTGATGGAGAAAATGAGCTTTTACAAAGTGGTGTTCCTTTAACAGGAAACGCTGTGAATGTAGGAGACACACCGAATAATTTTTACGCTGTTCTTTATACCCCTATATTTTGGATACTTGTTATATTGATTCTGTTAGTTATTGTTTTAATACTTGCAAGGCTTGTTATTCGGAGAAGATCTGTTACTTATCCTCATGAAAGACCAAAAGGCCTTCAATTAAAGGGAATGGTTGTTGCAAAGAGACATGAAGCTCATGTAGCTCCAAAAAAACAAGAAGTTAAAGAGGTTTCTGCAATGACATTTTCAAGAGGGCTTGTTCCTCCAACTATTGCAGAACAATCAATGGTTGTTGGCGGAGCAAGGAATAGAGTTGCAGTAATTGCAATTAAAGTAAAAGATAAAATAACTCCTCTTACAAAAGCTGAACTTGAAAAAGCAATAGATTCAATATATGATAAAAAAGGAGCAGTTCATGAACAAGGAGACTTTATTGTAGGTATTTTTAGTCCTCTTGGTACAAGACTTACAAATAATGAACCTGTTGCTGCTAAAGCTGCAGAAGAGATTTTAAATAAACTAAGAGAACATAATCGAAAATTCAAGGAAAAAATACAGTTTGGAATTGGAATAAATTCTGGTGAGATCCTTAATGAAGTAAAAGATGGAAAATTAAAATTCACTGCTCTTGGAAATACTGTTATTCTTGCAAAGAAGCTTGCTGATTATTCAAATGAAAAGGTAATTATCTCAAAGGAAGCTTATGATAAAGCCTCTACTGCAATAAAAGCTGAAAAAGTAAAATCTAATGATGTTGATGCTTATGAATTAAAAAAAGTAGTGGACTCTGAACAAAGCAAGAAGTTTATTAATGACTTTATGAAGAGAAATGAAACAAGCAAGAAACCAAGTGTAAACTATTCTACAAGTGCTTATCAGCCTCAAAATAAGGCTCCTAGCAGCGTTAATAACACTGATAAGAAGAATAATGATGGATATATTAATTTCCCTTAATACTTTCTAATATTTCTACATTTTTATAAGTATAGTGCTCAAATACTGCTTTGAAATCTAATAATCTTTATAAAAGGATTTTTTTATAAGGTGTTATGGCAATTGATTTTAGCTTGGTTAATTTACTTGAAAATGCTAATATCAATTTTGGTGAAAGATTTCTTTACAGTGCTGATGCTAATGATCCTCAGTTAAAGAGAATTGATGAAGAACTTGAGGATTTAAAAAGAATTTCAGATCAAGGAGGAGTTAGTGTTGTTCTTGCTCATGAAGGAAGATTTGGAAAGACAAAAAAATTAGGATTTGTTGCAGATCATATTTCTGAAAAACTTGGGAAAGAGGTTTTGTATTGCGGTGAAAACAATACTCCTGGTGCATGCAATGTCGTAAGATATGACTTGAAGCCAGGAGATATAATTGTAATGGAAAACACCAGAGTCCACGAGGGAGAAGAGAAGAACGATCCTAAGCTGGCAAATTTATTTGCCAGTCTTATTGGACTCAATGGAAAAGCTGTTATTGGTGGTTTTGGAAAGGCTCATCGTGCAAATGCTTCGAATGTAGGAATTTTAGATTATTTTCCTGGATATCTTGCAAAAAGCCAGATTGTTGAAATGGATAAACTTTCTGTTTGGGCTGGAAAATCTGACAGATATTCAGTTGCAGTTCTTGGCGGAATTAAAAAAGAAAAAATAACTGATGGTCTTACTGGTTTTGTTGAAAATTACGATGCTGTTATTGCTGCAGGAATTGCACTAAATAATATTTACAAAGCAATGGGTTATGAAGTTGGAAGTTCAATTGTAGAAGATGGTGGAAAAAATTATGTTGAAAAAGTAAAAAAGATAATGGAAAAACATCCTGGAAAAATTTTAATTCCAAATACAGTTATTATTGCAAAAAAATCCGGAGACACATATGAGGATGCAAAAAAAGCTGAAATCTCTGAAGGTGTTTCTCCTGGATATGTTATTGTAGACTCAGTACTTCCTGAAACTGCAATAAATAGCCTTGAAAGAACTGTGTCGGAGCAGGGAAGAATTGTTCTTGCTGGAACTCCTGGAGTTTATACTTCAGGGTTTAAAGAATCAACAACTCCTGTTGTTGAATATATGAACAGAAATAGAGAAAATTCACTTATCCTTGGAGGAGACAGTGTTTCGGATATTGAATCAGGCGGACTTAAATATTTTGGAAGATCTTCAACAGGCGGAGGGTCTGCACTTCATTTTTTATCCAATGGAACAACTCCTGTTTTTGAAGCACTGAAAAGAAACAAGGAAAAATATCAAATCTAATTTCTGCAAATATTTATAAACGATACTTCTATGGATTTTTGATGAAAGATCAATATGGTAGAATAGGACAAGATCTTGTATCAGCCAGACTTGAAGAAGAAATGGAAGATTCTGACTTAGAGTCTGTATGGGATGGTCCTCATAGAACACCCTTTGCAGTTGATTCAAGAGCTACTTCGTGCTGCGATACTGATATTGAAGCACTTAACAGAGTACTTTATGACAGATATTTCGGCGGAAATAATATACACTGATTGTTATACTAATTAAAGAATAATAATCTTTATATACATAGTCTTAATTTAATTAATTAGAGATGACTTAAAAAAATGGGTACATCAGTAATTGGACAATCTGAAGCAGTAGAAATTAAAAGATTTCTTGGATCAGGATTACAACCTTTAGACAGAGGAGTTCCTCCAAATTATGCTGAGAATCCTTGCTATTGTGCATTTCTTCTTGATGGAAGTTGTGAAGGAGCAAAAGATCCGGAATACAAAACAAGATGCAGAAGTGAAAATTTTGGTTATTTGAATTGTCAATTATATTCTTATTGCCAGGAAAGAGCAAATAATTCCTCTGAAAAACTTCATGTCTCTGACCCTCTTTCTGATACTGTGGTAATCAGCGCGGAAGATGTTCTTTCTATGCGAAGATCTCATAGATCAAAAGTTGATGATTCTATACATGACAGAGTTGCAGAAGGAGAGAGCGACAGAAAATTTGGTTATCTTCGAAGATCACTTGGTTCTGTTGAGTGGTAGAAATATTTGGCTTCGCCAGTTTTAAATAACAATTTTTTTAGAACTGAATTCTTCAAAAATTGATCTTTTTATATTCTCATAACTTGAAATTTTTTGACTAAGCTTTTATCTTTTGAAGAATATGCATTTAATAATTCCTCTGCAAGTTCTTTATCTTTTTCATCCTTGAAAATTACTGTAGGGCCTGGAACTTTTTTTGGCACTAGAATATTATATTTAATATTTTGATTTATTAATTCCAATTCTTTGTTTTCATTTTCATTTTTTCCAATGATAATCTTATTATTTGTTTCTTTTGACCTGAAATGCCTTCCAACTCCAAGGAGCAATATGTCTTCGTATTTTAGACCATCGGTTGCGAGAATGTCCTTTAATTTTCTGCAATATTCCTTTTCACAAAGTAAACATCCTCCTGCAGGAGCTGGATATTTTATTTTATATTTTTTTGCAAGTTCCAATTGTTTTTTTCTTTGTCTTCCTTGTATTGAAAGGAGTTTTTCCCTTTCTACGAGATGATTTTTTTCTGCAATTGTTTCTGGCAGAAGTTTTGCAGAAAGAGGACGAAGAATTTTTCCAACAAGATCTGCTTTTCTTTCAATTAACATTAGGTGACTTTTATATTGGGAGTTTGGCCTTTGAGCAAGCACTTCTCCTGTTGCAAGAAAATCTGCATTTATCTTTTCACCAAGCTCTTTTGCTTTTTTTAAAATAAACACTTTGCAGTCTTTGCAGGGATTTAGTGAAACTCCATATCCATGCTTTGGTTTTTTAATCATTTCAAGATATTCTGAAAACAAGGGCTCTTTTGTAGCGTCTATTATATGGAGTTTTATTCCCTGAACCTGTGAATAGTTAAAGATGCAGGCTGTATTATTGCAACAGCCTTCTCCAAATGGGAGTTTTATAAAAACTGCTTCTAGCTCTATATTCTGTTCTTGTAAAATTTTAATTACAAGTCTGCTGTCAAGTCCTCCTGAAAATAAAACTAATGCCTTTGGTTGTTTCATTAATAAGAGAAATAATAACGGTTTTTAAGATTATTCTTCTAAAAATTCTTCAGTTCTATACAACGTTCCGATTAACTCGCAGGGCTCTACTCCTCCATGTTTTCCTTTTGAATAGTTTTTTAATCTTTTTCTTATTTCTGAGAGGTCTTCATTTGCACCTGTTATTTGATAAAGATCAAATAGATGATTAAAAAAGCTTATATGCGGGCCCATTTTCATTTCAAAAAGCATTCCAATATTTTTTCTTATCTTATCCAGATCTTCTGGATATTCAACATGATTTTTTAAATATCTCATCCGAACTCCTGTCTCTATTCCGAGTTCCACTGCATTTTCAAGTTCGCTAAAATAACTTTCTTCAGGACAGATACTTTCTACTTCTTCTTTTTTCCATGCATCACCCGTTTCTTCAAGGACCATATTTCTTGTATCATTCATTGCAGACATAACACTGTTTATTGCTCCAAACACTTCATTTGGACTTATAATCGGCTTTTCATTAGTCCCTTCATTATTCATTTTTTCAAACATTTCTCTTGCTTTTATAAGATACTCTTTTTCTTTGGTATTTTCAAACATCATAAAATAAATTCCTTCTGCACTTCTGAAATTTCCTTTTTTTGCCATTAATTCTGAGTAGGACTCTATTTCTGGAAGATATTTTTTGTCTTTTGTTGCATGAAAAAGAGATATTGCCGTTGAACCAGTTCCCATAAAATGAGGATGATATTCTTCTCCATCTACTATCCAGGCCATTGATTTGAATTTTTCCAGATAACTCTTATCTCCTGTGAAATCATATAATTCAAAAAACTTTCCTGTAAAATTTCCGAAATTAGTATCTTTATTATTTTTTATTAAGTCTATTCCTTTTTCCATAAGTTTATCTGCTGACTCTTTGTCTTCTTTTATTCTTGTCATAAAAAATAAATCCGCCATTCTGTCAAAAGAGCTTCCTACATAAAAGTCATTCTGAGCTTCTTTTAACAATGTTTTTCTATATTCTTCTCTGATGGCATTTCTTTTGGTCAGTTTCAAAAGAGAAACTAGATTATCTTCTATAGTCATATCTGGAAAATCATTGTCAGACCATTTAAGCAGAGTATTATGAACATGTATTGCACGAGCCAAGTCTTCATTCTGATTTGTTTTTGAATATAATTCTGTAGAGACTCCCATTATTCCGATAAGCCTTAGTTCATAAAGTCTTTTTCCTGCCACTTCAATTTCTTTTTTTGTTGGATTCTTAAGTACTTTGTCTCTTGCTTTTTTTATTTCCTCTTCATCTGAATTATCCATGATTTTGGAAGTGACTCTCATCATCCTGTTCTCTCCAATTTCTTTTCCTATTTGTTTTTTACTTGGAACATATTCAAGGGCTTCACGAATCCCTTTTCTTACATTTATTATATATTCATTAGCTTTTGTTCTTTCAAAGAATTCAAGCTGGTAGTAAAGATAGTCCGGGTCTCTTCTGGCTTTTTTAGAAGACATGTATTTGTCAACTTTAGCTTTTAAGGATTCCCAATAACGCACTGATTTGTTTTTAACAAGGCGAGAAATGCCCTCTTCTTTTGCTACTTTTATTATGTCCTGATGCCTTGACTCATTAAGTATTTTTAGAATATCTTTCTCCTCTTCTTTTATTTCATGCAACTCTATTTGCGGACTGTTTAACACTGATTCGAGATTCATTGTCACAGACTATACTTCTCAGGGTTTTTAATCTTTTATTTAATAAATTGTCTATATTAAAAATCCTTGTTCAACTTATTTTTTCTACTTACTTGCTTGCAATAAAATTTAAAAATGCTTATTTCTAGTCTTTGCAATGGAAGATTTAATAGTATGCAAGTATGGCGGGAGTTCAATTACCACTAATGAGGATTTGAAAAGAATTGGAAATATATCAAGAGATGATCTTCGAAGAAGAGTTATTGTTGTTTCTGCTCCTGGAAAAAGAAATAAGTCTGACACAAAGGTTACTGATATGCTAATAAAACTTGGTCAGACAAAATCAGATCATTACATTGACCAGATTGTTACAAGATATCGTGAGCTTGGTTATTCTGAGCATTTGAAAGGATTTAGAACTGAACTATTTTCAAGAGTAAAGGAAAGTTTAGAAGAAAGGGCATATATGGATAATCTCAAAGCATTTGGTGAAGAAGGAAGCGCAATAATGTTTGAAGATTCAGTTGGATTTGAATTTGTTGATCCAAGAGAACTTTTTTTAGTCACAAATGACTTTGGAAATGCAAAAATACTTTCTGAATCAAAAGAAATGATTCGTGAAAATCTTGGAAGAAAACATGAGTCTGATAAGAACAAAATATTTGTTGTTCCTGGATTTTATGGTTTTACTGCTGATGGAAAAAGAGCAACATTTTCCAGAGGCGGAAGTGATCTTACAGGAGCATACTTGGCAGCAAGCCTTGGAGCAAGCGTTTATGAAAATTTTACAGACAAAGAAGGAGTATTTTCTGCAAGTCCAGATCTTATTGAAAATCCTCATAAAATAGATGAACTTACTTTTAATGAAATGAGAGATCTTTCTTATTCTGGATTTGGAATATTTCACCAGGAAGCTGTTGAACCTGTACAGATTGCAAGAATTCCTGTTCATATAAGGGGAACTTTTGATTATCCAAAGAGAGGAACTTATGTTGCAGTTGATAGAATTTGCAATCCTGACAAACCTATTGTTGGAATTGCATACAGGAATAATTTTTGTTCATTTAATGTAACAAGACCTGGTCTTGATGATAGAATTGGAATTGTTGCAGATGTTTTGGGAGTATTTAAGCAAAAGAAGATATCTATTGAACATGTTACAACTGGAATTGATGATATTTCAATTCTTATGGATCAGACTCAGTTTAAGAATGGACTTTTAAGTTCTGTAATAAGTGGTATTTATGACCTTATTGGAGATAATTCAGAGGTTAGGTTTAGTGATAATCTTGGATGCCTTGTAATTGCAGGGAAAGGACTTAGAGGAAAAAGAGGAATCTCTGCAAATATACAAAAGGAACTTGATGACGATGGTGTAAATATAAGAGTTATTTCACAAGGCGAACAAGAGAGATGCATTGTTTATGGAATCGCAAGTGAAGACGGAGAACGTGCTGTTAAAGGACTTTATGAGAGATATCTAAGATAAAATATTGTTTTTATCTTAAGTAAATTAAGCTAAAAACAAGTTTTCTATTCGATAAACTTACTAGATATAAAATATATTTATACTGCGTATAAATTAGATAAGATAGTTATTTTTATATTAAGTAAATTAATCCAAAAACAAATATTAATTATTTACCTATCAATTAGTAGATAAAATCAATAGAAATTATTAAATAATCTAATTTTCTTATATTTTTATGACAGGTTTACAAAGTTTAGAAGAGGTTCTTCTGGAATTTGTTTCTTTAGAAGAGGATTTCACCGGAATGGGATACAGGAGTTATGGAGGTTGGACTTCAAATGATAAATATGGTCAATATTTAGTAGAACCTGAACTTGTTTATTTATCAATAGATCCTGTAAAAAAGGAAAATGCTCAACAAAGATTACAACAAATCTATAATTCTTCCGGATGGTATTTTGTGAAGTATAAGGCTGCAAAAATTTTGAGAATCAATGATGACATGATAAGCAACCAACTGGAAAATTGGCTGGCTGATCTAAAAATAAAATTAGGAGCAACCAATGAAATAACTGAATACAATTCTCCCACTGCCGGAGGATATGATGGTTCAGCACAAATATGGTATGATATTCCTACAAGCAGAGCTTCTGGAATTCCATTGGAGAAAAATTTAGAGGTTGATTCTGAGTCAAAGGAAAAGGCAAGAAAAGATTTAAATGAACTTTATCAAATTGTTTATCCCAGAGAAGAAAGGCTGAAAATTGCGCGAGTATTAAATATTGATGAGCCTAACTTTTTGGCAGATGAGATTTTGAGGGGATCAAATTTAGGCAGAGATGAGCTGGAAAAAGTTTATTTTGGATTAAATTTAAATAAAGAGGCGAGACTCAAAGCAGGAAATAATCTAGGTTATCCTGGTTTCAATGTCTGGATGAATGTTAATAAGGAGGATATTACAGAAATTGCATGTTCAGTGACAGCTCTTGGGTTAGTGTCTGGAATTGGATATGGTTTATATCGTTATTTTAGCTGGTAAAAATGGAAAAACTCGAAGATGTTTTAATGCAGGTTGAAAGTTTAAGAAGAGATTTAAATGCGGAAATTGTTATACAGGAAGGAACTGAAGGTCATTATGAAGATCGAGAGGTGTATGATATTCTTTCTTATACTTGGTGGATAGAGCCAGGAGGATATGTCGAAGGTGAACCTAGAATAGCTAAACCTGATACTGAAAAACAAGAAACTGCAAGAAAACGATTGCAGGAAACTTATAATTCTTGTGATTGGTATTCTGCAAGATATCTTGCTGGAAATGCTTTGGGAATTAATAGCGAAATATTAAATAAAGAAACTGATAATTGGATTTTAGACCTTAAAAAAAGAGTACAACTATCTACTACTGAGACTGTTGAGGTTAAAAGTACTGAGAGAAGATTTTTATATGATGATTACAGTAAAGATACAATTACTTCTAATGATTATGAAGATGTTGAAGTTACAAGTCAGAAAAGCGTGGATATTTTAGAAAACCTAGATTCCAAAACCCGCGCCAGAGAAGATTTAAAATATTTTTATTATAATTTGCCTGATAAAGATATGAGAAAAAAAGCTGGAAAATCTCTTGGTTATTCTTCACTTAGAATTTGGGCGCGTGAAAATCCCGATACTATAAATATTGGACTTGCTATTCTTGCTTCAGCATCAGGTTTAGGATATCTTGCTTATCAATTTTCTATTAAATAAATTTAGAACAAACAGGCTTATCCTGATATTTCATCACATCTTTTTGTGTCAGGTGCATAAGGAAATGGCTTTGCATAGTTATTTTTTACTATTTCCTTGTTTACAAAAATTTCTATTTGACTCTCTGAAGAACCTACACATGCTTGATCTGAGATTTCATTTTCTTTATTTTGATCTAATTTGCACGAGGATTTGGATTCTATAACATAAACATATCTAAGAAGCCTTCCATAACTGTCTTTATCTGAGACATCTTTTTCAAGTCTTATTTTTTTATTTAGAATTAAGTTTGAAAGAAATTCTTTTGATTCTTCATATCCTTGTTTATTTTGTTCAGGTGTATCAACACAAATTAATCTTACTATTTCTCCTGAGGATATTTCAAAAGTATCTCCATCAATTACTCTTGTTACAGTAACTAACGCGGGATTTGTATTTTCTGATGCACTTACTGAACTTTTATCAGTTTGAACATCTTTTGCATGAACATTAAATAGAATATACACTGCAATTGTTATTAAAAAGAAAATTATTAGGAGTATCAGAATTACAAGGTTTTGTTTTTCAAATGCTTCTGACTTCTTTTTCTTATTTGGCATTGCTAATAGAATGATTCAGGATTTATAAATCCTTTTTATAAGATTATTTTATACATTCATATAAAATAGTCACGATAGTTATTTTATTCGAAGTGAATTCGACTAAAATAGAAATTTTGAGCCATCTCTTCAGACATCGTTTTCTAAACATTAGGTTTAAATATATAGATTATTCTATATAATAAAGGAGGTTATATCTTGAAATGATTTTTCAAAGCAGTGCTCTATTGGGGCTTGGCGTAATAATACTTGCATGGATAATACAGTTAGCTTATTCTTGGAAAGGAAATCGAGACATGAAAAAAAGCTTTTTAATTATCTATGTTATTGGTGTTGCACTTCTGGTTATTGATGGTTATAGAACCAATATGCAAGATTTGGCAATATTCAATCTTATAAGTTTAGTTGTTACAATGCTTGTTTTAATAAGAATGGGTTATAAAAAACCTGTAACACGAAGCGCTAAACCTACTAAACGAAGAAAATAATTTATTTTTTTATTTTAATTTTTAATTTAACATAAAAGTAAAATGGCAAAAAAGACAAATAATAAAAACGAGAAAATTGAGGGAACTTTTTCATTAGTCTCTGCAATTGTAGTTTTATTTACTGCGCTTCTTGACCCTATTATATCTGTAGTGATCTCTGGCGCATTACTTATTCTCTATGGATTTTATAAAATTATGAAAAAGAAAACAATATGAAAAACAAGAATACTCCTAAAATAAGTGATCTAAGAACAGGAACTTTTTTCAGGTTTACAATTAAAAAGATAATTATTGATTCTGCACTTGCAGTAGTTATACTTTTAATAATATTTAGCCTGCCTATGTTTCAGAACTTATTTTCAAGTCAGGATGTTAATCTCAAGATTATTTCAATTGCAATTAATATTGCTATTTTTATGCTTATACTGTATCCTATTGCATGTTTGGTTATATTTTTAATTTTTAAAAAAGAAAGGCAATTAAATGTATAATGAAATTTAAACCAACTCTACTAAAAATTGTTGTATCTCTCGCAGTTGTAATTATTTGGTATTTTTTGCTGCTTTGGATTTCAAATTTATCTAACTGTAATTATTCTCCATGTCCCCAAACATTTAAAGCAAGTGATTGTGAGAAGGTTTTTGTTTTTAATTTGATTCCTAAATCCTGCAATGGTGGTTGTATTTGTCCAAAGCCCACTACCCTGTTTGAAATATTTAATCAATTAGTTACTTTATTGCTACCTGGAATAATTGTATATCTTGCCTGGAGTTTTCTTCAAAAAAATAAATTAAATAAAAAGATGAGATAAAATGGACCCAACAATTACTGAACAATTAGTTCTTCCTGCGCTTCTTGGAGGAGTTGGAGGACTTACAAGAGGGTTTATTGGACTTCTCAAGGCATTATCTCTTAGGAGAAAAATTTTATGGGGATATTATTCAATAACAGTTGTTATTGCATTTGTTATTGGAATATTTACAGGACTTATATTTAATTTTGATTATAGATTATCTTTACTTGCAGGTTATGCAGGAACTGATATACTTGAGGGTATTTACAAGAGTTTTCAGGTACAGAAGGTTTACGTTGGCAAGAAAGGGAAATCTAGGTAATTAACATGGCAAGAAAAATAAAAACTAAAAAGAAAATAAAACAAAGTATCTGGAGATCTGGCAAAAAAATAAACTGGAAAATATTTATTGCATGCTTGGTTATTGTTTTTTCAGTTGCATTTATAGGAAGCACATTTACTGATACTGGGGTTTGGTATGAGTCTGTAAAACCAAGTATTACTCCTCCTAACTGGGTTTTCCCTGTTGTTTGGACAATATTGTTTTACTTTATTACTATTGCATTATATTATACTGTGACAAGTTCAAAAGGCAAGTATCAGGTGAGAATAGGACTTTTATTTGGAATAAATTTCTTACTTAATATTTTATGGAGCTTTTTTTATTTTACATCACATAATCCTTTTTATGCATTTGTTGATATAATTCTTCTTCTTTTATCAATAGTTTCTCTTATACTTGTTGGTTGGAAAATTGACAGAAGAGCTTCTATAATTCTTATTCCTTATTTATTATGGGTTTGTTTTGCGACTTTGTTAAATTATTTGACAATACTTAATGTAAAATGAAAATGAAAAGAAAAAATATTAATATAATCCTCTTGGTAATTTTTATAGTTCTTATTTTTTACATATTGTTCTTTAATGTAGGTGGATTTTCTAGAGAAATTAATAATAAACTAAATGAAGTTATTCTAGGGAAACCTGATTTTAGTTGTGTAAAAGATTCTGATTGTGTATATAAATCAACTAATTGTGATATTTGTGGAGGATCAAGATTTATTAATAAAAACTGGAATAGAGTCTGTCTTATTCCTATTTATGAACCTGTTAATTGTGATGGATTTGATGGAAGCAAAATTATTTGTGTTAATAATAAGTGTACTTCTGAACTTGAAAATAAGATAAGTAAATTATTCAAAAATGAGAGTAAATAGGCATAAAAAATGGATATTAATATTAAACTTAGTGATGAAGAGGTAAAATT
>CABMGE010000010.1 GCA_902385625.1 uncultured archaeon | reverse complement strand
GGATCATCTTCAAGAAGATCTCCAGTAGGCATAGTGCCTGTACATGTTCCTCCATCAGGTGTTCCAATATTCCAATCAGCTCCATCACATGCATTCATATCAGGATAATTTGGATTTTGTGCAGCACGAACAAAAGTAATTATAAATAGTATTGATAATATTAAAAAAATAATTTCTCTACCCCTTTTCATTATTTTTAAAGTAAAAACAAGTATATAAATATTACTTTAGGTCTCTTAATAATTTATCCTTTCATTACTGCGATAGGTTTAAGTTTTGCAACCAGATTTCCAATTCCCGCTTTATTAGAAACTCGAACTACCTCATCAATATCTTTGTAAACTTCAGGAGCTTCTTCAACAATTCCCTTAAAACTTCCTGCTTCAATCTCAATTCCTTTCTCTTTTAATTTCTTTTTTACACTCTCTGCTGTAATTTCTTTTCTTGCAGCAGTTCTGCTTTCTACTCTTCCTGCACCATGAGCTGTGCTTCCAAAAGAAATTTCTTCAGCTTTTTTTGTTCCGACGAGCACATAACTTGCAGTTCCCATGCTTCCAGGAATTAAGACTGGTTGTCCAACTTCTCTATAATCTTCAGGAATTTCAATTCTTCCAGGACCAAAGCTTCTTGTTGCACCCTTCCTCATTATAAGAACTTCTTTTTCCTCTCCAGAGATATTATGTTTTTCAAATTTTGCAATGTTATGACAAACATCATAAACAACTTCTGCAGAAAATTTAGGAAAATAATGTTTTAAATCTTCTCGAATCCAGTAAGTAATCAATTGTTTATTTGCAAATGCAAAATTAGCAGCGCAAGCCATTGCACTAAGATATTTTTTCCCCAGTTCACTTTTTATTGGAGCATTAACAAGTTCGCGATCAAACTCAGGCCATCCATATTTATTTTCCATGAGTTTAATATAATCGCTTGCAACTTGATGTCCAAGTCCACGACTTCCGCAGTGAATCATTATGGTGATCATTCCTTTTTTAAGTCCAAATTTTTTTGCAATCACAGGATCAAAAATTTCATCTACAATTTGAATTTCTAAAAAATGATTTCCTGCACCCAGACTTCCAAGTTGAGGCATCCCTCTGGCCTTTGCCCTGTCACTTACATCTCGAGGATTAGCATTTGGAAGTTTGCCAGAGTCTTCAGTATGTAAATAATCTTCCTTTGTTCCATAACCATTTTTTACAGCCCATTGTGCCCCCTCAACTAAAACCTGATTTAAAACATCCTTACTAACTTTTAATTTGTCTCCTCTTCCAACGCCTGAAGGAATTGCCCTGAATAATGAATGAAGAATATCTTTTTTCCCAGCTTTTTCAATATCATTAATATTTAAGTTGGTTCTTAGTAATCTAACCGAACAATTAATATCATAGCCAACCCCTCCAGGAGAAATAATTCCCTTCTCAGTGTCAAATGCAGCAACTCCTCCAATTGGAAATCCATATCCTTGGTGAGAGTCAGGGCATGCAATACTTGCATTTAAAATTCCAGGAAGTTTTGAAACATTTTTAACTTGTTCAAGTGCTTTGTCTTTTTTCATGTCTAAAAGAAGTTTCTCACTGGCAAATATTCTTCCAACTACATTCATTTTTCCTTCTTTAGGAATTTCCCAGACAACATCTGAAATTTTTTTTAGTTCCATATACCTTTAAACATCAACGACAACCTGGCATTTATAACTTTTTTTGTCTTTTAAGACAAACATTTCATTATAAGTTATTGCCTTAACACCTGTATGGGTTTTATAATTTTTTAAATTGTCCCCAAGTAGTTCTGCACTAAGATTATATTCTTCATTTTTTTTATAGATTTTTATTTTTTTAAACCTGCCTGGAATAAAATTTTTTGAATCTATAAAAAACAAAAATTCTTCTAAAAAATTATACAGCAGCTCTTCCAGATCCTTTCCCTTGACTTTTATTCCCTTTTTGATTACTGTTTTAACCTTTTCTTTGCATATAATCTTTACAAGGGCAAATGCAGCATTTTCAAAACATTCTTCAACCGATTCGCCCCTTGCCTGAAATTTCACATCAGCAGTGTGGGCTAAAAATTTGAATTTCATAATATAAGATATATAATAGGCTTGAATATTTAATTGTTTATCAATTTTGAAATTCGGGTTTTTAGTAAAAATTTGAATTTCATAATATAAGATATATAATAGGCTTGAATATTTAATTGTTTATAAATCTGATTATGTTATAGAATTATTTTAACCCTTTACCCATACAAAAAATCTAAGTTTTCTTGGTTGATATTGCTGAATTGTTGAAGTTACAATAACTTCAGAAGTATAAACTTCCCTGTCATGAGGGGTATCTGTATTGCAAATATCTGATATCTCACATATTTTTATAGTAAAATCAAAATTAGCAGGAAGCATCTGTAAAATTGCATCTGAAACAACATTGGGCTGATTTTCTATTACTGCCTTCCTCAAACTCTCGTTGTTTGTTACAATATCCAGGATATATCTTTGTTTTTCATATATTTTTTCAGATGAATTGGAGTTTAAATTATTCTGCTTAGACAAAACAACAAGAACCCCGCCGGTTATAATTAGTACAGCAATAAACGCTTCTATAATTCTCATCCATCCTTTTTTGTTTTTCATATCTGTTCTTTCTACCAAACCATTATATTTAAAATTAATTCTTGAATATTTGCAGAACTATTCATAACTCTGATTGGAATGTCTTCAGATTTTCTTACAATTCCTGAAGGAATACCTTTTGAAACACTCATTTCAGAAATTTGAGTTCCATTTAGATATCTAAAGCTAAACGAGAAGTCGTCTGAGATTCCAAAAGATTTCTTTAATGTGTTATAACCTGAATATTGGGTTTTTAATTCTATAACTTTATCATAAGAAATTATCTCTTCTTCTGAATACGATCCGACTGTGTACTTTGTAGGATCACAACCTGTACCCGGTATGTATTTTGTGGTATATTTGCTTTTAAAAATTTCAGAGAAATAAATTGTATATTCCCGCGTGTTAGGCTTATGTAACTCAAAATAATTTTTATTTAGATAAGATAAAGGATCAAAGCCGTAACATCCATCATTAGCATCTGTAACTATGAAAAGCTCTCCTAATTCAGAAGTTATATTGCTCATAATCTTTTTCTCCAGATTATTCATTACAAGGGTTTTTTCCTTTGGTTGCGAGATCGGATTTAAAAAAACAAATATAAATGAAACTGCTCCAATGAAAATTAAAAAAGAGATTATCATTTCAACATGTCCCTGTGCTTTTTTGTTTTTCATTTTACGAAGTCATACCTCTTATTACGAGTTTTTGAAAAATCTTATTTTTCATTTTCCTAAAAATAACTTAGATCCTGTATAGATTAATAAAGCCATTACTAGCAAGATGAATGAATGTTTAAGGCCATTTTTTGCCTCTCCTTCTGAAATTTTTCCAATAACAAGTCCTGCAAAAAATCCTTGGACAAGTAGTAACCATAAAAATGGTCTTGATAGTTCTTCTACTGTCGCGCCTTTCCCGCCTGAAATTCCCATCCCAGCAATTCCACTTACTCCTGAGCTATCTGCGCTTCCAAGTCCCTCTCCAAGTCCTGATGCAATAGGAAGTATCTTGAATTGCATTACAAGCATTATAACTATAAATATTAAAAAGATTATATATCCCTGAACAACAAGTGAATACATAGCAGCTCTTCTTTCTTTTCTAAGTTTTTCAACCTGTGCAACCGATGCTGCGACTGACTCCAAAATATCCTCTATTTCTCCTCCTGCTTTTTCAGATTCGCTAATTATTGTGACTGCTCTGGTTATTGTAGGGCTTGCAGCATCTCTTGCAAAGGTTTCAAGAGCAGCCTTAAGGGGTATTCCAAGAGATATCTGATTTGCGAGTTTATCAATATAGGGATTAAGACTTCCAAAATCTTTTGTCTTAATATTTATTATGCTTCTGCTGATAGGAGTTCCTGCTCTTACGCTCTCAACCAAATTTCTTGAAAACTCGAGAAACATTTCATCCTTCTCTCTAGTTATATTTGAATCCATAATAAGAGAGACAAAGAATGGAAATCCTCCAATGACAAATGCAATTCCTAAAATAAAATAGAATAAATTTGGAGAAGAACTTCTTATAAAAAAATAAGATAATATTGAAATGGCAAGTGCTAAACTAACTCCTATTACATGTATCTTGTTTAATTTAAGTTTTATTAATTTTTTTAATTCCATCTTACATAGTAGGTTGTTTTAGCCTTAATAATACTAAAAACCCTATATTTAATAATGCAATTGCAAGTATTATGAGTACGCTTATTGCCTCTATACCAAATCCTAAAAGACTGCTAAGCGTTCCTGTGCTTCCCATTATTACAAACAGCATAAGTAGTATCATTGGTGCAGCAATTACTACGCTTATGTAAATATCCATAAATGTTTCAGAGGTTTTTGTATATCTCTCTCTTTCAATCTTATAATCAAACAATAAGTTCTCTGCACGTTTAGCAAGATAATCTTTCAGGCTTCCTCCTGAGTTTATCGCTGTTGCAAGACCTTCTAATAATTCTCTTAGTTTTGGTGAAGGAGACGACCTTGCAGTCTCTTTTAATGCAGTTACTAAGTCTTTTCCATGAAAGTTAATTAAATTTACTAATTTTTTTAATTGCGTATTTGTATAAATATATTCTTCATTTCTAATAATTATTTTGAATATACTTATAGGTTCAACACCTGAAGTGGCTACTGCAGACATATGAATAGTTACAAAGGGAAGTTCTTGTTCTATTTTTTTACCAAGACTTCTTGCCTCGCTGTTTGGATAGAAATACATAAGTAACCCGGTTCCAATTGGAATAATAAAAATAATCCATAAAGTTTTAGCAAACCTAATTAAAAGATTGGTTTCACTTGGAAGAACACTAAAAAACGGGAAAGTCGGCCCTATATTAAAAAACATCAGCATAATTAATAAAATTATGCTTATAAAAAAAGTGATCATTACAGTCATTAGAATCATGGATATGTATGTTCCGATGACAAATGGAGAATTTATTTTTCTCAGATTCCTGTTAAGGCTCATAAAATATCCTTCTGAAATTAATCTATTTGATAAATTTTTAAATAGTCTATTGGAGCTTTTTGCATAAGCGTTTGGTTTTCCAAAATCTGTAACTGTAGATTTTTCAACTGAATATTTTCTTTTAAGTTGATTTATCGAGAGATTACTTTTACTTAAATTTTCTAAAAATTCTTTTTTATCCTCATCACTTATAACTAACGAAACGCTTTGGTCCTTATCCAGATGATTATATTTGACCTGAATCAATTTTGCAGCAGGTTTTTCTTCCACAGGTTTTTTTTCAAGTTTTTTATAAAACCCAATATTTTTAATTAAATCTGGAACAGATTTGTTAAGTATTCTAAGCTGAATAATTAGTGACGAAATTGCATCAGTGAGTAGAACCTTTTCCTTTGATTCTATCATTGTTCCCTGTTTTGCCTCAAGATTTTCAATTGTTGTGAGATGATTTGTAAAGATATACCCCTCTCTGATTATTTCTTTCATACGTTCTATATTGCTTTTTAACAACTCAATAGTCATTTTATAATCTTGGAAATTTTATCCTGAATATCCATTATTTCTTCTTTTGCTTTTTTAAAACCCTCTCCGTCATTGTCCTGATAAGCTTTGTCTAATTTTTGAGAAGAAATTTCCATATTTCCGATTAGCTGTGCAAGTATCTGAAACTGTTGTATATCTAACATATTATCCCTCTTTTATACAAAAACTAAGTAAAAATAAGTTTATTAAGATTGTGTTTAGAAAAAGAGGTTTAATTGCAATTAAATTCTCAGGATATTTTATCTTGAATAAAATAGTTTATCCATTTATTCCAAAAGCCATTAATACTGCCTTTGGATCTTTATGGTATTGATTAATTATTTTTTGAACTTGATTAAAATCAAAAACTCCCCTCTTCTGCATTTCATATAATACCTTTGATCTAAGATTCAATTCTCTGTTCAATTCATCAATAGTCATACCATATTTCCTTGATATTTTTTCAAATGCATTTATATTTTTTTTGAAGTAAAACAAGTTATCTCTTGGATTCCAGACAAAAGGAGTTGTAGTCACAGCATTTCCATCAGTATCTACATTTACAATTTCCTCAACATCTCTCAATTTTCTTGTTTCTTGTTTATTGACAACTGCATGAGTCATGACTGCAACACAATCAAGAGTATTAAGTAAACTTGGGGAAAGTTCAATAGGAGGAGTTTCAAGTCTCTTAATCAGAGTATCTACAGAATCTGCATGCATAGTTGAAATTGAAGAGTGTCCAGATGCCATTCCCTGGAAGAGTACAAACGCTTCTTTTCCTCTTACTTCTCCAACAATAACATAATCAGGATTTTGTCTAAATGAATTTTTAAGCAAACTAAATAAATCAACTTCTCCAACTTTTCCTTCTCCAAAAGAGGCTCTTGCAACGCTTGGAAGCCAATTTTCCCTTGGGAGGTTTAATTCTCTTGTATCTTCTATTGAAACAACTCTGGATTCAGGAGGTATAAAGAATGCAATTGCATTAAGAAGGGTAGTTTTTCCAGAAGCAGTTCCTCCTGCAATTAGCACATTTGATTTGTATTCAAGAAGTATCCAAAAATAAGCAAGCATTTCAGGACATACTGTTCCTTTGCTTAAGAGTTGTATGGGGTTCCAAGGAATTTTTGTGAATTTTCTAATAGTAAAAGTTGGACCTCTGCTAGTAATATCTTGTGTATAAGTGGCATTAACTCTTGAACCATCAGGCAAACTTCCATCGAGTAGTGGATTTGCATATGAGATATATTTGCCTCCTCTTTGAGCTAGTTTTTCAACAAAACTGGAAAGTTGATCAATGGAATCATATTTCACATTGGTTTTCATATTTCTATAAACTCTATGTACTACATAGATCGGAGTATCAACTCCATTACACTCAACATCCTCAATAAAATAATCCTTCATTATGGGTTCTATCTTATTAAGTCCAACAAAATCCCTGAATAGATAATAAAATATTTTTTTGTAACTTTCCTTTCCAACTTTAATTCCTAATTCATCAATTAATAATCTGGAAGTTTTGTCTATATATTCAATCATAGCATCTCCAGTTTTCTGTATTAATACACTTACATTTATCATCTCACCAAGGCTAGTTTCAAGTGTATTAAGAATTTCCTGCTCATCACTATTAAGTACAGGTTCTTCAATATTGTATATTACTTCTCCCTCTTCTTTATCCCAATAAATATGAACACTCACATAAGGAGAAATCAGTGTATATCTTACATTTATTTTTGTCCTGTCTTCAAATTTGGGAAGCGCAGGTATAGTTGGATTGAGATTAATCTCGATTTTTGTATCTTCCATTTGTTCACCTTTTTATTATATTTATAATTTAACCAGAGTATTTAAAACTTATACTCTTATCTCTCCTAGTTTAAATACATTCTAATCTATCCTAGATTGAAATCAATATTGATTTTTCTAGAAGCATCATATCCTGTATTTTCCAGTATTATTTTATAAGGTGCAGTTCCTGCCTGCAGTACTTTTGTTTCTTTTTTCCCATTGTAAGTCAAGTTTAAAGTGTTATTATAATCCATTGTAAGAAAAATATTAAATTTGTCTCCAGATTTTTTTGTTTCCATAATAACATTTCCCTCTTTAATCGATTCTCCGATTTGTGATAGCTCCAGCTTTGTGTTTTCCAATGTATAAATAACCTTATTTCCTGATGAGTTAAGTTCAAGTCTTCCTTTTGCTATTTTAAAGTTTACAACTCTTATACTTCCTCGAGCTTCTTCTGCTTCAGAAACTTTTGAATTAAGAACATTTAGCGAGTCTGTAGTTTGGGTTATTATACTTTTATCCTTTATCTTCTCAATCTGAGGCATTGATATAGAAAGTAAAATCGCCATTATAGCAAGACCTATTAAAGTATAAACTACAGTTTCTATCCAAACCTGGCCTTTGAAATTATTTTTTTTCATTTACTAACAATCATCTACTTCATTTACTTGATTTATTGCATCACTACAGCTCTTTGTTCCAGAGAGTATTGGATAAACACTAATCGAGGACGGTTTACTATTAATATTTGTAATATTATATGTTTTCTCTTCATTATTTTTTGGAACAAGTAATGTACTTGCTCCATTATACATAACAATTCTGGGATTAACATTAGAGCTATTTACTTCAAATGATTCAGAAGATCCATTGTTCATGACAGTTATTCTAAGTCCAGTCAAAAGGTCTATCTTTTTTTTATCAACATCATTAACTCCAATTTGTATTGTAAGTTTTTTTGTAGCTGAGTCATAACAGGTAAAATCCGAATTTTTAATTTCTATTTTTCCATTAAAATCAAAACACTCTGTCTTTGATATCTGATTCTTTACAAAAGGAATAACAAAACTCATAAGAATAACTGTCGCAACTATTGTGAGTAACACAAGAAGTATAGTAGATACAATATCTGCCTGTGCTATTTTTGAATGAGAGATATTTGACACCATCTTTATTAAACCGTAAAAATTATTCTTAATTTAGATTATTAATGCATTACTTGAAGAGCATGGAACAGGTTCAGGGTTACCTCCTGATTTCTTTTTTGCAAGTAATATTGGAATAACTTTTACTTCTTTATAGTCTGAGTGAACTTTTCCTTCAAAGGTGATCATTCCTCCTGGATTTACACTTCCTCCATTCGAAGGACTATATTCTTCAACATTAGTATCTCCACCTTTTGTAGAAAGTCTTAATGTAAATGAGTAAATTGGAACTGTCCCCTGATTTTTAAAACCAAAACTATCGTCGTTATTGACAAAACTTTCAAGACTAAGTTGCGAACAATAATATTCAACAGGTTTTTCTTCTCCTCCAATTGTTTTTGAATAAGCTTCTTTTACAAATCCACGAGACCACAAAAGAATTATGAGTGCAAGTATTATCACAATCATTACTAGAAGTATTGTGGAAACTACTGGGCTAACTGCCTTTTTACCTCTTTTTAATTTTATCATTTTAAAGATTATAATCTTTTATATAAATACTTTACTGTTTCTATGCATTATTAAAAATGCATCCATTTATATTTTGTTTTATGCTGCTTTGACAAATAATCCTGTTATTTTTTTCATCAATTATAAACGGTTTAACCTGGATTATTTCTATTTTTTTTAGTCCTTTTATAAGCCCTAATGAGTCAGTATAATTATTTGAAAATTCAATTGTTTGTTCTGCTTCAGGTTTTAAAGGGTCACTAAAAAAAGAATAACCTCCCTGTAAGCTCCATTTGTCTCTGGTTGGGCTGTTATCGTATAATTTAAGATAATACTCCGGTTCTCTTTTGGAATTATTTCCTACAACAACTATTACTCCTGAAATATTAAATCTTCCATTATTTCTTATTGTAAGTCTTATTGAACAGGTCGGACAATTTGGAACACAACTATAATCCTGTATCGTAATTGAAGTTCCTTCTTTGCAGTCAACTGAATTAGGATTAACTGCATAAGCTCTCATCCATGAATAAACTCCTACTGATATGCCCATTGCAATAGATATAAGAAGTACATAACTTACAATTTCGCTTACACCTAATTTATTCATCTGTCTATGTTTATTATTTTCCTTCATTTGTCTCGACATAGGTCTCCCCTTTTTCTTGCTTTGTTATTACAAAGTAAAACATTTCATTATCTCTTAATTTAAAAGAAAATGTTTTGTTAAGTATTGTAACATCAGTTGAATCCTCTCCAGTTACTCTGATTGTGCTATTTTTTATTTTCTTAATTGGAGAGTTCACACAAGAAGAGTCCAGGCAAATATTTCCTGCATCTGCCATTGAATATTGTACAAGTTGAAGATCAGTTTTATTTCCATAGATAAATGTAACATTTGCATTATTTGTTTTCTGCAAAATATAGGTTGCAAGATCATTTCTAGTAAAATTATCTTCAAGAGAAACAAGGTCTGCTCCACTGTAGATTCCATAATCAATTATTCTTCCAGATTCTTCTTTTAAATTATTACTAAGATCTTTCATTACTCTCGGCTCTGGATTAACAATAATATATGTAACAACACTTGCTATACTGGATATTACGACTACAATTATAATCGCTGCTATAATGTAGAATTGCCCTCTTTTATTCATGAATAAAATAAGGATATTACAATATTTAAAGCTTAGGATTAACTTATTGACTTGAAATTTTTCTTCTGTAAGTATTCTCAAGAAGTTTTAATCTTGTTTTTTCAAGTCTTGCTATAGAATTAAATTCATATCCCCTTTGTTCTTTTAATTCCTTTTCTAATTTTCTTATTTTTGTGATTCTCTGATTATTTGGAAGAGTTGCATATAGTCCCTCAAGAGCATATATTGGAGTTCTTGGAAATCCAGCATTATAATCATCTTTTTCATCTTTAAGAAAAATAGAATTTCCTTCTTTTACTATATGTCCAATTCCACTCTTAAAATGTATATGCATATCAAACTCACTTAAATCTATTTCTCCAGAATAAGTATGAAGTCCTGTTTTTGTCCCAGGAACTAATTTTCCATTTTCTAAAACTCTATATCCTATTGTAGAAGAGTCTGGTAGATAGTTGAAATGGTCAACAACATGTCTAAATTCATTATAATCTCTAAACGGTCCTTCCCATCCTGTAATTTTAAGATGAATATTAAAAATAGGGGTTTTTTCCTTAACTTCTCTCTTTTTTAACATATTTAGTCCAAACATAAAAATTAATTATTTTTTTAATTTATAAATAAGATTATACTTTAAAATAATAATTAATTTAAAATCCAAAAAACCTTAGAACTTTATATGTGGTTGGATGATTGTCTCTTAGATAATTTCCAACTCCAACATATCTCTCTGCAAGAGTTGGCTTTAATGCTTCTTCAAATCTCTTCTCACATTCTTCATGGCTTATAATCTCGCATCCAATAGCATCTAAACCAGAGCAAGTTGCATCACAATCTGCAGTTTCTTCAAGTGTCATATTATTCTTAATTTACTTTTAGTTTATAAATAATCTTATAATCAAAAATAATAATTAATCCATAAAATATTATTCTATCTAGAAGAGAATTAAAATTTAGCGCAGACACAAGGGATTGCTTCATAGCTACTAAGAAGTTTCCTTAAAGCATTCTCAACTTTGCTACCCTCAAAGCATCTTAACTCATGTTTAGGGCTGCTTCGATCAAGATCTGACCCATTTCGCAAAAGCAAGATCAATGAGGACAAAATCTCAACGTTTGCATTAAGACTTTTTAACAGCTAGGTCACTCACCCTCTTGCGGCCTGCCGTAAAGCTCGCTTGCAAATTGGGAAGAGCTAACTCCCAGGCCTGTCTGCAAATTAATATATAAAATAAACTATTTAAGGATATCTATTCGCAGCTTCTTTGAATTCTTAAAACTTCATAATTTGTGTTGCATCCATAGCATCTTCTAAAGCTTTCAAATCCTAAGTTATCATATGAGCCGCAATTCGGACATTGATTTTCATCAGCTATTTGATCTAAAAAAAATTCCCGAAGTTCAGGTATTTCTTCTAATGTTATATTCATTTTTTTACCTCCAAGAGTTTAATCTATTAAAATTGTATATTTAAAAACCTTATGACCTTGGAGTTATTATGGATAAAGTTGAATTATTATCTCCAGCAGGAAGTCTTGCGAACCTTAAAGCAGCAGTAGCATCAGGTGCAGATGCAGTATATCTTGGGATGGCTAAATTTAATGCAAGGGAATTTGCAACTAACTTTAACTCGGATTTTTTTAAGGAAGCGATAAAAATATGCAAAAGTAACAATGTTAAAATATTTTTGACAATGAATACCTTAATTAAAAATAATGAGCTAAATGAATTTTTCAAGCAAATATCTTTTGCATATGAAAATGGAATAGATTCAGTAATCATTCAGGATCCAAGTTTTATTGAAGTAATAAAAAAATCATATCCTGAACTAAATGTCCATTTATCAACCCAGGCAGGAATCATGAATTCAAGTCATGCAACTTTATTATCCGGTGCAGATAGAATCATTCTTGCAAGAGAATTAAATAAGGAGAATTTGAAATCAATTAGAAAAAATATAAAGACTGAACTGGAAATGTTTATTCATGGAGCATTATGTATATGTCTTTCAGGCTCCTGTCTATTTTCAAGTTTTGTTGGAGGAAGATCTGGAAATCGTGGAAAATGCGCACAACCTTGCAGGAAGAAATATAATGGATGTTATTACCTATCAACAAAGGAACTCTGTTTAATTGAAAAAATTCCAGAATTGATAAAACTTGGAATTAATTCATTAAAAATAGAAGGAAGAATGAGAACTCCTTATTATGTTGCCACTACAACTGGAATTTATAGAAAAGCAATTGATAGTTATTATAATAATGAGTTCAAAATAACAGATGAAACAAAAAGCAAACTAGCAACTGCTTTTTCAAGGGATTTTACAAAAGGCTGTTATGAAAGTGAAAATGTATTTAATAAAAAGCAGGCTCAAGGTACTTCCGATATAACCCGGACTTTCTATGAAGTAAAAATAAAAGATATTAAATTGGAAAAAAGAAAGTTTAAGTTGCAATTACCTGAAATAAAAGAGGAACAAAGTAAAATAAAAAGGCTTCTTGTTAGAGTATATAATAAAAAAGATGCAATTTTGGCTGCTGAAAATGGAGCGGACATTGTTTATTATGATTTATTTGCAAAAGATTTTTTAGATGTTAAAGAGTCAATAAAAAAGCCTGTTTTTGCAGTGACTCCAAGAATAATGTTTGATTCAGATATATTTAAGATAGAAAAAGCAATAAATGAAAAAAATCCGGAAGGTCTTCTTGCAGGAAATCTAGGAGTATTAAATCTAAAATTGAATTCAAAAATTCCAATTCATCTGGACTATAATTGTAATTGTTTTAACGATTATAATCTTTCATATCTAGAAAATTTAAATGCTTATCCGATTATTTCTCCTGAACTTTCAATTAAAGAGCAGTCTGAATTTAAGAATAAAAATTTTGCAACTTTTGTTCATGGAAAAATAAGACTCATGACTCTGGCACATAAATTGCCTGAAGGAATAATAACTGATGAAAAAGGTTTCAGGTTTATAATAAGTGATATTCATAATGGTTGTGAACTCTTAAATGAAAAAGAACTTGGTTTATTTAACAAATCAAAAAATCTTTTATCTGCGGGAATTAATAATTTTTATATAGATACTGATTCAAATGTTTTAGAAGTTGTAAAAATTTATAGAAAGATTCTTGATGGAAAAACCGTGGATGTAACACATCTCAAGAACAATTATGTTCTTGGATGGTCTGAAAGAGGGGTTCTTTAATAATTTTTCATCGAATTTACTTCGTGAAAAATTAACTAACTTGTCTCGCGAAGCGATTTTAAATAACTATATTTTGGGTTGGAGTGAGAAGGGAGTTTTATAAAGAATTGATTTTTAATTCACTTAAAAAAATCTGGCTATTTTTATCTCGCGAAGCGAGATTAATTAATTTCTATATATCCACTGGCAGTTAAAATATCTGTATTATTGATTAGACTATATCTTACTTCTAAATCACTATTAACTCTTCTCAGAATAGAAGAATCACAATCAATATAAAAAGTTTTTTTCTTGTCTTTTCCAAGAACTTTATTAACACTTTCAAAACCACAATGTTCAATATCTATGCTTTTTATCATATAATCCTCATCGCCATCGTTTCTTAATTCAATACTTATAGAATCTCTGTAAAGTTCAGGGTTTGAGAGGTGGAAAGGCGAATCAATATGGGATCTTGTTATTTTATATTCTCTTTCTCCATATCCATAATCATTTGTAACTTCTTGATTATCACATACTCCATTATAATTCATATCAGGACAACATACTCCATTTTTTTCAATATATGGAAGATCACAAATATTTTTTTGACTTAAGTATGCCTCATCTTTATCGCAAATCAAATTATAATTTGAATCAAGACAGCATTCATTTCCAACTTCTATATAAGGAGAATTACATGTAATCTCATTATTTATTTCCTTGACTTTATTTTCAGAAATACCTGATTTTTTACCTGTTATAAGTTCTGGCTGCATAACCACTACAACAATAACAATGGTTATCAATACAAGTGCTGCAATTAATAGAAATAATAGAATTGCGTTAACTTGCGCCTTTTTATCTGTAATCATAAATAATAGACTTTATTTTTTTATTTAAACATATCTTACTACTATCCGCTCATTAAAAAATTATTGTCTGGAATTGAGATTATTCTAATATAGTCTTTTGCCAGGTTAAATAAACCTACTCGGAATCGATCGCATTGAAACTGGTATCTAAAGATATTATAAAAATAAAACTGCGGGAGGTAAGATTTGAACTTACGTAGGCACTAAGCACACAGGATCTTAAGTCCTGCCCCTTTGACCACTCGGGAACCCCCGCATATAAAATCCAATTAGAATTGATTTAAAAAAGCTTTGTTTTGGTTTTCTATCAAGATTTTTAAACAAGGTATTGCTCCATCTATTATGTTTTGGCAAAAGAAGTTATCTGGTTTTATGAAAAAAGAGCATGGAAAAATGCAATCCATGTTGGATAAACTAGATTATACAAATAAAGATTTTGAAATTTTTAGTAAGCTAAAAAAGATCCTTGAAAATCATATTTATGCAGAAGAAAAAGCAATTCATCTTCTCCACAAAAGAGGCAAGATGTTTCCTGCACTTTCGAAAGTAATAGAAGAGCATAATGATATAGAAATTTCACTCTATGAACTCGTAGGACCAAATATCAAAACAAAAGAGATCAAGTTAAAAAAGATTCAAGCTTTAGCAGAATTACTGAGAAATCATTTAGAAAATGAGGATAAAAATTTTTATCCTTATTTGGACTCCAATTTAAACAGTGAAGAAAGAGAAGAAATATTTGAAATTCTGGAGAAAAATTTGGATTAGTTCGAGTCTAATTTTTATACAGCTTTTTTATCCAAATTTTCTTAAACATTTGAAGTGTTAGTGTAGAGAATATAAAGCCAATCATAGGAATAAGCGCATTCAAAAAAGGATAAGGCGCTCTAATTAAATATAAGAATAGAACTACCATGACATAGGTAATTATTGAGATTATGGCTCTTCTGGTTTTGCTTGTTTCCCAGGCTTTATCAAGTTCAACTCTCTTGTTCCTTTCATTTATTTGAGATATTTCCTTTTTCATTAAAATTAAGCACTTTTTATCTTGGCTTTTTCAACCCATTTGTCTTGTTTCTGACATCCAGAACAAACATGAATAAACTGATTTTTGCTGCTCTCATCTCTAACTCTTACAATAGTACCCTTTAATTTCCCATTCTCTTCTTCAATATGTTCATTACAAATTGCACACTCTTTTACCATGCGATGTTTAACCTCTTTAAACGAGCACCAGGAAATTCAAAAGAATTTCCGCAGTCCGAAGGCACACCTTTTGTGCCGAGGTATATTAATAAAAATAAATAACAGGTTAAATAGTTTTTGATCTAGATGGTTAAACTACTATCAAATTACGAAATCAACTTTATAAATCCTCAAATTTATAAATATCTATTCATTAACTAATCCAATGTTTAAAGAGGAAGTAATTAAGCTGCTTGAAAAAGAAACTAGGTTAAAAAGAGAGGAACTAATAAATCTAATTGAGATTCCTCCAAATCCTCAGCTTGGAGACTTTGCATTTCCTTGTTTTATTTTAAGTAAAAAAGAAAAAAAAGCACCCAACCAAATTGCAGAGCATTTTGCAAAGCAAATAAAACCAACAAAAGAAATAGAATCCATAAAAGCAACAGGTCCATATCTTAATTTTTTTATTAATAAAAAGATGGCAGCAGAAAAAATACTCAAAATAAATTCTAATTATGGAAAGTCTAGTCTAGGAAAGAAACATAAGGTTGTAATTGATTTTTCAGCACCAAACATAGGAAAACCAATGCACATAGGCCATATCAGGTCAACAATTCTTGGAGACTCTTTGATGAGGATATACAATTTTTTAAATTATGATCCAATCGGAATTAATTATCTTGGAGACACTGGACTTCATATTGGAAAATTAATTGTTGCATATGAACTTTGGCTTGATAAACAAGCCCTGAAAAAAGATCCTGTAGGAGAACTTTTAAGATTGTATGTTAAATTTTGCGCAGAAGAAAAATCAAAAGTAGAAGAAGGGGCAGATGCTGATGAAGAGTTTACAAATAATGAATGGACTGACAGGGCAAAAGATAAACTAAAACTTTTGGAACTTGGAGATAAAAAGACTCATAAGATATGGGAAGAAATAGAGAAAGCCTCTGGAAAAGGTTTTGATAAGGTATACGACCTTCTTAATGTAAATTTTAGTGAAACAACAGGCCAGAGTAAATTTTCACAAAAAGGAAAAGATATTGTAATGATTGCACTTGAAAAGGGAATTGCAAGAAGAGAAGCAGATGGAGCAGTGTATGTTCAGGTAGATAAAACAAATCCAGATTCAAAAAAATATATTCTAAGATCAAATCAAACAGCCTCTTATATAACTCAGGATCTTGGTGCAGCTGTCGAGAGGTATAAGAAATATAAGTTTGATAAAATGATTTATGTTACTGACTTCAGGCAATCAGGCCATTTTTCAGCGCTTTTTACTATCCTCAAAACACTTGGATATGATTTTACAAGTAAGATGAATCACCTTGGTTTTGGTACTGTAAAATTCGGAAATGAAATAATTGCTTCAAGAACCGGAAATATAATTCTTTTGGAAGATGTTCTAAACAAGACAGTTGAGAAAGCAAAAGAAGAGATAAAAAAGAGAAAGACTAAAGGAAATCCTACTAAAGTTGGAGTTGGTGCAGTAAAATATATTATTTTGAAAAATGAACCTATAAAAGATGTTCAGTTTAGTTGGGAGAGCGCATTATCTTTTGAAGGAAACACAGGTCCTTATTTACAATATTCTTATGCAAGAGCAAGTTCAATAATAAAAAAGGCAAAAAATAAGAACTTTAACAAGGGAAAAGTTAAATTGGAAAATTTAGATAATTTTGAAGTAGCTTTAATAAAAAAGATTTCTGATTTTCCAGAAATAGTAATTCAGGCAGGAGATAAAATGAATCCTGCTTTAATTGCAAATTACAGTCATGAACTTTGCCAGTCTTTCAATGAGTTTTATCACAATTGTCCTGTTCTAAGTGATAAAGATAAAATGCAGGAAGCCCTTAGATTAAGACTCGTAGACTCATTTAGAACAACTCTTCAAAATGCTTTGAATCTTCTCGGAATTGAAACAATGGAAGAGATGTAAAGATTAAGAGATTTTTTAAACCCTTTTTTCATTTTTCCATTATGGAAAAATTTGTTTTTATTGAAACCTACGGATGTTCTGCAAATCAAAATAACTCTGAAATAATTGCAGGACTGTTAAAGCAAGCAGGATATGAGCTGACAAATAATGAAAAAATTGCAGAAATTCTCATAATTAATACCTGTATTGTTAAGGGAAAAACAGAATCAAAAATAAAAAGAAGAATTCAGGATTTATCAAGGGAGTTTCCAGATAAACTAATTGTAATTGCAGGGTGTATGCCTGAGACAGATAAACAATCCTTGGTCAAAATAAATTCAAGATGCCTTCTTTTAGGACTTTCACATACAAAAGATATTGTTAAATTAATAAGAGATTATAAAGAGAGTAAGTTGGATAAAAAGAAAAGTGAATTTTATTTGTCCAAAACCCATGAAGAGAAAATATGTTCTCCCAAGATTTCCAATAATAAATTAATATCCATTATTCAAATAAGTGAGGGATGTTTGGGATCATGTTCTTATTGCAAAACAAAGCTTGCAAAGGGTCCTTTATTTTCTTATCCTGAAGACAAAATAATAAAATCAATTGAATCAGATCTTCAAAATGGAGCAAAAGAAATCTGGATAACAAGTCAGGATAATGCAAGTTATTATTTAGATCGCGAAAACAAATCCAAACTTCCAGAACTCTTAAATAAAATTTTATCCCTTAAATATAACTTTAGACTTCGTTTAGGAATGATAAATCCAAATAATCTTTATCCGATTTTAAATGAGATGATTGATATTTACAAAAATAAAAAGATGTATAAATTTCTGCATATTCCAATCCAATCAGGATCAGATAAAGTCCTAAAAGATATGAATCGTCCATACAAAATTGAAGCAGTAAAAGAAATAATAAAAAAATTTAAAATTGAAATTCCAGATATTACTATTGCAACTGATATTATTACAGGTTATCCTACAGAAACTGAGGAAGATCATAAAAAAAATATTGAACTTATAAAAGAAGAAAGGCCTGATGTTTTTAATCTTTCAAAATTTTCTTCCCATAAACAAACTGAATCAGGGAAATTAACTCCCTTAAAAAAAGAATTAATTAATAAACGCGCAACTGCCTTAATGGAGCTGCATAGAAAGACTGCCTTGGATAACAAAGAGAAGTTTAAAGATAGGGAAATTAAAGTGTTTGTAAATAATAAAACTAAAATCCCTAATACTTATGAAGCAAGGGATGACAACTATAATATTGTTCTTGTAAAATCAAATGACAAATCTTGTTTAGGTAAAAATATTAATGTTAAAATTAGTCAAATCGGAGTCCATCACATGATCGGTGAGATAATCTGATTGCTCTAATTGAGTCGAGTACCTTAAAGCTTGCTACGATTGTTCTTATGAGTCTATCCCAATTGGAGGCTTAAAAAATACCTTGCACAAGGGATTTTTTATTTAATTTTTAAAAAAGTCTAATTCGTACAAGAAAATAAAAAATTAAAATTATTAGTAACACAATAACAAATATTATAGGAGTTATTGCAGCAGCAACTGCCTTTCCCTTTGAAATTTTGTGGTATTCAGATAATCCAAATACCATTAATACTACTGAATAAATATATCCAAGAAAACCAACAATAGGAATTATTGAAAGAATAATTCCTGCAACAAATGAATAGGTTACTGCATTATAACTATCAATAAAATTACCCTCTCCTTTTAAAATAATAATGACAATATGGGCTGCGCCTGCATAGATAAAAGTAGAAACTATTCCTAGTATTGGGAGAATTAAACTTAATATAACTCCTTGTCCGCCAATTAAATAAGAGGAAAAAATTCCTCCAACAATTCCCCCAAGAATAGACCTAAAACCAAAACTAATCGCAGCCACAATTAGGCTGATAATTACATAAGTGACAAGTGAGTTAATTATTGTTTTTTCCCTTACTTTTTTAAAAAATCCATTCGGCTCAAAAAAAAGCATTTTTATTTTTTCAAAATTTTTTACTTCATCCGAGTATTTTATTTTGGATTTTTCCTGTGAATAACCAAAAGCCTCTTGAATATCTTTATCTGAATAACCCTTTTCTTTAAGCCCCGAAATTATTTCACTTTTTGACAAACCCCTCTCTTTTGCAGTGGCAACAAACTCTTTCAATGAAACCATAATGAATTAAAAATAAGTTTATTAATAAATCTTTGGAAGTAATTTCAAAAAGTTTAAATAGTATTAGTTGTATTTTAGAATATGAAATTACAATACTTATTTTATATTATAGGTATTATTTTCCTTTTTGCTACAATTGCTTATTTTTCATATAATTATTTATTTAGTCTTCCTGATGAAATTAAAACAATAATACTTATCTTAGGAGTTATAGTATTTTTTGTCTTGGGAGAAGTATTCTGGGAGAAAGACTTATAATGGCATATTCATATTGGTTAAGTTCGCTAGGATGGGGAGTATTTTTTATAGGGCTTGTAGTTGCAATAATATTATTTTCAATAAAAAGAAGATTTTATCCTGTAATGTATCTTGCTTCAATAGCTCTGTATATATTCACAGTAGGATTTATAATTGATGCATTTGATTTGGGAAAAAACTCAATTTTATTATTACTTGCATTATCTTCAATATTATTCATTGGGGCAGGGGTTTGGTTTAGCCATAAGTTTCAAAATATGAAAACCAGCATTTTGGGATCTATTCCTTCTAAAAAAAGATGAAATATAAAATAATTTTTGGAATAATATTGCCTTTAATAATCATAATATCTCTTGCTCTGGTTTCTAACTTGGGTCAATTATCTATAAAGCAGGATTTCGTCAAGCAACTTTCTTTAAATGATCTCTTGGAAAATAAAAAAGTTAAGGATACTATTAAACTGGGAGAAGTGGGTATAGAAAATAAATATTTTCTTCCTAAACGTTACGACCTTACTCAATTAGGTGCATGTTTAAGGGATACTAGTGGTGGTAAGGCAATGGTTGATGCCGGAACCATAGAATATAGTGAAGGAGATTTGCCATATAGTGATAAATATGTTTATGATTACCAACAAGATAGAAGTATAGAAATTTCTTCAAAAAACATTAAAAAAATAAATGTTTATTTGCGTCCATCTGGATCTTTTTCATATCTCAATTATTCTCAGTTGAAAACTCAGTATGGTAGTTATGATGAATTGATAATATTTGAAAAAGATAATTATAATCAACAATACCCAACATCACGTACAAGAATTTACAATTGCTATGATCTAAATCAGGATTCTATAGACAACTCAATTCATATAACTATATTAAAATAATTAATTATATTTTATTTGCATGTAGTTTTATCCCCTCTAAAAAACTTCCAGTATCTTTGCCCATTTATCAAAGAGTGCCCTAAGACAACATTCCTGGCTTACTTTGGTTACACTTTCAGAGATATATCTAAGATACCTGGGTAATTTTCCTTCTTCTATTTCTTTTACATCTTGCAATAAATAATCTGCACTTATTGGACAAATTGAAATTGAACAATTAAGTGGAAGGATCTTTATTCTTGCAAGTAGCAAACTGTCCTCAACAAAAGTATAAGGATTAAGATTAGACTTTAATCTTATAGTATCTTGATCAACTAAACTTTCCAGTGTTTCTTTTGTTATAAAATCCATTATAGTCTTTGCACCATATGCTCTTAATGTATTTCTAAATGAATCATGCATCTTTGTTTTTCTTGCTTTTAAGATAATTTCAGAACTGTATAAAATGCTAAAATCTGTTGATATTATTGACTCCTCTGGATTTTCAGGATCTTTAGGATATAATACAGACATTATCTAAGATGTATTCCAAACTTAAAAAACAATTGTTGTCTTTTTTAGACTTCAAAATTTTTATTACTACTTTAAAAATATTATAAAATTACAAAATGAATCTAAAGTCATCTCGCGAAGCGAGATTAACTTATCTATTAGTCAACAGAATAATTCGGAGCTTCTTCAGTTATTTCAACGTCGTGAGGATGAGACTCTCTAACTCCTGCAGCAGTTATCCTGTCAAATTCTCCCTTTTCTCTAAGTTCGCGAATATTTTTTGCTCCAACATAACCCATTCCAGCCTTAAGGCCTCCAATATACTGATAAATAACTTTTTCAAGAGGGCCTTTATAATTAATCCTTCCTTCAATGCCTTCAGGAACAAGTTTATTATTTTCTACATTTTCCTGAAAATATCTTTGTCTTGCACCTGCACTCTTTTGCATGGCTCCAAGTGATCCCATTCCACGATATCCTTTCCAGGTTCTTCCTTTTAAATAAATTAATTCACCTGGAGATTCATCTGTTCCAGCAAGCATTTTTCCCATCATAAGAGAGTCAGCTCCAGCAGCAATTGCAATTACCATATCTCCTGAATATCTTAGTCCTCCATCTGCACAAATTGGAATTCCGCTTCCATATATTGCTTTTGCACAATCATAAACAGCAGTAAGTTGAGGTCTGCCAATTCCTGCAACTATTCTAGTTGTACAGATTGATCCAGGTCCTTGGCCTACTTTTATTCCATCTGCTCCTGCATTGGCAAGTCTTTTTGCAGACTCTCCAATTGAGACATTTCCAACTACAACATCGAGCTCAGGATATTGATTTTTTACTTTTTTAAGAGTCTCATAAACTGGTTTTGAGTCTCCATGCGCAGTGTCAATAACAACAACATCTACGTTTTCTCTTACAAGTTTTTCAAGTCTTGAAAAAGCATCATCATAAACTCCTATTGCAGCACCAATAATTAGTCTTCCCTTGGAGTCAACATTATAATCATTTTTATTTCCATTGAGTACTCGTTTAACATCTGAAAATACATACATTCCAATAACCTTTCCTTTTTTATCTGTCACAGGTAATGCTTTTTTCTTAGTCTGCCTCATTTTTTGATAAGCTTTTTCAATATTAATCTTGCCAACAAAATGAAGGGGACTTGTCGTCATTATTTTGTTTATTTTTATCGAATGGTCATCACAAAATTCAAAATCATTTCCAGTGACTATTCCAACAAGTTTGCCCTCGCGGTTTAAAACTGGAAAACTATTAAAACTATAACCTTTTTTATTTTTTCTATTCAAAACTTCCTCAACAGATTCATCAGAGAAAATACAAATTGGTTTTTCAATATATGCATTGAGGTGATGTTTGCCTCTTGAAACATGTTTTGCTTGTTCTTCTGAGGTTAAGCTCTTATGTATTATGCCTACTCCTCCAAGTTCAGCAAGCCTTATTGCAAGTTTATACTCTGTAACAGTATCCATTGCAGAACTGATAATTGGAATTTTTAAATTAATATTTCTTGAGAATTTTGATTCAACATTGACTTCAGATAATTTAACCTCCGAATAATCGCTTTGGAGTCTTACATCATCGAATGTAAGCGCAATTTTTTCTTTTAATGCAATCTCTATTGCTTCCTTATAAAATTTCTTTCTCATTAATCAAGTCATTTATTTTACTTTATAAAAATTATTGTTATTTAGCTATTATATTATTTATCTATAAAATATTTTTTTTGACAAACGTTTAAATACAAAGAAATCTTTTTTTTAAAATGAAAAGAGTGGTAATGGGCTATATTTTTTGTGATAGAAAGCCTGGAAAGGATGAAGAAATATTTCTAAGAGAAGCTGAAAAACGAAACATAGACCTTGTCATGTTTAATTTATGCAAAAAATTTAATGAAAAGGAAATTGAAAAAAAAGCAAAAAAATGCAAGATAATTTTTAATAACTCTGCAGAGGATTATGCACCAGAATTTGTAAAAACTTTGGAGGAACTTGGAAAAAAAGTCGTTGATTCCTCAAGAGCCTCTTATTATAATGAAGATAAGTGGATGTTTTATTTAGAATGCGAGAAAAATAAAATTCCAACTCCAAAGACAATTCTTCTACCAGAGGATCTAAACGCTGCAAAACAGGAATTAAGGGAATTTGGTCACTGGCCTGTAATTTTAAAGCGAATTTTTGGAACACAGGGAGAATTTGTTGATAAGGCCGAAAGTCCCGAACATGCTGAAAAAATAATTGAAAAGTTTTGGAAAAAGGGAAGTGAAAGAGCTCCAATAATTGCCCAGGAACTTATTCGTTCTCCATGTTATAGAATAACCACTATCGATAAAAAAATTGTGCAGACTGCACTCAAAACCAGTAATGGTTGGAAATCCACAGGAGTCTATGCAAAAAAAATAAAGAGATTCAGAGTAGGAAAAAAACTTGAAAAAATGGTTAATAAAATTTTAGATACAGTTCATATAAAGGTTTGCGGTATTGATCTATTAAAAAAGAACAACAAGTGGTATGTGCTTGAAGTTAATTCAACACCTGCCTTTGATTTTTTCGAAGAAGAAAGAGAAATGCTAATTGGGAAAGTTTTGGATTTATTATTAAAAGAAGTTCAGTGATTAGATTTCTTTCCAGGATAGAGTTTTTCAAGTTTTTTTATTTCATTTAAATTAATCTTTGCAATAATTAACTTTTCTTCCCCTACTGTTTCCTTAAGTACTCTATGGGGAGAAACAATAGCAGAATAAGATACCTGGTCTTCTCTTTCTCTCAAAGGGTTGCAAAGCGCAACAAAATTTATGTTTTCAAATGCTCTTGCAGTTGCAAGACATTTAAGCAGTTCTATTTCAATTTCTTTGTGTTTTTTATGATGTGCTTTATGTTCATAACACCACTGAGAAGGGCAAAAAATAATCTCTGCTTTTTTTTCTTTCATTTTTTTAAATAATTCAGGATATGCAAGATCCCAACAAATAACAATTCCTATTTTTCCAAAATCTGTTCTAAATACCTTTACTTTTTTTCCTGCTTTTACATCATCATCATAAAGATGAATTTTTTTATACTTGCCTTTTATTTCCCCTTTTCTATTTATCAAAATTGCCATATTATAGGGTTTTTTTCTTAAGATAAGATCTTCTGTAATAATGCACCATATTGAATTTTTCTTGCATTCATCCCTTATTTCCTGGATAATTTCATGATTAATACTAAGTGCCTCTGTCTTATGTAGGCAGGATTCAGGAAAACAAATAATATCTGCTCCTCTTTTTGCAGCTGCTTTAATGTATTTTTTAATTTTCTTAAGGTTGTCCTTTTTAGAAATATCAAAATATTTGATTGGTGCAAGGGCAATTGTGGCATTTCTTTGTTTCATAAAAATCACCTGATTTGTAAAAAATCACTCTTTAAATACTCTGCTATAAAAATGCATTTTTCTTTAAATATCTTTATCAAAAATTCACCTAAAATCCAATGTAGTGCCTAAATAATCACCTTATTTTAGCCTATAAATAATTTAGTAACTACATTTATTGCCTTGTTGTGTTTTCTTTTAAATATCTATTAAGGTACTTGAAATAATCCTGTTTTTCTGAATTTGCAAGTTTTTCAACAATTAGTTCAGGTGTGGAATTTGCAAGTCTGCCAAGAACAGGGTTATGATCTACAATTAATTCATTGTTTTCATTAAGTCCTTTAGCTTCGATTCCATCAATTCTTGCTTTTTGTGGAAGAATATCTTTTATTTCATAGCCTAAGTGAGTAGCAATAACTAAAAAACAATTTTTTTCAATAAAATAACTAGATGTTGCTGAAATTATTTTTCCTGCAACACCAGGTTCTGTTACAGCTTCTATTTCATCAGCAAGAATTATTGTACCTGTTCCAGGTTCTATTTTTGACATTTGTGTCAAAAGAGTTTCAAAAGCACCCTTATTTGCACTTCCTTTATTTTTTGCAAAATAATAAACCTCTGAAAATATTGGAATCTTTACATTGCCGCTAGTAGGAAGACCTAGATTAAATAAACTGATTATCTGGATTATATGTTCTATTAAAGTTGTTTTTCCTCCTGAATTTGCGCCCGTTAGTATTGAACATTTTTCATCCAAACTTAAGCTAAACGAGATTGCTTGAGGACTTTCTAGAAAAACATTTTTTGAATTCTCCATTGTAAATTCCTGTGAAAAAATTGGCCAGCTTCCATTTTCCTGATTTAGCATAAATCTTGATATTCCTGAACTAAAATCATAAATAATCATGAGTTCGCATAGTCTTTCTAACTTTTCAGGAATTTTTTTGAGTAGAGATGCGTTTTTCTTTATCTTCTCTGCAAAATCAGTATTTTCATTTGCGTCCTGAAGGCGTATAAAATTTTCAAATTCATTCTCATCAATTTTGACAGGAATTGCAAGATCAAATAAGTGTTCAGGTACATTTGTTTTTTTAACAGAGTCATCAATTATTTTTTCAATCTCAATTGGAAGTTTATTTTTTGAAAGCATTTCAAAAAGTATATCTCCTGAAACATTCATGTTCTTGAGTTTCAAGGATATTTCTTCATTTATCTCCCCTAGTTTTTGTTCTATTTCATTTCTGGATATTTTTTGGTTTAATTGAGGTTGAGTAAGTCCTAAAATTGGTTTTAGTTCTAAAACTATCTGTAAAATTTCATTGTCATTTATATTTTTTAATATCTCTAAATTGTCCTTCCAGCTAGATAATATTTCAAGGTATCTCTCTAGATAAACATCATCAATTGAGTCTAAAAATACTGACTGGGGAAGTTGTTCAATTAGTGAACTAAATTGTTCTACATCAACTGCCTGTACAATCTCATAATTTTCAAGATCTAAAACATCCTGTTCATTTAAAAGAAATTTTACAGGGACATCAAGGTTTTTCAGTTTAGAAAATGTATCTTCATCATCTGTTACTGCAACAACACTATATTTTGGTTTCCAGGTTTGTTTTGGTTTTTTTAGGTTTTTTAAAAAATTGTTATCCAGGTCTTTTGGAACTGTTCTAAAAAATTCCTGTCTTTCCTTTATCTTATTGATGTCTTTTGTAAATTCAAAACAATTGAATAGATTTGAACTATCTGAAAAACAAAAATAATTTGATATATTGGAAAGAACCCTATTATGCACTGATTTTCCATCTCTTGTTTTGTATATACTTTCTTCTTCGCTTTTAACAGGAGTTTTATATAAATTAAATGGGCTAAGATGGTTCTCTTTTATAAATTTGATCAGCTCTTTTTTCAGTTCCATTTTTTCACCTAGAAATATTGGACTTGTTTATCTTTTAAAGATGATTATAATAAAAGATATAGTTAATAATAAAATTTCTTTAAAAGCCTTATTTGGAAAGGGTTATCAGTTGAGGGCAAAACAATAAATGATTTCTTAAAGAGGACACAGCATCAGATAATACTTTAGATTCAATTATCATAGTTTTACCATACCAAGGATCAAAGATTTCATATTTTTCATCTGTTTTTTTAAGAACTGTAATAAAATGCGGAGCATGTGAAATTTTAAATAAACTATATGCATCAATATAGACTATTGGTTGAGTATTTTTTAAATAAGAATCAATTAGTCCAAGGTCTATTTTATGAGTAATTGTATTTATCTTGGAATTTGTTTTAATTTTTTTAATATATTCATAAAAAGGCTTGTTATCAACAACTCTTAGAATATTTATTTTGAATTTTTCGGAAATATAATCTAAATGACCTACAACAAAATCTTCTTTACTAAATTTCATAGAATGATTGATTACTTCAAGTTCAATTTCTTTATTGATTTTAATTGGAGTAATTTGATCTACTGCTTGTAGTAACGAACATGCTAAACAAGTCTCATAAGTTGTTTGAGTATATTTTTGAAACATAAGAGGTAAAAATAGAATTTACTATATAAAGCTAATCAATATTTTATTAAAAATTTTTTAAGGATAAAACTTTTTTAGAGGTCCTGATCTTATTTCACCAAGTTTTTTCTGGTTAAACCAAAGTTCTTCTGTAACTATTTCTAAAACCCGGTTTATATAATCTTGGGGCAGATCTCTTGAAAGATGATATTGTATTTCTGCCTGATGATTTCCACCAGAAATTAAATAAAAAGCAAACTCTCGCGAGTTCATATCATATAATTCTTTTAGAATTTTCTTATCTAAATTATTTTTACATGATTCACAGACAGAATTTTTAATAGGGTCAAACATTCTAAATTTAAAGCAAGAATTATTTTATTTAGGATTAAATTGCTTTAAATCCTTTCCACGCCGCATCAAATAATTGTTCCATTGCAGAAGCAAAGAAATCAGTGCTTAGCCATATAGCAACATCATAATTAGGATGAACCTTATCATCATCTAGAACCATAAACAGAACTTGCTCACCATCTACTATTGCAAGTCTTGCACGAATCTTTGGCATATTTCTAATTTCAGCGTATTTTGAAAGTTCTTTTGCAATATGTTTATTAGAATCATTAATTTCAGCAGCTATTCTTATTTTAACTCCTCTCTTTTTTGCTTTTTCAAGACTTGGTTCAAGTGCTTCAAGTTTTCGGTTTAAGCCTTGAGCTGTTGTTACAATTGTTATTGTTTTTTCAGCATCTCTTATCATCATATCTAGGTGATTGTAAACATTTTGTCTTCCTTTAACACTTCCAGAAAGGTCAGATGGCTCAACAAACTTTACTCCTTGTGTGAATAAGCTGTTAAGTTCAGTAAGTATTTCTTCGCCTTTTAATTTTTCAAGCCTCTTGCTCTTTTCTTGTGCGCTAACTATCATGTTTTTCTTTACTCTTTCAATAACTTCTTCAGGTTTTAATGCAACAAACTTGATTGGTTTTCCAAGTTTCATAACAATAAATCCTTTTTTTTCAAGGGTTTCAAGAATATCATAAGTTCTAGATCTAGGAACGTCAGAGATATTTGAGAGTTCTCCAGCAGTACTTACTCCTCGAGAAAGTAACGCAGTCCATACTCTTACCTCATATAAATTAAGATCGAATATTTTTCTCAGCCTATTTAAAAATTCCTCTTTGACTATCATCTTTTCCTGTTTCGAAGGTTTAATCCTCTTTGTTATTATAATAATTTAACCGGACTATTTAAATCTTTTTGTCATTTAAACATAGCAATAAGAACTAACTGAATTGTTATGACTATAACATAATATCTTTGTTTAGATAAAAGATTTTTTACTACCTGCAAGTTCTTTTTCCAGAGGTTTTTTCGAATCATATTTTATTAAAAAGTATCTTTATTTCTTTCCCTTTTATCTTATCCTCTGCTTTATTCTTATAATCACTTTCTTTTATCTTATCCAGTAAAATTTCTTTGGCATTAACTCTTTCTTTTATGAACTCCTTTTGAGATCCGATTAATTTTACAATACTTTCATCAATAATAATTGCAAGTTTAATAAAATCAGTTTTAACAAACCCTGCATTTTTCCTTGCAGCCTGGACTTTTCTTGAAATTTCTCTTGCATAGCCCTCTGACTCTAGTTCAGGAGTCATTTTAGTGTCCAGTTCAACAATAGTTTCCTTATTTTTCTCACTTGCGTCTAACTCAATGTTCTTTATATTAAGTTGGCTTTTAACAAGTTCAATTAATTCCTTGCTTATTTTATTCAAGCACTTTATTTTGGCATTTGCAAGAGGCCATTTAAGTCCAATCTGTGCCTTGTCTCTTGCATATAGTCCTTTTTCAATAATCTCCAAAGCTGTTTTAAATTCTTTTTCCAGTTTTTCATTAATAAGTTTTTTATCCTCTTTTGGCCATGAGCATAGGTGAACGCTCTCCTCTTTCACAATATTTTTTTCAACTAAGTCTTGCCAGATTTTTTCAGTAACAAAAGGACAGATAATTGAAAACATTTTCAAGACATCTAAATAAACATCTTTAACTGCAAATAAAACTTTTCCAGCTTTATCAGAATTAACTTTTTCCCTTGTAGACTTTATATAAACTCTTGATAAATCCAAGAATAAATTTTCTATTTCCTGTATGATCTCATCTATCTTGTATTCTCCCATAAGTTCGTTAACTCTTTTAATTGTCTGATTTTTTCTTGAAAGAATATATTTCTCTTCAACATCAATTTTTTTATCTTCTTTAGTCTGAGAATTAAGCTCCTTTAAAAAATTTGCAATGTTATACAAAATATTTAGGTTTCCCTGCTTAATTTTAACAGTCTCCCAGTTAAAATTAATATTTTCTCCTGCAGGAGTTTCACACATGTAATATCTTAAAATGTCTGCTCCGTATTTGTCAACAACTTCATAAGGGGAAATTATATTTCCAAGGGATTTTGACATTTTAACTCCCTGATAATCCAGAATCATTCCATGACAATATACACTTTTATAGCATGATTTTCCAAATGCAATTGCACTGCACATTTGAAGCATTGAAAACCAGAGCCTTATCTGTTCTGTTGCCTCAAGTATAAAATCTGCAGGCCAATAATCAATATTTTTTTTGTTTGCTGGATAATATAAGCAATTCCAGGAAGTTGTTCCTGAATCAATCCATACATCAATTACATCAGGCACTCTTTTCATCTCTTTCTTGCATTTTTTACATTTAAATGTCACAGCATCAATCCAGGGTTTATGCAGGTCTTCAGGTATTTTTCCAGCTCTTTTTTTGAGTTCTTCAGCACTTCCAATTACTTCAGTCTCACCACATTCACATATCCATATTGGAGCAGGACATCCCCAATATCTTTGTCTTGTAATTCCATTGTCTTTTAGATTTTCAATCCATAGATCATAGTTTTTGGTTGCAAAGTCTGGCTGCCATTTGACTTTTTTGTTAAAATCAAGAATTTTTGGAATTAAATCTTCAATTTTCATAAACCATTGTTCTGTTGCACGAAAAACAACTGGCTTATGGCATCTCCAGCAGTGAGCATATTCATGTTCAACAGGTGTTTGAATTATTAATGCCCTTGATTTGTCTAGAGCCTCAATAAACTTTTTGTCATCGACTTTTGCGCGAAGTCCATTAAATTCTCCATAACTTTCTGAAAATGTTCCCTTTTCATCAATATCATTAAAAGCTCCAATTCCATACTTTTTTCCAACTTCATAATCTTCAGGACCGCATCCAGGTGCACAATGAACAAGGCCTGATCCTGCACTTGTGTCAACATATTCTTCTGATAAAATTATTGTATGGACTTTTTTCCATTGTTTTTTTAATTCATCATATTTATTCTTTAATTTACCATAAAAAGGATGTTCATATTCAAGTCCTTCAAGTTTATCTCCTTTGAATTCTTCAATTATCCTGAATTTTAAATCAAGTAAGCCTGATACAAAAACATTAACAAGTGCTTTTGCAACAATCCATATCTCTTTTCCAGATTTGGTTTCAACCTCTGCTTTTACATAATCCAAACTAGGGTTTACCATGACTGCTAGATTAAATGGAATTGTCCAGGGTGTTGTTGTCCATATGACGATGTATTCATTCTTCTTGTTTTTTACCTGGAATTTGAGAAATATTGAATTTTCTTTTACAGTCTCATATTCAAGCTCGTGTTTTGCAAGAGAGGTTTCACATTCTCCGCACCATTGCATTATTTTCTTGCCTTTGTAAAGTCTCTTTTGTTCAAATGCTTTTTTAATAAGCCACCATTCTCCTTCAATAAATTCATTTTTTATCGGCCAATATGCATTTTCAAAGTCCATCCAAACACCAAGTCTCTCAAGATCCTTATCCATAATTTTTGCATTTTCAGATGAAAACTTTTTACACTCTTTTACAAATTTTTCAACACCATATTTTTCAATCTCAAGTTTATCTTTTATACCAAGTTTTTTCTGAACTGCATTTTCAGTTGGAAGTCCATGCATATCATAGCCTGCTCTGTCCCAAACATTAAATCCCTGCATTCTTTTATATCTTAAGACTAAATCCTTTAGCGTATTATTCCAAGCATGACCAATATGAAGTCTTCCAGAAGTATAAGGTGGGCCCTGCAAAAAATAAAACTTCTTGCCTTTGCTATTCTTCTTTTTTACTTTTTCGTAAATTTTATTTTTATCCCAAAATTCAAGTATTTCTTTTTCTGCTGTATTAAAATCTAACATTTTCCTCGTTTCCTTAAGTTTAAGTATGAATTTGCGTTTTTAAAAGTTACTAACTTAGTTATTCTATTCATTTTTACCTTCATAACTCAAGTGATATCTAAATCCCTTTGCAAGTGCCTCAACAGCACTTCCGATTATGTTTCTGTCTACTCCCACTGTTGAAAAATCTTTTCCATTTCTAAACCATATTTCATTTCTAACTGTACTTTCTTCTTCTCTTTCTCTTGCAATTGTTACTCTAAAATCAGATAAATGAAGGTCTGAAACACTGGGATAATATGGAGATAATACTTTCTTTAATACATTAAAACCTGCTTCAACAGGGCCTCCTTTGACTTCAACTTCCGAGTCAACAAGTTTTCCAGTTACATCGCAAAGTGCATAAAAACTTGCACTTTCATCTCCATCAACTCTTCTTTTGCTTTCAGAGTTCCATGCCTTTATCTCAAATAAATTTCTCTGATTTCCAAAATACTTATTTAAAATTAGAAATTGTTCTGCAGGAAGTGTACCCAGGTCATAGCCAGACCTTTCATAAGTTCTTAGTTCTTCCATTAGTTTCTGCACTTTTTCATAAAATTCAGGAATTTCTCTGTTTAACTCTATTCCAAACTGACTTGCCACTCCAACTACTGAACTTATTCCTCCAAGGCTATTGAGAATTATAATTCTTTTACCTCCAAATTTTTCAGGTTCTGTATGTTCATAACTTGCTCCTTTCATCATGGCATTTACATGTACTCCGCCCCTATGGCAAAAAGCTGTTTCTCCAACATATGGTCTTCTTTCAGAAACTACCACTCCGCAAAGCCTGAATGATTCTTCATTAAATTCTTTTAATCTTTTCATATCGACATTTAGTTTTCCATTCATTTTATCTAAATAATTCGCAACAAATGTTGTTAGATTAAGATTTCCAACTCTTTCTCCAAGACCATTTATTGTTCCCTGAACTTGTTTTATATAGGGTAATGCTACAAGTGTATTTGCAAGCGCAAGTCCGCAGTCATCATGCAAGTGAACTCCAAGTTGTACTTCAAGTCCATCTTTCTCCAGCTCATTTTTTGTATATTTTACAATTTCTTCAACTTCATTTGGAAGTTTTCCACCATTAGTATCACAAAGAATTAATCTTTCTGCGCCTGCTCTTTTTGCACTGAAAAGAGTCTCAATTGCATATTCAGGATTTTTTTTAAATCCATCAAAAAAATGTTCTGCATCATAAAAAACTGAAACGTTGTTTTTTCTTAAGAAACTAACACTGTTACTTATCTTTTCTAAATTTTCTTTATTAGAAAGTCCCAATTGTTTTTCAACATGAGTTACATCTGTCTTTCCAAATATGCAGGCATATTTTGCACCACATCTGATTATTGAACCAAGATTTTTGTCAACTTCAGGGTAAGTTTCAATAGATGTGGATCCAAATGCAACTATTTTTGCTCTTTTAACAAGAGGTATGGCTTCGCTAAATGAATTAAATATCTCTTTTGAAACATAAGGCCAACCAAGTTCAATATAATCGACTCCAAACTCATCAAGGAGTTTACACATTTTTATTCTATCGTCCAGACTAAGACTGGCTCCTTTTGCCTGTTCTCCTTCCCGAAGTGTGCAGTCATATAGTTCCATCTTTAGGTAAATTCTGCAAGCCCAAAGAATTTTTTTGGCTTGCCTAAATAATAATTATAATAATGCTAGCTATACAGAAAAAAATTGGTAAACTCTTTATTTTTTTCTGGACTAGAAAATTCATACTACCATTCAAAAATTTTCTTGTAATAGAAATTATGCTTAATCTTTCAGTTGTATTTATCTTGCTAGCTTTCATTGTTTTTAAGAGTATGAATGGATTTTTAAATATTGCTAATGTTTTCTAAATTGATATTTTCCATCAGTTACCTCATCTCTAATCACTTGAATTACCTGTCTTCTTTGTCTCATATCTCCATTAACATTTAATTCAGAATAAACTCTCTGTAGAACTGAATGTTCGCCTGATACGCTGCATCCATATATACGGCAATTAATACTGCATCTTTCTTCAGACATGGCTTTTCCTGTAATGCAATTCTCATATTGGGGACAAATATCTATAAGTTGTAATTCTCTTCTAACAGCTTCTTCAATTCTTTCTTTGTCTAGTATTACCATATTAATTAAAAATCCCTCCTTTCAATACTATTTAAATTTAATCTTGCAAAAGAAAAATTCTCTTTCAAAGCATGAGCAGTAGTTAATTGTATCATAAAGAACTCCTGCAAGCCAAAATATTATAGCTTGCTTATAGGATGACTAGCAGAGCTAAGACTAGTAAAGAAATACTTGATATAATCATATTATTCTTAGCCATAAAAATTTAAGGAATATAGGGTTTTTATATTTTTAGGTTTAAAAAATATTATTTTCTAAATTATTAAATTTCTAGCACTTTTTCAATTATAAGTCTTCGAGACCTGGTTTTCCTTCTATAAATTGACTCTCGAGTCCTAGTTTTCTAAAATAATTGCACATAGAAATACATGCAAATCTTTCAGTAGAATAATGAGTTCCACCAAGAATATTTATCTTATTCTTTTTCGCAAATTCATGTGCTTTTTGTGAATGAGGGCTCAAAGCAGTTATTCCTGTAACAAATGTATTTATTCCTTCTTTTGCAACTTCTTGTAGCATCTCAACATCATTCCCTCCTCCAGCGACAACTGCAATTACTCCTCTTTTAATCTCAGGACTTCCATATTGATACAAACTAACTTTATGTCCTACTAATTTTTTAAAATTATTTGATAATTCCCTAGTTGTTTTTAATTTTGTTTTTCCAAATATGCCGCACAATGCCCCAAAATATTGGCCAAATGGTTTTGTTGGATTTATTCCTAAACCTTTTGCGAGTGTCAGGCTAGTGGAATATTCGCCATAATTATCTAATGGAACATGTAAATTATAAACTGAAATTCTTCTTGCTTTGAATTTTTTTAATAATCCCTTGTCCATCTGTTGAAAAACTTCAGGAGTATTAGTAATATCCCAGATAGAAGGATGATGAACAAAAAGCATAGCATTTTCAGCTTTCTGATTTAAAACATACTTCATTACCTCTTTTGTTGGAAATACTGCAGTATAAACTTTATTTATTTGTTCAGAATTATCACAAACAAGTCCCATTGATCTTTTCTTGAAATTATCACTTAGAAAATCTTTTACTTCATTCATATATTCAGCCCAATCATCGCTTAATTCAGGTCTTATAAAATCCTTTTCAAGTCTTGCATAAAGTTCTTTTGCTTTCATAATATCTATTAGAAAATTAGTATTATAAAACTTATCCTAAATTACAATACTTCTGCGCCAACTACTTGGTTTGCGAGACTACTCCAGTCCTCAGCTTGTCTTTGAAATTCAGCTCTCTCATAAGCTTCAAGACCTTGATATTGGGCCAAGAACATTTGTTCAATTTGTTCAGAGGAAACATTTCTTCCAAGGGCTTTTAAAACATCTGAATAAACTCTTGATGATAGTCTTGTATCATTTCTTGAAACAAAAATTCCAAAAATATTGTCAGATGCAAGTCCACCCATAATACTCTCAACTAAGCCATTTTTTTGTTCATCTGTTAACCTATAATTTCTTTTTGCAACTGAAAAACTTTCTCGACTAAGTAAATCTGCAATAGTTCCATCAGCTTTTTTTCCATCTATTTCAGAAATATCAAGATAACCTCTATCTTTTGATATGTTTACAATCCAAGGTTCAATTCCCAAATAACCTTCCAAAAAATAATTAGGAAGTGTTTGATTTAGAACTTCTTCAGATTTAGAATTTATGCGAAATTCATCTTTTAGTATCGGATCTGGAAAAAAATCACTAATTGTCAAATATCTTGGTTTTTCACCTTGCTTTCCCAAATCTGTTTTTGGATATACTAAACATTTTACAAGTGTTATCATAAATATTCAAATAACAATTACTTTATAAAATTTTAGAAAAAAATTTATCTAATTTAAGTAATAAAATTATCTATCCAAACTTGCTCATTCTTTCAACATCACTGAACGGAAAAGGTCTTTTATTCGAGACTCCTGATAAATATCTAGTATACTTATACATTTCAGTATTCCATGGTTCGCAAAATTCAGCCAGACTTTTATCCCTCTTTCCTGAAAATACTGCAATGAGCCAGTTAAGAACTCCTACAATCAAGACAACAATTCCCCAGAATTTTAAAATAATTCCGCTGATTATTGCAACAAGAATCCTCATCCAGGCCTCTTTTCTTTCGCTTTTTACCATAATAAATTAAGTGGAAATGGCTTATTAAACCTTTTTAAAAATATTAATGACTCTTTAGATGTCTTCATCTGATTCTTCTTCATTTAATATTTCTTCAAAAAGATCATTCAAATCTTTTTTACTGCATTCTTCACAATATGTTCCTGATTTCAATAAAGGATCTTTTTTAGTATTAACTCCAATAGAAATTTCCTTTCCACAAAAATCACAATTTGCCATAATAACTATTTTAAAATTGTATTATTAAATCTTATTATATACTTGGTAGAAAATATCTGCGCTGAAAGATTGTTGTTTTTATTTTAAGTAAATTAAAATTTAAAACAATTAATTTTATGAGGAATTTACTTCTGAATAAAATATCTAACTGTCCTTTAGCACTCTAGGGTCATCTCGCGAAGCGAGATTAACTTGTTCTCTTTAGTATCCTCGAACTTCCCATATTATTGTATTTCTGTGCGGTAAATTGCCAACACAAACATCATAGGAGCTAAATTCAATTACATCATTTGGAAATAGTTCTAAAATTTCATAAATATCATCAAGGCTTACAGGAAATAAGTTTTCTTCAAGAAGTTTTTGTGCGCAAATTCCAGTCGCGATTTTTTCTTCATCTCGAAGTGAAAGGTTCATAGGCTTTTTAACAGTAGAATAAAGAACAAATATTCCTTGTTCAGTTCTCATTATTTCTCCCTGAATCCTAAGTTTATCATCAGGAGGTGTAAGGCTAAAAGAAAGTTTAGTAACATCAAACCCAAGTTTTCTTCTCTTTTCAATTTCATCTGGAATATTTTCAATAGGAAAATTATAAACAAGGGCTCTTGCAGTGCCATTTCCCCTGGATCTTATTGAAACAGTTCCTTTCCAACCCTTTTTTATAACTTCTTCATAAGAAATAGCAGTATCTGCTTTATTTCCAAAAAATCCATTGTTAAATAACTCATAAAATTCACTTTTATATTTAATTGATGAAGGATTTCTTGAGAATACTGTCTTTTTTATCTCTTCAATCGATTCTGCCCCATTTTTCATAATAAAAAAATAAGAAAAAGCTTTATAATAATTTATATAAAATTTTACCCATTATATCCAGTTAGTTTTCCAACTATAAATCCAATTAATGCAGCAACCATTCCAATAACTGTTAATTGTATTCCTTTTTTAATCCAATTACCAATTGTAAGTTTGGCTTCTACTGCTCCTGTTATAAATAAAGCAACTGCAGAAATTATAAGAGAAAAGATAATTGCATTACTTATTTGAAAGAAAAAGAAAGGTAACAATGGTATAAACGAGCCTATTATTGCAGCTAAAAATACAACAATTGCATTTTTAAAAGGATTATTTGATCCACGATTAAGTCCAAGTTCTTCTTTCATCATTGTGTCTTTCCATTTTTTCTTATTTGAAGTAATGTTCTTTACAACATCATTCAAAAGTTTTCCGCGAAAGCCTTTTTTATAATAAATATCATAGATTTCTTTTCTCTCTATGTCTGGACATGTTCCAATTTCAAATTCTTCTTGCTTTTCCTGGCTTTTATAAAAGTCAGATTCCGCTTTTGTAGAAGTATATGAGACTGCTCCCATTGAAACAGCTTCTGTAAAAGTTGCAGCAAGTCCTGCAAGAATAACAATTTTAGGGTTTCCTGTTCCTACAGAGAGTCCAAGAATTATGCCAAGAACATTTACAAGCCCATCTTGTCCACCTAGAATAAAATCCTTAAACAAAGCACTACTCCTATTATGTTTTTCAAGCATCTCTTTTTTTTTATACCAGCTCTTTTTCATAAACTAATAAAGAAGACAGTCTATAAAAATGTATTCAAATCATCAGTAAATAGGTTTATATAATAAATATTTTTGTTATAAAAATGGCTGAATATAATTTAAAAGCACAAGAATATGATAAAAATTTTAGCTTGTGCTCTTATCTCTGGATCTAATTCTGTCAAAAATCCCTTTTATCATATATATGATATTTCTAGTTTTGGAAGACTAAAATTATTTGATTATCAAGATTTAACTGCAATTATGAATAAAAAAAGCAAAAGAACTTATTCACTGTTTGTAAAACATAATCAAGAATTCGGGTATTTGGGTTTTCATTTAATAATGAGGGATTTAGATGATATTATTGCGATTCATGAAGATGTATCAATTTTTGATACAGAGGGAAAAAAATATTATTATCGAAATAATAAACCCCGAATCCTCGAACAAGATTTATTGGAAAATTCAATTGAAAATCTTTCTCACATTAAAGGATTTAACAGAGTAATAGATTATATGTTTCTATTAAAAAAACAACTAATAGAATTCCAGACAAATGGGTTTAGCAATCCTTGGTAACTAAAAGATTCTTACAAATTTTTTTTCATTTTATCAGATTTAAATTCAACTAAGTCTCCTGCTTTAATCTCTATCTCATCTGCATCACGAAGATTTGCAATCTGGCTTTTTGTAAGAATTGGGAAATGTTCTACTTCAACTAAGTAATTTGGGATTTCCCAAACTTCTTTTTGTGTTGTCATCCAGTTTTCATGATCAAATATACTAAGATCAACTGGACTTGAATAACTTCTTAATGTTTTTTTCCCATCAATGTTAAAATATTCATGAAAATAACTCATTACAAGTTCTCTAATAGATTCATAAACAGGTTCTCTATATCTAAGGGAATAGTGATTTGTTTTGGCGATCGCCCCCCATTTACCATCTTTCTGAAATACTGCAATAACATGATCAAAATCCTTTGAAGAAGCAGTTAAATCAACAAGCAAAGGTGGATAACCATTGGTTCGCAGTATTAATGCAGCGAGTATAGCTCCTTCAATACAATGACATTTATTCTCTTTTAAAACTCTTCTTGGAGAATAGCATGTATCTTTCCCATCCTCCTCAAAATTAATTGGAATTTTATTAATAAAGTCCTGAATTTTTGCAGGAGTATTGAGGCTTCTAAATAATTTCAATTCTTCGGAAGTTAAATTAAATTCACTCTCTTTAATATTTTTCATCTTAAATTAAAGAACCAAGATGTTATAAAATTTTGCTAAATAAGAAATATTATTTTTTTGTGAAACCGACTTTTAAATATTTAATGGAAATTTTAAAGTTTCTTAAGTTGTAAAAATTAATTTGAAATAAATATTTCCATTAAATAAGTAAAGATAATTTGCTACAGTCTAAACTTGCCTATGGGCAAGGACTAGCACAGGGCGTAGCAACAGCCACTGGAACTGATACTGGTGTGGGTACTGCTACCGGAACTGAAACAGGAGTAGCGACTGGAACAGGCACTGCACATGGAACTGCAGCTATTGGAACTCCGCAAGCATCAGCACATTGAGCTGAAATCAAAGTTAATGTGAGTAAACTCAAAATTAACATTACTGAAAGCAAACCAAATAATTTATTTTTCATTTTAACCTCCTAAAAATTTAATTATTTTTTTGATATTTTTAACAATTAAAAATCGATCAACCTCTAAATTAAATTATATCAAAAAAAGATATTATAACTAGTAGTTTTATCTATAAATAGTTTTGATGTAAAAAAAATACACCTGATAAAATCTTGAAGGATTAATATTTTCTTCCAAGAATCTTCTCTAGACCTGAGAATGTTAACCATGCCGGAATTGCAAATCCAACTAAAGCATCAGATGCTCCGCGGCCAACATAAGACATCCCAACCTCTAAATTTGCCTGGAAAGATCCTACCATTTGCCCTGTTACTTCTGCTTTTGCAAGAGCAACATCTTGCCAGTATTTTGAAATTCCATAATATTCCATTGCAAAAATACCTGCAGCTCCAACTGCCGCTGGAATTCCATGGGTTATAATATCTTTTGCTTTTACCATTTCTTAGTTTATCAGAACTCTTCTTCCTTTTCGGGTTTAGATTAGAATAATACATGGTTTTTAAGGATTTCTAAATAAACTTCATCAGGTTGTTTTTTTATAGCTACGCCAATTTTAATATTTCAGATATTTAATAATAAAATGAAAGACAACATATTCACAATTTTAAAAGATGAGCATGATACAGTCAAAAAAGCCTTCAAAAATGTTCTTAAAAAAAATTCAGAAGAAGATTTTGATATAATAAAGACTGATTTAATGACGCATCTTAACGGTGAAGAAGAATGTATTTACCCTGTTTTAGAGGATCATGAAGAACTAAGGGATTTGATTTTAGAATCTTATGAAGAACATAGGCATGCAAAGATGATTTTAAATGAAATAATGAATATGCAAATGGATGAGGAAGAGTTTAAGCCAAAACTAAAGGTATTAATGGATATGGTTGAGCATCATATTCATGAAGAAGAGAAAAATGTTTTTCCAAAAGCCAAAAAATTAATTTCAAAAGAAGAAATTAATCAGATTACTATTGATTATATCAATGGAAAAGCATATAGTATTCCTGCATAATTTTTTAGTCCGTTTAGAAACTTTAAATATTGAATCTTTTGATATATGAAGCTTCGTAAGAAGCGAACATTTGAGGAATTTATATACTAAATTTCTCAATAGCATCTTTTTCCAAAAAATGCATTTCTCCAGGAATAATAAAACAATAGGGCAAATCTATTTTCCCCCCTTTAATTCTGAGATCTTCAATTTTTCCATAAATCATTTTGGATTTTGAAGTTCCAATACTCGAGCAAACAAATAATTTGTTAATTTTAATATTCCTACTTTCCAATGCTTTTTCTAATTGATCAAGTGCACTGTCAAAATCAAGACCAATATCAATAAGTATAAGCGAGTGTGCTCCAATGCTTTTATTTTGGGAAACAAATTCCAAAAATGAATCAGGTTCAAAATTTTTCTGCCATCTTGGCATAGAGGATATTTTTCCAAATTTATACAATTGCAAACCACTTTCAGCAACTGCATCAAATACACTCGCTGAGTATATTATTTTAGTCTTAATCTCTGCTTTTTCCATGTCCATAAGTAAACTAATATGAGTTGTAGCAAATAATGGACATCCATAGACCAAAAGAGCAACATTGTGCTTTTTGCTTTCATTTACAAGTTTATTACTTTCAACATCTCCTCTTCCAAGTTTTACAATTTTTTTGTCAATAAATCCCTCTAGTTTGGGAATAGAATACGGAAAATCAACAGTATATCCTTCCAGGTAAATCTTATCGCATTTTTTAATAGCTTCTTTTCCTTCAAGGGTTATCCCCTTTTCATTAAGGCCAAGACCAATTAGATATAACATAAAAGAAATAGAATAAAAGCGTTAATAAAACTAACTATATACTTTTCTACAATTATGCTTTTAAGGAGTACAATTTCTAATACTAAATGATACATTTAACAGAGCCAATTAATTTTAAAAGTAAATTTGAAGTAGCAAGTTGCTTTTTAGAGCATGAAGAGGATGCGCTTTATATTTTAAGGCAGGATAAAAAACCCTATGGAAATCACTGGGGAGTTCCTGCAGGAAAGTTGGATAATGGCGAAAGTCCTTTAGTTGCAATGATAAGAGAAGTCAGGGAAGAAACAGGAATATTTATTCATGATAATAATGCAGACTATTTTGGAATGGTTTTTGTTCGTTATCCTGAATTTGATTTTATCTATCACATGTTTAGGGCAAGTCTAGATAAAAAAGAAAAGGTTACCTTAAATCCAATAGAGCATAAAGATTTTATTTGGGCGAGTCCGAAAGACGCTCTTTTACTTCCTCTTATTCCTGATGAAGACGCTTGTATAAAACTAGTGTATGGATTTTAAGATTATTCTGCATTTTTTGTTAAATTTTTGAATTTAACTTTCGTCTATAAAAATTACCAAATAAAAAACTTTAAAAACGCTGATATATTTAAAAAAATTATAAATTTTGAGAAATGGTTCCAACTAAGTTATTTTTCACTAAGGGAGTAGGAGTTCATAAAGACAAACTCGCTTCTTTTGAAGCAGCACTTCGTGATGCAGGAATTGAAAAGTGTAATTTAGTTTATGTTTCTAGTATTCTTCCACCTAATTGCAAAATTATTCAAAAAGATGATGGGTTAAAATCACTTTGCCCAGGACAAATAGCCTTTTGTGTAATGGCAAGAATGGAAACAAATGAGCCTAATAGACTAATTGCAAGCGCAATTGGTGTTGCAGTTCCAAAAGAAAATGATAAGCATTATGGTTATTTATCAGAGCATCATGCATATGGAGTTACTGCAAAAAAAGCAGGAGATTATGCAGAAGATTTAGCAGCTTCGATGCTTGCAACAACTCTTGGAATTGAGTTTAATTCAGATACTGCTTGGGAAGAACGAGAACAAGTTTACAAGGCAAGTGGCCAGATTTTCAAAACAACAAGCGTTTGTCAGTCTTGCGAAGGGCATAAAGATGGTCTTTGGACCACTGTAATTGCAGCAGCAGTTTTATTAGAATAAAAAATGACTCAAACTAACAATTCTCCTTCAGAATTAAATATATTAATAATTGATGACTATTTTGGAGACGGAGAAGTAACTAGGATTGAGATAATAAAATACTTATCCAGGAGAAATGGAAAAACTCCTAAACTAAACTTCTATTATAAAAACTTCCCAGAAGAAGGTCTTAAGTTACTTGAGAAGGAAAGAATAGACTTAGTTGTTTTAGACCCTAATTCAAATCCCTTAAATAAAAAAGATAGATCAGGAATAGAAGATTTTCTCTCGCCAATGAGAAAAACTTCCCAAGTTCCTGTTATTTGTCTGACTCATCTTTATTGCATGTCAAGAGAAGAAGCATTAGAAGCAGGAGCAACAACATTTGTAGATAAAGAAACCTATGGTGATTTGCCACAGGGTCTGGATTATATCCTAAAGTAAATTCTTAAACTGATCCATAGAATTTTTATCGAATTTTCCAAATTATTGTTGTACTTGTTACAATAATAAACATAAAAGTTATTATTATTGGGAGTTTATATTCAAAATTGATAAAAAAAACTATAAATGATCCAGCTAAAGAAAATATACTTAGTATTGTTAATCTCTTTTTCCATGCCTGAACTTCATCCTTGCATAGTTTTTCAAGTATAACTCCTGCTAGAACTCCAAGCACCAGTATTATTAGATAAAATAAATAGTTAAGCATAAACTCTTGAATCATAAGTAATATTTAAACCTAATCTTAAAAATCGACTTAAGAAAATTATTTAAACCGTTTTATTTTTGTCAGGACTATGATAAAAAATATTGAAAATATAGGCTATAACATTTATGGAAATAGTCTTGGGGAAATCTGGATTTCTTTAGTTGAAGCCATACTTAAGAATGGTGAAATAAGTTATGATGAGAAAAGAAAAAGAAAAGCACTAGTTAATGTTAGAATAAAATCAGAGTCACAGGAAACAAACGATAAAATAATAAATAAATATGCAGATCAAGAAAAACTTAATGCTATGATAGATTTTACTATGAGTAAAGATATAATCGAAGATATTGATGTTGTAAAAAGCTTCCAAAAAGGTGCAAAAAGCTATCATCAAAGAATAGTCGAAGGGAGAATGATAGAGTTCGTAATAAAAAGATTATCAAAAATACCTGAGAGCAAAAAAGCAATTATAGTATTTCCAACTTATGAAGATTATGCAAAAATATTTGACGATCAGTACATTAATGATTATCTTCCCTGTATTGTTTCTATTCAGTTTAGACTCGTGGAAGATAAAGAAGGATATATCTTAAACACTAACTTTTATGCAAGATCAATTGATGCCTACCAAAAATCTCATGGAAATTTTATCTCAATTGCCAAACTTTCAAGTCATATTGCAGAAGAGTTAACCAAGATACTAAATAAAAAAGTTAAAACAGGATTTTTAGATGGAATGATTGCAGATGCGCATATTTATGAGGAAACCTTCAAAAATGCAGAAAAAACTGTCAAATCTTATCATAGCGAAGAAATATAATAAATTCGAGCAATTTTTTAACAATCATGTTTTTTATTAAGCTGATAAGTAACTATTTGAAATTTACTTTCAAATGGTTAGGTATCTTATTTTGCGAAGATTTGATAATCTGAGCAATTTTTTAACAATCCAAATTCTTTTAAGCCCTCATTTTCTTAGATTGTTTATGGAAGACAAAGAAAAACTAATAAGATCAATGCAAAAAGGAAAAATATTCATTTATCCTACTGATACAATTTATGGAATAGGTTGCAATGCAGAAAATAAAGCTGCAGTTGAAAAAATAAAGGAGATAAAAGAAAGAGATGCTGCAAGACCTCTTTCACTAATTGCTCCATCTATTGGTTGGATAAAAGAACATTTAATAATTGACTGCGAAATTGATAAATACCTTCCAGGACCATATACTCTATTATTAAAAAAGAAAGATCCGAAATTTTTATCACATGTATCAGGAAATGAAATGATTGGAGTAAGAATTCCAGATCATGAGTTTACAAAAATAATCCAGGAAGCAAATATTCCATTTATAACAACTTCAGTTAATCTTGCAGGAGAACCATTTATAACAAAAATCTCAGACACTCCTCCTGAGATTTTAGAGGGTGTTGATCATGTTATAGATTACGGAGAACTTAATGGTAAACCTTCCACATTTATTGTCGGTGGAAAAGAAGTAAAAAGATAATAAATAAAAAATAAAAAAATTTATCTGTAAGCTGGATTTGGTGCAGGAGCAGGCATAATTTGCTGCTGAGGCATTATAGTTGCAGGATATGGAACATACCTTACCTTAGGATGTTCTCTTGATTCAACTCTGTCAAGGGCTCTGTACAAATGGCCTTTACGAACTTCGTGAACACCTTTTGCAACACCTTCTACTGATTTTACAGCTGCTTTTCCAGGATACCAGTCATGCTTTTCTACAATAACTTGAGCTGGTACTTGTACAGGAACATAAACTACTTGATGAGCATCAGCTGAGTATGCCATACTAAGGCTTGATGTTGCTGCGACAGTTGCTCCCATTACTAATTCTTTTAAATTCATTTTAACCTCCTTACATTAATTTAGGTTGATATTATAGGGTAAGTTTATTTTAAAAATATTAATATTTCCTTAAATATAATTTTTTTATTTACCTATTGGTAGTTAAACTAATCACTTTTTGATTCTCTTTGTTTTCGCGAGTATTCTGCACCACATCCTCTTCCTAACTTAGTTATCTTGTAAGGACTATGTAAATCAGTAGTCTTTTCAACATATTTCCTGGAAATTAAGTAGTCTCTTAACTCAGAATTATTGTCTTTTAATGATTCAACAGACTCTGAAAAGCTAAATTGTTTAGAAAGTGCTGCTTTTACCAAAAATTCTCCTGCAATTTGCTCCAAGTCTGTTTTTTTAGAGTTATTCATATAAGCAAGAGATTTTTTTGGTTTATAAGAGTGTATTAGTACTGAATAATGGCTTATATTCGAGGGTTATATAATCTTGATATACATTTGTTGATGATTTGAAATTCACTTTCAAGTTGTCAGGTATCTTATCTTGCGAAGATCTGTAAATCAAATCTGAGCAATATGTTTAACCATTAGATTTTTAAAGCATATTTTGCAGTATATATTTGCCCCAAGGGAATAAGAGTTCTGATATCTTAAAACAACATGCAAAATATAATAACTTTAGAAAACCAGTTTACAATAATCATAAGAATCCTTCTTTCCCTACTTTTAGGATTATTAATCGGAATTGAAAGACAGAAAGTAAAGACAAAAACTAACAATCATGGTGCAGCAGGACTTAGAACTCATGCACTAGTTTGTGTTGGAACAGCTCTTATAACTTCAATTGGAGTTATTCTTTTTCCAGCAGACCCAATAAGACTTGCAGCATCTATAATGACTGGAATTGGTTTTATTGGAGCAGGTACAATAATTGCATCAGAAAAAAAAGTAATGGGTCTTACAAATGCAGCAGCTGTTTGGGCTGTTGCAGCAATAGGTATTGCAGCAGGGATAGGCCTTTATATTGTTGCAGTTTTTACAACCCTTATTACAATTATTGTTCTAGAACTTCGAAAATTTGAAAGGCTTGAATAAATCTATTTTATTTCAAATCCCAAGCCCATTTAATAATTTTAATTAACAAATTATTTCCAGAATTTTTTTCTGAAACTACATTTCCACTAATCAGAGCACCTTCATTTGATCCTGATTCAGAGCCATCTCCCACTTCTCCTTCTGGCTGTGTCTGATCTCGGTCTCCTTGTTGTGGTTCTTCAATATTTTCATAATAACATTCACATTTACCATTGACCCAATTTGTTCCAGTTATTCTTTGTCCGGGCCTGTTTTCACATTGACTTTCACATTCCATAGCCCCCGGTTCAGAACTTCCTTCTTTTGGTTGCATAGCCCTGTCTCTATCTTGTAAAAATCTATCATATTCTTCTTGTGGCATTTTACCTTGGCGAACCGCATCCTCCATACATATTTGTGTATTAGCCGGATCATTACAAAAAGCCTTGCACTCTTCTTCACCCTTACATCCTCCAAGTCCACCCGGTCCAGTTTGTTGATTTTTATAATCCTCTATACCGTGTTCAGATGCAAAATCATCACAAATTTTTTTATTTTCTTTATTTTTACAAAATGAATCACACTCTTCTTTTCCTTTACATCCTCCCGGCCCTTTACTTCCGCCAGACTTTTTTGCCATTTCATATTCTTCATCATTCATAAGTCCATGTTCCTTTCCAAATTCTAAACAAATATTAAAATTAGCTTCATCTTCACAGAATTTATCACACTCTTCTTTTCCTTTACATCCTCCAGGTCCTTTTCCACCAGTTTTCTTTGCCATCTCAGCCTCTTTTGGATCGATAAGTCCATTTTTAACCGCAAAGTCAACACATACATTAAAATTAGCTTCATCTTCACAGAATTTATCACACTCTTCTTTTCCTTTACATCCTCCAGGACCAATTCCTCCTGTTTTTTTTACCATTTCATATTCCTCTCCTGAAATAAGTCCTGCTTTTTTTGCAAATTCAATACATTCATTTAAATTTGCATCATTATCACAATAATTTTTACATTCATTTTTATTTTTACATCCTCCAGGACCTTGTCCCTGCTTAATTAAAGGCACTACTTTTCTTGCTTCATTAAGTTCCTGTGATGTCATGATCCCATTTGTTTCTGCAAAATTGAGACATGCTTCCATATTAGATGAATCATCGCAATACCTTTCACATTCTATTTGAGAATTGCAGTTTCCAAGTAGAGTTACAGGATATTTAACATCAGACAAAGCTGCATAAACATTATTAATCAATAAAACGAATAATGCAAAAGCAAATATAATTATTATTTTTTTCATTTTAATAATTTCTCTTTTTTGAATTTTAAAATACTAAAAATGTGAAATATTTTTTTCATCCGCTATTATTATTAAATGGATTTAATTTAACATTATCAAAAGAATTTTTATCAGTTGCTTCGCCAATATTATCCAAAACTTTTGTTCCAGATGAAAAATCCAAACCAGTTCCTCCCGATGACAATCCTCGATTATTCAAAAGAAAAAGCCCTACAATAACTAGAATAATTAAAATAACAATTATAACAATAATCGTCCACATCTTTTTTTTCATAATATTTATTATATTCTATCTTTTATAAATTTTTCGAAAAATAGCTTGACCCGGTTCCACAACAAACTAGAAGATTATTGATGCAGAAATGTTAATTAAATAAAATAGCAATTTATTTAACTGCTTAATTTTATTCTATTTTATGAGATTTGCAATAGCTTATTCAAAACTGAACTCAGCAGGAACAAATATTGTTGAGAGACTCAAGGAAATAAGTTTTACTCCACAGATTCCTATAATTGAACTTTCAAAAGAAACAATTTTTTCAGAGGATATTAGTGTTAAAAAATATCCTGAACTTAGAAATATTGATTTTTTAGTTTTTGCTTCAACTCACAGGTCTGTTAAAGGCAATCCTTCTTTATCTTTGCATGCACCAGGAAACTGGAGAAGTGCAGATCTTGGAGGGCAGATGGGAAAAGTTTGTAAGACTTCTGCATTTGTCATGAAATACTTGTTTTGTGAATTAAATAAAAATTATGAAAAAGACAAAGATAAATTAAACCAGGAATATCAAATAACCTTAGAGGTTACTCATCACGGTCCATTAACAGAAATTCCTTGTTGCTTTATTGAGCTTGGAAGTTCAGAAGGAGAGTGGCAAGATAAAGAAGCTGCAAAAATAATTGCAAAAACAATACTCTCATTACAAAATTTTAATCCCGCAAGTAATAATTGGGTTCCTGCAATTGGAATAGGTGGTCCTCACTATGCTCCAAATTTCAATAAGATCCAGTTAAACTCAAGTTATGCAATATCTCATATAATTCCAGAATACTCTCTTCCGTTAAATGATAATATGCTGCTCGAAGCAGAAAAGAAAACAAATGAGCAGATAAAAGAGATCTTGATTGACTGGAAAGGATGTGGAAACTCTGAGAGCAGACAAAACATAATTCAGATAATTGAAAAATCAGGACTTAAGTATAAACGAACTGATAAAGTTGAAAAATAGAAAAATATTATATTCAAAAATAAGAATTCTAAATATTTAAACCTTAGTGTAATTAATACATATATTATTCACAACAATAATATTTATATAGTGTAAATACTACAATAAGTTATAGTAAAATAAACACTAACAAAATACAACCGAGGATAATAAAAAAGGAAAAACCTTTTTCACAAAAACAACATGGGAGGATTTAGTTCAGATTACGGAAGTTCAAGAGACTATAGCTTTAGTCCTACACCTAGCGTTACAAAAAGAACAGCAAGGGATTATGCAAAAGAGGATAAAAGAGAATATGCTGCTCCAACAAGAGGCATAACAACAGTGCATGGAAAAAATATTTCTACAGATAGTGATTATGCAGCTATCTTTGTTGTTGATGTTACTGGATCTATGAAAGACTGGCCAAAATTAATTTTTAACAAAATTCCAACATTGTATTCAGAATCTAATGCTGCAATACAAGGATTAAGACTAAAAGATTTGGAATCAGGAAAAAAATTAGAAGATAAACTTGAAATGGCAATTATTGCAGTAGGAGATATGAACTATGATAATTACCCATTGCAAATCATTGATTTCTCAAAGGGATCAGAGCTTGTTAAAGGAGTTAAATCAATTCATCCAGAAGGAGGGGGCGGACCATTTGGAGAAGAGAGTTATGAACTTGTAGCTTACTATCTTGATAATCATTGCAAGATAAATTCAAAGAAAAAACCTCTTTTAGTTTATGCCTGCGATGAGGACTTTTATTCTACAATTCACAAAGACCATGTTAAAAAATTATTTGGAGATAAAATACCAAGTTCACTTTCATCAGATACTGTAATGAAGAGAGTTTTGAATAAGTTTGATAGTTATGTATTAAGACCCGAGCCAGGTGCAGAACCAGATAATGTAGTATACAAAGAAGCACATGAACACTGGCAAAAATTACTAGGTGGAAACTCGCAAAAAGTTTTGAAGATGAACGATCCATCAAGACTTGTAGATTGTTTTATAGGAATTGCAGGATATGCAGCAAATAATTTCAAACAAGCAGAGGAAATGCTTAGAAGAAGACAAACTCCTGGACAAGTTGATGAAGTTTTGAAATCATTGCATCCACTTACATCTTCAAAGCCAGCAAGAAAGAGAACAATTAAAAAAAATTAAATAACCTTGGAGGAAAAATAAAAAACTAAAAAATAAAAAGATATAAGATAAAAATTGTTTTTGTATTAAGTGAATTAGTTCAAAAACAAATATCTATTGCTATTTTATATAAAAAGTATAAAATACATTGGTTTATCTAAATCTTTAAATAACCTTTAGAACAAAAAACAACATGGGAGGATCAAGTTCAGACTACAGCAGTTCAAGGGATTATAGTTTTAGTCCAGCACCTAGCGTTACAAGAAAAACAGCCAGGGATTATGCTGTAGATGATAAAAGAGAATATGTTACACCAGTAAGAACTGGCTTGCCCGGAGTAAATGGAAAAGATATTTCTACAAATAGTGAGTATGCAGGAGCAATTTTAATCGATCAAACAGGATCAATGAAAAAAATTCCAGAAATGTTTTTTACAAAAATATCTACTTTTTATGCAGAATCAAATGCAGCAATTCAAGGAAAGAAATTAAAGGAACTTGAAAAAGGAAACACTCTAGAAGATAAGCTTGATTTGGCAATTATTGCAATTGGAGACTCTAGAAATCCTCGCGGACCAGAAAGATTTCCATTCCAGGTACTTGATTATTGCCATGGAACTGATCTTGTAAAAGGAGTTGCAGGAATTTTTCCCGAAGGTATGGGCGGAGGAAATGTAAAAGAAAGTTATGACTTAGGTATATATTATTTAGCAAATCACAGCAAAACTCCAAATGTCCCTAAGGGAACAAAAGTCCCTTTAATCATACTTGGAGATGAAGGATTCTATCCAAAAATTTTAGCTTCAGAAGTTAATAACTATATGGGGCTTAATCTAACTTCTGACCTGGATACTGTAACTGAAATGAAAAAACTAAAGAAAAAATTTGATGTTTTCGTTCTAAGGCCTGAATTAAGCTATGACTCAGATGATTATGCGAAAGTTCAAAAACAATGGGAAGATGTTTTTGGTCCTGAAAGAGTTTTAAGAATGGGAGACAACTTTGATCGTGCTGTTGATTGCATGATCGGGATTTTTGGTTATGCAGCAGATAACTTCAAAGAAGCAGAAGAAATGCTTAGAAGAAGGCAAACTCCTGGACAAGTTGACGATGTACTCAGAACTCTTCACCCGCTTTTATCTTCAAAACCTACAAAAAGAAAATCTAGCAAGAAAATAGATACTGATTAATTTTTTTCAAGTTTTGATAAAAAGACCTAAGGTCTTTTGCTAAATTCTGATACACTTTTCGAGTGGTAACATGTAGAAAAATTTATAAAATGATAAACCCCTTCAAAAACATGACTAAGAGAAGAATAAGAATGGTATTAACAGTGCCGCCTCTTGCAAAATTTAAAAGTCTTGCAGATAGTTATATTGTGGAATCAGTCAGGCTAAATACAACTCAAAGATTAAAAGAAACTCCCTTGGAAATTCTTACTCATGTAAGATCTGAAGCAGATTTAAAACCTGTTTGGATTGATTTAAAGGCAAGGCAACTTCGAGTTGATGATTACAATGTAAAATTTCTAAGAGATAAAGAACTTCATTATATTACCTTGAGCCACAAAATAAGTGTGACAAAACCTGCAGAGGTTTACACTGATAATGCTCATTACAGGGGACAAATTATAGACCTATTAAATGATAATGTCTTGGTTGTAGAAGGTTCAGTTGAAAGAAAAATAGGTATTCCACTCCCATTGCAAGGTCAAATTGGAATAAGGCCTGGAATGTCTGTAAATATTACTGATCCATCTTTAGTAATTCAAGGATACCTTACAAATAAAGATAAAGAATATATTGAGGCTGGAAAAAGTCTTGGAATGAATAATTTCATGCTTTCTTTTGTTGAAAAAGAGAGTGATATAACTGATCTTTTATCTATTGATCCAAAAGCAAGAATAATTGCAAAAATAGAATCAAAAAAAGGACTTGAATTTATTGATACTGTATATCCTAAATATAAAAATCGAATTGATCTAATGGCTGCAAGAGGGGATCTATACACTGAAGTTGACCAGCCAGATCATGTGATTGCTGCGTGTAAAAAAATAATTAAATCAAATCCAAGAGCAGTAATGGCTTCAAGAATGCTTGAGTCTCTCTCAAATATTGATGAGATTCCAAGGTGTGCAGAATTATTTGATGTCTATTGCGGAATACTAATGGGATATAATCGATTTATGATTGGAGATGATGTTGCAAGAGGAAAAGAATCTGCAAAAGCAGCAATTGGACTGTTTAAAGCAATATCTGAAAATTACAATTAAAATGAAACAGGGTGAAAAAAATAAAAATGCCAGAAACAATAGAACAAATAAGAGAAAGAGTAAAGCAAGCTCAAAACCTTTATAGTGAAAATGTTGTGTTAATTGAAGCAATTCTTCAAATGAATAGAAAGTATGTTACAAGAATTCCAAATAAGGAAAGTGTTGTAGCACTTTGTTCAGGAGGACTTGACTCTATTGTAATGATTAATAGTTTAATTGAAAATAATAGTGCGAAAGTTTACCCGCTTTTTATCAAAAGAGGAGCAAGGGCAGAAAAACATGAAGAAAATTCATTTGATTTTTTTATTGATTTTTATAAAAAAAGATTTCCAAGTAATATTGGGGATGGATTTAAACTAGAGTATAAAGTACCTCCAAAGGAATTTAAACAATATTTTCCAAAAGAACTTTCACTCACACAAGGTTTGCCTCTAAGAAATTCAACAATGCAAAATCTTGCTGTAATGTATGCTGTTTCTTTAAATGGAAGATATAATTTAAACATTAAAACAATTTTTTCAGCAAGCACAGGAGATGATTTTATAGAACCAGAACAAGGGCTTTTAAGTTTAAGAACTCAAACTTTAAGCACATGTGTGCAACTTGGAGATTGGGACTGGCAAATAACCTCTCCATTTACAGATCCTAATATAATTTCTGAAAATAGCTTAGGTAAAGACTATCATCCTATTTTTAAACGAGATATAATTGAATATGCAATGCAAAATTTTATTCCAGTTGAAAAAACAAGAACTTGTTTTAGTTCAGATCTTGTTGCAGATGGAACATGTTTTGCATGTCAGAAAAGATTAAAAGCCTTCAGGGAGCTGAATATGGAAGATCCTCTGGAATACAAAACAAGGGAGATAACAATATGATTGAAGAAAAAATATCTGAAATACTTGGAATTAAAATGGATTCATTAGTAAAAAGAATTATAGATGAGTCTAATAATAAAAAATTAATCTATCACGGAATAAAAAGACCTAAGTATATTGAACCAATACTTTATGAAGGAATTAAACCTTTAACACCTGAAGGAGGAGATTGTAGTTTTTGGGCAACAGGAACTGCGGTTTTTTACCCTTCAACTGACTCTGTTTTATTTGACTGGTCTGGAAATTGTGTAACTGATGAAAAAACAGAACTCAATATTGCAATAGCTTCTTATGATAAGTTGTCTGAGGAACTTGGAAAAGAGTTTCTCTCTTCCTATGAAAAAGATTCTCAAATAAGAATTTATAAAACTGTTCCAAAATTATCTTTTAATTTATTAAGTGTGGGATTAAATCATCCAAAAGCCGCCGATATTCCCGAAGGCAGAAATTACAGACAAATAGCAGAAAGAGTAATGGTAGTCGGGCTACTTGCTCACATGGGTCTTTTGGATTCAGAGTCAATTAAATCTTTGGAGATAAAAGAATAATGGCAAAAGTAATTCGCGGAGGCAATATGTTTTTTGAAGATGATATAAAAATAATAGATGCAGAAATAGATTCATCTCTAAATATTCCAGAGCCACCTGTGTTTTCAAGAGATTGCCTTCAAATAATCTACAATGGGCATATTTTTGTTGCTTCAAAAAATCCAGTTCAGGACAAAAGAATAAAAGTTTACACAAGAGTTTTTGGACTTGATGAAATAGAGTCTCCAAAAATACAAGAAGACAGATATTTTTCAGAAAATTTAGATAAAATAACTAAGGTGAAGCAGGATTTTATTGAGCGTGTTGTAAACGGAATAACTGATCTTGGTTCTACTGGAGCAAAAGTAAGAGCAAGTAATCAGCTAGGACAAGAACTGATTGAAAGAATTAACAAAGTATATGAAAAAATGATAAAGCCCAATGCTCAATCAATTGTTGGAAAAGGACTTGTGACAAAACTTGATGATGGCTCTATTTTTAATTCTGAAATGCAAGGCTCTGAAAGAATACTTGTTTTAGACAAAAAAGTATATGATCTTTTGACAATTCCTGAATATATCTCAATATTCGAGGGAAGTTTTGATCCTGATTTTTATAAAAAAATTCAAAAATTAAGTGGAAATGCCTCTCCAAAAGATATTTCAGATATGATCACTGCAAATAAAGACAAGGTTCACAGAAAAGCCCTTCCAATGGTTAGAAATAAAATTTATCATAGCGAAAGAAGTGCAGAATTATTCCTTGATGATCTCTACTGGATACCAAGGTATAGGGAAACTACTAATACTCTTGAAAAAACTTATCAAAAATTAATTGAAAAAAATATAAAAGTAGAGGCTGCAAGGAGTATAAAATGGTAAACGAAAATGAACATATTGGAACAATCGTAAAAAATTTATCACCTTTGCATGATTTGGAATATAAGGTAGTATTCAGTATGCATGAAAATACTTTTTTTCAAAAACTTGTATCAACCGAGGTTATAGACCGGACAAGAGTAAAGCCCATTGAATATTTTAAGTCTTTAATGTTTCTTGAATACTTCACAAAAGTTGTAGAACCAGGTTACACTGTATGCGATAATCTTGAGACAATATCAAAAAAATTAAGAGAATCAGAAAGGGAAAAGGGAGAAGATAAAGGAGAAAAAGGATCTTCTTATCTAAATCTTGAAACAGTTGTGTTTGAAACAGGTCTTTTTGCAAAAGAAGCTCTTGTAAAGTCAGGAAAAAAAGCACTGACTAAAAAACAAGAGTCTGAAATAAGGAAAAGATATGATTTAGAGAGACCAGTTGATTTAAGTTCTCCAAATCTAAGAAAACTTGATCCTTTTTACGAGGCAATAGGTGAAATGGTTGCAAGTCAACTAAATGATAAATCAAAACCCTATCTTTTAGGGGTCAAGTCAAGATCTGATCTTGGAGCATTAGTATTTAGTGATTCAATACTTGGTTGTATCGATGATAATGCTACTTGCACAAGAGTTTACAGCGCACTTGCAAATAATAATTATTATGAAGCTTCTCTAATCGCATTAAAATCTTTAATATATGAATCATCAATATCTAAAATACAATCTGCAATTGAAAAAAATGCCAAATAATAAAAAACCAATGCTTGAAAAAATCCTGGATACTGTTGGAAAGAACTTTTCAGAGGAAAAAGTCCATGCAGCAATGCTTCTCTCATTTGCAGAATCAATGTACAGTATTGTAAGAAGGGATTGTACTCCTTCACCTTTTTATAGAGTCTCATTTGACAAGACAAATCACTGTATTGAAATGGAAGAAACTAAGGGCCATAGTAAGGTTCCTAAAAAAAATGTTTTAGATATTAATGATATGGACTTACTTTTAATGTGTGATTTAAGGGAAATTCCAGGACTACTTGAAGGAGAAACAGGAGTTGGAAAAACATTTGGAATTCAAAGATATTTATCAACTGTATTTAAAGAAGGTCAATATTTTTCTCATAGACTTAGTGCAAATGCTTTCTTAAATAATCTCTTCCAGCACTTCCAAGAGGGAAAAATGGTTAATGGAATGCCTGTTGTTGAAGCAAGAAAAGATAGAATTGAAAGAACAGCAGCAGGAGTAATCGATGAAATAAATAGGGGAGACCCTAATGAAACCTTGCAATTATTTGACAATGAAATGCATCTTGGTGGTTTAATTTACAAGCTCGGAATTCCTATTCCCGAAATTAAATCCGGAGCATATAATGAAAACACTGGAAGAAAGAAAAAAATGTTTTTAGTTTCAGCCCAAAACCCCTCAAGTTCTGATGATGCAAAATTCACAGGAACAATGCAGCTTGATGCAGCAGTTGATAATAGGCTTCTAAAAATATATATGAATAATGCAGCTGCAAGCGCAGGAAGTACTCTTTGGCTTGGAGATGGAAAAGGAAAAAGGCATGAGTTATTTTTAAATGATTTTTCAAAAAGAACTGCAAAAAAACTTGGGCTCGATGAAAAATTAATTGCAGAAGATGATGATACCTGGCTTTCAACTTATGCCTGGATTACAGACTCTTCAAAAACAGATAAGCCAATACTTTATTCTGCAATAGAGCTTGCCGATCTTATGACCTCTGTATTTAGCGGAAACTTGATAAATTATTACAAATATGAAAAACAAGTACTAACAGACTGGAACTCTGAACTTGGTACAGGAATTGAAATAAATGAGGATTTGCAAGAAACAGAGAAGGTAAAAAAGATTCATGAAGTAACTGACTCCTTCAAGGTTCCAATAATATTTAGAGATATTGTTCAAATTAAAAAAGTAGCAGACATTTTGGCAACCCTCAAAAATATTAAAGATTCGCTAAGGACTAAAGATCCAGTAAAAAATTATGTTGATATAGTCAAATGCGTAACAGTAAGGGAAGTTGCAGAAGCAACTGCACTTGTTGCAAGAAACAAGCAAAGAGCAAATTCAGTTTCACCTGTTTATGGAATAAATGAAGTTTTAAATCAATATTGTAAATTAACTGAAGAATATATGAAAGAAGCAAAAAGACTTCATCCTCAATTTGATATTTATGATGGCGATGCAGGAATAAAAAATATTGCAATTTACAGGGCAATAAGGGAAAATATCTCTGGATCTCGAGATATTGATGGACTCATAAAGGAAATAGTAAAAGAATCAAAGAAATTAGTTGGAAAAATAAGCATTTCAGAAGATGTAAGAAATGTAATGATTGCAAGAAGTGCAAGTGATTTAATGACTCTTTGTGGATTTTTAGATCAGTATAAACAAGAGCTGCAAGTTTACAAAGAAACTGAAACAGAAAAACCAGTTCTTCAGAAATATAAAAAACCCACAGATGCAAATAAAATTCTTGAGGCAATTGGAAAATTTTATTGTGAAAAACAAAGGGATGACGCAATAACAATGCCAGATATCTATCAACATAGAATACAAAGAACTCTTGGAATTGAAAATTCCCTATAAGTCTATTGTTGACTGGAAATATGGTATTAAAAATATTAAAAAATGCTGAAAGCACATGGAGAGAGACAGTAAGGCTTGCAACCCCTCTTGACTCAAATAAACCTGTAATAATCGGAACAAAACCAAGACAGGGAGATTTTGAAGCTTATACTGATAATAAAAGAATTTTTATTAATGTTGATGAAAAAAAGTTTAGAAAAAACTTTGAAGATATAATAATTCCTGCATATGAAGATGCCTGCCATCTTCTTTATTCTATGCCATCTGTTCCAACTTCAGAAGTATTTCCAAATCTTGTTCTTGATAATTTTTTGTTTGTTCATTTTCATGAGCAACTTCATCCCTGGCTTTGCCCAAACAGTAAACAGGACGAGAGAAAAATATCAAAAGCATTATATGATGGTGTTAAAAAGAAAGAACCAGGTTTATCAAAAACAGATATACTTCTTAAGGTGAATAATTCAAAAAATTTAATCTGGGATGTTGTTTTAAATATAAGTTTTTTATCAAAAACAGCAGGATATAATAATGATGATCTTGAAGAAAAGCTTGGTTTTGTTTTTGCAAAAAATAAAAGACAAATAGGTAAGAGTCCAGTCACTTGCTATCCAAAAGGAATTCTTCCAATAATTTATATAATTTCTGCAAATAACAGAACAACAGATATTCCAATATCACTTATTGGGGGGATGTATTCTACTCTTTCGTATAATAATTCTGATATTCGGGAAAAAGCCCTTGATTTTTTCTTAGATGATTTAAAATCCAAGAAAATTTCAAATTCAGATTCAATTGACATAATAAAGGAAATGTACAGGGGTTTTATTTCAGAACTGGACTTAAAAGAATTACAAAAAAAATCCATAGATAAAGATGATTATAAAAAAAGAGTAGCAAAAATACATGATTTAACTAGTCCTGATTATGAAATAAATCAAAAATATTTTATTTCCACTTTAACTAAGATTTTTGATACTTATTCAATGAGATATGATTCATTAAAAGGTTTTATGAAAGTTCTTAGCCCCTATATGTCTCTTTCAGGAAAACAAGGAAGTCCTGATCCGAATTCCATGGGAAGTCCAGGAGGAAGCGGAAGTGGAGAGAAAGGTGAAGGAGATTCAGATCCCTCTGGCGGAGGTGGAAGTGGAGATGATTCTGATGATGAAAAATCTCAGGATGAATTAGACGGTGATAGTATGGCAAATACACTTGATGATTTACTTGGAGAACTTGATCCAAAAGAAGCAGATGATTTACTTGAAGAAGCTGCAAACTCAGGAGGGGGTTATGGCATGGGAGGTGCTGGAAAAAATTTGCTTAAAAAAATAGATACTCTTGCAGCTGATGAATACTATAAAAGAAATGCAGATGTTCTGGAGGTAAGAAATCCTTCTCAGGAAAATGTTTCTTTTAGCCTTGGAACAACTAAAAGATGGAAACTTGTAAGAACTGATACCTTAACCCCTGCAGATGTTTCAAGACTCAATCATGGACCAATAGTAAACTTTCAAAGATCCACCGGTCTTCCAGTTTTAATTGAAGCAGGTGGAGGATTTTTTAAATTAAACCAATATGTTTTAGAAGAAACACCTCAAAAATCTTACAATAGCCAATTAACCGGAATTGAAATTCCAGACAACTGGGTCTTTTTCCAGGACTCTTCAGGTTCAATGGGAAGCAAATCTTATGTAGGAACTGGATGTAAATTTGATATATTAAATAGAGTAAAATATGGTTTGCAAAAAGGGTTGTATAAAGTATGCAAAGCTATGAAAAAAGATTTAAAATTCGGAGTAGTGGACTTTTCAGATTCAACTCACTATTCAGGTCTTGATAGTTTAATTAAAGTTTATGAGTCAAGATCGCATCCAGTAAAAGATGTATCTTTGAACCCTCAATGTGGAAATACTTATTTTAATAGCGGTGTTTTTTTAAAAATTAAAAAAGATCTTGCCCCTGGAAAATCAATCTACACTTTTATAACTGACGGGCAAATTGATGGAGATACAAGTAGTCTGTATAGGAGAATAGATGAGTTTTCAAATGAAGGAAATCATTCTTTTGTTTTTATTGATGTAGGTTCAGCCAGTACATTTGGCAGAAGTATAGAGTCAATGGGAAAATCAAAGCAAAATGTTTTATACTTTCATGTTTCAAATATTAAATCAATCAAAGATAAACTAGGATCAATACTTGTTAGGTATAAATAAAATGAAACTTGACTTAATAGCTCTTTCAAATGCAATGACTGACTTGACATTTGAGATTACAGAAGAAGAGTTAAGTAGACTAGGGCTAAAAAAAGAGAGTTATACTCCTTTAAGAAATTTAGATCAAAAATTATTTTCAGATATAATCCATGAAAAAATATTCAAATTATATCCTGCAGGTTCTCCTGCAAATGTCATAATTAATACTTCAAGACTTGGACTCAAAAAAACAGGTCTATATGCAACAGTTGGCAATGATTCTTTTGGAGAAAATTACATAAGAACAATACAGCAAAATAATATTACCTCTCTTATTAATACAGTGGATGGAAAAAGCGGAGTATGCTATATAATGATTACTCCAGATGGAGAAAAAACAACTACTGCAGATATAGGAGTTGCAAATCAGTTTGATTTTGATTTTTCAAAATTAAAAGACTCAAGGATTTTCCATACTTCAGGTTATGAACTTGTAACAAATCCAAAAAAAACAAAAGAAGCAATAGAATATGCAAAAAAATACAATGTAAAATTGAGTTTTGACCTTGCAGACAAAGCAATGATTCAAAGAGAACGAAGTTCAATTGAATATTTATTAAAAGATATTGATATTTTGTTTGCAACAGAAAGTGAAGCAGAAGAATTGACTGGAAAAAATCCTCTAAATGCACTTAAGGCTCTTTCTGATTATTCTGGAATAGTTATTTTAAAAAAAGGAAGTCAAGGCTCAGTTGTTCGAAGAAGAGTAGGTCATGTATCTGAAGAATATAGGATACCAATTATTCCAGTAGAAGTCAAAAGCACCTGCGGTGCAGGAGATGCTTATGCATCAGGTTTTTTATTCGCATATCTAATAGGCCTTCCATTGGATGAATGTGGTAATATGGGAAGTGAAATTGCATCAAGAGTATGTGCTTCTGATAGGCCGCATTTATAATATCTTTTTCTCGTCATAAAATTTTCTTAAAAATATAAAATATCTTAATCTTAGTGTAAAATATACATATACTCTACTACCATAATGTTTATAAAGTGTAGAATATACAATATCTATGTGTAATAAGTACACTAAGGTAAGGCGAGAAAGAAAAATCGCTTTCCACAAAAATAAACAAAAAAACAAAAACAATGGAGAATAAAATGGCAAAACAAATGCAACTTGAGGAGCAAGTTTTAAGACTTGGCGCAGAAGATTTTGGAAAACTCTGCGAACTAGAAAGAGAAGTAAATGGATACTTTGAAAAGAACTTCTCAGGATTTACAATTTATGTTTCACTTAACAACCTAGTAATTGAATATGGAGGTTTAGTATAAAATGAATAGAGTTCCAATAAGAGTTAGGGATAGGCTTGAACAAAAGACACTCGATGGTTTAAATCTTAAAAATGTAGCAAAAGCATTAGAAAGATTGCTTTTTGTTAGAATCAAAACTAATGATCCTTATGTAGACTATATTGCTAAAACACCCGCATTTCCAGAACCTTGTATATTATCAAAGTATACTAATGCAAGAGAGGAAGTGGTTCCTTGGGTTAAAAATGTAAGTGGATACAAGGACTCTGATACAATATACCTTGCTTTGCAAGAGGGAGGCTGGAACTAGTATGGCACAAAAAACACGAGATGGACTCAAACTAAAAAATGTAATAAAAGCCTTGGAAAGGCTCAATAATGTAACAATAAGAAGAGGAGCAAATCATCCTTATGTTGCATTTAGAGAAGCATATCCAGTACCTTGTCCAATCGCTGCAAGTACAGATGCAAGAAGAATGGTAGTTCCATGGGTAAAAGAAGCAATGGGATATCAGAATTCAAATCAAATCTATCAGGCACTCAGAAACGGAGAGTGGAATTAAATATGGTAGTAAGTCCTAGTCAGGCACTTGAATTAACACAAGCAGATTGTACAGAAGTAAATCAGCTTGAATCAAGAATAGACGCATATTTGCTTGAAAATTTCAATGGTGGAGGTATTAGCATATCTCTTCCAAATGCAATAAAGCCTAAAGTAAAAACTGAACTTGTAAGAAGATACAAGGAATACTGGGACGATGTAAGATATGAATGCGATCAAAGAGATGGATGTTATTTAACTTTAAAACAAGTTGGAGGAAGAAGATAATGTTACCAAAACCACAAAGAACAGCAGACGGACTTAGACTTAAAAATGTAGCAAAAGCACTAGAGAAACTCTCTTTTGTAACAGTTAGAAGAGAAAGCAATAATCCTTATATAGCATTTAGAGCAGCCTATCCTGTACCCTGTCCAATAACTGTGGACACTGATGCAAGAAAAGTTATAGTTCCATGGGTAAGAAATGCAACAGGTTACAAAAATACAGAGAGACTCTATAAGGCATTAAAATGCGGAGGTTGGAATTAAAATGATAGAACCAATAATAACTTCAGTATTAGACACAGACCATTACAAATTAACAATGGGACAATTCGTATTTAATAGATACAAAGATGTTCCTGTTAAATATGCATATAAAAATAGGACTGATATAAAATTAGCAGAGATCATAAACGAAAAAGATTTAAGGGAAGAATTAGATTCTGTCAGAGAATTAAAAGCAAAACCTGAAGAATTAGATTATCTAAGAACTCAAAAAAATAATGGAAAAAGATTATTTAATGAAGATTATTTGAATTTTTTAGCGAGTCTTAGGCTTCCAAATTATAATCTTGAAAAAAGAGATGGACAATTCAAGATTGAATTTCCTGGTAAATGGTCAGAAGCAATCTATTGGGAGACTCCTTCACTCGCAATAAAAAATGAACTTTATTATAGGGCATTAATCAAAAATTTTTCTAAAGAAGAATTGGAAAACTTATATAATACGGGAAATCAAAGACTTGATTACAAATTAAATATAATAAATGAAAATTCTGGATTAAAATATATAGAATTTGGGACAAGAAGAAGATTTAGCAAATTATGGCAAGATCATGTTCTTAAAAGAATGTTAGAAGAAAATCCTGAGCAATTAGTAGGAACTTCAAATGTTTTTCTTGCTATGAAATATGGCTTAAAACCTTCTGGAACAATGGCTCATGAATTATTTATGGTAATGTCTGGAATAATGCATAAAAATGATGATGAGATAAGAGCATCTCATAATCAGGTTTTAACTGAATGGTGGGATGAATATGGCTATGATTTATCTATTGCATTAACAGATACTTATGGAAGTGATTTTTTCTTTAAAGACATGACTCAAAAACAAGCAGAAGATTACAAAGGTTGTAGACAAGATTCAGGAGTTCCAAAAATATTTACAGATAAGCAAATAAGATTTTATGAAGAAAAAAATATAGATCCTAGAAAAAAATTATTTGTTCCTAGTGATGGATTATGTGTAGACAAAATGGTGGATTTACATAATACCTATAGGGGAAAAATTCTTCAAGTAGCAGGTTGGGGAACTAATGCTACAAACGATCTAGGGATAAAAGCACTATCACAGGTAACAAAGGCAACAGAAGCAAATGGATATGGAACAGTAAAATTAAGTGATAATCCTGCAAAAGCAACTGGATCAAAAGAAGATATAGAAAGGTTCATGAAAATCTTTGAATATGATCCTGCTAAATATAAATTTGAGAGGTGTACATACTAAAATGAAATCAAAAACAGCAATTTATGAAACAGATGTGCAACCTGATTTTGCACTAAGAACAGGAGCTTTGTTTGTTCATGCAAATAAACCTTGGACAAGTAAGGCTTACGGAGCAGAAGAAATGCTTCCAAATATATTTGCAATACACAACTATGCACTAAAGAATAATTTGAGAATACTTGGTTCAGTTGACCGGCATTTTTATGAAGACGCAGAACTTATAAGAAATAAAGGCGGAGTGTTTGAAGATCACTGTATGAATGGAACTTTTGGTCAATTAAGACTTCCAGAACTTGAGCCTCAAAGAGATGTTTATATTAGAAGTAAAGATGGCCCGATGCTAGGTATAAGGGTTTATACACAGGAAGAACTAAAGCGATATGTAGAATCTGATGCTCAGATAATTTTTGAAAAACAAAGTTATGATGTAAACACAAATCCTAATTTTAAACAAGCCTTGAAATTGCTTTTAGAAGATGGAGTTGAAAATATTCTCTTTGATGGGTTTGCAACAGATTATTGTGATAAAGCAGCAGTACTTTCAACTGCAAAATATAGGGATGAGTGGAGTGCAAAACTTGGAATCTATGTTGTAACTGATGCAATTGAAGAAGTTGATATTGACTTTACAGGAAAGATTGACCCTTTATTTGGAAAAAAAGCACTTGATGAAATGGTAGCAGCAGGTGCAAAGTTGATAACAACAAAGGATGTTTTGGAGGGAAAATTACAATGAGGGTTTTTTATGATACAGATACTCAAGAATGTTTCATGAATAAAGATGGAGCTCTTTATGTTCCTGATTCAGAACTAATCAAACCTAATTTGAAGTTGCTTACAGATTACGCAAAAAAGAATAGAGTTCCTGTGTTAGGAAGCATTGATAAGTCTCAACTAAAAGAAAACTCAAAAATACCTGAAACCGTTTTGTCAAATCATCCAGTTTTACTGGGTAATTTAAAACTCGAAAGAATGAATCGTGCAATTGATGAACTCGATCAAGTTTATGCAGAATACTGGCTACCTAATGGAATCTATTTTGAAAAACAAAGTTATGATGTTTTTACAAATCCCAATACAAAAGCTTTCTTGGAAATTGCAAAACCAGAAAGCGCAGTTGTTTATGGAGTTGAAACAGAGAAAAGTGTAAAAGCAGCGGTTATAGGACTACAAAAAATGAAAGTGCAATGTTATGTTGTAACTGATGGAGTTAAAGGTTCAGTACAAAATTCAACTGCCTTAGATGAAATGGTTTCAGCAGGTGCAAAGCTAGTAAAAACTAAAGATATATTGGAGGGAATATTATGACTTATAAATTAGATATTCCAGAATTTTTGCAATACAAATATGCTCATGCAGGAGAAGCTGTTGATGATTATCAAAGAATTCTTCCAGATGATAAAATATTTGGAGAAGTTGTAACAATAATGAGGGCAAATCCTCCTCATATAAATCACACAAATATGCTTAGAGAACTTTGCAAGAAAAGTGTTTTTGTTAAAGTTAATCTTGGAAGCTCAAATAAGTTCAATGAAAAAAATCCTTTTAAAATAGAAGAAAGACAGGATATGATCGAACTTGCTCTAAAAGGACATTGTAAAAACTACGAGATTAAACCACTTCCTGATTTTGGAGATGATAATGCATGGTTTAATCATCTTTGGAAAATAAATCATCCATTTACAGAGGTCATAAGCAATAACCAATATGACTTAAATATTTACAGAAAAAATCAGTTTGAAGGTGGAGTGAAATAAAGAGATACAATTAGATATGAAATATTGCAACCAGAAGAAGTCTTTCCAAAAAGTGAAATGCTTTATGTAGAAAAGGTAAATATTGATGGAAAAAATGTAAGAACAAGAAAACCAATGTATGTGAGTGGAACTTTTGTCCGGGCTGCAATGGTAAATGATTGGAATTACAAGGACTTTATGGATAAAAAAATTGCAGATTATATAAAAAGAAATGACCTAACTACTCGAATAAAAGAGTTGCTTCCAAATCTAAAAGGAATACCTCTGGAAAAGCTAGAGGAGGACAGGTAAAACCATGAAAATAGCACTTGCTCAAATTGAAGTTGTTCCAGGAATGCCTAAAAAAAATCTGGAAAAAATGATGATACCTATGATCGAAGAAGCAAAAAGACAAGGAGCAGACTTAATTTCATTTACAGAACTTTGCGTTGGAGGATATCTTCTTGGAGACAAATGGACAAATGAAGAATCTTGCCAGGATTTAATTGCGAAAAATGAAATATTAAGAAAAGCAAGTAATGGAATTGCAATTGCTTATGGAAATGTCTATGTTGATCCAACTGAAGAAATAAATAAAAGAACAGGATTAAAATCAATCCATCCAAATGAAGACGGAAGAACAAGAAAATATAATGCAGTTTATGTATTTCAAAATGGTAAGCCTGCAGAAAGATTAAAAGAAACAAAATTCTTGCCAGCAGGAATACAAGCAAAGACAAACCTTCCCAACTATAGGATATTTGATGATGAAAGATACTTTTTTTCAACAGTTGATATTGCTCAGGAATTTAATTGTTCACTAGAAGAACTGCTTCAACCATTTTTAATTGAGACAACACAAAAAGATGGGACTAAAAAGAAAGTTCCAGTAGGATTTGAATTATGCGAGGACTTATGGTGTGAAGACTATAGAAGAAACCTAAACTCACTAAATCCAACAAAGATTCTAATCAATAATGGAGCAGAATTTATTGTTAATCTCTCTGCATCACCCTGGACTTATGGAAAGAATGGTGCAAGAGATAGAAGAGTTCAGTTTTTAAAACAGGAATGTAATAATTCTTTTGTTCCGTTTTTTTATGTAAATTGTACAGGAGTTCAGAATAATGGAAAAAACATTGTTACATTTGATGGAGGAACAACAGTTTATAATAAAGATGGAATGCCTGTGGATTTTGCAAAAGAAGCTTACAGGCCTCAACTAATGTTTGTTGATACAGAAAATCTTGGAAAACCAAAAATAAGAAAAGAAAAACCCAAGATAGTTCAAAAATACCATGCAATAATCAGAGGACTCGAAAGTCTTTATGGAGAAAAAGCTGTAACTGGCCTTTCAGGAGGAGTAGATAGTTCACTTGTTACTGCTCTTTTGGTAATTGCAAGAGGAAAGGAAAATGTTATAGCAATAAATATGCCAACAGAATATAACAGTCAAAAAACAAAAGATTCTGCAGAATTTACAGCACAAAAACTTGGAATACAGTATCATGTAATTCCAATACAAGAACTTGTTGATGTTAATGCAAAATTACTAGAAGAAGGTTTGGGAAAAAAATTATCGGTTTTAAATAAGGAAAATTTACAAGCGAAAATCAGATCTATCCCTGTTCTTTCAAATATTGCTGCAATGTGTAATGGAATTTATACTTGCAATGCAAACAAACTTGAAGTAATACTCGGATATGGAACTCTTGATGGAGATATGAGAGGAGCAATCTGTCCTATTGCAGATCTTACAAAAACAGAAATAATGGAAATGTCAAAGTATGTGAACCAAGAAATATTCCATGATGAAGTTATACCTGAAATTCTTTTTCCAGACAGACTTTGGAATTTTAAAAAGGATCAGATAATGCCTACTGCTGAACTTAAGGAAAAACAGTTTGATCCAATGAAATTTGGATATCACTGTGCTATAACTGAGGCAATGACTGATTACAAAAAGGCAAGTGCAGCTGATTTAATGGAAATGTATCTTAAAGGAACACTTGATAAACATCTGGATAAATATTTTGATGGACTTGTAAAAAATCCAAAAGGACTTTCATACGAGCTAATGAAAAGATGGGGAGTTGATAATCCAAAAGAATTTGTAAAAGACATAGAAGAATTCAGTATGAAATTTCAAAACAGTGTATGGAAAAGAGTCCAGTCTGCCCCAATAATTATCACAAGTAAAACTGCATTTGGATATGATTTAAGAGAAAGCATATTGCCTTATGAGCCAACAGAAAAACAACTTGAATTAAAACAGGAGATTTTGCAGAAGATGACAAAATATAATCCAGGAGAATAAAATGCCAAATCCAGATAAAAAAATATATCCCACATTTAAAGAATATCTAAAAGATAAGTATGAAGGCCCTTACTGTGCAACAGATCTACTTGTAAGATATAATGGAGGATTAGTGCTTATTGAAAGAAAATTTCCTCCTTTTGGACTTGCAATTCCAGGAGGAATGGCAGAGAAAATGCACTTTCATAAAAATTCAATAAAAGAAGGACTTGAAGAGACAGGTCTTGATTTTATTGTAGATAAGCCGTTTTACAAACCATTATGTGTCTTATCTTATCCTGAGCAAGATCCAAGGGCATTTGTTTCAAGCATAACTTTTACAGGAGTTGGAGTTGGAAAGTTAATGCCTCATCCAGATGAAGATGCAAAAAATGCAAGAGTGCTTACAATTGAAGACATAGCAAATCTTTTGGATAAACCTTTTTATGAACCTGAAAAGAAGAATTCTGACGCTGTTTGGGCATTTAAAAGCCATCCAGTTATTCTTTGTATTTACCTAAAAGAAAGAGAATTCCAAAATTTATCTGAGCATTCTAAAGAGCTTGTTTTAAAATATGAACAGAGCCAAAATTATAAGAGGGTTGTTGGATAATAAAATGGATACTAAGTTTGGAAGAGTTGGTTTAATTGGAAGATTTAAGCCTCTTCATAATGGAAACTCTGCTTTACTCGAATCTGTTTGCAGAAATTCAGATTCTGTTATTATTGGAATTGGGAGTTCAAATAAATATGATCTAAGAAATCCTTTTAGCGCAAAAGAGTCAATAGAGATGATTGAAACTTTTTTGTCTTCAAAATTTGCAAATTATTCTTTCATTGAGCTTATTGATTTTGGAAACGATAAAAAATGGAAATCTGCAGTTATTAGTCATTTTGGAAATTTAGATTATTTTATTACTGGAAATGCCTACGTAACTGAAATTTTAAAAGACACTTACAAAATTTTACATCCTTTTGAAATAGTCCCGGAGTTTAAAGAGTCTGAATTAAACTCTTCAAAAGTAAGAATAGAAATTGCAAAAGATAGAAATTGGAAACCTATGGTTCCAGCTTCAGTAGCAAATTATCTGCAAGAGAAAAAAATTATTGAGAGATTTAAAAGGGAATTTGGAAAACAGACTCTGGAATATAAGAATTCTAAATTTTACAAAAGCGCAGAAGAAGAAAAAATGAGAATACTGGGAGCAGGAGTCTAAAATGAAACAAAGAATAATAATAGACTCAGATGCAGGAACAGATGTTGATGATTTGTTTGCATTAACATATGCAATTAAAAATCCAAATTCAAATCTAGTTGGAATAACTTTAACCCATGGAGATACAGAAATTAGAGCAAGGATTACACGAAAACTCGAAAGACTTTTAGGAGTAGATATTCCAATAACTGCAGGAGTTGCAGGACCTAAATCTTCTATTAAAAAATACTGGACTGGATTTGAAAAACTTGCATTAACCGAGGAAGAATTAAAAGAATCCTTTAAGAACAGTCCTTATCCAACTTATACAAAAAATACTAAACTAATTTGTATCGGTCCTTTGACAAATATTGCATTACAGTTAGAGATAAATCCGACTATTAAAAATGTAAAAGACCTTTATGTTATGGGTGGTTGTATTGACTCTCACAATTTTAAATCCGATATAGAATCCTGGAAAAGAGTTCAAGAGGAGCCTTGGAATATTTATCAGGTGACAAAAGAAGACTCAGATAAGATATCATTTACAAAAGATGAGCTCGCCAAGTTAAATGTAAGTCCTCTTGGCAATTTTTTATATGAAAGTGCAGTAAGATGGCTAGATTATACAAATACAGACTCCTGGATAGATCATCCTCCAAAAACCAAATGTGCAATGTATGATGTTCTAACCGTTAGTGCAGGACTTGAGGAGCCTTATGTAAAATTCAAACAAGTTTCTAAAAATAGATTTGTAAGTTGCGATGTTGATTTGGACCTTAAAAATAAAATTATAGATTTTGTAAGGAGCTAAAATGTTACTGGAAATTGCTATAGGCGATGCATACGGTGCAGGATTTGAATATGTTCCAAGAGAAATAATTGAAAAATTTAATGATTTAAGTTCCTATCGTAAACATCAAAAATATGATATTGGTAATGGTAGATATACTGATGATACTCAGATGAGTATAGGAATTGCAGAATTATTACTCGAGAATAAAGAATGGACTCAATTAAACATTGCAAATAAATTTGTTGAAGTTTTTAAAAGAGATGAAAGAGAAGGTTATGCAGGAGCTTTTTATTTATTTTTAAAGGAAATAAAATCAGGAAAGGAATTTTTAGAAAAAATAAAGCCTAATAGTGATAAAAATGGAGGTGCAATGCGTGCTCCTCCACTAGGGTTTTTGCCAGATATAGGTCAATTAATAGATTATGTTAAATTTCAAGGATCAATTACTCATAATACCTCGGGTGGAATGGATGCCGCAGTTGCAGCAGCATTAATGTCACACTATTTTATTTATGATCTTGGAGAAAAGAAAAATTTAGGTAAATTCATTTCTAACTATGTTCCAGGTAACTGGAATTTGCCTTGGAAAGGGGAAGTTGGTGCAAAAGGATTCATGGCAGTTATGGCTGGAATAACTGCGATTCAAAAAGAAGACTCTCTTTCAAAAGTTCTTGAAACTTGTGTTAATTTTGGAGGAGATGTAGATACAGTTGCAGCAATAGCAATGGGTGCGGCTTCATGCTCAAAAGAAATAAAAAATGATCTTCCAGAAACATTAATAAAGGGTCTTGAAAACAATAATTTTGGAAGAGATTATCTAATTAATCTAGATAAAAAATTAAAAACAAAATTCAAAATATGAAAACAAATTCAGAACAAAAATTGAAAAGATCTACCCGTATTAAAAATTATTTTAATGATTGGACAACATTTGAGAAAATCTGGTTAGTTTCATTCACAATAATCAATATCTGCTTGTTTTTCGCGTGGCATGATACTTGGATAGGCCTTACAGCTTCAATTACAGGAATGCTTTGCGTAGTATTAACTGCCAAGGGAAAAATCAGCAGTTTTTATTGGGGAATAATAAATATTCTTGCTTACTCTTATGTAGCATGGCAAAGTGCTTATTATGGTGATGTTGGTCTAAACATGTTATTTTTCCTTCCAATGACCTTTCCAGGAATCTATTATTGGAAAAAAAATTATAAAAAAATAAATGTTTCAGAAAGAGTACTTGTAAAAAGTTTAAAATGGAGAGATAAAATATTTTGGTTTATAGTATCTCTAATTGCCTTATACTTTTTTGGCCTTCTTTTAAAAGCAATACATGGAACACTTCCATTTATTGATTCAACGACAACTATTTTTTCAATTATTGCTACAGTTTTTCTAACAAAAAGATATTCAGACCAATGGTTTTACTGGATAATGGTTGATGTTTGGTCTATTGTAATGTGGGTTTACATCTTTTTAAGAGATGGTAACCAAGTCAGCATGCTTGTTATGTGGACAGCATTTTTAGTAAATGCTCTTTATGGATATTATAACTGGAGGAAGCTTGAAAAAGAACAAAATGGAAAATAAAACAGTAGGATTTATTGGTGGGAAATATCTACCATTTCATCAAGGCCATATTTATACAATAATGGATGCATCAAATCAGGTGGATGAACTATATGTGATTGTATCTTCATCAAAAAATCGGGATCGCGAATTATGCGAAAGAGATGGGATAAAATATATTCCGGCAGATGTAAGGCTCTCTTGGATTGGAGAATCTCTAAATAATCTTGAAAATGTAAAAATAATTCATATTGAAGATGATCAGTGGGATAAAGATTATAACTGGGAAAAAGGTGCAGAAATGATTAAAAAAGCTATTGGAAAACCGATTGATTTTGTTTTTAGTTCAGAACACTCTTATGATGAAATTTTTAAGAAATATTATCCAAATTCAAAACATATTGTAATCGACGATAAAAGAAAAACAGTCACTACATCTGCAACCGATTTAAGAATAAATCTTTATGATAACTGGGATAAACTGCCAAACACTGTAAGATCATATTTTACAAAGAGAGTTGCAATTGTTGGAACAGAAAGTTGCGGAAAATCAACTCTTACAAAAAAACTTGCAAAATTCTATAATACTGAGTTTGTACAAGAAGTAGGAAGAGATTATTGTGATAAATATAAGAATCAATTGACAGTAGAAATGTTTGATAAGATTGCAATGGAGCATTTTCTTTTACAAGATAAAAAAGCAGAAACTAGTAATAAGGTTTTGTTTGTAGATAGCGAAGCAGTAATAACTCAGTATTATCTTGATATGTATTTTAATGGTGAAAGATCAAATTTGATCGATGAAATAGCTAAAAAACAAAAATATGATCTTGTTATATATCTTGAACCTGATGTAAAATGGGTTCCTGATGGACTTAGAAATAAAGGTGAAAAAGAAGTAAGAATGAAAAACAATGAAATTCTAAAACAAATGTATAAAGATAGAGGAATTGATTTTGTAACAATTTCTGGAAATTATAAAGAAAGATTTGATAGCGCAAGATCTTTGGTAAACAAGCTTTTTGAAAAGACCAAGGAATAAGATGCCAAATGATTTAATAAAAGCAGATTGCGGAGTAATCGGAGCAGGGCTTGCAGGAGCAGCAGTTGCGCTTGAACTTGCAGATGCAGGGAAAAAGGTTGCACTCTTTATAAAAAATAAATTAACTGAAGACTGCAGTAGTTATCTTCTTGCAGGAGGACTTACAGCAGTTAAAATTCCAAACTTCACAAATGATTCTTTTGATCTTCATGTAAAAGAGACCTTGGCAGCTGGAAAAGGTCTTAATGATGAGAAAATTGTAAAATACTGTGCAGAACATTTTTATTCAGATGTAATTGAATGGTTAATTAAAAGAGGAATAAAATTTGATTTGCAGGATGGAGAATTTGATCTTCATAGGGAAGGAGGGCACTCGAAAAATAGGATTTTTCATATAAAAGACACAACAGGAAAGACAATTATGGAAACTTTGAGAAACCTAATTATTAATCATCCAAATATAACTATATATGAAAATCATATGGTAATTGATCTTATAACAAAAGATAAATTACAAGAAAAAAAATCAGGAAATGATATCTGCTTTGGATTTTATGTTTATGATATAACAAATGATTATGTAAAAACTGTGGAGTGTGAAGCAACCTTTGTTGCAACAGGAGGTCTTGGAAAAACATTCCTTTATACTTCAAATCCTGATGTTGCAACAGGAGATGGCTTTGCAATGTGTTATAGAAGAGGACTCCCACTTGCAAATATGGAATTTATTCAGTTTCATCCTACTGTTTTTTATGATCCCTCTGCAACAAATGAAACTGAAAGAAGATTTTTACTAACAGAAGCATTAAGAGGAGCAGGAGCAATTCTCAAACTTTCAATGAACTCAAGTGAGGACTTTGTTTTAAAATATGATCCAATGGGATCAAAAGCAACAAGAGATGTAGTCTCAAGGGCAGAGGATATTGAGATGAGAAAAAATGGACTTTCACATGTTTGGCTTGACTGCACAAAAATAGATAAAGAAAGATTAAAAAATGATTTTAAAAACTCTTATGAATTTTGTAAAAAGCACGGATATGATATAACAAAAGAGCCTGTTCCTGTTGTTTATGCAGAACACTACTCTAATGGAGGAGTTTTAGTTGGAAAAAATAGTGAAACTGAAATAAACGGATGCTATGTTCTTGGAGAAACATCTTACACAGGGCTGCATGGCGCAACTCGGCTTGCAAGTAATTCAGGTCCTGAATGTATTTTATTTGCAGAGCTTGCAGCAAAGCATTTCTTATCACAAACAAAAAGTCCAGAATCAATAAAAATTCCTCTTTGGAGAACAGGAAGTGCGAAAGAATCCAGAGATAAAATAACTGTTGGATATTATTGGGAAGTAGTCAGAAGAACAATGAACGCCCTTTGTGGAATGTCAAGAAGTAAAGAAAGATTAGTTGCTGCACTTGATATAATTAAGTCTCTTGAAAAAAGTATAAAAGAATATTATTGGAGTTACAAAGTAACAAAGGATTTTTTAGAGGTAAGAAATATAGTTGAAGTTGCCCATGTAATAATTGAAAGTGCCTTGTTAAGAGAAGAAAGCAGGGCCTGTCATTTCAGGGAAGATTTTCCAAAGGAAAACAATAAATATTTAAATCTTACTTTGGTGCAAAAATTAAATATAGGAAGTTAAAATGTTTAAAAATATACTATTGGTTTATAGCGAAAAACTTACAGAGCAGCATATTTCTGCTGTAGAAAGCATAAAAGGATTAATTAGTAAAGTAGGAATAAAAAATAAATTAATCAATGTCAGGGATCTGGAATTCAAGCATTTTGCAGATAGAGACTTAGTAATAACTGCAGGAGGAGATGGAACAGTTATTAGAACAGCACATTATATTGAAGATGTTCCTTTGCTTGGAATTAATTCAGAACCTGAATATAGTGAAGGAGCACTAACAAGCCTAAAAGATGATGAAATTGATTCTTTAAGCGAAATCTTACTTGGGAATTATAATGTTCTTGACAAAGAAAGAGCAGTTGCAATAAAAAATGGTCATGTAATAAAAGAAAGAGCAATTAATGAAATCTATATAGGTACTGAAGTGCAATTTGCAACATCACGTTATGTTCTTAAATACAGGGGAAATGAAGAAGAACAAAGAAGTTCTGGAGTTTTAGTTGCAACTGCAGGAGGAAGCAGTGCCTGGTATAGATCTGCAGGAGGAAAGCCATTTAATCATGAAAAAGGAAAACTTGCATTTTTAGTAAGAGAACCTTATTTTGGAAATTTATATCAACCAACTCTTTTAAGTGGGGAAATACTTCCAGGAGAATCAATATTTTTTGAAGGTAAAAAATATGGTGGCGGAATTGTTGCAATAGACTCAAATAAAGCTTATGGTTTTAATAATGGAGATAATCTTGAAGTAAGAATTTCTAATAAACCTCTGCATGTTTTAACAAAGAAATAATTTAAAAGAGTTTTCTAAACAAATTTCCAAATAAAGAATCATTCCGATTGTTGTCCTTATCTCTTTTCTCTTCTGTATCAAGAACAATTGATCCATCAGAATTATTTTCATGATCTTCAAGATTTAATGGAGTTAGAAGAAAATCATCCTCTACTGAAGTTTTTGAATTATCAACTAAATTAATATCTGAATCTCCAAGACTAAGTCCAGAATCACTTGGATCAACAAGATTAATACCAGAGTCCCCTCCAATATCAATCCATGAATCACTTGGATCTAAAGAAATAACCCCTAGGACATCTTCATCATCTTTATCTTCAAGCGGAGTCAAAAGCCAATCATCCTCAGGCACCCCTAAATTAAGTCCAGAATCACTAGGATCAACAAGACTTATGCCAGAATTTCCTCCAATAGCAATATCAGAACCACCATCTAAACTAATCACTGAGTCTCCGCCTAGATTAATATCTGAATCTCCAAGACTTAAGTCCGAGTCTCCAGTATCAAGAACAATCGATCCATGGTCTTCACCTTCAAGAGGTGCTAGAAGTACATCATCTTCTATGGGATCAATATAATTATCAGTTAAATTAATATCTGATCCTCCGAGGCTAAGATCTGAATCAGATGTATCTAGAGCTATAACTTGCCCAGAATTATCATCATGATCTTTAGCTTCATCAAATGGTGTAAGAAGAAAATCATCATCCAGAGCTAGGGGTTGATCATTGGATTTAAGAGGCTCTTTTTTATTTTCAGCTTCTCCTAAACACAATTCAAGAAAACCCTCCATGTTATCTGCTTCTCTTTTTTCAGGACTGTTTTTATCTGAAAAAATAGAAGCATGGTCTTCATTAGTCCTGGAAGGTTCTTCTTCTCTTGTAAGTGTAAATGGATTAATAACAGGAGCATAAGAAGTCCGAGGATTATTATTTTTAGTTCTAGATTTAATTCCTTCAAGAGCTTGTGATTTTAAACCTTCAAATTCTTCATCAGTTAAGTTGTCTCCAATACTTGCAGCAAGATCCAAAAACCAGCTTAAAGCATATTTTGTGTCTTTGCTTAACTTATCTGCATTTTCTTTTAGTGCCTTTAATAATTCTTCTGATTCAGCAAGATTATTTCTATTTTCTTTGCATTGATCACAATAGCCTGCCTGATTACTGCAATATACAGTAAAATTTTTCATGCGATCAATTATTTCCTCTTGTTCTTTATCTCCATTTCTTAGTTTTTTACTTTTATTTCTAAGTGTTCTGACTAATTCTTTTTTGTCATATCCTTTAAGTCCAAGAACAAGATCCTCAAGCCCCTTTCCAATTATTTCTTTTAATTCCTCAGCATTATAAGAACTTGCAGTAACTATTGCTTCCATTACAGGAGATATTTCTTCAGGAAGACTTATTTCTCTTTTTTCTTTAGAATATTTTACAAATCTTTTAAGTAAATTTCCAATTTCTTTTTTATCTTTGTACTCATCCAGTTCAGAAATTAAATCTGATATAAATGGTCTTATAAGCCTGTATACCTGGTTCAAAGAATCAGTTGCAGGAGTATTAAGATCATAATTTCTTGCATCTTCAATTACTTTTCCAGCATATTCCATTGTTTTTGATTGTAAATCAATAGATGGATCTTTTGCTCTTATTTCACATTGCTTGCAATATGCTGCAGCCAATGTCAAATTAGCTTCGAGACTTGCGATCGGATGATTTTGAGTTTTTTTCTGGGTGTTATTTTCTTCTGCCATTGTATATATTGTCCGCTAAGGGGTTGCTAAAAAGCCTTTATAAATTTTTAGATGGAGCCTGATGAAAACCTGTTTTAAGAACATTTAAAAACCATTGAATAATCTTATTTTTGTTGAGTAGAAGAGTTCTGAAATTAATAATTATAAAAAATGTCTAATATAGCAGATACATGTGAGAGTGTAGGTTTAGGATATATTCCTGGAAATAATAATTGGAAATCTTATGTAGGAAATATCTGGTATAAAATATTTTCACAATATAATCTGGAGAAAAAAGGAACTCTTGTTGAAATTGCACCAGGAAGTGTTAATAAAATAGGTAATGGGCTAAAATCCTATGGATTTAATGGGAAATTATATGTTGTTGAACCAAATACAAAATCTTTGGCAACTATTCAGGAACAATACAGCCAAATATTGCCTGCATGTATAAGGCCAATTAAAGCTACTCTTAAAAAAGCTATTCCAATTCTTCCAGAAAAGGTTCATGCGATAATTGCAAATCATCCTTTAGATGATATGATTGCAGGAAAATATCTAGACAAGATAGGTTTTGATGAATTCTTTGATGATCACTATGATTCTGTTTCTCCTGACAAAACTAGGGAATTATGGAGAAGAATAGAATCAGATCCTTCTCAACTTCAAGCAGTTAAACAAGAGGTTTCAGATGAATGGAATCAATTAATTGAAAGGACAAATCCATGTCTTATTATAATTTCACAATATGAAAGTTATTTTTTTAGATCAAATAATATACCTTCTCCAGATAAGCATGCTTTTGATGTATTGAATGAAATAAGGATAAGATATTCTAATTCTGAATCAAATATATGTTTAGAAGAATATGTTGAAAATCCTTCAAGATGGTTAGTTTTAGAGAATCCATTAAAATAATAACTATAAAGTAACAACAAAAGCAAAAGATTTATAAATTGATTAAAACTCGATAAAAAATAATGACAAACGTTTTTTTCCCAACAGAACAAGAAATACCTGACAAATATAAGGTAAGTCCGGTTAATCAGACTAAATATTTAATTGGCGGAGAACTAAGGGAATGGTCTGGAGCAAGACAAGAAGTTCTATCTCCTATTTGTATTAGAGACGGAGATAAGATCGAACAAAAAGTTCTTGGAAGTTATCCAATGTTAACTCCTGAAGAATCAATGCAAGCACTTGATGCAGCTGTAAAGGCTTATGATAATGGAAAAGGAGTTTGGCCAACAATGCCTGTTGAAGGAAGAATAAAACATGTTGAAGGATTCTTGGAAAGAATGACTGCAGTAAGATCAGATGTTGTTAATCTTTTGATGTGGGAAATTGGAAAAACCTATCCTGACTCTGCAAAAGAGTTTGATAGAACTGTTGAATATGTCAAAGATACAATCAAAGCTTTAAAAGGTTTAGATGAACAGTCTTCAAGATTTCAAAGAGAAGGTGGAATTATGGCACAAATAAGAAGAGCACCACTTGGAAAAGTTCTTTGTATGGGTCCTTATAATTATCCTTTAAATGAAACTTACACGACATTAATTCCTGCATTAATAATGGGAAACACTGTTGTTTTCAAACCCTCTAAATATGGAGTTCTTTTGCATGAGCCTTTACTTAAGGCTTATCAGGAAAGTTTTCCCCCAGGAGTTCTTAATACTATCTATGGTGATGGTAAAACAATAATTGGTCCTATGATGAAATCAGGAAACATTGATGTTCTTGCATTTATCGGTTCTTGTGGTGTTTCAAATGCTATAGAAAGACAACATCCAAAACCAAATAGATTAAGATGTGTACTTGGGCTTGGTGCAAAAAATCCAGGAATTGTTTTAAAAGATGCAGATCTTGAGTCTGCTGTAAATGAATGTGTTCAGGGAAGTTTGTCTTATAATGGTCAAAGATGTACTGCACTCAAAGTATTATTTGTTGAGAGAGAAATAGCAGATGAATTTGTAAAAAAGTTTTCAGAAAAAGTTGATGGTCTGGGCCATGGAATGCCTTGGCAGGATAAAGTAACTATAACTCCTTTACCTGAAGCAGGAAAAACACAATATCTTGATGATTTGGTAAAAGATGCTCAGATAAATGGAGCAGGAGTAGTAAACTTAACCGGAAGAGTAATAGATCACACATTTTTTTCACCAGCAGTATTATACCCAGTTAATTCTAAAATGAAAGTTTATCATGAAGAACAGTTTGGTCCTGTTGTTCCAATTGTTCCATTCGATAATATTAGTGAACCTCTTGAATATATGGATAATTCAGAAGTAGGTCAACAGGCAAGTATTTTTGGAAAAGATCCAGAAGTGATTGGAGCATTAATAGATCCGTTGGTAAATCAAGTTTGTAGAGTTAATCTAAATAGTCAATGTCAAAGAGGGCCTGATTCATTCCCGTTTACAGGAAGAAAAGACTCAGCAGAAGGAACATTATCAATTACAGACGCATTAAGAGTGTTCTCAATAAGAACTCTTGTTGCAGCAAAAGAATCTCCTCAAAATAAGGAAATATTAAGGGGAATTCTTAAGGGAACTACTTCTCAGTTCTTATCAACTGATGTTATTTTATAGACTTTTTAAAAAACTTTATATATAGTGTATTAATTACAATTATGTATGATAATTAAAGTTTCTAGTGATTTAAAAAAACAAGATATATTTGCAAATGGCGTTGAACTTGCAAGCGTGATGGGTAAAGACAGAAAAAACGGAAGAAGGATAATAACTTATACTTCTGATGAAAAATTATATGTTTGCAGTTTTAAGGATCCAGTTTTAATGACAGACAACTATCGAATTTCGAGATTAAATCCAACTCTTCGAGATACTTTATTTTCTCTTTATTCCTCCTCAAAAAGAACAGTTGAGTATGATAATATAGGAGTTTCCACAGATTCATCCCACATTAACGTATGGTGTCCTTCAATTGATACTATTCTTTTTGCAAAAGCTCTAAAAGATTTTTTAAAAAATAAAGATGATTTTAAAAAAGTAGTTGAAATCGGATGTGGTTCTGGATACTTGAGCAAATATCTTTTGAAAAAAAATAAAAAAATAAAGTCTATTTTAATAAATGACATAAATCCTTATGCAATAAAATGTGCAATGGATAATATAAAAGATTCAAGGGCTCTTTTTTATGTAGGTGATGGAATTAAAAAATTAAATGGCCAGAAATTCGACTTGATAATATGTAATCCTCCTTATGTTCCAAGGCCAAAAAGTATTGATGATAATCCTTATGAAGGAATTGGACTTCTCAATCATATTGTTCATGAAGGCGGGAAATATTTGAGTCCGGGTGGAGTAATAATAACAAATGTCTCTAGTCTTTGCTGGGATATGGTTTTGAGTAAAAAACCGAAAATGAAAATGAAACTACTCGCAAAAATGAAAGTTCCATTAAAAGTTAACAATATCTTAAACGATGAAAAATGGATAAACTATTTAAGGGACAAAGGTCTTAAAAAACAGTATAAACGAGGCTATGAATACTGGCAGGAAATAAATATAATTGCTCTTGAAAATGGCTGCTAATGAATATCCCAAACCAAGTGTAACAGTTGACATTGTAATATTTACAATCAACGATAATGATTTAAAATTACTTTTAGTAAAAAGAGGAGTAGAACCCTTTAAGGGAAAATGGGCAATTCCAGGCGGTTTTGTAAAACTCGATGAATCTTTGCATGAAGCAGCAAAAAGAGAACTTGCAGAAGAAACAGGAGTAAAAGATGTTTATTTAGAACAGCTATATACATTTGGAGATCCAAAAAGAGACCCTCGAGGAAGAGTAATTACTGTTTCTTATATGGCTCTTGTTAATTCAGAAAAAATTAAGTTATCTCCTTCAACTGACAGTTCAGATGCACAATGGTTTTCATTAAAAAAACTTCCAGAACTTGCATTTGACCACAAAAAGATATCTGAATATGCACTTAAGAGACTCCGATGGAAATTTGAGTACACTACTGTTGCATTCTCAATGCTTCCAGAGAAGTTTACAATAAGTCAGATTCAAAGCATGTATGAAATTGTTTTTGGTAAGGAATTTGATAAAAGAAATTTTGCAAAAAAACTTTTATCTCTAAATATATTAAAGGAACAAGGAATCAACAAAAATGTTTCATATAGGCCTCCGATGTTATACTCTCTAAAGGCAGATATTGGCGAGATAATCGAGATAATATAAAAAAATAATTTTTAGATTAGAACTAAATTATATCAACTTTCATCTTATAAATACAGCTTATTTTTCTTTATCCTCTCTAATTATTAAAAGGGTAAATAAAAATAATAAAACATATATATTTTATTGATAAAAAATTTATAAACTTCCCTATTAATTATTATTAATGGAAAAAGAAAAAAGAGCAATATATTCTCATAGCAGATTTGATTTGTCAGACTTCCGCGGAATTTTTGAAAATACTAGGGATTATGTTCCAAGTCCTGAGGAATCTTTACTCGAAGAAGTTGTAAAGGGAAGCAAATATAAACCAGATAATATCGTGGCGATTGCATTTGCAAATGTAAATGGAAATAAGATTGCAGAGATAAATGATTTTTATCTGACTTCAAAGGGATCTAGAGAATCAATAGATGCAAGATTTAATTCAGACTATCAGACTCTCTTTAGAAAACTTAATACAAGAATAATAAATATCTTGGAAGATTCGTTAAAAATACATGATCCTCTTCTTTCAGAAATTGCAAAAGACAGGAATTCTTCAGGACAAAATAAAAAACTTCTCCCATATTATATCTCACTTGATGAGAATAGGGTTCTTGCAGTTTATATTAATAAATAATCTTATTCTGTTTGTTTAATATAACTAGATGTAATCTATTTCTTACACAGGAAAATATTTTTAATTTTCATATTTTACTGGTTAAGAAATATATGTAATATATTTCTTACATTTATCGAAAGATTTAAATACTTGATGTAATATATATTTTACATCTAAAATATGTAAATATTTTACTAGACAGAAAATAAGGAAGATTTTCTGTATTGGAAAAATGCTTTATAATTTACGCATTTTTACATAAACGCTAAACATAAGGAGACAAAAACAAAATGATAGCAAAACCTCAATGGTTCAAGAGAAGAAAATACTTTGGATGGGGAGCATATCCTGCTACCTGGCAAGGATGGTTATACCTGGCAGTGGCTTTAGTTTTAATCGCAATAATCCAATTTATTCCTATAACATCTCAACTAAAAATTGTTTTAACAATTTTAATTGCACTTATATTAATAGTTGATACTGCAATAATTATGCCAAAACTTTCAAAGGATGAAAGGGATAAAAAACATGAAGCAATTGCAGAAAGAAACGCTTTATGGGCTATACTTTCAGTCTTAGTTAGCGGAGTATCTTATCAAGTTGCTTCATCTGCTGTAAGAAATGATTTCAGTAATGTAGACTGGTTTTTAGTTGCTGCAATAATATTTGGTCTTTTGGTTAAAGCAATGTCTAACCTGTATCTGGATAGAAAAGATTAAAATGAAAAACAAACCTAAAATAAAATCACGAGAAATTGCAAGGTATGCATTTGCTATATTTGTAATATTGCTTGGATTATACCTGGATTATCTGGATATAAGCGATCAATTCCTGGGCTTTAGTTCAGTTGGCTCTTGGTTAACTTATATAGGTTTTGTAATGATAGCAGTAGTTACTCTTCAGCTTTTTTATACCCAGAAAAGAGTAGTTGATGAAAGGATGATATTTGTTGCAAACAAAGCAATGAGAATAACTTTCCTTGCTTTAGTAGTATTTGCATTTTTGATAATTGTACTTGATGGAATAAAGGCAACAACAATAACAATACCATATCATTTGTTTATGTCTTATCTTATTTGCGGACTTATTATAGTTTATTTTATTTCTTATAAAATACTTTTAAGATTTTATTAGAGTTGGGCAGATTACAAATATGAAAACAAAAATAACCTTTTATAGAAATCAGTTAGGAATGACTCAAGAAGAGCTTGCAACTGCAGTAGAGGTTACAAGACAAACAATTATTTCACTAGAGCAGGGAAAATATAACCCTTCGCTTGAACTGGCGCATAAAATAACTAAAGTTCTTAAAAAAAAGCATATTGAGGAAGTTTTTAAGTTATAAGACTAATCCAAAAGAATAAAAACCCCTTCGCCTTATTAAGTATATGAAATCTATAAAAGGAAGTGAAACTGAAAAAAATCTATTAAAGGCATTTGCAGGCGAGTCTCAAGCAAGAAATCGGTATACCTATTTTGCTTCTGTTGCAAAAAAAGAAGGTTATGAGCAGATTTCAGCTATATTTACAGAAACTGCTGAAAATGAAAAAGAACATGCAAAAGTTTTCTTTAAATATTTAGAGGGTAGTCCAGTTGAAATTACAGCAATTTACCCAGCCGGAAAAATAGCAACAACAGAAGAAAATCTTCTTGCAGCAGCAAACGGAGAAAAAGAAGAATGGAGTTCACTATATCCTGAATTTGAAAAAATAGCAAGAAAAGAAGGTTTTAATGAGGTTGCAGTTTCATTCAAGGAAATTGCAGAAGTGGAAGAACAGCATGAAAAAAGATACAAAAAACTTTTGGATAACATAAAAAAGAAGCAGGTTTTCAAAAAACCTACTGCAGCTAAATGGAAATGTAGAAACTGTGGTTATGTCCATGAGGGAAAAGATGCTCCAGATTCTTGCCCTGCTTGCAAACATCCTCAGTCTTATTATGAAGTTCTAGAGGAAAATTATTAACTTCAATTTTATTTGAAGTTATAAAATTATTTAAATAGCTGCTAGGTCTTTGTATATTATGAAAAATAAATATCTGGACTTAACTTTAATGCTTACTATTCTCATTGTAATACTTGGCGCTTTAATGACTTACTCCTATATTAAAGAAGGAAATTCGCAAAATATAATCGGAGGAGACAAAGATTCTCATGGCTGTCTTGGTCCTGCTGGATATTCTTGGAATAGTTCTATTGGAGCCTGCATAAGGGAATGGGAGCTAGACAGTAATAAAAAAGAAGCAGCAAAAGTTGCAATTGGGCCTATAAGTTATCCTGTTACAATACTCGAAGTAAAAGCCTTGGAATGTTCTGGATGCTTTAAAGTTGAAATTCAAAGAAATGATAATCAGAATAAAATGACAATTGAATTAAATGACTGGAAATATGTATTTAAAGATTGTAAAAATTATACTTATTCAGATTGTCGATCTAATTGTGCTGTTTGTCCTCCATGCGAGGTTTGTAGCTCTTTAAGTTGCAATACATAAGATTTCTGTAAAAGCATTGGTTTTAATGAAACTTGGTATACTGACATGAATCCTCCTGTAGTTGGAGGAGACAAAGATGCTCATGGATGCATTGTTTCTGCAGGTTACTCCTGGTGTGAGGAAAAGCAAAAATGTTTAATGGCTTGGGAAGAAAACTGCTCTACAGATAAAAAAACTTATTGTACTCCTAAGCAAAAGAAAGCAGAAATATGTCCAATGTATTATTCGGCAACTTGTGGTTGGTTCAATAATTCTATTAAATGCTTAAAATATCCTTGTGCACAAACATTTTCAAATCCCTGTGTTGCATGTGCAGATGAAAAAGTAGAATATTATACTGAAGGTGAATGTCCTAAGTAATTTTCCTTATTTGTATTTTCATTCTCATTTAATTTAGTTTTCAATAACTTAAAAATACTCATGATTATTAAAATAAGTCCAACAATTAAGGTCATTACTGGAACGCCCCATAAAAATATAATTGATTTTATTCTAGCATCTTGTGGATTATCTTCCTTATAAAATACTCCAACCTCTTTATTATCCTTGAATTTTGAAACAATATTAATAAATATAGAATATAACTGAATTTCCTCTTGATTTTTTGTATAAAACTTTATAGTATAACCACCGCTACTCAACTTTTCAATCGTACCTGTGGTTTCTATTGAATTTTTTATATTTTTATTAGTATTAACTACAAGATATGCACTTAACCCTATTAGGACAATTCCAATTACAATAAATGATATATAAAAAAATTTAATTGCGTTTTCCATTTTCACCCCTTACTTTTTATAGAAATCACTAATATTTATATTATTCTATATTTCTGCAATAATCTTTATTAACTCAAATAAAATTGATTTATAAATTAGGGATAAATTAAAATGGCAATGTCAGGTAATGAATTGGTTAAATTGACAACAGAAGAAATAGAAAGACTTTTTTCTCCTGCCTGTGGTTTATGTGATCAGCCCATTAATCTAAGTGATCCACATCCGCCTGAAATTTACCTGGGGCAAGAAGTACATTCAGACTGTTATTTTGAGAAATTATCTAATGAATTAGAAAAATATCCTATGGGTAGAACTCATATAATTCCTAGAAGATAGTTATTTAGAATTCTTCCAACTAATCTTATTATCCCTAAGTTTTCTAAGTTGCGGCCATTTTTCTTCAAGTATTGGCTTTTCTTCTTGATAGATAATTCCAATAGGAATTTTTGCAGTTTTACTATTATAGTCCCAGGAATCTGCAATCTCCATTGCTTTTTTCATATCTTTTCCATTATCAATTTTGTACATTAATTTATCTCTTCCAGGATTTTGATCAAATATCAAACAATCCTGAATAGATTCAATAAAAGCAAATCCTTTATGTTTTATTGCTTTCTCAATTATTTCTTGAGTATGGGGAATGTCTTTGGGATTAATTCTTGCAACAAAACTAGCCCCAGCAGCCAAAGCAAGTTTAATCGGATTAAGCGGCATATTATATTCTCCATCAGGTTCTGCCTTGCTCTTAAATCCTTTAGCAGATGTGGGTGTTGATTGTCCTGTTGTTAGAGCAAAACTCTGATTATTTGCAACAAAATAAGTTATATCTGCATTATATCTTGCAGCATGTATGAAATGTTCCATACCCTCAGCATAAGCATCACCATCTCCTGAAAAACCAAGCACTTTCAAATTTGGATTTCCAAGTTTCATTCCAAGGCAAACAGGAAGTACTCTTCCATGAAGTCCATAAACTCCAGAGATGTTTAAGTAATCATAAATCTTAGGATGACATCCAATTCCAGCGCACATTGCAAAATTTTCTTGAAGATATCCTTGTTTGATTAAATTAGTTAGTGCATTCTTCCAAGCAGCTAAAACTAAAAAGTTAGGGCATCCAGGACACCATGTTATTTCCTGAGTTGTTCCAACAACAGGCAAAGGAACAGTTACTGCAACAGATTTTAGTTTAGGTTTAACCATTTGATTCTCTTCACCATTTTCATCATCATATTTCTTTCTTATCTGCGTTTTCATTTTATGTCAAGTATCTCCTCTTTTAGTTCATCACTTGTAAAAGGCTTTCCATCGTATTTTAAAATTCTGTTTTTAATTGCAATTCCTGTTTTTTCTCTGATAAGTCTTCCAAGTTGCCCTGTAACATTTTGTTCAACTAAAATTACTTTGTTTGCTTTTTCAATTTCTTTTTTTATTTCATCTGATAATGGTTTCATGTATAGAACTTGTAAAAATTTCCATTTTCCTTTTGATTGATTTTCAATTGAAGAGTCAATTGAGTCAAGTGCATCTAAAATAACTGTTTTTGTGCTTCCCCACCCAATAATAAGATTTTTAGCCTTGGGATTTCCAAAAATTTTAATCATTTCCATTTTTTTGCATTCTTTTTTTATTTCTTCATATTTTTTTAAACGGTTATCTGCAGCAATTTTAGCAATACCAGGACTTTCAGTTGTATTTCCAAATTTATCATGTTCATAACTTGTTGCTTTAATTATTCCTTCACCTGGAACTTTTCGTTTAACCTTTACATCTAAAATCTTATTTAATTTTCCATCTGTTGAAAATTCGCTTTCTGCCAGATGCTTATCAGAAAGTATTATCGATAATACATTGAATTTTTCAGAAAGATAAAAAGCCTCGTTTGTTTTTTCAATACATTCAATCGGATCTCCAGGAGCAATAACAATTCTTGGAAACTCTCCATGGCCTCCGCGAAGTGCAATATCTAAATCATCTTGTAATGAATAAGTTGGAATTCCTGTTCCAGGACCAGGTCTTGATGCTAGATAAACTACTAATGGAATTTCAGCCATTCCCTGAAAACTTAGTGCTTCAGTCATTAAATCATAACCTCCTCCAGATGTACCTACCATAACTTTTGCTCCTGCAAAACTTGCACCAAGTCCTGCATTTGCAACAGAGATTTCATTTTCAGCTTCAAAGACTATATGTCCATTTTCTGTTTCTTTTGCAGCTAGTTCATGCATCACGGCAGTTGCAGGAGTCATTGGATAAGCAATATAAAGATTTATTCCAGAATTAATTGCACCTTGTGAAATTGCCTGACTTCCACTAATGATTGTTATTTGATTTTTTAGTTTTGGAAGGTTAAAAATTGACTTCTTTGATTTATATCCTTTTTCAGCAGCATCAAATGCTTCTTTATTCTCTCCAAATTCTTTTTTTATTTCATCAATTAGAGCAGAATTTTCAATTCCAAGTATTTTAATTAAGGCTCCTGCTTGTGCAATGTTGGCATTTCTTCCAATATCGCAAAACTCATTGCATCCAATAACAACTCCTTCTTTTTTCAATTCCTTTTTGTGCAATTCAACTGTTTTTTCATCAAGTGCAATAATAAAGTCAAGTTTTGATTCATGACTTCCTATTTTTTTATCTGAAATTGATAAAATATTAAAATTATGCCCTCCACGAATAAGGCTTGGATAGTCGCGATAGTTAAATGTATAATAACCTCGTTTATTTAAAACTCTTGAAACAATCTGAGAAACCTTGTTAATTCCCTGTCCAGCTCTTCCTCCAATTAAAATATTAAGTCTCATGTATCACCTTTATGCTAATAATATAAGTCAAAACTCTTTATTTAAAGTTTATGGATGATTCCTCTCCGTCATATTTAAATAATATCTAGGTTATTAAATAATATGAAAAAGGGGAAATATTCATTTTTAATTAAAAAAGGAATAGATCAGCCTTTAGAAAATATTCCTTATCATATGAAAGCTCCATTAAAGCGATTTTTAATGCAAGATGATTCTACTTTTCCAGACATTAAGACAATTCTGCCAGGTTCAAATTACCATCTTGCGGTTCATATTATAAAAAAACTGCCAAAAAAAGTTCCGGATTATGTAAAGTATCATACTCACAATTGCGATGAGATAAATTTAATATTAAGCGAAAATTCCAAATTAACTTATGAACTATGGATTGAAGATGAAAAATATATTGTATCTTCTCCTTCAACTGTTTATCTTCCAAAAGGCATCCCTCATAAAATGAAAGCAATAAAAGGAAAAGGAATATATGTGTGCATTATCATGAGTAAAACCTACGAGGGTTCTTTAATAAATAAGAGGTAAATATGGGAAAATACAGAAAAGGAGTTTTTATTGTAACTTACAGAAGAGAAAAAGGCAAGATTTTATATTTGCTTCTAAAAAGAAAGCTTCACTGGATTGGATGGGAGTTTCCAAAAGGAGGAGCTGAAAATAGCGAATCATTAAAAGAAGCTGCAATAAGGGAATTTTTTGAAGAAACAGGAGAAAACGCAGTCAAGTTAAAGTCATATAAAATAACTGGGAAATACAAATATGATCGTGAATATCCTGATAGAAAAGGCTTTATTGGCCAGTCTTATCAATTGTTTTCTTCAGAAATAAAAACTAAAACAATTAAGTTTGACAAAAGAGAGCACTCAGGATACAAATGGCTTCCATTTGACAAGGCTTTTTCAATTTTAACCTTTCCAGATAAAAAAGTATGTCTTAATTATGTAAATAAGGAGTTGATGAATGGCAAATAAGGCTAAAAATGAAATAAAAAAAATAAAGAAAGAATGGAAAAATATTCTGTTTAATCTGTTATTTGCAGTATTTACTTTATTATTCCCTATTTTATTTAAAAAAAATATTTTATTAACCTTTCTTCTTGTTGTATTAATAAGTATTATTGGACTCGTCAAATGGAAGTCTGGAAGAACTCTTATTATCTTTATTTTTGGGGGGGTATTTGGGGCTGTTGCAGAAATTATTGCAGTAGATCATAATGTCTGGAGTTATTCTTATACAAATTTTATAAATATTCCCTTATGGTTGTTTATCGTATGGGGGAATGCGTCAGCATTTATCTATCAAACATCTGTTGAAATTAAAAAGTTAGGGATAAAAAAATGAAAGGAAAAATAGTTTATAGGTTTGAAACGCCTGCATATCCGGGAAGTATAGTATATATTAATCTAATATCAAATTATTCTTGTAATAATGATTGCATATTCTGTGGAAGGCCAAGAAAAAAAGAAGACCTGGGAAAACCAAATATCTATGAGAAAAAAGCAAATTCTTCTCTTTATTTGAAAAAATCTCCTTCAGTTGAAGAGATAATGAGAAAATTAAAAAAAGAAATTAGGCCTAATGACCAGGAAATAGCAATAATTGGGCTTGGAGAACCATTAATCTATCTTCCAAAAGTTCTTATGCTAATTAAAAATATAAAGAAAAAGTATCCAAAAATCATTATAAGGGTTGATACAAATGGCCTTGTTGACTGCATGTACAAAAACTCTGCTGAAAAATTAAAAGAAGCTGGTCTCGATCAAATAAGAATCTCATTAAATGCAATAAATAAAAAAGAATATGATGACCTATGCCAGCCGAAATTTAAGGATGCATTTAAGAGGTTAATACAGTTCATAAAAGACTCCCAAAGACTTAAAATGGCTACTTATGTTAGTTTTGTTATAGACTTTCAAGATAAAAAAATTAAATCAAGAAAAAAAGAGGATTATATTAAATTCGCAATATATCTTGGAATAAAAAAAGAAAATATAATACTTAGAAAATATATGCCAATATGAAACTACTTTTAACATCTTCAGGTTTGGGAGACCAGAAAATAAGTCAGGAATTTTTAAACTTAGTTGGAAAACCTGCATCTGATATCCTAATTCTCTTAATTTCAGGAGCAATGGAAAAAGAGAGATTATATTTGGAGCGGCCAATAAAAGAACTTTGTGATCTTGGTATAAAAGAGGAAAATATTTCAATATACAAACAAAACAATACAAGCCTTACAGACGCAGAAATGATGGATTTTGATGCTATTTATTTAGGAGGCGGAAATACTTTTTACCTGCTAAAAAAATTAAAGGAAAAAAAGTTCTCACAAAAGCTAAAGGCCTATATGAAAAAAGGTGGGGTTTATGTTGGAGTTAGTGCAGGAAGTATTGTTGCAGGTCCTGATATTGAGTCAGCAGGTTGGGGAACTGATGCAGATGAAAATAGCGTGAATCTTAAAGAAACAACAGGACTCAACTTAACAGATATTGTTGTTTTTCCTCACTTTACTGATAAATTAAAAACCGAGGTAAATGGTTTTAGAAAAAAAGTTAAATATCAAATTCTTGGACTTCCTGATGGTCAGGCACTGCTCATAAACGGAAATGAATCAAGACTAATAAAGTAAAATGAAATCGTCTTACAATCCTCTTTGGAAAGAACATGAAAAAGATATAATCCTCCATGATGATAAAATGAATATTCTTGAATCTTGTGTTGACAGGCATTCTAAAAAAACACCTGATAAATTAGCCTTGTCTTTTGAAAATGAACAAGGAAAAATAATTACCTATACTTACAAACAATTAGAAGAAGAAATAAATAAATTTGCAAACATGTTAAATGAGCTTCAGATTAAAAAAGATTCTAGAATCTTTCTTTTTCTTCCTAAAATTCCTGAAATGTACATTGCAACTCTCGGAACAATAAAACAAGGAAGTATTGCACTTCCCCTATTTGAAGCATTTCAGGAAGAAGGTTTAATGCTAAGGCTTGAGAGGGGAGAAGCAAATGTTTTAATTACAAATAAAGAACTTTTCAAAAGAATTCCAAAAGATATTAATAAAAAAATACCAACTTTAAAAAATATCCTGGTTGTAGATGAAGATGAATATAAAAATAAAATTAAAAAACAATCAAGTGAATTTAAAGCAGTTTTAAAAGATAAACTTGACACTGCTGTAATGATTTTTACTTCTTCAACAGCAGGAACTCCTGTTGCAGGAGTAGAGATTCCGAGTCAAGCACTAATTCAGCAACACTATACTGCAAAACTTGTTTTAGATTTAAAAGAAAATGATAACTATTGGTGCACTGCTCATCCCGGATGGGTTACAGGAACTATCTATGGTATTATTGCTCCACTGTCAATTGGATGTTCTATTTATGTTTTAGAATCTCATTTTGATTCCAAAAAATGGATAGAGTTTATGAGAAAAAATAAGATTTCTGTCATTTATACTGCTCCAACTGTTTTTAGGATGTTTAAGTCAGTAATAAAATCCTCTGATTTAAAACTTGTCAGAAATGTCTGTTCAGTAGGAGAGGCCTTAAACAAAAGTGTATATGATTTTTATAAAAAATTAGGAGTAGATATTAATGATACTTTTTGGCAAACAGAAACAGGTGCAATGGTTATTGCAACCTGGCCTGGTCTTAAGAAAAAACCAGGAACTCTTGGAAAAGCAATTCCAGGAATAACTGCAGGAATAAAAGATGATTCTATTTCACTTAAGCCTGATTTTCCTTCTTTAATGACAGGTATTTACAAACATGAGAAAATGTATAAAGATTATTTTAAAGCAGGATGGTTTAGAACAAATGATGGGGCTACACTTGACAAAGATGGTTATTTCTTTTTTATTGGAAGAAAAGATGATATTATTAAAACTTCTGGGGAAAGAGTTTCTCCAATTGAAATAGAAAATATCCTTCAAAAAAATAAATCTGTAAAAGAAGCAGCAGTTATAGGGATATCAGATGAAATGAAGGGAGCAATACTTAAGGCTTTTATTATCTTAAATGAAAAAACAGAGCCAACAGAAAAACTAAAGGAAGAACTTAGTATGTTTGTAAAAGAAAATTATGCAGGTCACTCTTATCCCAAAATAATTGAATTTGTAGAGTCCCTTCCAAAAACTAATTCTGGAAAAATAATAAGAATGAAACTCCGAGAAATTGAAGAAAGTAAATATAAAAATAAATAATTTTTAGCATAAGATTTTTAGCAAAATTTATTTTTGATAAAAATTACATCATGTCCGAAAGGACAACTAATGAGCGAAGCGAATTAAGTTGTTTAAAATCCACTTCCACTAGACCAACCACCGCCACCCATTCCTCCGCCGCTTGACCAACTATCTGTAGAAGGTGAACTCCAATTTGAACTCGAGTTGCTGCTTCCTCCATAGTCATAACTACTTGATGAATGATAAACAGGTGCAGGTTCTTCTTCATGTTTACTTTCAAGTGTACCCCAAACCTGGTTTGAACTGTATTTCCCAATCATATATCCTGTTAAAAAATCTCCTATATCAAAAGTAGAGGGAAAATAAGACCTGTCTGAATCAAAATCTTCTGATTTGAATTTTCTTTCAATGCTTTTAAGTCCATTTAATTTCTCAGAATATGCTTCTCTGTTTGTTTGGGCTTCTTTTGCTTTATCTTTTAAACCTCTAACTGTTGCATCAATTTCTTCAATTCTGGAAACTAATTTGTCATCTTCTGTTCCAGGAGTCTCTCTTGCTTGCCTTTTCAAATCTGCAATTTTTTCTCCCTTAAGATATGCTTTTAATTTTTGAATTGCATCATTATGATAAGGATCTTTTTTGCTGTCGATTTCTTTTCTTTCATTTGAATATTCTGCATATTCTTTGTCGCTCTCATTTATTTGACCAATTATTTTTTCTTTTTTATTATTGATTTTACTTCCTTCTTCAAGAACTTTTGGAAAGCCATATTTTTCACCAGCTTCATTTTCTATTTCTTTCATTTGTTTGACAATACCTTCTAGTTCAGTTTGTCTTTCTTCAACTTTTGACCTCATGAGTTCAGGCATTGATCTTAAGAAATCATAACACTTTTGGGCATTTTTGTAACCAACAATTCTTGCAACCCATGAATCTAACATTTTTATCATGTTTCCCTGTGTTTCATTATATTCAGGAGTTCCAAATTTTCTTTCTGAAAGATAGCTAAATAGTTTATTATTCTCATAAATTGGAAGTTTTTCACTAGCTTCTTTTTCTACTTCTTCAACTCTTTTTTTATTTTGGTCGAGTTTTGCATTAGATTCTTTAGCTAAAGAATCGAGTTTAACATAAGAATCGTTTTTACCAATTTCCTCTGAAATGCTTTTTCTAATACTGTCCCTTTCCGCTGTCTTTTTTATTAAGTCCTCGCTAACAGCCTCAAGTTCAGTATCAAGAGTACTTCTTTTTTCTTTGGATTCTTTCATTAAATCTTCTAATTGCTGTCTTCTTTTTTGTTTATTATTAAAAATTCCTCTCACAGTATTTTGAAATTCTGAAAGAGTTTTTTTAACCGATTCTGCATCAAGTCCAGGAAGGTAAGTTGTTGCAAGAGTTACATAGCAATTTTCTCTTTCCTCTGTTAATGAGTTTATTTGAGATTCATATCCATAAATTTCTCTTTCAATGCCTTCAGCTTCTTTTTCAGCCTGTTTAATTTTTGCTTTTATTTCCTTATGTACTGTTGTTCCTGATTTTGTCATTATTTCCTCCAATTGCCCTGGGTAATTTGTTTTCCATTAAGCCCATAAAAGGTTTTTGTTTCATTTAAATATCCTCTTTTCTTATATCCTATCTCGTTATTGTCAACATGATGATTATCCATTTTGTCTGCTTTAATTCTCTCCCAAGTATCAGGCGTTACTCCCTCGCCCCACATTGTTACTCTTTCTGTCTGTCCTGTTTCTCCAGAATTTCTAATGTTTCGTGGAAGTGCTCTTCCGCTAGAATCTATTGCCTCAACAAGAACATAGTAACTTGGTTTGCTTCTATCATTATTATAATATCTATCATCCCCTGTTTTCCATCCAGGCCTGTCTACAATTAGGATTTTATATTCCTGATTTAAAGTTTCATCAAGTGTTTCAAGTTTCTGTGCAGTTTCAGATAGTCTTGGAACATTTGCAGATCTTACTAATTGTGCTGCTTCTCTGTAGAGTTCTTCTCCCTGATTTATTGCAGCATTTTCTTTTGCAACTGATTTTATATCTGAATAAGCCTTTTCAACTCTTTCAGAAAGACCTGAGAATTCAGAAATATCTCTTTTTATTTCAAGTAATTGCTGGCCTGAGTTATTTGCCTCATTAATTTGTCTTCTTGAAATTGCAGCAAGTCCTGAATTATAAGCATTTTCAGCTCTAGATAAAAATACAGGGATAGGTTTTGCAGTTTTTATTTCACCCATTAGAGAATCAAGGTTTTTTCTTGTATATCCTAATTTTTCCTGAGTTTCAATTAATCCTCTTGCCTGTCTGATTTGAGTCTCTGCATCATTTAAAGATCCATTGATCGAAGCAAGTTTAGATTCAGCAAGAGTATAATTTTCTTGTGTAACTCCTTTTTCTGCACTTCCGCCTGGGCAAAATTCTAAAAAGAATTTATCTGCATCTTTTAAGTCTCTTTTAGTAAGTTCAATATCTTTTATTATTATTTCTTGCTCGCTTCTTGATAATTGGCCTCGTACAGGAGATGAATTTATTTCATCAACATCCATTGAAATTCTCTGTCTTTCATTATATATTTTTTCAACCTTTGCCTCAACACCTCGTTCAAGACTCTGTCTATGAATAGAACTTGCAATAGAACTTCCAGTCCATACTACTCCTGCAAGAACTGCTGCAGCAATAGCAGGAATTCCATAGAATTTTCCTATCCTTACTCGATCAACATAAATTTCAGCAAGTCTTGTTTCAAAAGTTCTCTTTGGTTCTTTAAATGAATATAATCCCTCAAAGAAATTTTCAACTGCAATATCTGCTTGTGCAGGTGTTAAAGGTTCTCCACGTGCGCTTGCAGCATCAAGTAACTTTTTCTGAAGTTCTGTTTTTTTCTCATCTAAATTAAGTTCTCTATCAACTGCTTCTTCAAGTTGCCTTGCAGCAGATGCTACATCAGACATGTTTAGAAAATCATTTAAACTAAGTTTATCCAAATTTTTCTCAGGAAAAATATTCGAATTCATATTCATTAATCCTCTTATTTTGATTTATAAACATTATTATAATCTACAACTATATAGTAAGTACAGAACAGAAATATTTATAAATAGTTTTTTTATTTGATTGATAACATGGCTAACGATATAATAAAACCTGAGGTTGTGACTGAAACAAAAACCCCTCAAACATTACAGTCTTTAACTAAACCGGTTACTCAATCTACAGGTATACAAAAATATCTTGATAGTGCATTAACTGTTCTACAAAAATTAGGAATTGCTTCAAGTGAAGGAGAAGAATCAAGACTTGTAACACTTCTAGAAGATGTAAGAGATGTTGATGAAGCAAGAGTTCTTGCAATTGCTCAAACAATAAGATATACGAGCACATTTAATGAAATGGTTAGAAATAATGTTGAAGAAATGAGAGTTGCTGATAGATACAATCAAGTAACCGGATTATTTGACTCAATCGTTACAGATTCAAAAAGACTTGTAGTGCAATTATCAGACGGAAAAATTGACTGGAAAGAAAAAGCAAGCAATGCCTGGATGAAAATAATGAGGGGAACAACTCATGATAGATTTGAAAAGATAAGAGGATTATATGGAGACGTTCAAACTGATACAAAAGATCAATTGGATAGAGAAGCAGAAATTCTAGGAGCTTATGGAGATTATAGACTTGCAGTAAAAGGAGCTGAAGCAATTGCATATGATGTTCTAAAAAAACAAGAAGGAAATTTAGAAGAATCAAGAAAAAAACTTGAAGGGGCTGCAAAAGCTTTAGAATCTTCAACTAATGATCCTGCTCAAAACTCAAGACTCGAACTTGCAAGAGACGAAGCTAAAAGAGTTTATGATACTGAAGACAGAAAATACCAATTAATAAAAGATGTTGCTGAAAACTTAAGAGTAGGTTATAATGTAAGTGATACTTTAATGGTAAAATTAAAACAAACTCATGATGCAAAAGATGCAGTTTATAGAAGATCAGTTACTTTCTTTGAAACAAATGAAACTGTTTTCACAACTCTTGATGCAATATTTACTTCTCAAAAAGGCTTGCATGAAATAACACAAGCCCAGGAAGCAATGATAAAAGGAGCTGAAAAAGGAATTGAAGCAGTTGCAGAAGTTGGAACAGGGCTTGAAAGTGAAGCACTTAAAGCTGCTTATGGTAAAACTTATTCTGTAGAATCAGTTCAAAAATTAATTGATGCAGTAGTTGGTTATCAGACAGAATCAGTAAAATTAATTGGTAAATACAGACAAGAAGCAACTGAAAATGCAAAAGCAATAAGAGACAGAACAGAAGAAGCAAGAAAAACATTAGTAGGAACAATTACAAAATATCTTCCTGAACCTACACTATCTGCACTTTAATTATAATTTAATCTAGTTTTGCGGATATTTTATTAATCGTCAGATTTAAAAACCTTAAACATTCTAGACTATTCCTAAAAAATGTTAAAACTTATAGAAGATCTCTATTATGGAATAAGATTTGGAAAAATCGAAGACTTTGAAAATTTAATAAAAAAACTTGCAAGGTTAGATGTGGTTATAACTAAATCAAATCTGGAAAAACTTTTTGACAAGCAAGCTTCAACTGATTTTTCAAGAGAATTAAACAGGGATAATCCCTATCATGATCTGGAAACTGATATTGAAATAAATCCTTATAGATCTCCAAAACCAATTGAAATTCCAGTAAATGATCTGACTAGTTATTTAAGAGGAGTCAAAATAATTGAAAAACCTCCAAGAGAAGTTCAAATTATAGGGGAATATTTCAAAGAAGACCTGGCACATCATAAATTTGATGGAATATGGAAGCCAAAAGTTCTATATCATGAAAGAGTAAAAATTACAATTGAAAAAATTCCAGGTTCAGGAACATTATATTCTACAAAGGTTCCAAGAAATATAGTGAATTTATTTATCAGATCACTTCCATCTGAAAATTAGAGATAAAAATTATATTTTCCTATCCTAAAAGATGATATTCGCCTTTCTTTTCATAAATTAAAGCACATCTAAAAAGACTAGGATCATCATTTAAAGTTCTTACATAATCCATAATATTTCCTGTTCTTCTAGCAGTATCTTCATTGCTAAGCCCAGGACATTTAGTAACTAATGAGTATTTTAAACTGGCAGCAGGCTTTCCTTCCATCTCAGGCTCTTGTATTAATCTCTCAGTCGTCATAATTCTATAATCATCAGGATATTGAATTGCATGAGTTAGTTTTTCATCAAATTTAAGTCCTTAAATTCCTTCTTGAACTGCAAGTTCTAATCCTTTTGGAGACTCTGGATTTTCTACTAGTCCTTGCATAAATTCTTTTAAATGACTCTCAGTTGCATCACAATCAAAAAATGCATAAGCTTTGCCTATAATTCCATATTGTTTCTTTAGTATTTTTGAATGATTTTCAAGTCCATTATTTTCAAGTTGTCTTGAAACATATTCAGCCAAATATTGTGTTACACTATCTTTTTTTTCACTAAAATTTCTATATTCTCCTTTTGCCTTTTTTCCAGTAGCACTCACAATAAGTTGTTTATAGACTCCTTCGAGAATTCTTTTTCTTTGCCAACTATTTGATTTTTTTAATCTTTCATGAAGTCTATTCATTATATCATGCTTGCTGTATAGATGACCTTTTTTATCAGGACGAACTAAATTTCCATCTCGATCAATAAAAGACATATCTCTTGGGTATATTGTATTTTCCATGGGGGTATATATTATTTTTTTCTTTTAAACTTTGCTTCGAACATATTTATGTATTAGACCATTACAACGTGCATTTTCAGGCCAGCCAAAATCTTCTAGCTCTGGATTTTGAGCCATTCTTCCAAGTGCACTTAATGCATCCTTTTTTTGATCTTCATTAAATATTACTGCATATAATTCTCCATTAAGATTCACAGTAAGGTGAAATGTATCTTGTATCCTGGTTAATTTATATCCTTTAGGTCCTAAATAAGTTTTAACTAATGGCGTAATTCTATTTTCAGGTCTAAATTGGTTTGTCATTTTTTATTAAACTTGTTCAACATTATCTCTCGGATCATAATGGGCATAATTTAAGTTAGTATTTACAGCTGCTGCAGAATAACAAAGAGTCTGGATTGAAAATTCTGATTTAGGATTTTTATTAAGATTTTCCATTGCTCTGAATAATTCTTGTCTCTGGTCTTTTCTAAAAATAAAAACATAAGTATGGGTTTTTCCATCATCGGAATGATTGATTTTAACCGAAAGTTTAACTTTATCTCCAACTTTACTCAATAAATACCCTTCATTGCATTGATATTCTAGTTCAAACGGAAGATTAAATCTTTTTTCTAAATTTGATTTCGATATTCTGTTTGTCATGTGAGTATTGAAGTAATTATAAACCCTCGAAGAGCCGGTGTTATACAAAAGAGTATATCCTAGCTCTTCTGGGGAAAAGAGGTGATATTATATGTAAACCTTTGAACTATTTAAATCTTCCTATTTGTAACTACTAGATAGATACTACAATGATCCCTTATTAAAATAATCTTCAATATATTTCATTCTATTTACAGCATCGACAAATGACTCTATTGCGCTTCTTACAACATCGCTGTTTTGCGAGTATCCTTTAACTTCCCAGCCATTTTTTGTAACATTTATTCTTGTCTCCCCAATTGCATCAGAACCTCTTCCAATTGATCTTGAATTAAAATCAGTTAACTGTAATTCTTCTTTTCGGGTGAGTTTTCTAACTCCTCTTATTGCAGAATCAATTTGACCATCTCCTTCTTCATAAATTCTTTCTCTTTTTCCAAGACTTTCAAGTTCTACAATACTTACAAAATTTCCATTAACATGAACAGGGTTATAACTTACTAGTTTATAATACACTGGAATTTGTTTTTCATTTTTTATTGCAAGTATCAAATCAGAATCATCAACTTCTTTTTTACGATCAGCAAGTCCTTTAAATCTTTCAACAATTTCATCAAACTCATTATCATTAATTGATATTTTAAGCTGCTTGTATTTTTCACGAAGTGCATTTCTTCCAGATCTTGGTCCAAATGTCAAAACACTTTCAACTCCAAACTCACTTGGATTCATTGTTTCATATGTTTCTCTTCCTTTGATCATGCCATCTTGATGTATTCCAGCCTCATGAGAGAATGCATTCTTTCCAACTATTGCTTTATTTGGTTGAGGATATATATCTGTAATTCTTGAAAGTAATCTGCTTGTTTCTCCAATATGCTCTGTCCTAACATTACATTCTCCAAGTTTTCTAGTTTTGATTATTGCAACAATTTCTTCAAGAGAAGTGTTTCCAGCTCTTTCACCAATTCCATTGATTGTTGCTTCTACTTGTCTTGCTCCAGCCCTTATTGCTTCTATTGTTGTTGCAGTAGCCATTCCAAAATCATTATGATTATGAACTGAGAATATTGCATCAAGTCCTCTTTTTCTAACAGTTTCAATAACATATTTTACTTTTTCATAAGATTCACTCGGCGTAAGCCAGCCAACAGTATCGGGAAGATTAATTGTTGAGGCTCCAGAGAGAATTGCAGCAGAAACAACATCTACTGTATAGTCTGAATCACTTCTTCCAAAATCTTCACATGAAAATTCAACATCTTCAACATATTCTCTTGCCTTTTTTACTGCACTTATTGCTTGCTCAATAACCCAGTCTCTACTTTTTTTGAATTTATCTTCAATATGAATATCACTTGTTGCAATAAAAGTATGGATTCTTTTTTTATAAGCAGAAGATATAGCCGTAGCTGCTTTTTCAATATCTGAGTCTATAGCACGGGAAAGAGCACATATTACGGGGCCTTCAGGAGTTCCAATTATTTTTGATATTTCACTTACAGAATCATAGTCTCCTTGTGATGATGCAGGAAATCCTGCCTCAATTACATCAACTCCTAGTTTTGATAGTTGCTTTGCTATTTCTATTTTTTCTTCCCTAAACAAATGGAATCCAGATGCCTGGTCACCATCTCTAAGAGTAGTATCAAATATTGTTATTCTTTTTTGTGGATTTATTTTATCAGTCATTGTAAAAACATTTAGAAGTTTAATTTATGTACTGAAGAAGGACCTTAGTCTATCTTCATAATAGCAGCAGAAGCAAAGCTAAAGAAAGTTCGCTTTTATTGCAAATTTTTTTAGCCATCTTATAAATAATAACCAGAACTATTTAAATTTTTCTTTATTTGATTCAAATGGGTGAATACCCTGCACCTCGATGCAGTTGGAATTTTTATTTAGTTTAATAAGTTATTATGCCAATAATAATTGATTTTTAGACAAATTTATTTTGTATAAAAATTGCTTTTCTTCTCTGGCGAAGCCAATTTATATATATCCTTTAGCTTTCAAAAGTTCTGCATTAAGAATTCCGCCACCTGCAGCACCACGAACAGTATTATGAGAAAGACCTACAAATTTTATATCAAAAACAGGGTCTCTTCTAAGTCTTCCAACACAGACTGCCATGCCATTCTCGAGGTCTCTGTCTTTTCTAGGCTGAGGCCTGTCATTTTCAGTTTTATAGATTATAGGTCTTTTTGGAGCAGATGGCAATTCTAATTCTTGTGGGACTGATCTGAAATTATTCCAGATTTTAATAAAATAATCAAGATCAATATAAGGCTTTTCTATAATCTGGCTAGTATAAGGAGGAGTTATACCAATTTTACTCCTAAGTTCTAAACTTACACAAGCAGTATGCCCATCATATACAGGAACTCTGTTGCAATGAGCAGAAATCTCAAGTTTATTATAATTTACAAATCTTCCATTTTCAATTTGTCCAAGGATTTTTAATGGTTCTTTTTCTGTTTTTTCTTCTTCACCACCAATATAGGGAATAACATTGTCTATTAAGTCAAGAGAAGAAACTCCAGGGTGCCCAGCTCCAGAAGCAGCCTGCATTGTTGTAATAAATAGTCGAGAAACATCATAGCCTTGATTGATTAATGCATAAACAGGAGTCAGATAGCTTTGTATAGAGCAGTTTGGTTTTACAACAATAAATCCTTTGTTAAAACCATGATTTTTCTGTTGATCTCGAATAATATCTGTATGTTCTGGATTTATCTCAGGAATTATCATTGGAACATCCTCAGTCCATCTATGAGCAGATGCATTTGAAACAACAGGAAATCCTGCTCTTGCATATTCTTCTTCCAATGTCATTAACTGTTTTTTATCTTTTAACTCTAATGCTGAAAATACAAATGCACATTTGTCTATCGCAGAATTAAAATCATTAGCATTGCCAACAACAAGTTTTTCAACTCCATTTGGAATATCTTTTTGCATATGCCATCTTCCAGAAACAGCATCAGAATATTTTTTTCCAGCACTTTCAGGAGAAGCAGCAACATAATTAACAGAAAACCATGGATGATTTTCAAGTAAAGAAATATATTTTTGGCCAACCATTCCAGTTGCACCTAAAATTCCAACAGGTATTTTTTCAGTCATAATTTCTAATAAAATTCAGGCTTTATAATAATTATTATAATAAAATTCTACTTTCTTTTTTTAATTTCTTTCTTTCCAAACATACTCCATTTATAATTGGCATAATATGCAAGTGCAATTACTGCAATAAGTCCAATTAAAGAAATTATAAATTTTATTAATTCATCAGCATAATTCCATACAGAACCAACTCCATAGAGTATAAGTCCAACTCCTCCAAGCATAAGTCCTCCACCAACACTTACAAGTCCAAATACCAATGCACCAATAGCAATTATAATAATTCCCAATGGAATAGCAATGAAGAACACTTTCCTTGAATGGATTTTTTGCGCATTATCAAGTTTCTTTTGACAATTTGTATAACTATATTCACAATATCCTCCTTCAGCAGGAATTGGTTTTAAACCAGGATCCCCCATATAAGTATTTTGTATCCATTTGCCACTGGCATTAATACATTCCTCTTGAGTTGATATAGAAGGACAATAATCATTATACTGTGGAGCTTTGCCATAAATAGTGCTAATACCATAAATTCCAACTGACAATGTAAGAATAAATATTGCAACACCTAAAACAAGATTTTTTATATCTACCATATTTCACCTATCTAAATTAGGTCATCAGCGTTTATAAAGGTTTTTGAATTTCTTAATAATCTCATGATTTAATATATCCGCCCTTCTGCAAATTCCATAAATGTCTGTACTCTCCAGGCTCTTTTATTAGTTGATTATGTGTTCCTTTTTGAACTATCTTTCCATTTTTCATAACAACAATAATATCTGCTTTCATAATTGTTGAAAGTCTGTGAGCGATTATGATTGAGGTTCTTCCTTTCATTAGTTTTTCCAAGTCAGACTGAATTTCATGTTCAGTCTGTGAGTCCAGTGAAGATGTAGCCTCATCAAGAACAAGTATCTTTTTATTTGCAAGAATTGCTCTTGCAATTGAAACTCTTTGTTTTTCTCCTCCTGAAAGTTTAACTCCGCGCTCTCCAACAATTGTTTGTTCTTTATTTGGAAAGCTTTTTATTATTTTATCAAGTTGTGCAAATTTAATTGCTTCCATTACTTCTTCTTTTGAGGCTTTTGGACTTGAAAATGCAACATTATTGTATATAGTATCATCAAACAATATGCACTCTTGTGGAACAATTGACATTTCACTTCTAAGAGATTCTTGTTTTACGTCCCTTATATCAATCCCATCAACTTTTATCTCTCCATCATTTATATCATACATTCTATACAATAATTTAATTAAGGTTGTCTTTCCGCTTCCAGAGTGACCTACAAAAGCTACTTTTTTATTTCTTGGAATTATTAAATTAAAATCCTCAAATATCTTTCTTTTTCCATAATTAAAGTCTACTTTTTTAAATTCAACATCCCCATTTTTTATTACAAGTTTTTTTGCAGTTGGCAGGTCTTTTATTTGTTTTTCGATTTTACCATATTCAAATAAATCTTGATAATCTGCCATTGATCTGTAAAATCCACGAAGGCCTCCAACAAAAGAATACATATTTCCGATTAGTGACAAAAATATTGTATAAATAAATGCAAGAGTTCCAAGAGTTATGCCTCCTGCGAGGAATTTTGAAATTGAAAAAAATACAAGAGTGAATATTCCAAGTCCCAAAATTAAGCTTTGTCCAGAATCAAGCCAATTAAATATATTCCAGTTTTTAACAACTTTTTGCCTGGTATTGCTAACAAGACTTTCAAATTTCTTCTTTATTGTCTCTTCCTTTCCAAAATACTGTATTGAATCAATATTTGTAAAAATATCTGCAGTATTACCTTTTTCTATATCTTCTGCATAATTTGCTTCAAGATTTGTAGATTCAGAAAATCTTTGTATAAAAAAACTGTAGCTAATAAATACAATCGTCGTAACAAAAATTATTAGGGCAGAGACATGATCAAAAAATAAAATAGAGCTTACTGCGATAATTGATTCAAATATTAAAGGACATAAGTTAAATACAATTGAGTCAGTTAACCTTTCTGTGGCTCCCCCGCCTCTTGAAAGCCTCGATATTAAGCTTCCTGTTTTATGAGATACATGGAAACCATGATCCAGACTAATTATATGATCAAAATATTTTCTTTTTAAGTCATATATAAGATTTCCCTCAAGTTTATTTACGAAATAAAGATTAAACCATCGAATAACTGCATTAAAAATTATTATAAAAATATAAATTATTGCAATAATAACTAATAATGATTTAAATGACCGTAGTGTCAAAATTCCATTGTTATAATCAGTTCCCTTGTCAATAATTATTTTAAATAAATATCTATCAATTACAACTCTTGATTCCATAAGTGCAGCAAAAATAAGAATTAATAAAAAAATCCCTTTATACTTTTTAAGAATACTAAAGTAAACCTTTAGATTGTACTTAAAATTAATAGTTTTCTTTTGTTTTTCCATAGAACATCTCTTCCTTAAACCAAGATTAATTTAAAAATCTTCTCTAACGTCTGATTTTATAAGAAAACTTTTTCTATCTTATTATCTTTATATCTTTGATGAGATTTATCTTAGAACCAAGTGTTTTATACAAGTCATTTGCTTCTTTTTCAGTCAGTTCAACAATTCCTGAACTATTATGGCCTCGAAAGCATAAAGATATTTTGCCTTTTTCAGCATCAAACATATCACTATGTATCAGAACTTCTTTTATTTCTCCACTACCTTCTATTCTTACAAGGCCTTTTGAATGGAGCTTCTTTACCTTAACTTTCATTTTAAAATAATGTATTTTTCATTTATAACTATTGTTATTATAAAAGCTAAACTATTGTAAAATATATAGTAGAATACATGAATTTTTCTTTTTTCATCATGGAAAGCTTTATTATATCTACTATTTTATAATTTTTAATCTAAATTTGAAAATAAAAGGGGTATGTTATACTATAGCAAATTAATTGGAAAGCCTGTAATAGACAAAACCAATAGAAGAATCGGTTATGTAAAAGATTTGGCATTTACAGATAAAGACCGTTATGCAATAATTTCTGGAGTAGTGATAGAGGTCAATGGAATAAAAGAAATGATTCCATGGAAATATATTTTAGAAATTGGAGACAAACCAAAAGATCCTTCACCAATTGAGATTTATTTAAATGAGGAGTTTAAAAAAGTAAAATTTTGTGATGTTTGCAATAAAACCCTAAAAGAGGTAATTGATAAACAGTTAATGGACATTAACGGAGCAAGAGTTATTCGCGTGAATGATATACTTCTGGGTAGAACAGGAAATAAACTAATTATTGTAGGAGTTGATATTAGTACTAAGGGATTATTAAGAAGACTTGGACTTGGTTTTATCCCCTTAAAAAAACAAGAAGATATAATTCTTTGGAAAGATGTTGCGCAACTTTCAGATGATAAAAAGGGAATAAAGCTAAAAGTAAAAAGAGAAAGAATTAACAAGCTTCATCCGGCAGAAATTGCAGATATGATCAGGGATTTGAATCTAGAGGAAAAACAAATGATTTTCAATAGTTTAGATAGGCAAAAAGCTGCAGAAACTCTTTTAACCTCGCAACCAGATGATCAAAGAACTTTTTTCAAAACTCTTACATTTAAAAAACTCGCAAAAATGCTTGAGACTCTTCCAAATGATGATGCAGCAGCAATTCTCAATATGATGCCTTCTGTAAATAATGTAAAAGTTCTAAGACTTATGAAACCAGGAATTAGTGCAAAAGTAAAAAAAGTTCTTAGTTATGAAAAAAGAACAGCAGGTTCTTTAATGTCAACAAGGTTTTTGTCAATTCCAGAAGGCTTTACAATTAAAAAATCCATGGAATACATAAGAAAAGAAATGCCAAAACCTAGACATGTTTTTTATCTTTATGTGAAGTCCAAGGATAATCGTCTAAAAGGAGTTATCTCCTTAAGAGATTTAATTCTTGCAAAACCAGGAGATGAAGTTTCAAAATTGATAAAAAGAGATATTATGACTGTAAATGTTGACTCTGATCTGGATGAAGTATTTAATATAATGTCAAAATACAGCCTTCTTGCACTTCCGGTTATAGATAAAGACAAAAAGATTGTGGGAATAATAAGGGTAAATAACATAATAGAGGCAATGATCCCTGAGAGAATAAAGACCCAAAGAATTTCAAAATATAAAAGACTTGTAAATAATCATAACAATAACCTTGATAGGAAGTAAGACTTAAAATGAAACTCAATTTTAAACAGAGGCTGGCAGGTCTATTGGTTATACTTGCAGTTATTGGTCCTGGAATAATTACCTCAAATGTGGACAATGATGCAGGAGGAATTGCTACATATTCTCTTGCAGGTGCTCAGTTTGGATATACCCTATTATGGATTTCAATTCCTGTTCTTATTTTACTCGTAATTGTTCAGGAAATGTGTTCAAGACTCGGTGTTGTAACAGGAAAAGGTTTAGCAGATCTAATTAGGGAAAACTTTTCCTTAAGGATGACTTTTATTATAATGTCTGCACTGGTAATAGTAAACATTACAAATACTATTTCAGAGTTTGCAGGAATAGCTGCAGCATCGGAAATATTTGGAATTTCCAGATATTTTGCAGTACCTTTATCAGGATTATTTGTCTGGTGGATTATTTTAAAATCTAATTATAAGTCAGTAGAAAAGGTGTTTCTTGCTGCATGCGTATTCTATATTGCATATCTAATCTCAGGATTTATGGTAAAACCTGATTGGGCAATAGTTGCAAAGGCAAGTATTATTCCTACATTTCATTTTTCAAAAGTTTATATCATGGCAATAGTTGGAATTATTGGAACCACCATTGCTCCTTGGATGCAGTTTTATATGCAATCATCAATTGTTGAAAAAGGAATTAAAAAAGAAGAACTAAAGTATTCAAGAATAGATGTAATTGTTGGAAGTTTTTTAGCAGTCATAGTTGCATTTTTTATAGTTTTAACAACTGCTGCAACAATCTTTAAATCAGGAGTAAATATTGAAACTGCTTCTGATGCTGCTTTAGCTCTCGGGCCTTTAGCAGGAAAATATGCAGAATATTTATTTGCATTCGGCCTATTAAATGCAAGTTTATTTGCAGCATCAATTCTTCCATTATCAACAGCTTATTCTGTTTCAGAAGCATTTGGCTGGGAACTTGGAGTAAATAGAAAGTTTTCAGAAGCAAGAAGATTTTATGGTTTATATGGGTTAATGATAATTCTTGGAATGGTATTTGTCTTAATTCCTGGATTTAATCTTATAACTCTAATGTATTTCTCACAAGTATTAAACGGTATTTTACTTCCATTTGTAATAATACTTATGTTAATTTTAATAAACAAAAATGATCTTATGGGAGAATATAAAAATGGAAAGATCTATAATATAATTATCTGGTTATCTTCAATAATTATAATTCTGCTCTCAGTTGCAATGGTTTATCTAATGATATTTTGATGAGTATTGATAAATTTTTTCAAAAAAATTCTAATTTTAAGTTCAAGATTAAACTGTTATTAATTCACTTCACCTTATTCCCGCATTCAGGACAGAACTTCCAGGATTCATCAAGTATTTTTCCACACTGGGAGCATTTTGGAATAGGCCTTGTTTTATCAATTACAGACTTATATCCGCTTTTTCCTGAAACAAGTTTTCCAAGTATGTTTTGCATCTGTGCAGAATCTTGAAATTCTCTTAGATCTAAACAACTTCCACTCATGCGAAGATATACCTCCTATATCGAGCACCCTGAGAATTTCTAGAAGAAATTGTCAGAGCTGGCAAAAACTCGCTTGAAAAAACCGAAGGTTTTCTTGTTTTTGACATGATTTATTACCTCATTTTTATTTTGAAATTTAATTTTATAATAAATTAAAAATCCCTGATTTAAAAATATTATCATAATTCCAGATGGATTTCATTCATTAAATGTGCTGATAGCATTTCAATGCCATCATTTGGAACTCTTATAGGATCTCCTACATTTACAACAACTTTTGAAAAAGGTTGTTTAATATTTTCATAACTTATTGCTAATGGAACAAATTGGATCGGATTATTTAGTCTCTCTTGGACTGTTAAAAATTTTTTGAGATTTGAGCTATTTGGTTCATATGGTTTTTTATAGGCCCGATTACCTTGAGAGTGTAATACAATGATTTCCTCCTTAGCTAACAATTGGTAAAATACATCCAGGACATAGTCTCTTCTTTCCTTTGCTTTTGCAAGTTCCATCTTCTTCTCTTCTCTAGAGATTGGTTTATTAAGATCTTTTCCCCGAATTATTCTAATGCCTCCAAGATATTCAAAGGCAGATGGGAGAGTATTCTTCATTATATAGTTCGCTTTTCTTCTAATCGCTTTATCGAGTAATAGTCCCTCAAAAATTATATCCAGATTGGACTGATGATTTGGCAAAAGAACAAATCCTTTTTCTTTTAAAGGTTTTAATCTATCTAGATTTTTATAAGAGACATCATAATACCTTGATGTTGCGAAAGTAGATGCTGCTATTGTAACATCTACCAAAAAGTCTTTTCTTCGGATTTTATACTCTTGGGATTCAGTCATATTTCTTCTAACTATTTAATGGTTTTTAAGAATTTGTATATTTCAAAATAAAATCTTTAGGATAAATTAATTTCTAAATTCCAGCAAGAAATGCCCACCAAGGTTTTTTAACTAAAATAACTTCACCTGTCTCTGCATCAACTTCAGAACTTACCTTGCCCTTTATTTTAAAGAGTCCTAGCATTTTTCCTTCTTTCTCTGCAGTAAGCTCATATACAACTCTTGTTTCATTTCCATTTCCAACTTCTTTAAGTGTTATATTAAATCCTAATTCCCCAAGTCTTTGGATTGCTTTTTGAGAAGCAGTTTCAGGCATAATTTTGATCTCTGCTTTTTTTCCATTTGAAAGAGCTTTATAGCATTTTCCATTGTCATTTGCTGTCCCCTGAGGACAATTAGTATTTACTTCGCTTTCAGTATTGTTAATAGTTTCATTAATAACTAATGCTTTTTCACATTGTGTTTTGCTTTCAAAAGTCTGTAGTCCTTGATACATATATAATCCGCAAAATTCTTTTTGTCCGCAAGATTTGTTTTCATTATCAAACCAGTATAAGTTTTTACAGTCAGTCTCATTAGTTTTATTTTCAATAGGTTTTTTTACTATCTTCTTATTTTGTTTTAAAACTGCTTCACATTGTTCTTGTGTTTCATAAGTTCTAAGGCCAATATATGAAAATGCACCACAGAATTCTTTATAACCACATTCAGGATTTTCATTATCAAACCAATAAAAATTTACACATCCTGATCTGGATGAATTAATCTGACATTCCTTATACCCTGTAGTACATTTTTGGTCTGTGCAAGAATAAGATTCTCCGCATGCAGAAGGAGAAAATCCATCAGGATAACAATCTTCTCTTTTAGTACAATTAATAACGCAGGTGTAATTAACAATAGAGTTACAATTTGGAGTTACTGACAAATCACATGGTGCTGATTTTTTAATTCCGTCTTGGCACTTGCAATCCTCTGTTTGAGGATGGTTTTCACAATAAACTTCTGCAGCGATAATACTAATTCCAAAAACGCCTATTATCATAATTAATAAAAATATTATACCTGCTTTTTTCATACATCCATTAAGGGAGGATCGTTTATAAATATTTTTATAGAACTAAAAACGCTTTATCAGGATGACTTATTAAATAAATTATCTTTTAAGATGTTTTTCTTTTTCTGCAATGGCCATTCTTGTCTTAATAACTGTATCAGGATTAAGACTAATTGAGTCAATTCCACATTCAACCAGAAATTGTGCAAAATCCGGAAAATCAGATGGAGCTTGTCCACATATTCCAATTTTTCTTTTATAGAGTTTACATTTTTTAATTACTTCAGAAATAAATCTTTTAACAGCATCGTTTCTTTCATTATAAATATCCGAAACAATTTCAGAATCACGATCAAGACCAAGAACTAATTGGGTAAGATCATTGCTTCCAATAGAAAATCCATCGAATATTTCTGAAAATTGATCAACTAGAATTACATTTGCAGGAATCTCGCACATTACATAAACCTGCAAGTCATTTTTTCCTCTTTTGAGTCCATTTTCTTCCATTATTTTTAAGACCTTTTTACCCTCATCAACAGTTCTGCAAAAAGGAATCATTATTTTAACATTTGTAAGTCCAAACTCTTCACGAACTTTTTTAAAAGCTTTGCATTCGAGAACAAATCCTGCCTTATATCCTTCCTTATAATATCTTGAGGCTCCTCTCCAGCCAATCATAGGATTATCTTCCTTTGGTTCAAAATCTTTTCCACCGATAAGATTTGCATATTCATTAGTTTTAAAATCACTCGTTCTAACAATTACATCTTTTGGATAAAATGCAGCAGCAATAGTTCCAATTCCCTCTGCAAGTTTATCAATAAAATATTGTTCTTTATCCAAATACCCTGCTGTAAGCTCTTCAATTTCATGTTTAACATTTTTGTCAGTTAGTTTATTATAATTAATTAATGCAAGGGGATGAATTTTAATATGTGAATTAATAATAAATTCTTCTCTTGCAAGTCCAACTCCTTCATTTGGAATAAAACTTTGTTCAAATGCCTGATCAGGAGCACCTATGTTCATCATAATTTTAGTTTTTGTCTTAGCGAGACTCTTTAGATCATGTTTTTGAATATCAAATTTAAGAAGACCTTCATAAACATTTCCACGTTCACCTTCAGCACAACTCACAGTTATATTTTGACCTTGCTTTATTTTTTCAGTCCCGTTATTTGTTCCAACAACACATGGAATTCCAAGTTCACGAGAAATAATTGCAGCATGACATGTTCTTCCTCCTCTATTTGTAACAATTGCAGAAGCAATTTTCATGATTGGTTCCCAATCAGGATCAGTCATATCAGTTACAAGAACCTCTCCTTTTTTGAATTTATTAATTCCAGAAACATCCTTAATTACATTTGCTCTACCAGAGCCTATTTTTGAACCAACACTCCCTCCTGTTGCAATAATAGTTCCTTTTTGTTTGAGAACATACTCTTCAAGAACATTTTTGTCTTTCTGACTCATAACAGTTTCAGGTCTCGCCTGAACAATAAAAAGTTTACCTGACTCTCCGTCTTTTGCCCATTCCATATCCATGGGTTTAAACTTTTTTGCTTTCCCACTATAATGATCTTCAATAATACAAGCCCATTTTGCAAGCTGTAAAATTTCTTCATTAGTTAAAATAAATTTTCTTCTGTCTTCAGGAGGGACGTTAACGTTTTTTGTAGATTTTGTTCCGTCATGAGAATAAATCATCTTAACAAGTTTTTCCCCAACTTTTTTTGAAATAACCGGTTTAAATCCAAGTTTAAGAGTAGGTTTATGGACATAATACTCATCAGGATTAACTACTCCAAGAACAATATTCTCTCCAAGACCGTAAGAACCTGTAATAAAAACAGCATCGCGAAATCCAGATTCAGTATCAATTGAAAACATTACCCCTGAACAAGCAAGATCACTTCTAACCATCTTTTGAACTCCAATTGAAAGGGCTATACTAAAATGATCAAAACCCTTGTCAACACGATAAGAAATCGCCCTATTAGTAAAAAGAGAAGCAAAACATTTCTTGCAAGACTCGAGAAGTACATGATGTCCTCGAACATTTAAAAAAGTTTCTTGTTGTCCTGCAAAACTTGCATCAGGCAAATCTTCTGCAGTAGCAGAACTTCTAACCGCAACGTCCACTGTACCAGTTCCATATTGTTTACTTAATTTATCATATGCCTCAGTTATTTGTTTTGAAAGATCCTTTGGAAAATCTGCAGAGAGAATTGTTTCACGAACCTTGTGTCCGCGTTCAGAAAGATTTTTCATATCTCCTGTGTTAAGGTCTGATAAAATTTCTTGAATTTTTTCTTTTATTCCAGCTTCTTCAATAAAATATCTATACGCAGTAGCAGTAATTGCAAAACCATTTGGAATATTAACTTTTTTCTTAGAAAGTTCCCTATACATTTCACCAAGAGAAGCATTTTTGCCTCCAACAATTGGAACATCTTCAATACAAAGTTCAGAAAACCACAATATATTCTCTTTTTTCTTTTCCATTTTTCACACCCTTTTTAAAAGACTCTTTATTATATAGGTTTTTTAAGTTATAAAAAGGTTATGGTTTTATTGCTTAGGCTAGAATTTTATCTTTATGCACTTTTAATCTTTCTTTAGTTTCATTATATATTCATTAAGTTCTAAGGGGATATTCGGAGTGATTCCAACTCTATCACAATATTTTAGATGAGATTCAGAATTTGCTGCAATAACTATCATGGTGTCTGGGTTAAAATTTTTAGATAATTCTAGGCTTATTAATAGTTCAATTTTTTTAGCATAGCCTTTCCCAGTTAATGCAGGGTCTGGATTTCCTCCCAATGGATAAAATAGATTCTGAATTAATCCCGACTTAATTCCAAATTGTTCTATTAAATGAGGATATTTTTCTGCATTAATATATCCAACACTTCCAAGGTAATTTCTTAGGGGCATATACTCTTCTAATAATTCGATAGTTCCTACTAAGTCTTGACCAGGGTTATTGAGCCAGGTTTGAAAATTAATCTGGCTTTCTTTTTGTATAAAAATATGATTTGTCATCTTATTATAATTCTCAAGAAACTCTTGAGGTATTTCGCCTCAAATTTTTTATAAAAACACGCCGCCACAGAAAATCTCACCAAAGTTCGATTCTCTATTTCGTCGTTTTGTATGACTCGGTCATACAACAAAACGCCGCCACTGGGAATTGAACCCAGGGAACCCGAAGGTCGCAGATTAGCAAGCTGTGTGTTACAAGTGAAGCACGGATTGAAATGTGATTTTTGACTATAAAACGCCTTCGCCGGGAATTGAACCCGGGAGACCCGAAGGTCATGGATTAGCAATCCATTGCAATACCACTTTGCGACGAAGGCATATAGAAATAACAGAATTATCTGACTTTTAAAGATTATGCCTCAATTAAATTACTAATTAATTCTGTTACTTTGGGGTTGTTTAGGAGTTTATCCAAGAGAGGATCAAATTTTCTCCTTTTACCCAACTCTGCCTCAAGTTCCAATTGTTTTTCCTTCATTAAAGAATTTTCTCTTGATTGTCTATCAAGTAATTGTTTTAAATCTTCAAGTTTTGTTGATTGAAACTTTCTATCTAGTTCTTCTTGATGTAACCCGCCTCTGTTAATGTATCTATCAGGCATTGGGCTTGAAAATCTCCAACCATACCTTATGCAGAGTTGTTGCCTATTCAGTTTATCAGCATAATAAGTAGAACTCGAATGCCTGAAAAGATGATAATGAATATGTCTTTTCAAGACTTTTTTACCGAGTCTTGCTAAAAACTGTCTTATGCCTCCATAACTTTTAGTTAAAACAGGATCCCCATATTTTGCACCTTCGTTAACTCTTTGATTTAAGTATTCTCTAATTGCATCAAGAGAATATTTCCAATAAAGGCTTATTACTCGCCCCTTGGTTTTGCTGTATTCTTCTTTAAGATTCAGTTTAACAAATGTTTCTCCTTCTTTAGGAAGTTGTATATCTTCAACTCTTATATTATGAAATTCTTCTGCCCTTGCACCGCTATCAAATAATACTGCAATTATGTATCTTTGTTCTCCTGTTGTGCATGCATTATATAACCTTTCAATATAATTCTCCTCTAAATAATCAGGAGTAACTTCTTTAAGTCTCGGCTTGATTGTTAGAATTTTAGTTATCTCATTTGCTTTATCTTTTAACTTCCAAGTTAAATAAGATTTAATAGCATTTTTTAATTTGATTTTTCCAACCTCACAAAAAGGAGCATATTTTGGTTGAGTATTCCATCTTCCAATATTTTTCTTTAAAGTATCTTTTAATAATTCTTCACACAATTTTTCAATATCCTCAGAAGTTAGTTCTGAACTTGGTTTTTTAAAATACTCTAATCCTATTTTAATATAACCGAGTGTAGACTTAATAGAACAGGTTTTTGTTTGATTTCCAGTAATCTTTCCTATCTGATAATCATTAACAAATAAAGGCAAAGCTGATTTATCTTCCTCTGCAATTTTCCAATTTGCAATCGAGATTAGATATTCATCAAAATGATCATTTCTTATAGATATTTTTATATTTCTTCCCATATAAATGAACTGCTCTTCTGTTTAAAAATACCTCTAGAAACTGATAGCTATTTTATGGAGTAGAGGTCTTTAAATATAGACCTTAATAGTTAACAGTATAGTGGCTATTCCTTATCTTCATATAAAAACATAAGGATTGGTAATGGTGCTTTATTCATCTTAATTTTTCTGACTAATTTTTCAAGTTCTTCAGCACTTCTGAAATACATCATTTCATAAGAAAATGTAGCTTTTTTTTCTTTTAATTTATTGAATTCCTTAAGAATATCACTTCTTAATCTTATAGTATTCCATGCACGGTTATTTTCATTGTATAAAATTTTACCCTCTATATCTATAACATTTCTTGGGATTAGAGGTTTCTTTTCCATTTTAAGATAGTTCTCACTAAGATATACTTTTATTTTTAAAATTATTTTTTAAGGATACTTTATTTTTCCAGTTGCAATATCACACAACCAGATTTTCTTACAAAGATTTTTTTCAGAAAGTCCTAATTCTTTTAAAACTTTAAGACATTTAGCTTTCTTTTCAGTTATTTCAGATTCTTCTCCATCTGTTTCAATTTCTAAAAAGTTTCCAATATCTTTTACTTCATCAATGCTTATTGTAAATTCTTTGTATTTGAAATTAGTCCTTTTTTTATCAATAATTCCAAGCAAAGGAAAATTTAATCCTTTTAGAATTTGTCTAAATGTTTCAATGTCTCCAACAGAAACTTCATATTCCTTATTCACTCCATCAGCAATATTTTTATGAAGAGCAAAAATTCCAGTGTTTTCTCCATTCTTGTATCTTAAACGAATATATTCATTTGTTTTTCTTGTATCTCTACTAGGATGATTGTAATATTCATCAATTTGATGTTTGAGTTTTTCTTCTTTTGCTCCAATTAACTTTAAGGATTTCTTTAATTTTTCTTTGTCATCAAAAGTTGCTTTAATTTCTATTTCCATTATGCTGTTACGATTTCAAGACCTCCTTTCATTCCTAATCTTTCAAGATAGTGAGGATCAATTCTTGGATTATGCTCTTGCATACCAGTTGACTCTGCTATCCTATGATAATAATCAACCATCATTCTTAAGCCATTCTCTCCTAAGCTTTTTGGAACTGCAACCGGAATCTTATGAGTATATCTTGATAAATCAGGAGTCAAAATTTCTAATCCTTCTTCCTTATCAATTCCACTTCCAGGATGTGGAGTTATAAATGAGACATAAGTTATAACTCCTTTTCTTTGCCCCATTTCTTCAATAAATTCTGCATTTGTAGTTAGATCTTCTTCAGTTTCTCCAACATAACTAAACATGTAAACGGGATTTATTTTACATCCATTATTAAGGACAGTATCAAAAGCTTTTCTTACAGTTTCTTCTTTGATTCCTTTTTTCATTAATCTTTGAGTATTTTCTGAAATTGATTCAACCCCGGTGTGAATTGTATCAAGACCTGCTCTTACCATTTGTTTAACAAGACCATCTTCAATTTTATCAACTCTAGATTTAGCCTTATATCTTAAGCCCAAATTAGACTTTTCAATTTCACTAAATAATCCCCTTGCCCAATTGCTATCAATTGTTACAGATTCATCTTTAAAATGAACTTTTCTAAATCCAAATGATTTTAGCATTTCAAGTTCACTGATTATATTTCCATAAGATCTTTTCCTTTGTTTAAATCTCCACATTTCATTTAAAGTACAAAATTTACATGACATTGGACATCCTCTAGTTGAATAAATCGGTGCAGAACTAAATTCTGCATAAGTTCTAACAGGAATTAAATCATAAGCAGGCATTGGTAACGTGTCTAAGTCTTCAACTAGTTTTTGATTAGGATTTGTTATAATTTTGTCATCTCTTTTGTAAGATATTCCGTTTACTTGATCTATAGAAACTTTTCCTTCGAGTGCATTAACGAGTCCAGAAAAACCTATTTCCCCCTCTCCCCTAACTACATAATCAACATAACCCGTATTCAAAACTCTTTCAATATTAAATGTGGGATAGATCCCTCCAATTACTGTTGTTTTACCCATTCTTTTAGCTTGTTTTAATATATTAAGTGCATCTGGAACCTCAACAGTACAAGCTCCTGTTGCAACAACATCAAACCCATTAAAGTCTGATTCAAGGTTTCTAGGTCTTCCTAATGCTCTGTCTAATCTATAATCTTTTACAGAAATTTCAGCTCCATTATTCTGTCTAGTATATGAAGCCAAGTACAATAAACCTAATGGAATACCGACGTCACCACCATATCCTTGAACCTTCACAGGATATCTTACATCAGGTTTTGCAAGTAGTATATTTGTTGTCATTTTATAATAATAGCAAAAGTAAAGTATTTAAAGCCTGTTTAACATTTTATTTAACAAAATAAGAAATGTTAAGAGAAACGTAGTAACAAATTTTAGGATTTGTTAAACGATTTGTTTAACACTTTTCAAAAGTATATAATAAAATATACAACAATAAAATGGAATCAACAAACTCAATAGTTCATAAAGAAGATCAAAAAGATTTTGATTTAGAAATAAAACATGATTGGAAAAATGGAAAACAACTAAATATCTTTTGTTCTTTTACTTATATTACCCCAAATTACTCTATATTATTTACATTAAATGAATTAAAAAAATCTGTAGGTCAGGGAAATTATAAGATTTTCTTAGTTATATGGGATATGAATACTTTAGCAAATCCTTATTTTAAAAGAATGGTTACATCAAGAAAAGTAATGAATCCAGAGTCTTTTATTGATCAAAGAGTTACTGAATTAAGAGATCTTGCAGAATCTATTGGTTTTGATAAAGAAAAAATATCAATATACAAATCTTCTGAATTATGGAAGAGAATGATTTCTTACAGTGAAGAAAATATTTTTCAGCAATTCTATGCAGTTCTTGCAAAAATGAAAATAGGAGATTTTGTAGAAAATAAGAAAGTATCTCACCTTTTCCAGATTCCAATGGATATTTTTTTCTGTAATTATTTCCATAAATTATATCCTGAAGACACAAATAAAGCAATTGATTTAGCCTTCTTTGGACAAGACAAAGAAAACTTATATTTAGCAACAAGACAACACATGATTGAAGAAGGGCTAATAGACAACAAAAAACCAATATTCTTATTACTAAAATATTTCCCTTATTTGCTTTACAATCATAATCTCCCTGAATGGGATATGAGTTTAAAGGACATCAAAAATATTGTAATTAATTCCCCTATTGATAAAAGAGAAATATTAGATTTGTTTAGGCATATTGCAGGTTCAGTAAATATAAGTGTGAATGATAGTGATGAAGAATTGGATTTCAAAGATTTTTATGAGTCTCATAAAGACAGACCTGAAAAAGAATTAAGAGAAACACTTGCAGAAAACTTATATAAATATTTAAAAGAACATAGAAAAAGATTTCTTGAAACAAGTGGAAGAATAGAAGAATCTGTATTGCATGTAACAAAAAGAGCAGATGTAAAGAATATAGGAAAAGTTCTCAAAAGTCAGATTGCACTTGAAATTCTTCTTTTAGCAGACGGTTCAAAATCAACAACAGAAATTTCTAAGGTAACAAAAAAGTCTGTAGCAACAATAAGTACATATACAAATAGGCTAAAAAGAATGAATTTAATCAGAGTCCTTGAAAACGGAAATCTAAAGAGAAATATCAAAGGTGTTAAGGTTAATTTTGAGTTAGGATTATAAAGTTTATTTCTTTAGATTACTTATGAAAATATCAATCATTCAAGGGGACTTAACTAAAGTTAAAGCAGATGCAATTGTAAACTCTGCAAATACTTACCTAGTAAGAGGTAGCGGAGTGGATGGAGCGATTCACAATGCAGCAGGTTCAAAATTGCAAGATGAACTTAATGAAATTAAGAGAATTAGATATCCAAAAGGTTTACCTGTTGGAGAAGCAGTTAAAACAAATGCATATAATCTTCCTTCTAAAATTATAATTCACACATTAGGACCGAGATATTATTCTGAGGATATAAATCTTTTAAGAAATTGTTATATTAATTCTTTAAAAGTAGCAGAAGATAATAATTGTAAAAGCATTGCGTTTCCATCAATAGGAACAAGAGCACATGGAGTTCCTATAGAAAAAGCTGTTGAGATTGTTAAAGACGTTTTTAAAGATTATAAATCGGACATAATCGAGGAAGTTATTTTTGTTCTATTTGATAAGAATGATCTAGGAATCTATGAAAGAGAGATTAAATCTATTTAATGATTTTTATCTTTAGAAAAGCTTAAATCTACTATTCTTTTAACTAAATAATGAGTAATCTATCTGAAGCAGAAACTAGAAAGAAACTTATTGATCCTATTCTTGAAAGAGTCGGTTGGAAAATTGGAGGGCATTATGTAAAGGAAGAAGTTAATCCAGTTAAATCAAAATTTAATACTAGGGAATATATCGGTCGTGAAACAGAAATTGAAAGAGGAGTAGATCGTTTTATTGATTATCTTCTTTTAGATGAAGATAGAAGTCCTGCTGCAATAATTGAATCAAAGAAGACTTCAGTTGATGTTGAAAAAGGAGAGATCCAAGCAAGGACTTACAGAGAAGACATTGAAAAACAGATTGGCATTAAGATTCCAATATTTTTAACAAATGGTCACAAATGGTATTATGTTGATGATCTAGATATAAGAAGACAAGTTTTACTTCCGTTTAGTCAAAAAGACATTCATAGAATAATTAGTTTGAAAAGAAAAGATCCTTCAAATTCAAAAATCAATTCAAAAATAGTTGATAGAAGAAGAGGTGTGGAAGCAGTTAAACTTGTTTTAGAACATTTTTCAAAAGGACATCGCGAGGCTCTTATAAATATGGCTACGGGAACAGGTAAAACAAGAGTTGCTATGGCTATAATTGACGGACTTATAAAAGCAGATTACATTCAAAAAGTTTTATTTGTAGTTGATAGAATTTCTTTAGGAAATCAAGCTAAAGAAAAAGGTTTCAAGAAATTCTTCCCAGATAGTCCTATTTGTGAGTTGAATGAAGAGGGATATTCGGATTCCGCAAGATTCTATGTTTCGACAGTTCAAACTTTAATGTCACAACAAAAACCAAGGGGGAAATTTTATGAGAAATTTGGAACAGGTGCATTTGATTTAATAATCTTTGATGAAGCACATAGATCATATTATGATAGGAATAATGATATCTTCAAATATTTTGATTGTTTAAAGATTGGATTAACTGCTACTCCTTCGTCTGAGGATTCTAAAGATACTTTTGAATTATTTGGCTGTGAAAAGGGAAAACCTACTGTAAAATATGACTATTGGGATGCTGTAAATGAAAAAGATCTTGCTCCATATGTTGCGGATATTATTGAAACAAAAGTTTTATCTTTAGGAATAGACGGGAAAAAATTAAGTAAAGAATTACAACAAGCATTAAAGATTCAAGAAGAAGAACCTGAGAAATTTCAAACTCCTGGTTCCAAGTTTGAGAAATTTTTTACTGATGAAAAAACCAATGAATTAATAATTAGAGAGTTTATAGACAGATGTTATAAATCAGATGATAATCGTCCTTGTAAAAGTATTTTCTTTTGTGCTAGTGTTAGACATGCTGAAGCATTAGAAATCCTATTTCAGAGATTATACCCTACATTAGCAAAAGATGTTAAAGTTATTACTTCAGACAAGTCTAGATATATGGATGAAGTTAAGAGATTTCAAAAAAGGGATAATCCTAGAGTAGCTTTATCCGTAGGAGTTTTAGATACGGGGGTAGATGTTCCAGAAGTAATGAACCTTGTTTTCGTAAAACCAGTTATTTCTCCAATTAGATTTTGGCAAATGCTAGGAAGAGGAACTAGAAATTTATCTGCCTGTGAAAACAAAGAATGGCTACCTACAAATATAGACGGACAGCATATAAAAGAAGATTTTTTGATATTGGATTTTAAATTTGGAGATTGGTCTAATGTTTTGGAACATAAACTTAATGTAATAAAGAAGAGATCTTCTGGAACAGATGCTAAAACAAGAATATTCTTAGAACAGGTTGATACTTTAGAAAAAAAGCTTAGCGACAAAGAAAGAAAAATTGTCGAGAAACAAATACTCGATACTGTTAAGGAAATAGATATAGAGTCTCCTTTGGTTATTGAAAAAAAAGATATTATAAAAAAAGTAATTTCTGCGAAGTTTGATTTAGTACAACATGTTAAAGAATTAAGAGAAGAAATTGCACCATTATTGATATACTCTCCCTCTGAAAATTCAAAGGTATATTCTTTTATTTCAAAATGTGTTAAGTTGTTTGATTATATTAAGGAAAATAAAAAGGATAAAATTGCAGATGTTGAAGAATTTGTTATTGATAGGGTTGAATCTATTTGGGACAAAAATCTTGAGGCAATAAAACAGAAGAGAGATGATTTAATAATGATTCAAAAAGAACAATTCTGGGAAGAAATAACTTTTGGTGATGTTGATTTTTTGGTAAGAGAGATTTCTCCTTTAATGATATTTTATGAAGAAGAACGGAAAAATATGTTAAAGATTAATGCCCCTGATACCGTAATTGACGTAAAAAAAGAGTTAATGGAGAAAAAAGATGATAAAGACTTTATTAACTTTATAGAAAATAATCCTTTAATAAAAAAGATAAAAGATGGTGAAGGAGTAACATCTAAAGAACTCTTAGAAATAGAAATTAAACTAAAGCAGCTTAACCCCTCATTTACAATTGAAAATATACAACAAACTAAAGACTTTGTACTGTTTTTAAGAGAATTAATACAAGTTAAAGGACTACCTGACCCTCAGGAAATGATTAAATGGGAATTTGATAAGTTTGTTGCGGATAAAAACCAACATTATAATTCTGAACAGCTAAAGTTCTTAAGGTTTTTAGAACAGGTCTTTGTTAGATCCAAGCATATTGAACTTAAAGATCTTGCAGAACATCCTTTGGCAGATGCTCGTCCATTAGATATGTTCACAAAAGAACAACTTGAGATAATTGTTCAAAAATGCAATAAACTTAAATGGAAATAGGTTCATAAATGGTATAATTTATGAACAAAAACATGTATACACCTTTTTACCTAAATATTTAAATACCTTAATTTTCTGATTCTGACATGGTGATAAAAGATAACCCATTAAGCGGAGAAGAGAGGAAGATAGTTTCTACAAGATTATATCAAACAGAATTTCTATATTTTAAAAAAATTTGTGAGCAAGAAGGCAAGTCTGTAAATACTAAACTTAGAGAGATGGTAAGGAAAGAGATTGGGGTGGAGGAATAATGAGTGAAAAGTTCTTGAGAGCCTTGTCTGGAATTGATAATCTAAAGGGCGTTTTTTTAGGAAGAGTAATTATTGGGATGGTTTTATCAGGTTATGGATTTTTGATATTTTTTCTCAATTCTATAAGTGATCAGTGGACAAGGATCAGTCTCGCTTCTGCATTTTGGGGTTTAGGCTTAATGTTTATTTTAGACGGACAGGCAACTCTTAGAGAATATTTTACAAATAACTCTAAAAGTAAAATAACTCCTGAATCAAAACATTCATTAACAAGCATTTTGGCAATCTTTTTTATAATTGGAGTTATACTCTTTTTTATCAAATTTTATAGTCTTGAAAACCCCTCTTTATATCCTATGATTATTTTTCTAATATCTATTCTTTTAATTTTAGTTTTTCATGAAAAAATTTCTCATTTCGAGATTTCAAAAGATAAATTATTAGTGAAAATGAAAAAAGATCAAGAACAATATTATGATAATATTGAATCAAAAAAGAAAGAATGGGACTTCAAAATTGAGGAGGTAAAATCAAATGTATGACAAATTAAAATTAAAAAGATTTAACGAGTATATAATTGAAGAGTATAATAGAGATTTAATTATTGATGAATTGTTTAAAACAAATTTAACTGAAAAAACAGATGGATCCTTTATCCAAATAGGGATAAGACCTATACTTAATGATGAAATATTCTATTCTCCAACTTTTTCACAAGAGTTACCTAGTGCTGGAAGGATAATTGCAATAGGGGAAAGAGATTTTTTAAACAAAGAAATATTTATTAAAATAAAAAAAAAAGAAATAAAAAATATAGAAATTACTGGAAATGTTTCCGATTTCACTAATCACTTAGGATTTGATGATGATTTTATTTTAATCTCCACTAAATTTTATGTAGAAATCTTTACTCAATTAATGCGTAGAATAGATTATGAAGAAAAATATCCTAGACTTGATCATAAATACAGAATAATTTCTGTTCCTGAAAAAGTATTAGAAAATAGGATAATAATCATTAAAAAAAATTCAGTCTTATGGGATAAACAAATTTTTGATAATAAAATAACGGGTAAAAAAGAAAAATTAGACATAAAT
>CABMGE010000009.1 GCA_902385625.1 uncultured archaeon | reverse complement strand
TCAAGACATTGCTGATATTTTTTAGCATCCTTTGAATTTACAATGCTTTCCATGCAAAATCTATGGGGAATAGAGTCCATTATTAGTTCACCCTGATATTTTTGCAAGATCTCCATTGGAATTTTATTGCTGTCAAGACAACTATTAAGACAAGTAGACTCAAACCCAGTTCCATTTTCAGAAACCTCAGTAGGGCACTTATATATGCAATTAAGAAATTTATACTCAATCAAATTTGCTTGTTTTATCTCTGCATTTTCACCTGACTTTGCAAAAACATAAAGAGTAAGAAAAATAACAATTATAACCATTACAATGACAAATGCAAGCTGAAATATTCTTTTCTTTTCCATGAGATATTTTTAAGTTTTAATTTCTTTCCAGTTTTACTAAAACATTTAGCCGAATGCGTGCATCAGATACATATTGTTCTCTGAGAGTTGGATAAATTTGAGACATTATGCAGGATTGTCTGAAATTGTCATATTCAGAGTATCTCTTGCATCCTATCGGAAACTCCAAATCAAAAGCTCGATTCAATTTTAGCAGTTTATCGCGAAAGTTTAGTTTGGTGTATGTAAACATTCTTTCGAGCATTCTTATGCGGTCAAGGTATTCTGTTTTCATCATTTACACCGCTTTAATTATATAATATATAAGAACTATAAAAAATAACGTTGTATTTTTTAAAACAACATGTAGATTTTTATGAATTTACTTCATATAAAAATGAGTATCTTAACTATTTTATACCTCGGTATAAAATAACTCTATTTAGGTCTTGCAGGTTCTGGTGCAGAAGGAACAGCAGGTTCTAATGGAGCTAAAGGTGTTTCAAATGTTTGAGGACTCGGAATAACAACCGGTACTTTTTCTTCTGTCCTTTGATAGAACATAAGTTTTCCATTTTCTTTATAGCACTTAAAACTAGGTTGTTTTTTCATTTCTTCTTCTGAACTAACCTCTTCTATTGGAGCATAAAAGCCTTTATTTTCTACCCAAACTTCATATTCTCCTATTTGAAGCTGATATTTATTCAGATAATCCTTTGATATTTTTAATGGAGTCTTAAACTGGTTTTCAGAATCAGTTCTTCGAAGATAGATCTTTCCAACTCTTAAATCAAGCTCTTTAAATGGAACTGAACAACTAGTATTATTTTCAAAAGAAACATTATATCTTCCAGGTTCTATTTCATAAACTTCTTTATTTTCAAGAGGGCTTTTAGTATATTTTTTAACTTCTTCTTTTACTCTTGACTCAATTGTTTCAGTATTGTCAGGACTTCGTATGCATCCTGGAATTGTTGCAAGAGAAGTAGAAATAACTACTGAACTAATAATCTTTATGAGTTTGCTTTGTGAAAATTCCATATTATTTTTAAGATTCTGAGTTATATAAGATTTTTGAAGAAAAAGTCATCTGAAAAAAGTAATAAAAAATCAGGCTTTTTTAACTAATCAGAGGTCTTCAGAACCATTTTGCCTATGATATCCTTCTATTTTACCTTCTTCCTCTATTTCTTCTACTTCTTTTTTAGGTTCATCATCTTTCTTCTGAAAAACTATAGGAGAATCGTCATAAATATAGTCAACATAGTCTCTTAATGCAATATTTCTTATCTGTGTAAAATTCAGTTCAGTTATCAGATAATCTTCCTTATTTCTTTCTCTTCCTTTAAATTCAAAATATTCCACTCCATTTTGTCTAAGTTCTAACCCAAGCATTTCAATTCCTGATTTAGAGGATACTACTCCATTTTTTAATGGTTTTCCAGGCTTTGATACTACTTCTGAGACTTCATGGTATTTTGAATCTGGATTTGCAACTATTTTAACACAAATTTTCTCTTCCCTATAAGAATGGTTTTTAACAGATACTCTTTCAAAGTGTCTTAATTTCTTTTCTAGTTTTTCATGTATTTTTGTCATTTTAATAGATAATTTATACCTCTAAGTTAGATTCATGCCAAGACTAATCTTACTAAATAGATTTTAATCTATATATTTATTTGTATTTTTAAAACAACAACATATTCGCTGGATTGTAGAAATATTTATAATACTCAGAGCCTTTTAATTTAGATGTATAAAAGAATAAGAACAGCTCATGAGAAATATGAAAGAGTATTGCAAAGACATGAAGATACTTTAGCCCATTATAAGTTAGCACTTGAAAAAAGCTTTTCAGATGTTACTTCTCGGGTTTTTCAAAGTCAAAATCCATCTTTAATGAAAACTTATTCTGAACTTGCAGGTTATCTTTTGGAAACTTCAGAAGACCCAAAAAAACTTTCAAGTGCCTTGGAAAAACTAGTTAGAACAGCTCATGGAAAAGTTCCTATGGAACCAAAAGAAGTTCAGTATAAAGGAAAATCACGGCCAAGATATATTACAATGAAACAGGCCGTAGATATACTAAAACAAGAAGAAATAAAAAATGGCATTCCTGAAGAGGAAATGGCAAGTTATGCTGCTTATTCACAAAGAATCAGATATCAAATAAAGCAAGGCAAATTAACTGCCAAAAAGAAAAATAAAAGAATTTCGAAATTCGGAATAAGGCAGTTTGAAAAACTTATCCCTAAAATGACTTATAGTCCTGCAGCAGAATAATACTTTTAATCATCTAACTGCTTTCTTAATAATTCATTTTTCTTCTTAATAGATTTCATAAAATAAGTAACAAGTATAATTGAAATAATCGCAACAACTAAAACTATAATTGATACTCTAAATCCAGTATCTTGAACTGAACTCGGAATTTCATTAGTAACCTTTCCAGTAAACTTAAAAAAAACTCCTAGAACAAATATTAAGACAGCTAAAATAAACAAAATTCGCATTTTACCAAATCTGCTCTTTTTTCTTTTCATAAATTTAAAAGAGAATAGTGTTTAACTTATTTTTTTCTTTTAATTTTAGATTTCTTATCTTTTGATTTTCCTGCTCTTTTTCCAGAAAAATAAGATATAAGTTCAATAATAACTGCAAAAACAATAAAAATTATTCCAATATTTGCATAAGAAAAATAATCCACTTCTTTTGGCATTTCTTTATCTGAAGATAAAATCATATTATTGCAAATATCAGCATCCTGGCACATATTTGGAGTTCCAGAAATAATACAGCATATTTTTCCAGTAGAACAATCTGCATTTGAACTGCATGAATCACCCAGAGTATATGAATTCATAACAACATCTCCTGTAAATCCAAATCCAAAAAAAGCCATCCCAAAGAGTAATAAGATCAGTCCTACAATTCGAAGCCTCTTTGTATTAATTTCTTCACCCATTTTTATAAGTAATTCGACTATTTTTATACCCGTAAGGTATAAAATATATATCATTAAATCTTATTTAAATCTTACTAATAATATTTTAGTTAAAGTTCCTTATATCAAACTTTTGAATAATATTCATCTCTTGCCTTAATTATTGCATTTTTCCTGTTAATAATAATCATAAAATAAACAATAATCAAAACTGAAATAAGTGTAATAAATCCAATAAAAAGAAATACAGCAGGATTAATATTAAAACTAGGAAGAGGACTTTCTTCATTTGAAGTTTTAGGTTCTTCCTCTTTTTTTTCAGGAACCTTGGGTTCAAGAGTAGCGTCTCCTGTTATTTTCTCATGAATGTTTTTAACAGTTACATTTGCTTTCTTATTTACAATATTATTTAGTTTAACATACAAGTCATAATATTCATCATTATCAAGTTCAAACTTCTTTTCCTCTCCAACTTTAAATGTTACATTTTGAGGAGTGCTCATAATTGAAATAACAGCACTGTCTTCATCAGAATTTACACTAACAGTACCAACATAATGCGACTCACCACTATCAATATTTATTTTCACTCTCTCCTGCACTCCAAGGTCTTTTGAGTATCCAATTGCAAGATCAGTTTTAAGGTCAGTTGTAGTGTCAATTGTATTTTTCCAAAAAACATTTGTAGAATTCAAAACAACACTACTTCCTCCACCACCTCCGCCTCCAGAGTTTCCAGTATTAGTATCAACTGCAGGAGTATTGACAGGATTAACAGTAGAATTATTAAAAACAGCATTTAAAATAATCTTTATATTAGTATTTCCACTAAGATTTATTGTTGTTGAATTAGAATAATATGCAGTTTTAGTTGCATTGGCTGTATAATTTGAATAATAACTTAAATTTCCATTATTCACATACTCAATTAATTCTCTTCTTGAAATTTTTCCAGAAGCATTTGTGAGTTCAGAAAATTGCAAGGAATTTGAAACATTATAAACAGAAACATTTACATTCAAAAGATCACTTGTCAAATTTGTAACATTGATATCAAGATACCATTTTAAAATAAGTTCACTTCCAGTTTCAACATATTCATTTGATGAACTATAAGTAACATTCAAAAAAGTATTATTAATAGAACCCTCGTCTAAATAAGTATTATTAGTTGTTGCTCCAATTAAAGTTACATCTTTAAATAAATTATTACTGGAGTTTGCAGTAAAATAAATTAGATTACCAGTACTGAAATTAATTATCCCTCCAATAAAAACATTTGAATTTGAATCCGAAGAATAATCAATACAACCCAGATTAGACGTGCAGTTTAAAATAGTATTGTTTAAAAAAGTATTATTTGAACTTGAATAAAGATAAAATCCATTTGCATAAACTCCCCTGTTCGAGTCAAGAGTATTATTGGCAATTATATTGTTCAAACTATTATCTAATTCCAGACCAATTCCGCCAATGCGGGGCCCATAATTCCGATTCAGAGTATTTTCAGCGATAATATTATTATCTGAATCACTAATATAAATTCCAATAGCCACGCCAACTTGCTGAGGAATACCAAAATTTGAATTTGCAGTATTGTATTTAACAGTATTATTTGAAGAATTAGAAATCCTAATTCCCGAACTAATTATACCAATATTAGAATTTGCAGTATTGTTTATGATTTGATTATTTGAACTGGAATAAACATCAATTCCAGACCAGAAATTAAGATTTGCAGTATTGTTTATGATTTGATTATTTGAACTGGAATAAAGAAAGATTCCTTCCCCGGCATTTGAATTTACAGTATTTCTAATTAAAGTATTATTTGAACTTAAATTAATATAAATACCAATATTATAATTAGAATTTGCAGTATTGTTTATGATTTGATTATTTGAACTGGAATAAAGAAAGATGCCATAGTAACTAGAATTTGTAAGAATATTATTAATAAGAAAAGAATTATTCACATTGCTAAATAAAATTCCATTCCCATTGGGAAAAACTCTGCGAATGCTTATATTGCAATTCTTAATTGTAATGTTTGAAATCCCATTTTCAGAACCTGCATAAATTCCAGAACTATTAATGCTATAATTCCGAATATAAAATCCAGCACAATCAAGAATAACATTCGAAACAGTAATATTAAAACATCCTGTTAAGTTAACATCGCTTTCATTGAAGTTTCTGTTCATTGTATAAACTCCTGGTCGATTTATTTCCTGGCAGGAACTGACAAGATTTGTTCCGCCAAGTCCCTCCCAGCTTAAATGAGGATAATCAGAATCTACTTCCTGCCAAGTATTAAAAAAGTCCCAACCAGACATAGGAGCATTCATTGGATAAACATCCCCTTTAAAATAATTTTCATTATCTTGAATTGCAGTGCAATTACCATTACCGCCGATATAGCAATCAAGTAAACTTCCAGAAACATTATTCCAATAAGAATTAGTAATTGTTCCAGAACCTAAAAATCCTACAAGTCCTCCGCCTTCAGAACCATTAACACTTAAATTAACAATTGCAAATGAATTTGATACCTTGGAAAACTTTCCAGATATACCGCCAAGCCCTCCGGCAACAACAGAAGCATTAAATGCCAAACTTATATTGGAAACAGAATAAGAGTGATTGATAGTTCCGCCAAGTCCAGTTATTCCCCCAATATAAGAAGAAAATATAGGGACATAAGTTCCAGCAGTTAAATTACCAACAGAATAACAATTATCTATATTTCCCCCATTTCCAACAATTCCACCAATAAATGCAGATCCGCCTCTTGCTATTGTATAAATATTATAAATAACATAAGAGTCAGTTATATTATTGGATCCAGAAGAACCGGCAATACCTCCGGCCATTAGTTTAGTGCTGCTATTTCCAAATATAGTAATATTAACAATTCCAAGATTATTTACATTGCCAGTTAAATAGCCAAATAATCCAAGGCAACTTCCATTACTATTAATAAAAATATTGGATATTTTGTGATTATTTCCATTTAAATTTCCAGAAAATGCTTCTCCAATACAAGTAGTAAGACTAGATCCTCTTCCAACAGGAATAAATCCTGTTCCGCTATTCCAATTCACAGTGTCAGAACAATCAATATCATTTCCAAGAATATAACTTGAATTAAGATCATTTTGCATTTCCTGAAGTTGAGTGCAATTAGTAATAATATACGGAGCAAGAAGACTTCCATCACCCACCCCTGAAAAAGACATAATTGAAAAAGTTTCAGTTTCAAATTTATCAGAATCATTTTTATTTGCATAAACAATTATGTCTTTTTCATTTGAAACTCCAAGAGAATCACTAACAATTAATTTATAGACACCAAAATCACTAAAAGTATAAGAAATAAAATCAGAAACATTTCTAGAATAAATTCCAGGTTGTTTAAAATAAAAATCAGAAGTTGCAGTTGAACAATTTTGAATAATATCTCGAGTAGTTATATTTTCGCAAAAAATTGTTTCATTATTTTCATTAATTTGTTCTGTACAGTTTTGAATAATATTTTCAACAGTGATATTTTCACAAATGCTTGTTTTATTGAAAATCTGCACAGGCATTAACTGTCCAAAAAGAAACTCTTCAAAACTAATTTCCTTTGAAGCAAGTTCAGAATTATCTTTCATAATTTGAATATTAATCAAACTATCTTTTTGTATCAAGTCTTCTGGAAATATTTCCACACTTACAGAACCATTTAAAGATTCTCCAATATGATAACTCTCAGATTCAGAACTAAAAATAACCTTTCCAGTTAAACTAAAAAAGTTAACAATAATAAAACCAATAACAATTAATAGAATAATAACAAAGGTTATAAGAATCTGCCTAGAACTACTACGCCTATAAGTAATTACGCTCTTTTTCACGTTCTTTTTCATAAATCTTAGAGGAATAAATGATATTTAAAATTGCCTATATAGATATTAAGAGTTAAAGTCTTTGAGTCAACTTATCGAAAAATTGTTTTTGGATTAATTTATTTAAGACAAAAACAAGAATCTTTATCTAATTTATACGCAGTATAAATTAACTTTTTATATATTAAGAGTTAAAGTCTTTGAGTCAACATTTCCAGCTCTATCACTAACTTCTACTTTTACCTGGTGAGTTCCTGCTCTAAAGATTACTTTTTGAGAACATACATTGTTTTTAAGTGATGAACAAAGTGTTTTAGCAGCAAGATCATTGTCATAATAAACAACCTTGTTAAAATTCTTTTCATCAACAGTAACATTGAAAGTTACAGCCTTATATTTATCAGGACCAGAATAAACAAAATTAGTTATTTTTGGAGCAGTTGTATCAACTTTTAATTTTGTAGGTCTTGTTTCAACTTTTGAGTTAACAATATCAGTAAGTGAAAAATAATAGCTAATATCTTGATTATTATAATCTATTATAGGAACAGATACAGTGCAGGATGTTTTTCCCTTGTCAGTATAACAAGTTTTAAGATCAACCTGTTTTGTTCTCATTCCAGTTACAAGATTTCCATATTTCATCTCAAGTAGCTTAGGATTTGCTTCAATAAACTGTATATTGAAAATTCCATTTGCATATCCAGAAGTTGGAGTGCTAAGGGTTATCTTTGGTGCGATCGAGTCAGTAGTTAGTTTAACCTGCTTTTCAGTTCTATGTCCAGCAGAGTCAATTACAAAGATAGTAATATTGTGTTCTCCATCCTTAAGTGTTATCTTTTTATCACAAATATTATTGACAAGTTGTGAGCATAATATTTTGTCAGTTGGTTTTAAATCAAAACTATCAGAATATCCTACTGATTTAAGATATGCTTCTTTTACTTTTATTTTAAAATTAACATTTCCACGGTCAATAGTATAAGTAATATTTTCAATTAAAGGACTAGAAGTATCAACATAAACCTGTGTTGATTTTGAAGTAATTCGGTTTCCAGCAACATCTAAAATTTCAAACCAGTAATTTATGCTCTTTCCATCAAAACTTTTTAAATCAATATTAAATAAACACGACTGCTTATCTCCGGCAGGGCAACTGGTTGAAGTCTTGTTAAGATAACTTCCAGTGCCATAAAATAGAGTTATTTTTTTAGGATTAGCTTCACTGTATGAAACATTAAAAATACCGCTTGCAAAACTTCTTTCAACAGGAAGAGTGGAAATAATCATCGGAGCACGGTTATCAATAAAGAATTTAATTCTCTTTTCTTTCACCTCAAGCCCTTCAACAGCCCTAATAGTTATATCATTTGCACCCTGGTCAAAAGTCATTGATTTCTGATAAGACGCACAATTAGGGCATAGATTTCTTTCAGTTCCCTTTAGATTATCAACAAGGCTTATACTACAAATCTTGCTTGTAGTAATATCCATAAAAAAAGTTTGTTTTGTAAATACTCCTCCATCAGCAAATGGAAAATTTGCAGTAAGGCTAAGAGCAGGTTCAGTATTATTTCCAGAACTCTCACACGAACCTATACCAACTACACCATCACAATGATTAAATGCATAATATCCCAAAGAATCAACACAAACCTGTCTGCAACCAGCAGGATCAGTATATCCATAAGCAGTGCATTTTCCAGTGCTATAAGCACAATTAAGATGTTCAGTCTTTACATTATAATTTCCACCCCATAACACATATTTATTATTTGCAAGGCATTTCAAGCAATAGCTTTCAGCCATTACAAAACTAACAAAACTAAGTGTTAGCAATAGTGCAACTATAAATAATACTTGTTTTTTGTTTTTTGATTTTGCCATTTTTGAATATGATTGTAGAAATCGAAATTTTCAAGAGTGAATTCTCTTCAACTTCGCTTTCTTTTCTTTATTCACCTCTTGTTTTTTCCTCGCGGTCTCTCACCGCCCTTTCCCCATTAAGGGTTAAAAAAAATAGAAATTTAAAATAAAAAATAAAATAAAAATTTCTATTTATATAGCTTCTCCCCAGAAGTATATGTTTCCGTCAGAGAAATCTCCTACACATGGTTCTGGCATGCTCAACTTGAAAGTTAAAGCCATTTCAGATCCAGGTGATAAAGCATTTCCATTGTTCCAGTCTTGTTCAACAACACTTGAACTTGGTGATGCTCCTCTTGGAGTACTGCTCCATCTGATTATTCTTTTAGCACCTGAAATATCAGTACTATATGGAATAGCAGTGTAGCCTTCTGCATCAGTTTCAAGTTTTCCTTGAGATGCAAAAGCTCCGTTAGTTGCATAATATCTGAAGTTTGTTAAAGCCAACTGGTTTGTAGAGGGGCAAGCTGCTCCACTAGCTGCAGGGTCATAGAAATCAGTTCCTGATATAAACATATCAAGTATAACTCCTGATCCAGATTCAGCATCATTACCAACTAATATAGTTTGTGAATAAGCATCTGTTCCAGGCATTACTTCGTTGAATTCTAAGTCTCCGCTAACGCTTAAACCGATTGTTGGATTTAAGAACCAGAATTCGTTTTCAGACATTGTAGCTGAAAGTCCAGTTGAATCTTTAGCTTCTACAGTGATGAAGTATTCTCCATGCATTGAATTAGCAGTTTCAACAGTAAAGTGACAATCATAATAAGCCATTGTCTTTTCATCGAATTTTGTAAGTCTTTCTTCATCTATTCTTGCATTACATTTTGAAGGAATTTCTGAAGGACCATCTGTTCTCTTACATTCAACTTCGGCATCGTTTCCAGCTCCTTGAGTTGGACCAATTGTTCCAACAACATCTGAAATTTCTTCTATTTTGTTTTTATCCATAACAAGTACATTCCAGTGAATTGATTCACCTTCGAATGCATAATTATGTTTTCTTTCAGTTAGAGAAAGTCCATTTTCACCGTTTTGAGTTTTGTCATCAGTAACAGTTCTTGAGTCACACATCCAAATTCTTGGAGCGAACTTTTGAGTGTTTACATTGATTCCAACACTTGTACCAGTGTCTGTTGCAGCAACTATAGGCATAACTAATACCATAGCGAGTGCCAAAATTATTAAAATTTTGTTCATTTTTTTAAACCTCCTTTCACTGATTTAACATCTAAACAATCTAAATTTAGATGAGTATGAATCTGGGTCTCTGAAAATTTCCCAATTTTTTTGTTTTGTGTGTTTACCATCTTTTCGAGTAATTGATTTTAGTCCTTTTTTGTTCACTTATGAATTACAAATAAGAAATTTCTTTATAAACAATTTCGCGATTAGAAATATATTTCTCTATTTGCTTCATACAGAAGTATGCATCAACAAGTATAAGACTTGTATTTACTTGAGTAAGATAAAAAAACACAGATTAAAAGAAATAATCATTTTTACCGACGTAAAAAAATACCCTTAAAATGTTACTATTGTACTAAAATAAACCCAAAATAATAGAATTTTTAATTAAAAAAATAACCAAATAATTAATTTTGCTCATGCAAATATCTTAAAAATTATTTATTTTTGATGAATTTACTTCATTCAAAAATAGCTAGATTTAACTAGTGTATATTGAAAATATACACTATCCTAACTATTGTTTAGTAAACTTCTTTTTTACCTTTTGAGGTTTCACTGTTACCCTTTCAGAACTCATGCTTCTTTTGCCTGCTTCAAGAAAAATTTTAGCATATCCTATTATAATAACAAGCAAAAATACCAAAACATAAGCAAGATTTCTAAAAGTATCATAAGGAATACTTCCAGGTATCTTAATTATAGAATCAATAAATATAATTAAATCAAATATGAACTTAACTAAAAATACTCCTCCAATTGCACTAAATAATGGAGCTGGAAGATTAAGTGGAAATCCAAGAACTGAAAACAGTTCTCCAATTAAAAGAAGTATTGTAAATATAATTATTGCATATAAACTTTGATTAATAAACTGAACAACCAAACTAAACTTGTCATTTGAAACATAAGGAACAAGGAGATTTACTACAACAAGCAGTATAACAAATATGATAAATCCTATAAACCGATTAAGTACAACTCTTCCAACTGATTTAACTTGTTCCATAATTTTCCCTATATATAGAAGAAAATAAGCTTTTTAATACTTGTTATTTACTAGTTCTTTTACTCTTTTTTTGGATAACTAAAACAACAATCAAATGAATAATTGCAAATATAAGTGTGAATAATCCCAAGAAAAATGCAAAATACCTGAAAAATGCATCTTCAATAAGAAATCCACTTAAAATAAACACCAAAACAAGTAAAAAAGGAATAATTGGATCAGGTTTATCTGAAACAATCTTTTTTTTATGCAGTTTAATTACCCATGAAGAAAAGTTCATTTTTTACCTCCTCTTTTATCTCTACTAAATATATTTACAAGGGAATCATCACATTTGCTATTAGAAGTTGTATTTTTCTTAGAGTTAATGCAACTTCTTCTTACAATATCTTCAACTTGTTCGCGAAGTGTAAGAAGATTTTTCTTAGCTCTCTTACCAAGTAATTTTACGTCTTCATCACTAAGTTTAATATTAATAAACATTTTTTATGCCTATTTACTCT
>CABMGE010000008.1 GCA_902385625.1 uncultured archaeon | reverse complement strand
GTCTTCCATCAGTTACATTTACTTCAAAAGAATAAGTTCCAGAATCATCATATCCTGTTTCCCATGTAAAAACATTTTTATTATCAAGATCTTGCACAAATCTCGAATCATTTATTGAGTATTCAATATTATCGCCATTAGGATCAGTTGCATCAATTGTAATAGTTATATTTTCAGCTTCATTTTTTGTTATTTTTTCAATTGCCTGAATTATTGGAGACTTATTATCGCAGCTTTTTTCAGGATCAGAAGAAGCAGAATTAACAGTTGCATCATTGTCATTACAGTCTGTTCCAACAAATCCTGATTCATTTGGACACTGGATAAATGCTGCAAATATTACATAACCCTGCTTGCAATAGCCATCTCCATCAATATCAGCAATATCATGGCCATCGCAATTCTGGTCAATTGAGTCATATGGAATTTCTGTTGCATCAGGATATGAACCTGAATCATTATCATTGCAGTCAAGACTATTGTCAGAGTATCCAGAAGGTAAACTATTTCCAGAACAAATGCTTACAATGTCTCCAGACCCGAAAGAATCACTATCAAGGTCCCGATAACCATTAATTCTATGCCAGATTCCTAGATCATTATCATTACAGTCCTTGTTTCCAATACATACTGAGTCTTTGTTTGGCCCACATACATTATTGCAAAAATTAATATTTGTATTTTCACTTATATAATAATCTCCATCATTATCAGTACATTGTTGTTTTGCATTCCAGATAAGTGCATTCTTGAATAATTTTTTTGTATCTGTTGTCCAATAGTCAGTACTTGAAAAACCAAAAAATACATTTCTAAGTCCTTCCCTGTCTGAATACGCAACAATTGCAGAAGGACTTCCAGAACCTGTTGTTAGTGCAACACGAGTAACATCTGAAGGTTTTATTTTAAGATAATAAATTGATTTTGAAGCAGAATATGCCTGAAAATTAATTGTTGAAAAACCTTCTGTAAAAGGAGTTCCAAGTTGTTCAAAATTAGAAAACATTGTGCTTGAACTAACAACAGATGATCCAGGCCAAGCAAGAGTTACAACATCACTCGTTGTTGTCATATAATCTACAATAAAAAATGTGCTTTTTGAAGAAAGTGGAAGTTTTGCACGATTTGCAACATTTCCAGAAACAAGAATAACTGAATAATTTGTAAAATTAGTCGATGCTATTTGTGAATCAGTTATAACATCATAAGTATACCCAAGTTCATCCAAAGCAGAAGTTACACTAGAGCTTGTTGAAGTTTTAACAACATATGCAACATCAGCTGCAATAACTTGGTTTATACATAATACAAGTAACAATACACTGAAAAAAACAACTTTGCTCTTCACTTCTTTTCACTTTCTTTTTTAGGTTTAATTTTCAGGTCTTTTTGTTCACTTCTTTTTTTTGAAAATAAATATAATAAACCAAGCAAGATAACTAAAATAATAGTTGCAACAGTTGCAACAATTACAAGAGTTAATTTAGAATTTGTATTTGTTTTAGGTTCTGTAGTAGTAGGCTCATCTGGGAAACCTGTTCCTTCTCCTGCAATAACAATAATTGTTGAACTTAGTCCAACTCCTTTTTGAGTCTCTTGTGAAATAAACTTTACATTAATCTTAGTTTCAGTAGTTCCTTCTTTTTTGACTTTAATTGAAAGTTCAATATTCTTTTCTTCACCTTCTGCAAGACTGAATTTTGGGTTCTTGATTGTAACATCACTAGCCAAGTCTCCAGAAGCAGCAGCTTCTATATTTATTGTTTCATTATTTACATTTTTTACAAGAACTGTTTTTTCAATTATATCTCCTGTATTTGCATGAAGAACCATTCTTGCGTTTCCAAGATTAGCTGCTATTGCAGAAACATAAACAGAAGAGCATATTATAACAAGCATAGTTATGAATACCAGACTTATTCGATTAATGTTCTTCACCATTTCTTCAGATTTCACCGTTTTAATATCAAAAATCATGGATTACTTGAGAGTTACACCATTTTTAAAGATTACTAGCATGAGAAACCATGTTTTGCGAGCTAACTCTTAGAAAATATCTTATTTTAAGCAAAGATTTTTTCACTACTATTTATCTCAACTTTAAACAAGGTAATTTTTTACTTTGTAAAAAATGACTTAGTCCTTTGGAGGAGTTAGCAATTTAATCCCAGAGTAAATCGAGTATTAAATTGTTTTTTACTTAATTTACTTAAGGAAAAAACAACTCTACTTAACACTGCACACAACCTGTTGCACATGTAACAAGTTGAACATTTAGTTTACCTGCAGTATAAGATTGATATTGCCATTTACTTCCATCCCACCAAAAGTTATTATTTCCACCACCGCAATATCTATGCACTCTTCCATAAGTTGCATATGATGTAGGGTCTCCTGTATATAATTGGCAAAATTTATTGAATGTAGCAAGTCCACCTGGACTTTCAGGTTCAAGTCTTCCTGAATTAATTCCAAATACAGCTGTAGCTTTTGGATCGTTTTCAAGAGCATCAATTGTTGTTACACTTCCAGAACATTTAACTCCTTTTGGAAGTCCAATATTCCAGTCACTTCCGCCGCAATTTCCAGGGCATCCAGTTTTGCAAACATCTGCATTTTGATCAGTAGCAGAACCAATACAAGTTGGATTATTAGTGCAATAGCTGTTTTGTTGACCAGGATTTATGCACTTATCAGTTGTTCCTGCATTATTATCATTGCAGTCAGAATCTTTTGAGCAAACAACTCCACAAGTATGTGTTCCTTCATTATTATCATTTGGAGTTGCACAATCAGGATCATTTGGATAATCTATTTTTCCATCATTATCATTATCAATTCCATCACTGCATTGAGGCAGTTTGTTAACACATGTTAGTTTTGTTATCCATCTGTAATTGAATTTGTCAGCTCCATTATTGCTGTTTGAATATTGCCAAGTATTTCCATCCCAGAACCATAAGCAGTCATCAGCAGGAGTAAAATAATTGCATCTTCCGCCATCCATATTATAGAAACTATCCCATGAAGCTACATCTTTGTATCCTGCAAGATTACAAATCTTTTTTGCAGTAGGATCTAGTTGACTTGCTGAAAAAGCAGAACAACTTCCAGTACACCATGGAACCTTAGCAAGCAAAAATGCATTTCCTCCTCCAGATAAAGGACAAGTTCCTACAGAAGTTTTACTTTTAACAAAATTATAGATTTCATCAAGATCATTTCCTACAGAGAAAGTTTGCCCATTATTAGGATTTAGTTCTGTATAACATTTTGTATGAGTACAATAAGAATCTGTTTGTCCTGGATTTATACAAGTATCAGTTGTTCCAGCATTATTGTCATTGCAATCAGCATTTGAAGAGCAAGTTATTCTAGAACATTCTCCATTTGTACAAACCTGATTTTGTGCGCAAACTTGTTTAAGTACAGTATTTGTAGAGTTAGAGCAATAACTGTTTTCAGCTCCAGGATTATTACATGTATAATTAACACTCTTTGCAAATAAACTATTTCCATTGCAGAAAACATCAGAGTTTACAGTTGAATATATTTCAAACTCAAATACATTAATCCAATCCCCATTAGCAGGACTAGTTGCATCGATTTTTACTGATTTCACTTTTAGAGATGGACCAAATGTACCTGAGACTGAACTTATCAAAGCAAAATACCCATTACCAGAACCAGCACAACTATATGTTTTTGTTGCAACTTCATTGCCATTTCCATTATAGAAGTGTATTGTTCCAGTATTTCCCCCAGAAACTCCTCCACAAGATATTTTATATCCACTAGCATCATATTCTGATTGTAAATTAATAGTTATGCTTGCAGGGCTATTGCTTCCAGTTGCCCACCAAGTATTAATATTTCCATCAACAGCATTGTTTGGTGACATTCTGCTGCTTGGAGCTCCAGGATTTGGAACATTTTCAGTTGTTGGTTTATTTAAAGCAACATTTTTTACAGTTGGGAAAAAAATAGTAGTGTCTGTTCCACAATCAGAGTTCTTTGTACAAACAACATTCTTACATGCTCCATTAGAACAGGTTTGGCTAGAAGAACAAGTTTCTTTTAATTGAGGAGAACTTGACACACTGCATGAACTTTGTAGTGTTCCAGGACTCTTACAAGTATATGTAGTAAAATACTGGTATACTCCATTGTCTTGGCAGAATAAATTTCCAACATATCCATCTGTTCCACAATCTGAATTCTTACTGCATATTACATTTTTACATGTTCCAGCGTCGCATATCTGGCCTGGCAAACATGCTTGTTTAAACTGAGGAGCAGTAGAGTTAGAACAATAGCTGTTTGTCTGACCAGGATTGTTACATGTAAATGTAATAAAGTTTTGGAAAAGACTATTGTTTTGACAGAAAAGTCCATTGACAAATCCATTAGTTCCGCATTCTAAATTATTAAGGCAAGGAATAGGAGTATGAGTGCAAGTGCTGCTTGTTTGTCCTGGATTTACACAAGTGTCTTTTGTGTGAGTGTTTGAATCATCACATTGTGAATCATTAAAACAAACTATATTATTACAAACTCCATTTGAACATATTTGATTTGCAGCGCAAGTTTGTTTGAATTGTGGAGCAGTTGAGTTAGAACAATAACTATTTAGTTGACCTGGATTATTGCAAGTAAAACTTATGAAATTCTGAGTTATATTGTTTCCAGTACAGAATAGATTTCCAATAAGTCCATTTGTTCCACAGTCAGAGTTTTTAGAACAAACAACATTTGTACAAGCACCATTTGAACATACTTGGTTTGCAAGACATGTTTGTTTGAATTGTGGAGCAGTTGAGTTAGAACAATAGCTATTTGTCTGACCCGGATTGTTACATGTAAATGTAATAAAGTTTTGAGTTATATTGTTTCCAGTACAGAATAGATTTCCAATAAGTCCATTTGTTCCGCATTCTAAATTATTAAGGCAAGGAATAGGAGTATGAGTGCAAGTGCTATTTTGTTGACCTGGATTTACACAAGTGTCTTTTGTGTGAGCATTTGAATCATCGCATTGTGAATCATTGACACAAGTTACAGGAACACAAGTTCCAGAAGAACAGATTTTTCCATAATCACAATCAGATTTGAATTTATCAGATATTGAATTATTACAATATGAACTTGGTTGTCCTGGATTCATACATGTGTAAGTTATGTATTTATCAAATACACTATTTCCACTGCAGAATAATTGATTAAGATAAGCATTTGTTCCGCAATCAGAGTTCTTAGTACAGTTTACAGTAAGATTAATACAGTTTCCATTGCTGCATGTTTGCATTTCATCGTCGCAATCTTTGCTGATTTTAGGTAAAATAGTGTTTGAACAATAGCTATTTGTTTGTCCTGGATTGTTACATATATAAGTTGTATAATTCTTAAAAACATCGCCATTAGTGCAAAAGCTGTTTCCATTAAATCCGTTTGTTCCGCAATCAGAGTTCTTTGTACAAACAACATTAGTACAAACTCCATTTGAGCATATTTGATTTGCAGCGCAAGTTTTGTTAAGTAATGGAGAACTGGTGATACTGCATGAACTTGTTATCTGTCCTGGATTATTACATTTATAGACAGTAAAATACTGGAAAATATCATTGTTCTGGCAGAATAAATCACCTGTAAACACATTTGTTCCGCAATCCAAATCTTTAGTACAAATAATATTATTGCAAACTCCAGCAGAACATGTCTGGCCTGGTGCACAAATTTGTTTGAACTGAGGAGCAGTTGAATTAGTACAATAACTGTTTTGTTGTCCTGGATTTTTACAAGTAAAACTTATATAATTTTGGAAAGCACTATTATTCTGGCATGAAAGTCCAGGAATAAATCCGTTTGTTCCGCAATCAGTATTTTGAGTGCAAGTTACAGTAACACAAGCACCATTTGAACATGTTTTTCCTTCTGGACAATTAGATTTGAATTTATCAGATATTGAATTATTACAATGAGAAGTTGGTTGACCAGGATTAATACAAGTGTAAGTTATATATTTGTCAAATATGCTGTCTCCACTGCAGAATAATTGATTAAGATAAGCATTTGTTCCGCAATCAGTATTTTTAGTACATGAAATATTTAACGGAACACAATTTCCATTAGAACAAGTTTCAGTTTCATCGTCGCAATCTTTGCTAATCTTGGAAGTTGTTGAATTAGTACAATAACTGCTTTCTTGACCTGGATTGTTACAGGTAAAACTTAAAAAATTCTGGTAAACATCATCATTAGCACAGTTTTTATCTCCAACAAAAGTGTTTGTTCCACAATCAGAGTTTTTAGAACAAACAATATTATTACAAACTCCATTTGAGCAGATTTGACTAGAAGAACAATTTTGTTTTGAGATTGAACTAATTACACCCGAACATGAACTTGTTATCTGTCCTGGATTATTACAAGTATAAGTTATGAAATTTTGGAAAACATTATTGTTTTGGCAGAAAAGTCCGTTGATTAGTCCGTTTTGTCCGCATTCAGAATTTGAATTACAAGTAACAGGAGTATGAGTACAAGCAGAAGTTATAGTTGCAGGATTTATACATTTGTCAATTGTTCCAGGATTATTATCATTGCAATCATTGTCATTCAAGCAAATTATAGGGGTGTGAGTGCATGAACTCTGTATTGTTGCAGGATTTATACATTTGTCAAGAGTGTAAAGATTATTATCATTACATTCATTATCATTTAAGCAGATAATTGGAGTATGTATACATGCACTTTGTGCTGTTCCAGGATTTATACAACTGTCTTGTGTATGAGTGTTAAAATCATTACAATCTGAGTCCATTGAACAAAGAACAGGAGTGCATTGTCCTAAAACACATAATTGATTGCTTCCGCAAATATTTGTTCCTTCATCAACTTGTCCATTGCAATTATCATCAATTCCATTGCAAATTTCCATTGCTCCAGGATAAACATTAGGATTATTATCATTGCAATCAGCAGGTTTTCCATCATCACCACTAGTTCCAGGATTGCATGTATCATAAGAATCATGATCATTATCAACACATGGATTTGAAACACAATTTCCATTAACACATAATTGATTTGATAAGCAAGGTTGTTTTAATAGTGCATTTGTAGAACTATTACAAGAGCTTGATGTCTGCCCAGGATTAATACAAGTATAAGTTATGAAATTTTGGAAAACACTTGTGCCTTGGCAAAATAAGTTCCCAATATATCCATTTGTTCCGCAATCAGAGTTTGAATTACAGCTTATAGGAGTATGAGAACAAACTGAATTAACAGTTCCAGGGTTTAGGCACTTATCAGCTGTGTTTGGAGTATTATCATTGCATTCATTATCATTAAGACATGCGATCGGAGCATGAGAGCAAGAACTTTGTTCTGTTCCAGGGCTAATACAAGTGTCAAGTGTATGAGGGTTATTATCAGTACACTCAAGATCAGTATAACAAGTTATGCTTGCAGGAACAATAGTATTGCACTTTCCATCAGTACATCCACGAGAAGAACATGTTTGAACTAAACTTTCATCATTTGTAGGATTTGCAAAACATGCTTGATTTGCACATCCACGGTCATAACATATTCTTGAATGATACACATTTCCATCTGGCTTGCAATAATTTGGACTGTAACTATCACAAGAATCTCTTCCACAATCAGAAATTAATTTTTGTATTACAGAATTATCACAATAACTTCTTGTTGTTGCTGCATTCATACATCTTGAAGTATAATAAACTTTGAAAACATTATCAATCATACAGAATTCCTGGCCTGAATATCCAGTGATTCCGCAATCTTGGTCAGTTATACAATTATAAAGAGTATTTGTACAATAGCTTGAAGTTGTTGTAGGATTATTACATTCATCTAAAGTATATGCATCATTATCATCACATTCAGAGTCTGAATTGCATTTAACATCTTTGCATTGGCCTTTGAAGCATGCTCCAGCACAAGTTTGTTTGAGTTTATTATCAGTAGAATCAGTACAAAATGAATTTTTTGTTCCAGGATTATTACAAGTATAAGTTATAAAATCTTGGAATATTGTTTTTCCCTGGCAAAAAGGACTTCCTGTATATCCATTTGGTCCGCAATCAGAGTTTCCAAAACAATTAATACAATCTCCATTTAAGCATTCAAAACTACAGTCTTCTCTTAAAATAGGCTTTGTAAGACTTGAACATGATGAACCAGCAGTTCCAGCATTGTTACAAGTATAAGATATAAAGTCTTCATAAGAAGATCCTCCAAGGCAATATCTGTTTCCTGTAAATCCATCTTGCCCACATTGTGAACTGCTTGAACATTTTATAGGAAGATTTTGACAATTGCTTTGAGGAGTTCCAGGACTCATGCATTTATCTTCTGTAGTAATATCAGAATCATCGCAATCAGTGTCCATTGTGCATCTTACACACTGTCCATCTGCACACTTATTTGGACAAGTTGTAAATAATTGATCTTCATTTGAACTTGAACATGAACTGTTTGATGTTCCAGGATTATTACAAGTATAAGTTATGTATTTATCAAAAATATTAGTGCTCTTGCAAAATAACTGGCCTAAAAATCCGTTTGTTCCGCACTCAGAATTATTAATACATCTTATTATATTATGAATACAATTGCTTTGAGGAGTTCCAGGATTTTGACAGATATCATCTGTATGAGTATTAGAGTCATCACAATCACTATTATGAGAACATATTACTGTAACACACTGACCATTTAAGCACTGGTTAGAACATGTTTCAATTAATTTGTCTGCTGTTACATTTGTACAAAAGCTGTTTTTTGTTCCAGGATCATTACATGTAAAAGTTAGTTCTTCTTGATATACTTTATTGTCTTTGCAGACTTTTTGATCTGAAAGTCCATCTTGTCCGCAACTAGAATTAGTTGAACACTGAATAATACACTCACCATTAGAACAACCATGAGGGCATGATTCAACATTTTCAGTACTATTAATAGATGAGCAAGTATTTGTAAGTGAACATGTAGGAGTAATATGGTCTTTTACTACATTTCCATTGCTGCAATAATTATCAGAATAAGATTCATTTATACAGTTTGATAAGTCAAAGATACTACACTCTGGCTTGCATTCGCCATCAAGGCAGCCAAAAATACAATTGTCAAGTTTAGTAGAAGTAGTTTCAAAAGAACAATTAGAAAGAACAGTTCCAGGATTTTCACAGATTGGTTTAATTTTATCCTTGAAAATATCATTGTCTTCGCAATAAGGATAGCCAATCACTTCATTTCCGCAATCACTATCATGATTACAAACAGTTGCAACATAACCAATACAATCCATTGCCATTTGCTTTGCATCTTCAGTCCAATAATCACTTTCAACAATTCCAAAAAAGCATACTCTTCCATTTGTTGTTTTTCCATTTGAAAGTCTTGTTCCTTTTTCAGCATAGCTTATTACATCACCAAGATTATATGCATTTCCACTATAAGTTCCTGCAGCCTGAAAAAGACCTGCTGCTTTATCATTATTGCCTAAGTAATAATAAGGTATTGCAACATTATTCATTATATCATATTTTGCTTCAGTATAAACCTGTATAACTTGCTCTGTTGAGTTTATTCTAACACTCAAAGGTTCTGTTCTTGCAAGTTCAGATATTCCATCAAAATCAGTAAGACCCCATTGATAACCATAATAATAGTTTGTAACAACAGTTGGATATTTTCCAACTGGAATTTTAAGAGAATCAGTAAATCTTTCATCACCAACAAAAATTAGCTTGTATTTTGAAAAGTCAGTTGTAGCAATCTTTGTTGCAGGAATTGTTTCAACTGTAAGGCCCATATCAGAAAAAAGTTTTTTAAAATTATTATCTATTCTTAGTTTGTTGTTGTAAATGTATGCAACATCAGCAGCAGAAACAATTCCAACAAGAAGTATTAAAATTAAACTCGCAACTAAAACTGAGAAGAATGCTTTCCTGTTTACCTTTTTTTTACAATTTATTTTGGACATTCTTTTTATTTTTTGTTTAATACATCACTCGCTCTTCTTTTTTGCAAATTACAAAGTACTAATTATCTATATAAAAGTGTCTTACCACTTTTTTTAGATAAAAAAATATTAGCCAAACAAATGTATATTAAACAATATAGAATTAGCAAATATCCTAATTAATTGGAAATTGGGATTTTATCGAGGAAAAAAATAAAAAAAATAAAAAGTTAAACAATAATTGTCTGTTTTTTCTCAAAAATATTTCCTGCCTTGTCTGTTATGTCTATTACAAAGTTATGTGTTCCAATGCAGACATTTTTTGAATAACTGCATTTTCCACTTCTAAGACTTCTGCACAAAGTTCCTTTTTCTTCACGCATATTGCAGTCATTATTATCAGTGTAAAGAATCTCTTTAAAGTTTTTTTCATTAATATCAAAGAAAAAAGTTACCTTTTTTCCACTGACATTATAACTAAAATCATTTAAAACAGGATTCACACTATCAACTTTTACACTGACTTTTTTTGAGTAAACTGTGTTCTTCATGTCAGTTAGTTTAAACAAAAGATCAATTGATTTTCCATTAAACTCTGAGAGATCAACATTTCCAAAATCACAAGTCTTGAGTTTTCCGGATTCACAGTCACTTTTAACAATACTATTATAACCTAAATAACTCTGGCCATAAAAAAGTGTCATTTCCTTTAGTTCTCCAACAGAATAAAGTGCAGATAAAGACTTGCCACTGATAAGTTCTCCACCTCTCACCGAAGTCTTAATAATTATAGGTCTTGTATTTGAATCTGCCAATGCAAAAACAACAGGCATGACAATAGTCAAAAATACAAAGACAGCTATTAGCTTGTTTATCACCTTCTTTTTCACTTTTGATTCACCTCCTTTCAAATTAATTCGCTTCGCGAATAAATACTTCCTGCTCTTTTTATGCAGATAGTAATTACTGCTGCTATTATCTAAGATTAGTAGTGAATTTTGTATATATACCTGTCTTACTACTGAATCAAGATGAAAAAATCAAGATAAAATATATTCTTTTTTATCAATATTCGATGATGCATGATTTTCTTATTTTTCTTTCTTCCCCTCAATTAATAGGGAGAAGCAAATAAAAATAAGCGGTTTATTATAAATTATAAAACAAATTGTTTTTCCTCTCCCTAGTTAGTAGGGGTGAGTAAAAAAATTATGTAATAGTATAGAAATATCTTGTTAAAACAGTTAAATTGTTTTTAGCTTAATTTACTTAAGATAAAAACAAGTATAATACCTAATTTATCTCTTCAGAGATAAATCCCCTGGAAGTATGATGTTAAATCAGTTATAAAAAATTAATCTACTATTTTAGACGAACTTACTTCGTATAAAATAGCTATCATGTCTAATTTATACTCGCAAGTATAAGTTAATATCATATTAATTTTAAAATAAATTGTTTTTAGCTTAATTTACTTAAGATAAAAACAAGTATAATACCTAATTTATCTCTTCAGAGATAAATTACTCTCTTTAGCATCCCTCTCTAAAATAAATATTCAGATCATCTACATGAACATTCTTTCCACTTAAACTGATTTTGTTTCTCTTTTTATCAAAAGTAATAACTGAGTCCTCAGCAGTTCTTTTTCCAGTTCCAATAATATAAGTTCCAGAAACAGAAATAACAAGCCTGTCATTATTATTTTCAAGTACTTTTATAATCTTAAACTTGTAATCAAAAGTTTCTCTTTTTTCCTGTCCAATTAAATAACCAGTTCCAGACACAGCTCTTCCAAGCGGAACAAAGAAATTAATCTTGCTGTTTTTAAAAGTCTTATCAGAGTTTGCAGTCTTTACAAATATTTCAGAGTCTTTTCCGCGAATAGAACAGTCTTTTAATGGTATTGCCGGTTTAGGAAGAATAGTAAGATCACTTCCTTTTTGCATTGTAAATTCTCCAAGAACACTTGAAAGAATAGAAGTTGCATAAGTTCCAGCAGGATAATTAGAAGGATCAAGCGTTATATTATAGGTAAGTTCTCCATTAGTATATCCATAGCTATAACCATATCCATAAGAATAACCATAACTAACCGGAAGTGTTGAAAGTGGTTGTATTGTAATTCCAGTACATCCATTAAGAATTGTTCCATCAACTGCGAATTTGCATTCAAAACTAGAAGTTCCGTTTAAATCAAAAACAAGATAATCAGGTGTAACAAATTCATTTGAATTTATTTTAACAGTAGCAAGAAAATTTACTTTTTCATTTTTTCCAATAGTATCTTTTGAACTTGTTAATTGAAGATTATATGCCTGTGCAGGCCCTGAAAGAATAATTCCTATAATAACAGCTAAACTTATTATCGTTGCAAATGTCTTCTGTATCACTCTCTTGTTTTTCATCTTCCTCTCTCTTTTTCTCTAGCTTGTTTCGCACCTATTTGTAAAAAAAGCTAGAATAGTATAGTATGCCTTATATATAAATTAGAGTTACTTAAGAAAAGTAGTGAATGTCAAAATTAAGAAAAAAATTATAAAATATTTTTTACATAACTATCACTTGACAATAATTCCAATAAGATTATAAACTCACTTTAGTGGGATAAATGAAAAATCCATAATTTTAAAGGCTTTTTTGTTTGATAAAAACACGAGTTTATCAAAAAGAAAAATTTATATAGTATTAAAATAATACTAATTAGTATCTAAAATGTACTTTGATTTAATTAATAAAAATACTCTTAAAATAATTAGGGAATTGAGACTCGAAAGACTTTATTTTAATCAGATTTCTGAAAGAACATCAATTAAAAGCAAAAATAATCTCTTAAAAAATTTAAATAATCTGGTTTTGGCAAAGATTTTAATAAAAGAACAAAATAAATCAAATACTTATTATAAGATAAACTATGAAAATTACCTGTCAATAAGCATTTTATCACTGCTTGATTCATTTAATTTTCAAAATCTGCCATTTGAAAGAAGAAAGCCTTTAGAAGAGATTATTTTATGTACAAAATCTCCTTTAATAATAGTTTTTGGATCAACTTCAAAAGGAGACTTCAAAAAAGATAGTGATATTGATTTGTTAATAATAGAAAACAAAATGAATAATCTAAATAAGATAAAAGAAATATCAAAAAGATATGGAGTATCAATTAATCCAGTTTTTATCAGTTTTGAAGAATTTGAAAAAATGGGAGATACAATAGAACATATTCTAAAAACAGGGTACCCTCTTACAGGAGGATTTTATTTTTATGAAAAATTCAAAAAAATTTAACTGGGAAATTTGGATAAACGACAAAAAAGAGCTCGAAAACTCATTTAAGTTTTATTTAGACAAAGGTTTAATAAAAATTGAAAAAGAAACAATAAATCTGCCTAAGTCCCATATGAAAATTAAGTAAATTTTTTATTTTATAAAAAATTGACTTTTAGTGCTTTCGCACTATTTAGTATTTTCAATCTAAAATCAATTTAGCTTAAAAATAATTATTTTAGATGAATTCACTTCGGCTAAAATAACGAATTTACCTAATTTATATCGCGAGATATAAATTATACTTTAGATTATAATCTTGATTTTATCAATTTCTTATATGATAATAAATCTTTTTACGACTGGATTATAATTGGATGTTATTACTCTATTTACCATGCATCTCTGGCTATTCTCGCAAAAAAAGGTTTTTCTTCAAAAAATCATCTTGCAACATTATGTGCATTGATCAAATTTTATTATGAAGATAATAATCTGGAAAAGTTAAATAAAGATGATATAGAGCTTATTTCAAAAATTTCATTAGAAAAAGAGGAAGTTAGTTATTTTGTTGAAGCAAAAGAAAAAAGAGAAACAGCTTCATATGGGATAAGTAATGAATTTAGTAAAAAAGAATCAGAAGACTTGAAGGAAAAAACAATTAGATTTGCAAATAAAATAAAACTAATCATAGAAATGCAATAAAAATTTATGTGCTATTTAAAAGACCAAAATTATTTACTGCTTTGGAGGTATGTATCTTATTCTGTTAAGTTCTCTTATTTTTCTCATTCTTCTTGATCTTCTAGAGACTCTAACAATTACAAGTCCAATTATAAGTCCAAGAATAATAGCAAGAACAATTGCAGCAACAATTATTGCAAGCTGGCTTGGAGAACTAGTTGCTCCAATAACAGCGCCTGTTATTCCAGAAAGTGTATTTGAAAATATTTGTGAAGTAGACATAGATACAGTCGGATCATCAGACTCAGATCCAGAGTTTCCAGAACTTCCTGAGTTTCCATTATTTGGACTGTTTAAGTTAATAGTGCTTTCAAGGCCATCATAAGTATTGCCATTAAGTCCTGATCCTGATGTAAGTGTAATTAAACAACTTCTTTGTTCTTGAGGTCTTGTGTCTAAATAGCAGTTTGGTCTTGCAGTGCAGCTTCTTGATTGCATTCCATCAGAGCAACCACTCCAATCAGAACAAGTCCATCCATTGTTTAAGCAAACTTTAGTAGTTCCTGCATGTCCATAATAATAACTATCAGATACAGCAGATGATGCTGCAATATTAAGGTTTGAACCATCTTTTGTAAATACTTGATCTCCAATAAATGCCTTAAGGCTTGAAGTATAGTCTCCTGTTTTGTAATCATCACTTGCAAGTGTGATTTCATATTCTGGATCTACTTCAGAACCATATCCATAGCCATAGCTATATCCATACCCAGAATCAGGAACATCAGTACTTATTTTTCTAATTGTCATTCCCTTGCATCCTGAAATAATGCTTCCATCTTCATTAAAAAAACAACTTACCTTTTCAGGACCTGATAAATCAAGTTCAAGCTTTTGAATTGGTTGATTTGAGTTTATAAGTATTGAAGCATCAAAAATAACACTCTCTCCCCTTGAAATTTTCGATTTGCTAGAATTTAAATTAAGATTAAGTGCTTGAGCAGGAGAAGACACAACAAGTATAGATATAATCATAACAGTTAAAACAACTGCAGAAAGTTTAGCTCCAAATTTAGTATTAAGTTTTGTAACTGGGCTTAATTTCACTTTTTCTGTTTTCTTATGTCCTTTTTTGTTGATAGCCATGATAATTTTTTTCATCCTTTGTAATCACTCTCTTATCACTTCTATCACTCACTTTTTATCACCTATCATCAATAATCTTTTGAATATGTTTCTTATTCGTTTTGAGTAACAAAAAACATGTAACTATCATAAATTGATCCTTTTTAAAGATTATGGTAGTGGTGTAATTATTAAGTGATGATTATTTATTATTAAAGTTATTATTGTGATGCTTTCCATGAATATTCTCAATCTTATCTTTTTCTTCATTTGAATGAGTTTCAGCTTCGTTATTTTCAGTATTATCTGCTGTTTTATCTTCATTCTCACTAGTTTGGTTATCCTGCTGAGTTTCACTATCACCTGGATTTTGATTTGGTGATTCTGTAGTCTCATTTTGATCTGCTTGAGGCGTTTCCTGAGTTGGTGATTCTGTAGACTGAGTAGAATTTTCTTCAATTACAGGGCTATCATCATGTTTTTCTTCTTTTTCTGTTAAATTCTTTTCACAATTATGATTTTCTTCATGTTTCTCACTTGAATTATTGGAAATAATTGAAGTTGAATTATTTGTTTCAACTGTATTATTCTGATTAACAGGAGGTAATTCAATTATTATTGGCAGAGTATTATCAGGCCCTGGTCCACTAGATTCGCTACTTGCCCCACTGCTGCCTCCTCCACTGCCTCCACCTGAAGAATAATGATTTCCATTGTTATTGCCAGTATTGCCAGTCTTATTTTCTTTTTTATCTTTTTTAGAATCAAAATCAATCTTATATTTTATAGGAGCAAGTATGCTAAATGTTCCACCATCTTGTGAAAGTACTTTATTTCCAGAATAAACAAGCAATTTTGTGCTATAATTTCCAATACCATAAGTTTTGGTGTCAAGTTTGATATTATAAATTAATTTTCCATTATTATATCTGTAACCATATCCATATCCGTAACCGTATCCATAACCATTATTAGAATCATCAGTTTCATTTTTATCCCCCTCTCGATCATCCTTACTTGCACTATTAATTAATTTCTTTAGATCATTATATTGTTTTTTTAAATCACTTAATTCACTTCTCAGCTCTTTTAATTCATTTTTATCAGATTTTATATCTGCTTTTACTTCATTTTTTAGAGTCTTATTATTTGCATCTTTCTTTTCCTGTTTATCCTGGCTTATTTCTTCATGTAAATCACTGATCTTTTGTTTATAATCTGCAATCTGAACTTTTAACTGATCTGCTGTTAAATTTGTATCAATAGTTATATTAGTCTCTACATCATCTGAATAATCTTCATTATATTTTTGAGAATTGGCATTAGAAAGTATTGTAATTCCAGTGCATCCATTAAGAATATTTCCTTCGGCATCGAATTCACATAATATTTTGCTGCTATTTGTCTGATTTAAAGGATCAAATTCAAGAACAAGTTTTGAAACAGAATCTTTTTGAAGTGATTTTGAATCAACAGATACTTTGAAAATAACTTTATCACCCTGAAAAACACTATTTTTATCAAGCTTAAGTCCAAGTGTAAAAGCATCTGCAGGCCCAGATAGAATCAGTAAAGAGATTACAACACCTGTAATTAAAAATGCAAATAATTTGTAGGAAAAAAGTTTTCTCTTTTCAAGAATTACATTTCCACTTTCTTTCTTATTAACTTTATTTTTACTTGTTTCTTTTATGGTCATGATAGTAATCACGCTCTTACTTTTGATCACCTATCACGTTTTTTAATCTACCTTGAGTAGCAAAACTAGTTAATTATTATAATACACTATTTTTAAATATTGTTGCAATAATTTGATTATTGCCCAGTAATTAAATAAATCAGGCTAGAATTAAAATTTTATCATCAAAACCTTGGGTTTTTACTCTGCACTAAAGTGTGGGCTTGTGACTGCTCACTTGTTTTTAGGATGCATGAAAAAACTTTTATGGTTTTCTGCACAGAAAATGCACTGCATTTTCTTGTGATCCAAAAATAAATGCAGAAGTTAATACCCTATCATTTAGGATATGGTTTTCAATTTGTGGAAATAAAGATTGCAGTTTTAATTTTTACTTGGGATAAAGAATATCTTCCTATTTCTTAACTGGATTTCCTTTATCTGCAGTTTTGTTCTTATTATCATCAGACTTTGTATTATTATTTGATCCGCAACTTCCATCTCCAGTACCAATGCCTTTTCCAATACCCTTTCCAATGTTTTTGCCAACATCTTTGGTAATATCTTTTATAACAGTAATTTTTTGTCCATTAGTTGAAAGTGTCTGGCTTGGAATAAATACTAGTAATTTAGTATCATATACACCACCAGAATAATTTTCAGTATCCATCTGTATATTATAGATTAGTTTTTTATGAGTTCCATAACCATAGCCAAATTCTGATTCTGACATATCAATTTCAGATTGATTATCTGATGCAGATTCATTACTAGTATTAGTAGGTGTGCTTGGATCATTTCTATCATTTGAAACTATTCGAATGCCTTTGCATCCTGAAATAATACTTCCATTAACATTAAATTCACAAGTTACATTTTCAGGTCCATTTAACTGAAGAACGAGTTTAGATACAGGTACTGTTTTTGAGTCAAGATCAACAGAAACCTTAAAAACAATCTTGTCTCCTTGAATTACAACAGGCCTATTGACTTTTAAATCAAGATTATAAGCTTGTGCAGGTCCTGCGATTAAAATAATCAAAAGAATGACAATGCTTGCAACTATAACAAAAATCCTTTCATGTATTTTCTTTGCTGCTTTTTTAATTGTATAAGTCTGTTTCATATCAAATCTGTCTATTGTGTTTTTAATTCTAATCCTCAATTTTTAAGTTTAGTTAAAAAGACACTGGATTTTTATCCAGGGTCAGTAATAAAAAACAAAGAGATATAAATCAGATGCCTTTTAAACACTAGCGTGTTAACAAAAGGGCATTTCAAAAGGTTGTGTTAACAAATACCGTATGTATTTAAGGCATCTAATTAAACCTAAAAAATAGGTATACATCAAAAATAACATTTTTGCTTGAGACTTAAATCTAAGAATTCATTTTATTAATTCCTTTTAAGTTACAACAAGCATAAGATTTATAAGGTGCATAAAACCATAATTTTATATCTATTAGGATGCATTAAAATGATAATTAACTTAAAAATGAAAGATAATAAAGAGGAAAAACCATACTTTTCAGTTGTAGTTCCAGTCTATAATGAAGAAGGAAACTTAAAAGAGCTGGATAATGAAATAAAAGAAGTAATGGATGAACTGGGAAAAGCTTATGAAATTATTTACATAAATGATGGAAGCCGTGATAATTCTCTAAATGAACTAAAAAAATTAAAAGATGTAAAGATTATAGAACTCAACAGAAACTATGGCCAGGCAACAGCTCTTGACTGTGGATTTAAGTCAGCAAAAGGCGAAATAGTTATTTCAATGGATTCTGATCTTCAAAATGATCCAAAAGACATCCCAAGACTGCTTAAAAAATTAAAAGATGAAAATCTTGATGTTGTAGCAGGTTGGAGAAGAAAAAGAAAAGATAAAGCAGGAATTAAAATCTTAACAAAAACTGGAAAATTCTTAAGAAGAGTTTTAATTAAGGATGTTGTTCATGATACAGGTTGTACACTTCGTGTTTACAAGCGTGAAGCAGTAAAAAGCCTGGACCTTCAGGGAGAAATGCATCGTTATATTCTGGCACTTCTTAATTGGAAAGGATTTAAAATAGGAGAACTTGAAACAAATCACAGGCCAAGAGTTCATGGAGAAACAAAATATGGTTATAGTAAAGCAGTAAGAGGATTTATTGATCTGTTATACATCTGGTTTATCCAAAAATATTCTCAAAGACCTCTTCATGTATTTGGTTATCTTTCAGTTTTCTCATTTATAATAGGAACACTTACAGGACTTTGGTCATTATATGATAGAATATTCAATGGACTTTCACTAAATAGAAACGGCTGGTTCTTTCTTTCAATATTCTTAGGTCTTGCCTCAATCTTATTCTTTAGTTTTGGAATAATAATTGATCTTTTAATCAAGATTCATCTAAATACATCACATTACGAGCAAAGATATCATATAAGAACAATAATTGATACAAATAGATCAAGATCAGATTTAGATGAAGATTAATGAAGATTAATAAAAATCAAACAATATTAAAAATTAAGATAAGGGGTGGTAGGAGGGAGAAATAAAAATAGAATTAGAACTAGATAAAAATTGTTTTTAGCACGATTTACTCGGGATAAAAACAACAATCTAAACTAATTTACAAAGTAAATTAAAATGAAAACAATTTTACTAACAGGAGCAGCAGGATTTATTGGATTCTCAACAGCAAAAGCTCTGCTTGCAAGAGGAGACAAGGTTATTGGCATAGACAATCTGAATAACTACTATGATCCAAAACTAAAAGAAGCAAGACTTGAAATTCTTTCAAAATCTCCTGCATTCAGGTTTCAAAAAGCAGATATTTCAAAACCAATTAATCTTCCTGGAAAAGAAGTGGATCAAATATGTCATTTAGCAGCACAGGCAGGAGTAAGGTACAGCTTTGAAAATCCTCAGGTCTATCTTGATTCAAATATTCTCGGAACACTAAATGTTTTAAAATTTGCAAAAGACAGCAATATACAGGATATTGTTTATGCATCATCATCATCTGTTTATGGAAATTCAGAAGATGTTCCATTTAGAGAAGATGCAAAAGACTTAAGGCCAGTTTCATTATATGCAGCAACAAAACTTGCAAATGAAAGAATAGCAGAAATATTTAATGAATCAACTGGAATTAACACAATTGGACTTAGGTTTTTTACTGTTTATGGTCCATGGGGAAGGCCTGACATGGCATTATTCAAATTCACAGATAAAATTCTAAAAGGCGAACCAATTGAAGTATACAATAACGGAAATCTAAGGCGTGATTTCACATATGTTGATGATATAGTTTCAGGAATCACAGCATCGTTAGATAAAGCAGAGAGTCTAAAACACCAAATATTTAATCTTGGACGCGGCCAGCCAGTAAACCTAATGGATTTTATAACAGAAATAGAAAATGCAACACAAAAGCCAGCACAAAAAATCATGATGCCCATGCAACAAGGTGATGTCAATCAAACATATGCAGATACAAGTAAAGCAAAAGCCCTCTTGGGCTATTGCCCAAAGACATCAATCTCAAAGGGAGTAAAGTCCTTTGTAGATTGGTATAAAGAATATTATAAAATATAATCCAATAAAAACAAAAAAGAAAATGAAAAATAAATCAAACAAACTTAAGATCCTAATGTTAAACTATGAATTTCCTCCACTTGGTGGCGGAGCATCTCCTGTATCCTATGAAATAGCAAAAGGATATGCAAAACTAGGACATCAGGTTGATGTTGTAACAATGGCATACAAAGATCTTCCATTGTTTGAAAAAAAAGATAATATAAATATTTACAGAGTTCCTTGCCTTAGATCAAAAAAAGAAATCTGCCATCCTTGGGAACAATATACTTACATAAGATCTGCAAAAAAGTTTCTAAAAGAACATATGAAAACACATGTTTATGACATTAACCATACTCATTTTATAATTCCAACAGGAGTTGTAGCCCTCTGGCTAAAAAAGAAATATAATTTGCCATATATTATAACAAGCCATGGAAGTGATGTTTTGGGTTATAATAATAAGAGATCATTCAAATATATTTATCCACTTGTAAAAAAACAATGGAAAACAATAGTAAAAGAAGCAAAATATGTTACAACACCATCACAATTTCTACAAAATAAAATAAAAGATCTGACAAAAGAAGGAAATTTTATTGTAATCCCAAATGGAATAGATCCAAAAAAATTTAAACCAGAAAAAAAAGAAAATAGAATCTTAATTGTTGCAAGATTATTTGAAAATAAAGGTGTTCAGGATATTTTAGATGCATTAAAAGGCCTAGATAATGAATTAAAAAAAGGCAACTGGAAAATTGATATAGTGGGCGAAGGCCCTTATAGAAAATTTCTTGAAAATAAAGTTAAAGAAAATAACCTGAATAATCAGGTTAAATTCCATGGTTGGCTTGATAACAACAGTAAAGAGCTAAAATCATTATATGCAAAATCAAAATTCTTTATTAGCGCGAGTTATTTTGAAAACATGAGCATAGTTCTTTTAGAAGCAGTAGCATCAGGTTGCACAGTCATAGCGTCAAACGTGGGAGGAAATCCCGAAGTCATCTCAAACACCCAGTGTTTGTTTGAAAAACAAAACATAACTGAATTAAAAAATAAAATCAACCTGGCATTAAATAATAATCTAAAACCCATCGAACTCCAAAGCAAGTTCGAATGGAGTAACATAATCAAAAGATTTGAGAGGGTGTTGAGATGAAAGAGAAAAAAAGAGATTATTTTATAGATATAATAAAAGCGTTTGCAATTATAACTATAATGTTATGGCATTTTCAGATTATTTCTACAAAATATTTTATCTGGGCAATACCGGCATTTATTTTTGCAACAACAGCATTATACGAAGATAAATGGAAAGAAATAAAAATAAAGAGTATAATTAAAAAGATAGTTTGGATACTTTTATTAGTAGTTTTCTTGACTATAATATTACATTTTATAAGTACAAATCAATCAAATCTAAATCTTTTGGATTATTTCAAAAATTTCTTTTATTACTTCTTCTTAAGAAATCCTCCGTTAGGTAATCTATGGTATTTTTTATTATACTTTCAAATCTTAATATTATTATTTATCATGTCATCGATATTAGGAGATAATGATAAGATTAAGCTAGAAAAATGGTATTTTGGAATTATCTCACTAATTTTATCCCTAACATTTTCATATCTACTGATGATTTCATTGGGTCAAGGTATAAGCTTTAATGTCATATCCTGGGCATTTATAATCTGGCTGGGATTGTTCAATTATTCAAAAATTAAGAATTATCTATTAAAGATAAGCAAAACCAATTTATTCTTAATTTTTATATTATCAATAATTATCAATTTAACATTGCTTTATTTCTCAGGAAATTCTGTTAATCTGTTCATTGAAAAATATACTCATGATTTTGTTTTCCCAACATTAATTTTTCAGTTGTTTTATTTTATATCTCTTTTTAGCTTATCTATGATCATTATTAAACTAGCAACAGAAAAGACAATATATCCTCTCAGATTAATAGGGCAATATTCCTTATACATTTATTTATTTCATAATTATCTATATAAGATTATTTTTTATCCAATTTTAGGGGCATTTTTTGGATTTATATTAACATCATTATCTTGTTTAATTTTAGGATTTGTATTAGAACAAATTAGAAGGAGAATATTAAAATGAAAAAACCAAAAGTTTCAATAATAATACCTACATATAATCAAAGTGTATATGTCTGCCAAACAATAGAATCCGCTCTCGCTCAAAATTATGAAAATCTTGAAATTGTATTAAGCGATGATAATTCAAAAGATAAAACTAAAGAAATATCTAAAAAGTATCTAAGAGATAAAAGATTCAAATATTTTAAAAATAAAAAAAATCTAGGAAGAGTAGGAAATTACCATAAAGCTTTATATGATTATTCTACAGGAGATTACGCCTTAGTTTTAGACGGAGATGATTATCTTATAGATAATGATTATATTAAAAATTCTATTGATTTAATCTTAAAATACAATTTAATTGCAGTCTTTGCAAAACAAAATGTACTTTTAGAAAAGGATAAAAAAATAATAGAAGATAGAATGAATAATAAGCTCCCAACAATTTTAGAAGGCAATTGGTTATTTTTAAATTATTATAAAGGATATTCTATACCTCATCTATCAACCATTTATGATAGAAAATATGCTATGAAAATTGGTTATTATAATGAAGATATATTAAGTTCAGATTGGGAATCATTTTTAAGACTGATTCAAAAAAATAAAATAGGTTTTATAAACAAATCAATTGGAATTTGGAGAAAACATTTAAATAATTCAAGTAAATCTAAAGATCTATATATTGTTTTTAATAATATAAAATACGTAGAGAATTCTTATAAATTTGCATTGAATAATAAATTATCATCAAAAAAAATATTAGACAATTGGAGGAAAAATATGTTAAGAAGAAATTTTATAAAAAATCTTTTAAAATTCTTAATTATCAAAGATAAAGAGTCCCACAAGGAATTTAATAAAATGATAAAAAAATATGATAAAAAAATTTATTATTCTATATTATTTGACCCACGTTTTATGTTAATTAAAATTTTACTGTTTAATAAATTAATTACAAAAATATTTTTTAAATATATCCTTAAAAATGAATCTTTTTTAGAGGATTTGATAATTAGTTAACAAAAATGATAAAAATTAAACATATCAGCCAGGGAATTGGGGGAGAGTTAGTAGTAATAGAAAAAATTATCAAATATATGAATAAACAAAAAATCTCTAGTGAGATTATAAGTTTCACTAAAAATAAAAATCATAGAAGTATAATTTTTGAAAAGTTTTTTGATGAGGAGATTATAACTTTAAAGAAACTTGGGATTCTTAAAGATTATACTAAAGATTCTGAGATTATATTTTATCATTATATTTTTAATTTTTCTTCATTAATATTTCTTTTGTATTTAAAAATTTTTTGCAATAAAAAGATAATTTGTGTATTTCATAATAATATAGATTCTTTTAATATTAATATTTTAAAAGAGTTATATTACTTAATTAGAAAAATCACTATAATTAATTTAAGTATTTTTTATGCAGATAAACTTATTTTTATTACGGAAACTAGTAAAAAAGGATTTTTAAAATTTTGTATAATGTACAAAAAAATAAATAAAAATTCTTATGTGATAAATAATGCTATAGAAAAATCTATTATTCTAAAGAAATCTAATATAAAATATAATACGATGAATATTCTTTTTGTGGGCAGATTATCAAAATATAAAGGATTTATAGATTTTATAAGCTTAGTTAAAAATTCAAAAGAGGATCTAAAATTTAGAATAATCGGAGAGGGTAAATTAAAAAATATTATTCCTTCATCAAAAAATTTAGAATATTTAGGTTTTATTAAAAACGAAGATATTTTTAAGTATTATGATAAATCAAATATTTTAATTCTTCCTTCATATAATGAAACCTTCGGGTTAGTAATTTTAGAAGCTATGGCTAGAGGCTTGGTCGTATTAGCTTCAGACCTTCCTGCAATTCGAGAATATTTTGTAGAAGGAAGAAATGGATATCTTTTTCCACCAGGAGATGTTGAAAAAATGAAAGAATTAATTTTATATCTTAAAAATAATCCTAAAGAAATAGAAAGAATATCTAAAAATAATTTAAGAGATATAAGTAAGTTTACTGCTGAAAAACAAGCATCAAAATATATTAAAGTTTATGAAGAGGTTTTAAAAGAAAATGAAAAATAAATTAAAGAATAGTTATAACACACATAAAGAAACAATCCACAATTTTATTTGGAGAGCCTTGCAAATCTTTGGTCAAAATGGAATAACATTTCTAATATTCATACTATGTGCAAAACTCCTCACACCCTATGACTTTGGAATATATAACTATGTTCTTGCAATTATATTCTTCCTTATTATATTCGGAGATTTTGGAATATCAACAGCAACATCAAAGTATGTAGCAGAATATAATATTACAGATAAAAATAAATTAAAATCAGTTTTATTTAATTCCGGAATTGTTATTCTAGGACTAACTATGATTATTACAATCCTAACTATTATTATCGGTCCATGGTATCTTAAAGAAAAATATATTTATGTTTTAGGATTATTACCCTTAATATTTATGGCTCCAATGACATCACTATATGATGGAGTCTATAGGGGGTTGAAGAAATTCAGGCAACTTGCTATAATCTCTCTTATTGTTGGCTTCTTTTCGTTAAGTTTTGTTTATATTTTAATTAAAACTTATGGATTAATAGGGGCATTAATTGCCCAAAATCTGTTTTATCTTATATTATTAATTGCTTTAGGATTTGGATATAGAGAATTCAATTTTAAATGGAATAAAGAGTTAATTAAAGAAATTACTAAATATAGTTTGATAATTGGAATTGCAAATTTTGGTTATTATCTTTTTACAAGAATAAACACATTGATCTTAGGCCATTATAATCTAATTATTGAAATAGGATATTATGAATTAATAAATAAAATTTTTATGATTCTTATTATACCGTTTACGATATTATCTCAAGTTATAGCTCCAAATATAACCGAACTTTATTCTAAATCTGAATTCAAAAAAATAAGATCAAAATATATTCTATATACTTTATTTTCATTAGTTATTTCTACAATATTAGCATTATTAATTTGGTTAATATTTCCAATAATATTAAAATTCTTTTTAAGTAAGTATTATAATCCGATTGTAATCCATTCTATGAATTTATTGTTAATTATTCTAATATCTCAATGTATCAGTACTATATCTGCAATTGGATTTAGTACCTCTAGTGGTCATGCTAAACTTAATATGTATTGGCTATTATTTTTTGGAGTATCAAATATAATCTTAAGCATTTTATTTGTAAAAAATTTGGGGTTTATTGGCATAATCTATTCTACCATAATAATTAAATTTCTATCAGACATAACTTTTATAATTTATTACTATATAAAAATAAAAAATTGCATAAAATGAAATCAAAAATAATTAATAAACCATCAATATCCGTTTTGATGTCTGCTTATAACAGTGAGAAATATATAGCCGAAGCTATAGAATCAATTTTAAATCAAACATTCAAAGATTTTGAATTTATTATATTTGATGATGGATCTGAAGATAAAACAAAACAAATTATTCAAAAATATGCTAAAAAAGATAAACGAATAATCCCCATCTATAATAAATGTAATATAGGTTATAAGGGATTTATAAGAAATCTAAACAGAGGTTTAAAAATGGCAAAGGGAAAATATATCGCTAGAATGGATGCTGATGATATATCTATAGAGAATAGATTTCAAATCCAATATGATTTTTTAAAGAAAAATACTGAAATATTTCTTGTAGGGGGTTCATTTCGATATATTGATGAAAATAGTAAAATTCTATATCAACAGATTAATAATTTTAGTCCAGAAGTTATAGCCAAAAAGCTTCCATACAAAAGTATGGTTCATCATCCAACAGTTATGTTTAGAAATAAAGGTAAAATTTATTATAGAGAAAAAGCGATTTATTGCGAAGATAGAGATCTTTGGTTGAGATTCCTAACCGATAACAAAAAAATGATTGTTTTACCCAATATTTTGATAAATTATAGAATACATGGAAATTCAATTTGTACTAATAATAATAATAAACAGATGATAGCAATAAATGAGATTATAAAATGGTATTTTGAAAGAAAAAAATATGGTAGAGAAATAAGTTATCAAAAGTTTGATCCAACAAGTTTAATAAATAAGTATTCGGAAAAATCAGAACAAATATCCGATTCTATAAAATTAAAATTTTTATATAAAAGTAAAAAAAATAAAGAATTCAGATCCGAATTAAGAAAATTTTGGATGAAAAATGGGGTATCTAAATGGCCAATTAGTATATTCTATTACTTCCTAAGTTTTATTTAATTTTTTAGATATAAAATTTGTTTTGAATATTCTTTAGGATATCTTTCAAAATTATTTTCAATAAACGAATTTGTATCTTTGGTTATCCATGAAGAAGATACCGGAACCCGCTCCAAATAACATACGGCATTAGAATTGGTTATATTTTTAAATTGATCTAAATTGGTAATAACTTCAGTTTTGGTATAAGAATCATAATATTTATTGGTTTTATTATCATAATAAACCAATCTGTTTAATTCTGAAGCATAATTATCATGTAATTTATAATCTATTTTTACACCATTAAATATTAAAACTCCAGGTTCATTAGAACTTATTATCGTTTTATTATGACATAATTGGTTTAAATCATGATAAACATTTCCATCTAAATAATCTATTTCACCCTTAATATTAGGAGAATTCAAGAAATTAGCTGGATAATTCAAAAATATAATAAAAATCATAACGATCATAATTAAACCTCTAATTTTATTGGGTTTAATTCTTATTAATGAAAATATGCAGATCATATAAAAGAGTCCTATAAAATATAAAATCCCTCTTATTATCTGCAAATCCGAACTAGAAAACAAATGTATAAAAAATATGATCCCCAGAGTAAAGATGATAGTTTTTATTTCATTCCTACTTGTAAAAAGAGTAAAAACGAATCCGATTAGAAATAATAAACTATATAAATAATTTAAATTAAAAAAGAAATAATCATATTTTAAAGAATTTGTGGTATGGTCTAAATTTCCGGAGAAAACAAAAATTAAATCTTCCTTGAAATAAAATATTAAAATTATTATTAAAATAGCAGTCATGGCTATCTTCCATTTTAATTTAATATCAGATATATTGTTAAAATATTTTATAAATTGGTTAGATTCTTCAAAGTTCTTCATTCTAAAAAAATATATATCTAATAAAAGTACAAACGAAAGAAAAGCTATAGGATATTTCCCAGTATTTTCACTTAATATAAAATTAATAAAATTTACTAATAAAATTACTATTAATAAGAATAAAAAATGGGGGAAATCTTTGTTTCTTATAGATTTATTAATTTTAAAGTACAAAAAAATTATAAAAAACATAAAGAATTCATAAAAAACATACATCCTTATATAAAAATGATTAAAGATTATCCAGGGACTTAAACTATAAATGATCATTAAAAAAAGAATATAACTTTTTTTAATTATTATTTTTTTAGAAATAGCATATAATAAAAAGAAATTTACTATACCAAGTAAAGCGGGGATCAATTTTGCTACAAAGAGTTTTTCTCCAAATAGTCTAAAAAATAATCCAACTAAGAATGAAAGATAAGCACCTCTTGTATAATATTCACCTTTAACTATTTCTGCGAAATGCCCTGTTTTAAAAAATTCTATACCTGAGAGAATATGGTTGTATTCATCAATATAACTCCCGTTATAAATAATAGGCATTGCAATCTTTATCCCAATAAAAATTATTGTAATTATAACAAATGGAATTGAAAAAGACCACCCTTCCTTATACATCCATTTAACAATTGATCTTAAACCCCAAATCCTGTTTATTTTAGGAAACTTATATTCAAAGTCCTCTTTTCTTCTTTTTTCTGCTTGTTTTTCATTTTCTTTTTCATCTTCAATTTCTTTCTCAACCCTGTTTTTTGAAGCAAAAAAAGTTAAAAAGCCAAGAGCAATAACAACCGCAGTTATATAATTCATATATTGATTTATCAATTGTCTTTGTAAAAACTGATTTGCAGCAATAACAACAAGTCCAAGCAAGAAAAGATATTTTGACCAAAATACAGTATAATCACGATCTCTATCTTCTTCATGCATATTATTTAATCTTAAAGCAAGAAATGCTGTGTTAACGATCAAAAAAACATAAAAAACATAAATTGAATTCCAATATACAGGTAAAATTCCAAGAAAATCAAGTTCAAGTAAAATAAAAGCAATTATGTTTATTGGAATAAGACTATATCCTAGTATTTTATAATAATTAATTTGATGTCCCATATTATTTGTTATCATCACCTCTTATTTAATATTGAATCTAGCACCCTTTATACCCGCTGAATTTGTTTCAAGGGCCCTAAGGCTTATTCTTACAGGAATTTTAGTTATATCAATACTTTTACTATAACTAAAAAGTCCAATATCATTATCATACTTGTATTTATCAATAATGATTACATTTTGATTATTGAATTTGTCTTGTAAATTAAAAGGAATATCAAACCAATTTTCTTTTGAAGGAGATGAAAAATCATTATACACCCACAAATAACCCTTTCCTAGTCTAAAATTATATTCTCCGGTTGTAAAATTTTCATCATATCTTTTGTTTAGCAAATCAGTACTCAAATTGATATTTTCGTTTTTAGTTCCGATAACTTTTATTACCTGATCTTTTCCATTCAACCAATAATTAAAACCAATCTGTTTAGGAGAATTTGCCTCTGTATAAAAATTAAATGGTTCTATTGGCAAAAAGTTTCCCAAAATTAAGATTTTATTTGAATTAATTCTTATACTTTTTAAAGTAGTATCAGAACCCTCACTAATATCATCAAAATTAATAAAATAAACTCCACTTTTAAGATTCTGGGCATGAATATTAAGATCTTGAGAATTTCCAAGTCTTCCAGACTTGGTTTTATCTCCATCATCTCTAAACAAATTAGTATAAACAACATTTCCAGAAGAATCTGTAACCGTAACATTGTATATATCTTCACCTAAATAGCTGTTTAAATCCTGCTTATAAAAATCAATATTTAAATCTCCATCTGCATAAACTGCGAGTTTAAGGTCTCCTCTAAATGTTGTGTAGATATCAGTAGGAGTTTTAGAGTATCCTGATACACTTACATCAGGGCTTCCCAACTGTCTTGTGCTCCATACAGTTGTGCTTGGAAGATTTCTATAAATAAAATCTTCTGTGGATGAAAAATCTTGAAATTTATTTTCATCTGTAGAAGCAAGAACCTCATTATTTACATAAATATAATCACTAGAAGTTTCTTTTACAAATGAATAATCTTTTAGATTTGGAAATACTAAATTTTCATCAACATAAATATCACTCGGAGTTGACTGATTAAGAACCATATCTACATAAAATGTTGCGTTTTTTCCACTAGGAATATTTTCCTTTGGAGCAAAAACAAAATTAAATTTCTTTGATGATGTAATTGGTCTTACAGTTATACTATTAACTACCTTTGTGTCTCCAAGAACACTCGGATCATCAATATAAAAACTATTTAAATTATTAAAAAGCTTGGAGTCTCCGGCTTTTATTTCATAAAGATTCTTTGAAAAAGGAAGTGCGTTTGGAAAAAAGCTTGCTAAAAGAAAATATGCAGCAATTCCAAGAACAACAATATAAACAATGACTATAATGATCTTTTCAATCCTTTTTACCTTTCTTGAAGCAATAGTTCCATCTCGATTAGGTTCATTAACAGCTCTTAGACTTTCTCTTTTGAAATCATCGAGTTTTTTAGGTTTGGGAGGATTTGTAGATGTGCCTTCTTTTCTCGCGGTTTTCGCAAAAAGATCATCATATTTTCGCTTATAATTCTCGCTATAAAAAGGTCTGCGATATGCCTCTGGCTTGCCAGAACTATCCTTCTTTTCCGGGGTTTTTTCATTTGCCATATTTTGAGTAAGATAACATCTATCACCCCCTACCATTATTTAGTATAAATCACAATAAACTATTTATAAATGTTACTCTAAACAGGTGATGAATAAAATACTAGTTTTTAACAGAAAAACGCCTGATTTTAGGTAAAAATTGACTATTCAAACCCCCTAAATTACCTAAAAATAGAACTAACTTAGTATAAAAGATATTTATTTGGCTAGGCGAATAAATATCAAAAGTAGTGAAACTTAAGATTAATATGAAGTAATCACAAAACTTATATATTAAGATACTTTATAATTAAAATGGAAAATAAGAACTTTTCTTATGACAGTTATAGTGATAGTTTAATAATCATAAATAGACAAGAAAATGAAATCGTTAGAAAGAATTTCGAAGTAGGAGATATAATTTTCAGCCTTACTGGAAAAGGTAAAATTGTAGGGATAGAAATAAGAGAATTTTCATCATTTTTAGAGTCTTGTAATCTTGACTCTAAAATAGCAGAAACATTAAGTTCAGTAGAGTTTATCATTAATGTAAAAAAAGAAGCAATATTTTCAGTGTTAAAAATAGGATTTCTGCAGGGAAATGTAGAAGTAACAAAAAATATACCTCTTGTAATGCCCTTGATTAACCAATAAGTTTATCCTTATAAGCTTTTAATAAATTTTTCTTAAAATCCCTAAAATTTCTACTTACTAAAAAAGCGTTTAAAAGAATCGGCTTCTTTTCAAGTGCAATGGAATATAATAAATAGGTGCTATCTTCAAGCTAATAATAAAAATCATAGCTTATTTTTCCATTTCTATGCTTTCTCTTATTAATTAATTTAATTCTAGAAAATTCTCTAAACCCGTCTCTAAGAACATTAATATCAGTCCCTTTTTCATCTAAAGAATAATAAAAATGATTAGTTTTAATTAAATCATCAAATGAAAATCTTTCAATATTTGAAACTATCTTTGAAATATCTTCCTCTTTTTCATAAACCTCTATGATCGCATCATCAGGCATTATTTAGTAGGATATAAAGAATATAAATATCTTACTAAAAGATTTATTTTTCAAAGTTTTCCTTAAATTTTAGTCAATTTTTACCTAACTAATAACTTTCAACCCCTAAATTTAATAATTCTAACTAAAACCCCTACCCATAACTTAAAGAATAATTAACACTAATTCCTGTAAGAAAGAAAATAAAGCTGCCATAAGGCGCTTTATTTTCAGGTTCATTTAACAGACTTTACTGCTTCTCATGAATAACAGCAATAATTTTAAACTAATATCTCTTAAATAAATAATGACAGAAGAAAAAAGAGAAGATAAAGAAGGTGAAACTCATATTGCGATTTTTAATGGAAAAGCAATAAGAAGAAAGTTTGTTAATGATAAATGGTTTTTTTCAGTTGTAGATATCATAGGCGTTTTGACTGAAAGTGATAAACCAAGAGATTATTGGTATAGACTTAAACAAAGAGAGCAAGAATCAAGTGGAATTGAGTTGTCGACATTTTGTCGACAACTGAAGTTAAAATCAGGTGATGGTAAAGAATATGAAACTGACGTTGCAGATACAGAAGGAATTTTCAGGATAATCCAGTCAATTCCTTCAAAAAAAGCAGAACCTTTCAAAAGATGGCTTGCAAAAATAGGTTATGAAAGAATTCAAGAAATAGAAAATCCTGAACTTGCCCAGGAGAGAATGAAAATATTATATGAACAAAAAGGTTATTCAAAAGACTGGATCGAGAAAAGATTAAGAGGGATAGCAATAAGGCAAGAATTAACTGATGAATGGAAAAATAGAGGTGTAAAAGAAGAGTTAGAATTTGCAATACTAACAAACGAAATAAGCCAGGCGACATTTGGAAAAACGGTTGAAGAATACAAAAAGTTTAAAGGATTAAAAAAAGAAAACTTAAGGGATCATATGGATGACCTAGAACTAATATTTACTATGCTTGGAGAAGCAGCAACAACAAGAATTGCAAAGACAAAAGATGTTCAAGGATTAAAAGAAAACAAAATTGCAGCAAAACAAGGCGGAGAAGTTGCAGGTAATGCAAGAAAAGAACTTGAATTAAAAACCGGAGAAAGCATAGTATCAGAAGATAACTTTTTGAATATTCCTCAAAAATTGAAGAAAAAGAAAAAAAGACTACTTGATAATCCAGATACAAAAGATTTTATCAGTTAAATTATAAGAATATTATCTTAACAGATTAATTAAAGCTTATTTTCAAATAAATAAGCATTTACTTACCCCTACATTTGTATAAAAACAGAAATATTTATAGACCTGTAGGTATACATTAATTTAGGGTATCTACCAAAAATAAGCCTTTTTTAAAAAGAAATCTATTATTTAATTGACTCTTCTAACTGAGATAAAGCCTTACTTAAAATCTCACGAGCTTCAATCATTCTTGAAGAATTATTATATTTACCACAACCATAACTATCTCCCCTTATTTTAGAGTCCAAAACCTCTCTCAAATATCCTTTTGCGTTTGGATAAACCTCATCATAACAAGGATCACCCCAATTTATATCGCCATCAGTATAATATCCATTCTCTCTCTTTTCCTCTAAATTCAAATTTCTTAAATAATCCAGAGCAGTTGAACTTTTTGATAAACCTAACTGCATTATTGCATTAAGTTGTTCATCCAAGCTATAATAATGATCAACTTTAAATCCAAGAGTATACCAATGACCTCTTGTTTCTTTTAGATCCCCGTTTGCTATATGAATTAATTTTTCAACATCAAGAACATCATCTAAACTTTGTACAGATGCCATAAAAATAGTAAAACAATCGATTATTTAATAATTTCTATTGATTTTATCTACTGATTGATGAAAATCTAATCGTTTACCCGAAAATAACCACTTTCTTCCCCTGGCAAACACCTTAATTATTGTAATTTTAACTTTTACCCGCAGAAATATAACCTGGTCTTGCCATTTTCTTTAAAGTCGATTGTTTTAACAAGATTTACTCTTGATAAAACAACTATAATCTATAATCGAGCTTATGCGAGATTAAATATAAAGTTCACCAATCAGGGAGATCCAAACACCGAAGTGGAGGACCTGGACGATTGGTGAGATATAGTAAGGCAACAGTAATATAAAAACTCATGTAGTTAAAAAAATACAAAATATTCGTTTTTGTTAACAGCACAGATCATTTTTATTACTCCCCTATAAAATTGAGGACAAGTAATAAAAATAAGGGATTATTTAGAAGTTTAACCTCATTATATAACTACAACTTACCCAAACTTTTCGTTAAAATGCAACTAATTCTTATATTTTAAATTTAGGTTGATGAAATCTCCTAAATTTAACTAAAATTCTTACCAAGAACAGTCTTTTCCATTAAATATAACTTTCATATCACTTAAACTTAGATTTGGAGAATCAAAGCTTGCCATTCCTGTTTCTTTGTCAAGTATTATAGTTGTATTCAAAGGAACTGCTTTTTTTAGCCCAAGCCTGTAAGAACCACTTACACTAATGTATGCTTTGTTAATATTATCATCTACAGATTTAACCTTGAACTTAAAGTCAAGTCTTTGTCTTTTCATTTGAGCAGTAAGATAACCTTCTCCAAGAGTAGCTCCTCTTGAACGAATAGAAAGACTGAATTTATCATTTTTACTATCAAAAATACTTCCATTAACAAAAACATTGCCTAATTTTCCTCTTATGTTCTTATCCATTATAGATTCGCCAGTTACAAGATTGCAATTGTCTTTTATTCCTTTTCCATGATGATCTAAAGGTTTACTTATAACAATATTATTTCCAGCATTTTCAAAAGTATTTTCTCCGACGATAAATGAAAGTGAAGTCTTGTAAATTGCAGGAGCATAAGTAGTTGTATCAAGAGTTATATTATAGGAAAGAGTTCCTGCTTTGTATCCATAGCCATAACCGTAACTATATCCATAGTTGTATCCATAACCATATGGAGCAGAAGATATCTGAGCAATACTTATTCCAGTACAACCTGAGATAATAGTGCCATTTGGATAAAACTTGCAATCCACTTCAGTTACAGGATTAGAACTTTTTAATTTTAAGATTAAATAATCAATATCTATGAGTTCATGGCTTTCAACTTTAACAGAAGCATTGAATTTAACAATTCCTCCAACAAAAACATTATTATTAGTTGCAACAAGATTAATCACATATGCTTGTGCAGGGCCAGATAAAATTAATAATATTAATACTAAAACAGAAATTCCTGCTGCTATTATCTTCGATACTCTCCTCTCTTTTTTCATTCTATCACACTCTTTTAGTAAAATAATGTAAACCACTTGTATATAAATTCGATTAATCATAAATAAGTAGTGAAAGATCTCCAAACCTTTTCATATTTTTAGTTGGTTTGGGGATAACCGGGAAAAATCCTTAAAAGATTTTTCACGTGTGTTAGCGACGTTAACTTTTCAAGTACATAAAACTAACCTTGATTATAAATTATTGTTGTATAAAAAATACAACATTTATGAAATAATGCCTGCCGGCATGGCCTTAGTCTTAAGCAGATAGTTAGCAATTTTAATCAAGAGTAAATCTTGCTTAAAATTGTTTTTGAATTAATTCACTTAAGACAAAAACAAATAAGAATTATCATCGTGAAAATTAATTAAAACTTTTTATCAACAATTATCATCTTATTTTTCTTTACTCCCTCCTAATTATTGAGAGGGATAAATAAAAATAAGTGATTTTTATAAGTTAAATGTTATACAATCTGATTTAATTTTTCTCTTCCCCACTCACCTAAATTATTTTTACATACGATAATTCAGTACATTAGACTATAAACCTCTCTTAAGAAATCTATTTATCCTCTTACATATTCATCGTACAAATGCCTTATTAATTTTTCAACACATCTTTTGTTGCAATTATTCAAGGGCTCCATTGCAATATAATATTCTTGAAAGTCAAGAGACTCCTTTTCATGGAAGCGAGTTATTTCAATAATTGTCCCAATTACTTTATACTTGCGATCATACCGTCGGCATAAAAATACTTTCTCATGAAGGCTGTTAAAAGAATGATTGTTTTCATCAAGAATATCCATCATTGTTTTAATTTTACTAAATTTATTTTGAGATTCCATTTCTCTTTCCTCCTATAACAATTGTATCCTCGTCGAAAAAACACATTTTATTCCAGGCATGGCTAAATCTTTTCTTGGAAACTTTTTTATCAGGCTCTGGACTTGCAGGACCTACTTCATGATATTTCACATAATCCCCTGAAATATCAGTGATAACTGCATAATGCCCAGTATACTGGTTTTCCCGAAGATAAAACAAATCATTATTAAGAAGACAAATTACAGAACTATTTTGAAAATAGTTTTCAATATCTGAAAAATCAAGTTCTCTTTTCTCATAACCTCGAGAGATAATTCTTGAAATATTTTCATCAAGAGAATCAAACTCAGTATGAGAAACTATTTTTTCAGAAAAATCTCCATAGAATTTCTTATATTCTTCTATTTTCTCCTCCCGGTTCATTTTTAAAAATCCTTCCAAATCAAAACAAGAAAAATAAGAAACAGAAAGCCCCAAATCAGATAGTGCATTTGCAATCTGTACTGGATAGACATGAGTTCTCTTGTTTTTGTTTCCAAAAAGCTTTCGAGCTTCAAGAGTCCTCATTTCTTTTCCTGAAAAATAATAATTTACAGCAGACTGAAATACACTTTCTGCGCAAAAATGCCCGGGGTTAGCATAAAAATTCATTAGCTAACTAAAAAGCAATCTGAATATTGGTTCCAGTGGTCATTGTGGCTCATTGCCTCTCGGGAATAATCTCTTCCAAGCATTTCCCTAATTATTGGATTTCTAAGGCTCTCCAAGAATTCAGGCTTTTTGCTTTCATAACCAACTTCCCTTTCTAAAAGTTCAACCATTTTTTACCTCCCTGTATGAATTTATTTTATCAGAAAAATAATCAAAAAGGCCTTTGTAAAATCCGCAGTTTGGATCTCGCTTCATAATATCTCCACCAAGATTAAAAGCATTAAAAGGGCATCCCCCATGGCAAAACTCCCCATAATTACAACCCTTACACTCACTAATATTTTCAGATCTTTTAAGTAATTCCATCCTTATAGGATGAGCTAAAATTTCAGAAAGATCAGAATTATTAATATTTCCATAGCAAAACTGATCTTCTCCTACAAAATGTCCGCAAGGATATACATCTCCAGTTGAACTAATTGCCATAAAGCTTTTCTGGCATGAATTCATATAACATTCAGAAACTTTTCCTCCTGAAAGCATATTAATCATTACTTTCTGGAAAAAATCAAGAGGAACAGGACTCTCGTCTCTTTCCCAAACCTCATAGAGTTTCTTTTCAGCTTCAAGACACTCTTCAGGAGAAACTTCAAGTTCCAAAAGATTTCTGCTTGCCCTTCCACAATTCAGTAGTGGATTAATTTTAACAGCAAGCCCAATTTCCTTAAAATGTTCATAAACTTTGTCAAGATCATGAATATTATTCCGGTTAATTACAGCAATTGCCCCTGTTAAAATTCCTCTTGACCTAAGTATTTGAGAGGCCCTGAGAACATCATCATAACTGCTTGAACCATCTCTGTAAGGCCTTGTCTTATCATTAATGCATTTAGGACCATCAAGACTAAGTCCAACACTAAATCCATAGTCTTTGAAAAAATCAGCAAGATCTTCTGTAACAAGAGTTCCATTTGTCTGAACTCCATTTCTAAACTTATAACCTTCATTTTCAAGATCTTTTTGAATTCCTACAATTTCTTCAAAAAATCCCTTTCCAAGAATCAAAGGCTCTCCTCCATGCCAGATAAAATAACTTTCAGAGTTATCTTCAGAGAATTTTCCATTAAGATATGCAAGTTTTCTTATGCTATTCTCAAGTGTCTCGCTATTCATTCTTCTGTTGCCATCTCCAGCATCAGCATAGCAGTATTTGCAGTCAAGATTACAAAGATCAGTAACTTTCATTACAACAGAGATATTGTTTTTAATTCCAAGCCTTTGTTTTGTTTCAGAACCCATATTAAACTCCAACTCCTACAGAATTTTCATAGCTTGTTTCAAATAAAACTCCAATAGCAATTTTTTCCCCTGAATTGTAATTTTTAATATAATTTTCAACTTTTTCTTTTGCATCAGAAGAAACTCTTACCTGAGGATAAGAAATAAATCCTTCAGACTCAACTCTTAGCCTAAATGTTCTTTTGCTAGAATCATAAAATTGAATACGCGCTTCAAACTCCAATGCCCTATTTCTTGGAATAAATCTTCCACTATCTATTGATTCAACACCTGAAATAGCCTCAAGATCACTAAAAAATTCATAAATACCTTTTGGCATTGAATGATGTCTTCCATCTGGCCTTATTGTTTTTTTCATAGTCCTTTAATTTAACAAAAGAAGTGATTTTATATATAGCTTTTCCTTAAACTATATATATTTCCTTATAATATATAAAAAAGCAAATATTTATATATTTAGATTAATTGTATGTTTAATGATTTCGTCAGTTAGAAAGAAATAATTATTATTTTAGGCGAATTTACTTCGAATAAAATAACTATCGAGACACGAAATGGCGAGATTAATTTAAAATGAAACGAAAAGCAATTCAACTAGCAAACCAGACATTAGTAATTAGCCTTCCTTCTAAATGGGTAAAAGAACAGGGAATAAAAAAAGGTGATGAAATAGATATTGAAGAAAAAGGAAAAGAGCTTATAATTAATTCAAAAAGCTCAGATTTCCAGGAAATAGTTGAACTTGATATAAGCGGTCTTGATCCACTAATTAACAGAGCAATACTTGGACTTTATATTTCAGGAGTTGATGAAATAAAACTTAGTTTCAAAAATTCAGCATTAATTAATAAAATACAAAGAGAAATAATGAATGCATTAATAGGATTTGAAATTGTAAAGCAGGAAAAAAATAGTTGCGTAATAAAATGCATTTCAAAAGACTCTGGAATGGAATTTGATTCTCTGCTTAAAAGAATCTTTATTTTAATAAAATCAATGGGAGAAGAAATGATAGAGTCTCTTGAAAAAAAAGAGGAAAACTTTGACCATGTTGTCTTCACAGACTATAATATAAACAGATTTTCAAATTTTTGCCTCAGATACTTAAATAAAAATGGTTATGAAAATCCTAAAAAGACAAATTCTCTTTATTCGATTATACAAGGTCTTGAGCATCTTGGAGATATTTATAAGAAAATAGCAACCAATATAACTGCAAATAAAGCATCAAAAGAAGTTTCTGAAATAATCAAACAATTATCCTTGCAAGTTGAAGATTATTTTAAATTATTTTACAAATTTGATTATAAAACAGTAATTGAAATGGCAAAAAGATATGAAGAACTATCAAATGATATAAAAAAGATAAAAAATTCAGAAATAAGTCTTCTACTAAATGAATTTAACAGGATAATTGTAATTGAACTGCTTTCAAATCAGGTAATAATAAGGTAATTTTTTGCAAAAGCAAAAAATGACTTAGTTGTCCTTGTCAGGACAGTTAGCAATTTTTATGCAGAGTAAATTTGCCTAAAAATTGTTTATGATCAAATTCATTTTTGTTAGTTTTATCTCATGAGTAAATCATGCTAAAAACTTATTTTTAAAATGAATTTACTTCATTCTTAAAATGCAAAATTATCTAATTTTTTATAAAAAAATTACTGTTTTAGCAACTGATAAATATTATCAAGACTTATCTCAAGATTCTTATATCGAGGGTCGCTGCTTAGATTATTTTCAATGTAGTTTAATGATTTTCTTGCATTTTCAATTGATACAAAGATATTTTTGTTCCAGTCAGTAGATTTTTGCTTGGAGTATCCTGAAATAAAAGTAAAAGCCTTATGAAGAGTAAGATTTAGATATTCAAGTTTAAATTTATCAAAATCCAAATTTGAATCTGGTTTGTATTTATTATAACTATTAACATACTGAATCAAAAGTTCATCTTTTTGACCAAAATCAATACTCTCGCCAAACTCCAGGAGTTTTACAAGATCATATGCCTGAGGAATAATTCCTCCTTCAAAATCAAGCGCCACAATATGATTATCTGAGCTAACAATCCAGTTTTTTGGATGTGCATCTTTGTTAAACACAAGCAAACTTTTCTTTAAAGATTCTTCAATAACAGAATAATTAGAAAGTATATTTGAAATTTCAAGTGAATCAATTGAAATTCCTGATTCCTTGAGTCTATTAAGCCTATTAAAAATATCCTCTCTTCCACGCTCAAATTTGAATTCAGAAGTTTCAATTTGGATATTTGCATGAATAAAAGCAAGATAATCAATTACATTTTTAAGAACTTCTGATTTCTCATCTGAACTTTTTCTTTCATTTGATAAAAAGTTATCAAGAGTTATTCCTTTTTTCATAGACATTGCATAATAACTCCCAGATACTCTTTCATCATGATCCTGATGATCAAAAATATCAAGAGGTTTTGGAGTAAGATATCCTTTTTCAGGAATTTTCATGAGATGACCACGTGCTTCTTCAGTAGATTTCATTTCTTTTAAAAGACCCTCATGATTTCCTCGTTTTAAAATAAAAGTATCTTCAAGAAGTCCATAATTGTCAGCTGACTCAAATACAAAATTAGCACTTTCTGAAAGAGCCTTGACAGCCCAGTTTTTATTTGAAGAATAAATCTTAAAAACATCTTTCATATATTCGACAGGAGGTTTTAAACCAAGTTCAGAAAGATTTTCCTTTGAAAATCCTTTTATCTGATTTTCTTCAATATCTTTTGAAAGATAATATAATAAAACAAAAGGATATACAAAATGCCCTTTTCTTTTTTCATTAAGCAAATTGCCTTCCTCAAGAGTTTCTTTTGCCTCTTTAATCCTTTTAAGAAGATTTTCCCTATTTACTCCATCTCTTGATTCAATTTTAAGCAATTCAATAATAGATCCTCCTTTCTTACTCCTGTTTTCAGGAAAATCATCACCTGCTTTTGCAGCAAGGCTAAAATTTCTTATAGTTTCGCCAAGATGCAGTCTTTTAAGACTTCTTTCATAAGAAGTTTCAGCAAGTCTTTGATGAGCATCTGCAATAAAGCTATAAATCTGAGGATTTACTTTTATTTTTTTCTCTTCAAGTAATTTTTTTGCAGATTTATTATTTGCAATAGATGCTTCGCATAAATTATTCTTCCTTGAAATATCAAAAGTCGCGAGTGCAAGCCTAAACTGGCATTCGGCAAGCCTTGAATAGTCTTTATAGAGGTCGTTTGGTTGTTCTTTTACTCTTTCTTCAAGAGCAGATCTTAAATTATTTTCAGCATCTTCAAGTTTCTCCCTCATTTGATCTGGACTATATCTTTTTATATAATTATTAAGTCTTGCAACATGAAGCATAGAGCATCCTCTATAGCTTTTATTATCAGGACTTTGATCATGTGCACGAGCACCTTTTAAAAATGCATTAGAAGCATTTTCCATAAAATTCATTTGAAGTTCAAGACCTAAATTTGGACTATTATCCAAAAGACCTAAAATACTTGAAAACTCCCTTTCAATATCTTTTTTTGAAATACGAGACTTCCCGAGTTTCTCGACTTCCTCATTTATTGACTCTAAAAGTGCATTTTTTATTTTTAAGGGAGTTATTTCAGGATTAATATCAAAGTCTTCCTTAGAAAGATGCTGTAAATTATAGAATTGCCTTCCAATACTCTGATAATTCATTATAGAATTATGAAAAGGATTGCAAAGCCCATAGTTTATTATTGATTTAAATAAAATTTTATATTTTTCAATAGAAGTAGCATATTCTGCAAGATAATAATAAGCTTCTCCAAGTTTGCTGTTATTTTCACGCCGGTTATTTCCAAATTTCCTTGATTCTTCCAAGAATTCAACTGATTTTTTATATGCAAAAAAAGCTAGATTGTCCAGACCCTTATTTTCTTTATTTATTTCAAGCCCTAAAATATTAAACAAATCAGAAACCTTGGTTTCAAGACCTTCTTTTTGGATTATTTTTTCATTCTTTGTTATAAAATTTCCAATTTCCAGGCAAAGATTTCCTTTGGTTGAAGAATTTATATAATCCTTTAAATGATCAACTTGATTAAACGCTTTAATTGATTTTTCAAGAGTTAGTAGTTCTACTTTTTCACTTAAATTTTCTCCTCTTAAATAAGCAATTTCTTTAAGTCCTCCGCGATAGTTATAAAAATATTTTCTTCCATTAGAACCTTTATCAAGAATTCTTCTTGTTGCATCTATTATTTTTTGACCATTTGTTTTTCTTGCAACGAGATTTAAGCATCTGTATCCCTTGGACCTTAGTTTAAAACTTTCCCTTGAGGGCGTATAGGATTCACTCATTTCATTGCACGCAATTCCATAAACTAAGTTTTCAAGGTCACTTTCAGGAATAGTTTTGTTAAGGATAAGATTTGGAATTTGTTTAAAATAAAAATTTAAAAAAGATTGTCCAACATAACTAAGAATTAATTGCTTTTGTTTTCTTTCAAGAGAACTTGCTTCTTCGATTGCTTTTTTTAAATAATTAATTCCCTTTTTAAAACAAATTCTTTCAATTGAAGGAATATCTTTTGCAAGTTCAAGATAGCTTAAACCAAGACAACTCGATGAAAACCCCGGATTGATATTTTTATCAAAGGAAGTTGCTTTTTTCCTAAAATAAATAGTTTTTCTTATAAAAAAGCGAAGCATCAATGGATCAATATCCTGATCTTTTAGTTTATTAAAGGCATTAAAATAATTCCTGGAATGAAAACTCCACATCAAAGGTTTACGGGAAAAAGTTCTATCATCTTCTTCTTCAGCTTTTGCAATTAAAAAAGGAAACTCTGAAGAGTTTAAAGTTCCATTTCGAGTTATTTGTTCAAGAACCAATTGAACTTTGCTTTTTGCTCGAAAGCCGTTTTCTTCAGTCATATTTTTTTAAAAAAACCAGTCCATTTAATCTTTGTGATGTTTTTTTATTACCAATTGATAGCAAAAATAACCATTTATACAAGATGGTTAGAGACCCTTGTTGTATAAAAAATACTACATAAAGTATAATAAAAAATTGTTTTATATTCTTAATGCAAAATAATAATCTTCCAGATAGAATAATTTATATACTAAAATGGTTTTTATACAATATGAAAAAGGGAATAAATGAAGATATTCTAAAAAACAATAGATGTAAAATAAGGGGCATTCCTATAAAATGTATAACCGTTCCAGAAGAAATGAAATTAAGTATAAAAAGAGATGTAGAAGAAGCATTAAAGTCTAAAAGAAAATGTCCAGTTCGAGTATAATTATTGCGAGTATAAATTCTATTAAAATTTCTGACTGGATACAAATATTAATTGCCCTAATACTATTGGTTACGGCAATATGTTCTTATTTATCAATAAAGTTAACTGAAAAATACCACAAAGTAGAAGTTTTTAATGGAATAATAAGAGAACATAGAAATTTAAAAAAAGATCTTATAATATTAAATAAAAAAACATTTGAATCTGAAGCTCTTATATTTGACTTTTATGAATATGTTTCAATACTATTTTTTAATGGAGAATTAGAAGAAAAATTATTTCTTCAATACTTCAACAATAAAATAGGAAATATATATGTTTTATTTATGAATTCATTATACGTTAAGGAATACAAAAAAAAGATTGATACTTATCCTTATTTATGTAAATTATTTAATATATCAGGATTAAGTATAAAAAAAGTATCTGAAGATAATAATGCTAGAATTTTTAGCTAAAAACAACTTTCTTTTATGCACAAGAATAAATCTTCAGATCAACAGCAGAATAAGCAGTCCCACAGCCAAGAATAAGTTTATCAAAACTTTCCCTTTGTGCAGGTTTTAATTTTGATGTTGAAAAAGAATCAGCATTTACATAATAAGGTTTCTTAAGTGGAGTTTCAGGCGTAAGTATCTTGGCTCCTGAATAAGTATCTACTTGTTCTGAAGTAAGTACTCCATTTAAAGTCTTATTATAAGAAATCTGATCTGTTCCTCGCCCATCCATTGAAAATGGAATTACATAATCAGGTTTTCGAATATACCATTCAACATCAGATGAAAAAAAGCTTACTAAAATATTATTCTTGTTTTCTAGTTTTGTAACTAAATCAGAAGGTACAACAAGATAATTTGTCTCAGGAGTTGAAAAATCACTATATCCATGGTTGTAATTTATAGGTTTTATTACATTAACATAAGTAAAAGGAAAAACAAAGTTTGATGGAATTATAAGAACACAAATTATTGTAATAAGCATTATATTTCCATATTTCTCATATAAAAATGCTAAAAGTAATGAAGAATAAAGTACAAGTATAAAAACAAAAAAGTAAGCATATCTTAGTGCAAATACTTGTAATGAAAATATTCCAATTAAAAGAACAAGTGAGGGAATAACTAGCATAAGTGTAAGTTTTTTCTTTTGAATAAAGCTCCAGATAACTCCTGGAATAAATAAAATAAGCAAATACTGCATATTTACAGTAAAAGAATAATAAGAATCAGTATAATTAACAGCACTTTGTGCAGAACCAGAAGAAAGTTTAGTTGCAGGTAAAAACTTCATTACAAGAGGCACAGCAGGAAGTATTGCAAGATATTTATGCTTGTTATAGAGAATTATATGCAGAATAATAAAAGGAGCAAGTACAAGTGCTGCAAGTTGAGTATCAAGTGCAATAAAAAATGCAACTAAGGATAGAATAAGATAAATTGTATGATGTTTTTTGTTTTTAGTCTCTCCTGATTTATAGAGTAAATACAAACAAAGAAAAAACATAAGTTGAAACAACTGGTAAAACCTTGCTTGTCTTGAAAAAAAGACCTCTAGATAAAAAACAGAAAAAAACAATGCAGAAATTATCCCTCCTGACCTCGAATATTCTTTACCAATAAAATATACAAGAACAATAGTAAGCATTCCAAATAAAACAGATGCAAGCCTGGCATTAAAATCATTTATACCAAATAATAGAAAAAATGCCTCAGTATAATGAAATACATAAGCTCGGGAATAAACAGTACCTGAATCAAAAACAGGAATGCCTTTCTCAAGAATCATTTTAGAAGCCATTGATGATGTTGATTCATCAATCCATAAAGGAGAATGTGAAAGAGAATAAAGTCTTAAAAAAAGTGCAAAAATCAAAATAAGCCCAAGCAAAATATACTCAAGTTTTATCTTTCTCATATATTTTTAACAAAATCAATGCTTTTTAATGTTTACCTGACCAATGTAATTACCATTATAGTTACATATGTAACCACATGGTAACCAAAAGACTTATATAGTAACTTAAGTTACCATACTAATGACAAATAAACTTCCTAAAGTTGAATTAATAGAATTAAATGAAGCATATGGAAAAATAATGCAATGGTTTTTTTCCTACCCAACAATACCGATTAGTCTAAGCGATTTAGCAAAAGAACTGTCAATATCAAAAAAAACTGCAAATAGAATAGTCTTGCAATTAATTAAAGAAGAGTTTCTTATTAAAGAAGAAATTGGAAAAACCTGGAGAATATCATGTAATCAAAAACATATTTATAATTTTACAAGAAAAATCAGTTATAACTTATCACTTGTATATCAAGTGCTTTATGAAGCAGGAATTATAAATGAAATTTCAAAAATTGTTGGAAATCCAAAAGTAATAGTCTTGTTTGGAAGCTATAGAAAAGGTGATGATACGGATAAAAGTGATATTGATTTGGCTATTGAAATTGCAGGTAATGAAGAATTGAGAATAGTTCATTTGGGAAATTTACCTAGCCTGGGATATAGAAAAAACGTTCCAGTCAATCTGCATATTTTTTCAAGAAATAAAATTGATTTAAATCTTTTTTCAAATATTGCCAATGGAATTGTACTTGCAGGTTTTTTGGAGGTTAGGATATGAGGTATAAAAGGCCTGATAGCAAAAATGCATTAAGCATAGTTGAAGCTGCAAAAAGAGAAATGAAATATACTCTTTCAATAAAACTTACAGAAGAATCAGGCTCAACAATCATAAGAAATATTTACGAATGTTTTAGAATGCTTGGAGATTCATTACTTGTAAAAAAAGGGATAATTTCCCAGGATCATTTAGAGCCAGTAAGAGAATTATTAAAATTGCAGGTTTCAACACCAAGACCAATAAATCTAATAGACAATTTAAGGATATTAAGACACAACATAAATTATTATGGTTATAATCCAAAAATTGAAGAAGTTAAAGATGCATTATCATTTACAGAGTCTTCTTTTGAAATAATTTATAATCAAGTTTTAAAAAATATAAATGAATAATTATCAAGAGTCAATCAGTTTAGATAACTATATTCTTTCTGTATTTCAGGAAATATAT
>CABMGE010000007.1 GCA_902385625.1 uncultured archaeon | reverse complement strand
GTGTTGAACCATTTTGTCAAAATCAAGGTTATTTTAACCCCTTTTAAAGACTTGTTTGTTTTTATACCGGTCTTTTAGAAGCATATATGTTCTCAGTATTTACAGATTTTAAATTAAAAATAGTGTTGGTGTTTTATGCAAGAAATTATAATTTGCATTGCTGAAATTAAATATTAATTAGGAACTCTAAGTAATCAGTGATTACAAGTGATTGGATTAAAATAAGATAAAAAAGAAAAAAGAAAAAATTGAGATTATTTTTACACTATTTTAACCAGTATTATTTATAGGATAAATCTCCATATTTGAAACCTTAGTTAAGATGTCTGTAATGGCTTGCACAATGTAATTACTCTCCAAGGCAAACCCTAGATTTTCACCTTCAGTTTTAAATGTGTTTATTCCAATAACTCTCCCATTAGAATCAATTAAAGGTCCTCCTGAGTTTCCAGGATTAAGCGCAGCATCAGTTTGTATATAGATAGAAAGATTATTTCTTCCTGAATTTCTATGGATTCCTGAGACAATGCCCTTAGTTACTGAAGAAGAGAGTCCAGATGGATTGCCTATTGCAATTACAGTTTCCCCTATTTTAACTTCATTAGAATCCCCAAATTCAAGAGGTTTATAACTTCCATTAATCTTTAGCAATGCAATATCAAATGTTTCATTTATTCCAATGATCTTTGCTTCTTTTTCTTTTAAATCAAAAGTGGTTATATTAATAGAAGAAGCATTCTCAATTACATGAGCATTTGTAACCACATATCCATTATTTGATATAAAAAAACCGCTCCCACTCCCAAATTCAGTTACAATACTTACTATGCTCTCAATGGTTTCATTGACAATCTGTGAAGTATCCTGATAATCTTGTGCTTTTAACTGGGGGATTAAAAGCATGCTCAAGATTAAAACAATAAATAAGAAAACTATTTTTCTTAGTATCATTTTTTTATATGGCTTTTAAAAATTAATTTCCAAGTGAAATTAATTGTTGTCTGTTAAAAAAACCATCCCCATTAAGGCTTATTACTCTTTTACCACTAATGAACTGATTATTATCCAGATAGATTGATCTTTGCGCATTAGCAAAGTTATCACCATCAAGACTAATTGCCTGATCTGTAGCAGCAAAAGAATTACTATCCATAGCAATATTCCTTTGTGTACTTGCAAAGTCATCTCCTGCTAAAGCAATGTTTCTATTCATGCTTGCAAAAGAGTCTCCATCAAGAGCAATAGCTCTTTCTGAACTTGCAAAGTTATCTCCTTCAAGAGCAATATTTTTGTTCATGCTTGCAAAGCTATCTCCATCTAAGGCAATAGCTCTATTCATGCTTGCAAAAGAGTCTCCATCAAGAGCAATAGCATTATCACTAAAAGCAAACTGCCCGCAGTCAAAAATCGATTGAGCAGAAGTAATAGAGCACATACCTATTGCTAAGATTAAAAGAAATGCCGACGTTAAGCTGAGAATTTTAGTATTTTGCATTTTAAACCTCCTAAAAATTTAATTAAAGAATTAAGTAATCTCTTTTATTTATACCTGAGTTGTAAATAAATTACAACGATTTAGTTAACTTCGATTACCTCTCTTCGGTATTTAATTCCATTGATAACTCCCTCGATTAAAATCTTTTGAGTATTGTTTGCAAAATTATTATTTAGAAGTTGATTAAAATCTTCATCATCGAATTCACCATTACTATTTAAATCAAATTTTTTATTAAAACCCGAATCATAACTTTCTCCAGTGTTTGAAATAAAATTATAAATCTCCATATTATTAGTATTTTTTAAATGAGAATCCATCCATAGCCTGATTATGTCATCATTAATGTTTCCATCTCCATCTAAATCCAATTCTTTTATATAATTGAGATTTTGAGAGCTAGATGTATTTGATTTTTCAGAATACTCTTGGACTTGAGTGCTGCTATGTGGAGGATTTTTATCTTCTGATTTATTAATGCCTTCATAATACTTTTTTATAAGTGGACTTGTGTTCTGATCAAGAATTATTAGATTTATTGCAAGACTTATAATTAAAAATACTAAAAGAAATATAAGGAGGCTCAGTTTATAGATAAATTTCATATTAATTACAATCACATCCTTCTACTTCTACTTCTTGAAAGCCAAGTTTAATCATTTTCTCTATATCATTTCTGTAAATTAATACTTGAACTTCATCTCCCCTAGGGCAGTCACAAGACATACACACTATTTTATCTTTTTTTTGTATTTTAATATGAAGAACTGTAACTCCATTGTCTTCAAGATATTCTTTGATTGAATCTTTTTCATTGTATTTGTGACCTGTGCTATATTGTGATTCTTGCCAAGCATTTTCATTACATTGTACAGGTTCCATTGACATCCAAGCAGTCCCAATCTGATTTTGGTAGTAACTGTTCTTACCTTTCCAGTGTAGAAGAGCTTCAGAGTCATCAGATAAGCCTGTAAGATTTGGTAAACTTCCAACTATAAGTACAAGTAAAATACCTATTGCAGCTATATTGATTTTTTTCATTTTATTTAGATTCTCAATTCTAATTACAGCCTGATAAGTGATGATCCTGTTACAGAAAGCCCATTACTGAGATCAACTGAAACTTCACTCGCAGGATTTGATCCTACAACTGTTTCCGGGTTAATCGCAGCATAAGGAAAATAATAAAAATTAGGATAATTATATGTTCCAAGGCTTCCAAGATTAATATTCAGGTCATTATCTGGATTTGTCTCATCAGCATTATTTGATCCTGCAAAATTAATAATTGGTACTGAATTTTCACCTGCAGTGTTAGGTGTAACTGTTGGAGTAATTATATTCGGAGTTACAGGATTAATATTTGCTATACTATTGAGTCCATTATTTAGGTTATTATTGCCTGTAGCATCAATATTTAGGCCTGAAATTCCTTGCTCAACTCCATTTATATTATTTGAATAACCAACACTAGCCATTGCAGACAAAAGAATATTTATGTCTTTATTATCCACTACTCCATCATTGTTAAAATCACTATCTGTGTTTTCATCATGTTTTACATTAAGTAAATTAAGAACCAGATTCATATCATCCTGATTAACAATTCCGTCATTATTAAGATCATGCTGATTATACATGCCCCAATTGCCAAGATTGCCAAAGTTACCAAAGTTGCCAAGTCCAAATAATCCAAAAGCAAATACTCCCTGAATTGAATATAATCCAATTATTGTACAAAAGAGAATTGCTACTGAGACCATGCTGAGAATTTTAGTTTTGTTTTGCATTTTTACCTCCCAAAAATTTAATTAGAGAATTAAGTACTCTTTTTTATTTATACCTGAGCTGTAAATAAAATACAACAAAAAAAATAAAGAAAATAAAAATAAAAAATTTCAGTCCTCAAGGGATTCTTGTTAATATGTTCATTACCAAGGAAAGCCTGTGCTTCCAAAAAATCCATCAAGCGAAATAGCAGTATTTCTTGTAGCGAATGTATCTCCATCAAGAGCAACTACCTGGTTTAAACTTGCGAAGTTGTTTTCATCTAATGCTATTGCATTAATAGAACTTGCAAAGGCATCACCATTTAAGGCAATAACTTTGTTCATACTTGCAAAATCATCTCCATTCAATGCTACAGCTCTGTTTAAGCTTGCAAAGTTACCGCAGTCATCTAGGCTAAGTGCATTATCGCTAAAAGCAAATTGTCCGTTAGCAATGTTCACAGGCCATGCAGATATACTTGGAACTAAAGTTAGAACAAGTACTAAGCTTAAAACAACAGGCATTACGCCGAGAATTTTAGTTTTGTTTTTCATTTTTTAACCTCCTAAAAATTTAGTTAAAAGATTAAGCATTAATTTTTATTTATATCTGAGTTGTAAATAAGATACAACAACAAATATACAAGGTTTAATTTTGAAAAATAAAAAATGTTTTTTAAAAAAAGAATTTCATGCTACCCAAAAAAGCAAAACTCGCTATTAGCAATTTTAGGTAGCAGTTCCGAAATGATTAATTCACTAAACCCTTCGGATTTTTTACCATCTGTGAAGATGTGTCTTTGTATTAGATCTAGTGAGACTTTAAGTAAAGACTTTAGAAGTCTTTACTAAAGTGTAAATATTCTAAATTTAATTAATTAAAATAAAATTAAATCCAATTATTGCCAAACCATCCAAGACCGAATGGTGAACCAAACCCATTAAGAGCAATAGCAGTATTTCTTGTAGCAAAGTTTCCACAAGCGTCTAATGCTAAAACACTATTTTGACTTGCAAATCCGCCAAAATCATCTAAAGCAATAGCTTGATTAAAGGTTGTAAAACCACCTGCAGCATCTAAAGCAATACCATTGTTACTATAAGCAAAACCATTACCACATCCAAAACCGCCAAAGCCTCCAAGGCATTGCGCACTTGCTGGAACTACAAACATTGCGAACATTAATCCCAGAATTAATGTTATAGAAAATAACTTTTTCTTTTGCATTTTAACCTCCTATAAAATTTAATTAAAATATTTAATACTCAATTTTATTTATAGTTAAGTTGTTAGCAGGATACAACAATAAAATCAGATGTTTACTTTTTCTTTATTAGGAATATAAGAAGAGATTCAAGGCATATTCCAATTACTAATTGGATAATAAGATATGCAAAGTTTTTGGAGTCAAGTACCTGGAAATTTTTATCTGGAAACTTTTTCTCAACTTGAAGAGGGTTTAACTCTATTGTTTGTTGTTCAATTGTATCTATTGTATTAGTAACTGTTTCCTCTGTGTGAGTTTCACAAAATCCCTTTCCACATCCGTATACACATGAGCTTATTAGTTCAGGATAAGTCTTTTTAGCACATTTTGCATTTCCCTTTCCTTTATTTGCACATGTAAATGTTGCATAATTTCTGTAAACATCTCCTGAAAGGCAATATCTGTCTCCAACAAATTTATTCGAGCCGCAATCAGAATCTGCAAAACATGAAGAGCTAGACCTTCCTTCATTGTTTAAAAATAGCGAGTAAGTGTTTGAATTTGTAATATCAGTCCAGCATCCAGGATCTTCTTTATCAATTAAACCATCTCCTTCATTATCAATTCCATCATTGCACTGAGTTGTCTTATATAATAGTATGGTCTTTTCGAGTGAGCTGAAATTTTCCCCATTCTGATAGATTTCACGAATCTTGTTCATAAAATAGGTATCAGACTGTATAATGCTTAGTTCCTGGGCAGTAAATGAGCCAGGAGTTTCATTAATGATCCTTTCAATAAAACTAAAATAATCAAAATCTGAGTCAGCAATATTATTTGTGTTAGCAGTGTTACCTAAATCCTGGCCAGAATTAGTGTCTGAAACTGAAAAACTGTTTTGTATAGAAAGAAGTATAAATAAACTGGTAAACAAAAAACAAATTATAATCTGTTTCTTCCCTCGGTATAATTTTTGGATAAGGATTATATCTTTGGCCATTGTTTTTCTAAGTCTTTTTAAAATATAAACAAATGTTGTCGTTTATTTACAACATCCAGTGTTTTTTATGAAAATAGACATTTTTAGAATATCTACAAGAAATCTTGAATTATAATTACGAGTTAATCTCGCTTCGCGAGACGGCCTTTTAGTCTTATCAGAAGATTAGAAATTTTAGTAAAATTCCCTTAGAATAAAATGGCTATCATGACTATTTTATACGAAAGTATAAAATATATACTAAAATTTAAGCAACATTCCATAAAACATCAAAATATTTGGAATAGTCTGTTGCTATTTCTTTATCCTCTATTTCAACTATTGAAAGATCAGTCCAATTCATAATTATAATCTTGCTGCTGCATATAAATGTGGTTATTTCAGAATTGTATTCCATAGGAAACTTTTTGACTTCAGTGTAACCTCTCTTCTTAATTTCTTGTATGCTTTTTATTGCACTCTTTTCATTACTATGATACATCATCCTCATTTTTATTTTTCTTCTTATTCTTTCTCTGTGAAATAGGTCAAATGCCAGATTAATTGCTTCATTTGAATTACTTTTTACTCCAAAAACATAAATTGGGCTGCTTAATGTAAGCAAATTAAAAAGAGAGTCTCTAAATGCAAGTTTTCCCTTTGTTCTGCCTATTTTAGTCTCGCAAGAACTAGAAGTTTTATTTTCCAGTTCCTGCGAAATCTGACTAAATTCTATCTCCTTGCTTTTTATAAATTCCAGTAGACATTTAGGGTTTCTAGGAAAATATTTTTTAATAGGGTTTTCAATACTGCTTACTAACCCTTTCTTAATTAGAGTGTCAAGTGCTTCATATATATTTGATCTGTGAACTCCTGTTTTTTTAGAAATTTGAAGGACTGTTGATTCTCCCATCCCAAGAAGTGCAGTGTAAACCTCTACTTCGTTTTTTCCAAAGCCTAATTCTCCTAAAAATATTTTTAATTTTTCCATTTTTGTTAGACTTTATTATTTAAGTTTTATATTCGAAGATTACTTTAAACAGTCCCTTTAGAGGTATTAATTATCAACAATACTGATTTAAATCTAAAGAACTATATAAAGAATTGAAGTTTTTTTTAATACATCAAGGGTTTTTTTACTCCTGGCTGTTGTATTAATAATACTTCGGTTTATCTTACAAAAAGTTATTTTTAGAGAAATTTAAATCCAGTTATCTTCTAAAGAAATTCAAGTCAGGTTATTGCTAAATTGTTCTTGATTTGTTTTTTATTAATGTTTTTGTAAAATCCAAGCTTTTTTATTTCCCTAATAATACTTTTTATCATGCTTCCTGATTTTTTCTCATCTTTCACAATAATCTTTGCAGTTTTTTCTATTTTCTTTTGTATATCCTTTGGAAACTGTATCAATGTGGCTCTTTTATGATTTAGGTATTGCGAGATCGCAACTTTTGAAACTCCTAAAATTCTTCCAGTCTTTTCATAGGTTAAATTATATTTCCCAGTTAAAACTTTTGCAAACTCCCTCCTGATTGCAGGAAGAATATACAACGTCTCTATTTCTTGATTTAACGGATACATCGATATGATAACAATTAAAAATTTATAATAGTTTGTTGTATCTAATCTACACCTAACTCTTTTTGTCAGGTAAAATTCCGAGTAAATGTGTAAGCACAGATAACTTAATTTTTTAGACCAAGTTGTCTTTTTTAATACATCAAAGATTTATATTATTGGGGAATTTAATCAAATCCATGACAAAAAATTTCAAGCTTTTGACTCTAGCCCTATTCACTTTGATTATGGTGGTGCATTTTAATGTGCTCTCTGTTTACTCTGAAAGTAGTTTATTTTTAAATGATAATCATTGTAATCCCGTACTTCTTTCTGCATGTCAGAATATAATTGCTGAAAAACAACTCTGTGAAAGAGCTGATATTATATTTTGCCAAAAAGCTTTTACAAATTGTAATCAAACAATTAATTTGACTAATGTTTGTTTAAGGTGTAATCTTTTGGATTTAACCAAGTGCGATGATGCAATAAATAAAAAAAAGCTTTGCACTAATGCTTCTATTAACTTCTGTATCGCTACTTTTAACAACTGTAGTTTAACTATTAATCTGACTAATTCTTCTTGCTGTAATTATGATCCTACTGCAACAAAAGTTTATGTTAAAAAAGATCCCAATTGTGTTATAAATTTCCTTTGCAGTGTAGGAACTACTCCATTTAAGGATTCTTGTGGATGTGGTTGTGAAAAATTGCCTTCTTTTTGTGCTAGAAACAGGGATTGTGGAACAGATAGGTTTACAGGAAATACCTTTTGCATGAATGGAAGCATATTCCAAAACTTCACAACCTTTACTTGTAACAACCCTGGTAGAAATACTAGTTTCTGTACAAATTCTACAATTGCAAAGCTAAGACAAAATTGTTATAATGGAAAAGTCTGTTCAAATGGAACTTGCGTTGTTCAGACAATAAGATGTTCAAGTAATTCCACATGCGGAACTAATGGTTATGTTGGAAGCCCGATTTGTCAAAATGGAAGTGTCTTCCAGAATTTTACAACTTTTACTTGTAATAATCCAAATACAATTAATAGCTCATGCACTAACTCAACAGTTCTTCAAGTAAAACAAAACTGCAATTCAAATCAAACTTGTTCAAATGGACAATGCGTTGCACTTCAAATCAAATGTTTTGATAATGATGATTGTGGAATAAGTGGTTTTAAGGGAAATAAATTCTGTCAAAATGGAAGCATCTTCCAAAACTTCACTAACTTTACTTGTAATCTTCCTGGAACAATAAACAGTACTTGTTCAAATACAACTATAGCAAAAGTAAATCTTACTTGTGCTTCAAACCAAACTTGTTCAAATGGACAATGCGTTGCACTTCAAATAAAATGTTTTGATAATGATGATTGTGGAATAAGTGGTTTTAAGGGAAATAAATTCTGTCAAAATGGAAGCATCTTCCAAAACTTCACTAATTTCACATGTCATAATGCAGGTACTATCAATAGCTTCTGTGCAAATACAACTGTAGCAAGAATAAACCAAACTTGTGCTTCAAATCAAACTTGTTCAAATGGACAATGTTTATCAAATGCTTCACAACATCTAACAGTATCAATAATAGACTTTGACTTTTTACCAAGAAACCTTCAAATAAGCTCTGGAACTAATGTAATATGGACTAATAATGGTCAGTCAATACATACGGTTACTTCGGATAATAGTACTGAGTTAGGTTCTATTGCCTTAAGTCCCGGAGAAACTTATAATCATACATTTACAACAACTGGAACTTTCCCTTATCATTGTATTATACACCCTACTTTAATGAGGGGTAATATAACTGTTGTATAAAAGTTTTTTTAGTCGAGAGAAGTTTATTTTTTACATTTCTGTTTTGTAAAATATCCTAAAAACAATAAATTCAGTTATTCCTATAATGGCTGAAGTAATCCAATTTGAAGAATTAAGCTCTTTTGTAAATATGTAAAGAATGCCAAGAACAACTAAGAATGTCACAATTCCATACATTGCCTGTATTTTTAGATTAAAATTATATTTCATATTTTGTTTAGTTGTCTTTGCCTTATTAGTCCTTTCAGAGTCTAATCTTCACTTTTTAATTCTTCCTCTGCTTTCTTCTTTTCAGTAATATCTGCCGCATATATACGTAATACCTTTAGTGGCATTATAAAACTAATATACTCAGCAAATACCCTGTCTTTTATTTTTATTTCGCGATAAAACTTTTTTGGGATATCCTCTTTAAAAGAGTTCAATATTTCAGAAATGTCTTCAGGTAAAAAAACTTGTTCTTCTTCCCCCAGTTCTTTAGAGATATCTGTAGTGGATTTATTGCAATAGGTTATTTTTCCTTTAGAATCAATCTCAATTACTGGATTTGGGTTTGAGTCTGGAAACGATGCAAGATGAATTATCTTCTCTTCTGCCTTTTTTCTTTCAGTAATATCTGTGATTATTCCAAGGATAGCTTTTTCTCCTCCATAGTCTATTAATTTAGTAGTTAATATAGCAATAATAATCTTTTTGTCTTTTGTTATTAAAGAATATTCAACTGGCTCTACATCTTTATTGCTTAAGTGTTTTTTGAAATTCTCAATAAGGATATTTCTATATTCAGGTGATGTTAAGCACATAAAATCAAATTTTTCTGAATAAAATTCTGATTTAGTATAACCCATTATTTCTTCGCATTTTTCATTTACATATACAATCCTTCCTTTCTTATTAATAAAAACCATATTTGGAGATTTTTCAGCCAAGTTTCTAAAATTCATCTCACTCTCTTTTAATTCTTCTTCTGCCTTTTTTCTTTCACTAATATCTGTATGCATAACAAGATTGCTTGTATAGTTTTTATTCTTATCAAAAAATGGGGTAATATTGCTAATCGTCCATAAAATTGATCCATCTTTTCTTATAAATTTGAATTCTCTGCCTGTTGTCTTGCCTTCTTTAATCACCTTGTTTCTGGTTTTCAATACTAGTTCTTTTTGTTCTTCATCCAGAAAATATAAGACATCTTTTCCCAAGATTTCTTCTTGAGGATAACCAAGCATCTCTGCCCATCTTGGATTAACAAAAATGAATTTTCCAGCTGCATCAGCCATTGATATTCCCTCGCTAGCAGTTTCAACAATTTCTCGATATTTTTCTTCAGATATTCTCAATGCTTCATCGGCATTTCTATGTTCAGTTACATCATCAATAACTAAAGACACTCCTGGATTTCCATTGTCTAAAGTGATAGGTATTATTTTGATATTAAAATATCTCTTCTCGTTATCTAAATCCGCGATTATTTCTTTATTACAGTCTTTTCCATTAATGCAATTTTGAATATCTTTTTCAATACTGCCAAAGAAATTTTTTAGTTGTTCTTGATTAATTTTTTGCCCATACAAGTTATCTTTTTTAGTTTTGATTAATTTAGAAAAAAAATCATTAACCATTATAATCTCAAGATCTTTGTTAAGAATAATTATTCCTTCAGTAGTGATTTCTATAAATGATGACAAAGGCAGTCTCTGGCTTAAAAAAAATACTTTTGCAGGACCAACATCTTTTTTTTCAATGTTCCCACTGATACTTAAAACATCCATATATTTAGCAACAGAGTTGCGGTTTATTCCAATTTTTTCAGAAATTTCAGATATTGTAAGTCCTTTTGGATTATTGAGTAATATCTTTTTTATCTCTCTTAAGGCATCTTCATAAGACTCCATAGATCAGTATTAGGATTTTCAATATATAAATTTTTATATTTTCCTCTTAATAAAAAACCTTAAACTATTAATTATTTAGTGGTAAATAGGGTTTATAAATTGAAATTTCCTATTGCTTATGCAATGCACTATTGCATTGCATAGAGAAAAGGATTAAACCTTAATTTGGATTATACTATGGAGGAACAAATAATTAATATCTTTGAAACAATTGGGCTGAGTAGAAATGAAACAAAAATCTATCTCGAATTACTAAAGAATAATAATCTTTCTGCATTAGAATTATCAAAAAGGACCTTTGTCCACCGTTCAAATACTTATGATAGCATAAGAAAATTAAAAGACAAAGGATTTGTTTCAGAAATAATAGACAAAAAAAAGAGACTTTTCATTGCTTTGCCTCCAGAAAGAATTAAAAGTTATCTAAAGCAAAAAGAATATGATATTGATTCAATTTTACCCTCTTTAAACAATATTACTAAAGATTGTTCCACAGAAAATAGAGTCGAAATTATTAATGGCACTTTTTCAATTAGGGAAAGACTTCAGGATTTTCTTAAATCAGGTTTAAATATTAATGTCTATGGGGCTTCCAAGGAAGCAGTTGAAAATTTTGGAGAAGGATTTTTGAAGGATTTTCATAAAGAAAGAATGAAGAAAAAAATACTTATGAGGCATATTTATGACGAGTCTGCAATTGAGAGAGTCAGATATTTAAATAAAAAAGCATATACAGAGGCAAGGATTATACCTAAGAAATATTATACAAATTCTTCAATTACTATGTGTGGAGACTCTGTATTAATAGTAGTTTTTAATTCTCCAGTATATGGAATATTTATAAAAAACAAAGATATTTCAAATACTTATAATAAATATTTTGAACTGCTTTGGAGAGAAGCTAAAGTTACAACAAATTAGTTCTCTTTATCATACGCTTGTTTTAAAGTTTGAATATCAATTTTATCCATTTGAAGCATTGATTTAATCACTCTTTTTGATTTCTCAAGATCTTTGTCACCTAACATTTTCCCAAGAATAATCGGAACGATTTGCCATGACACTCCATATCTGTCTTTTAACCAACCACATTTACCTTTTTCTCCTCCTAAAGAAAGCTTTTCCCAGAGTTCATCTATTTCTTTTTGAGTATCACAGTTTACAAAAAAAGATATAGCTTCTGTAAATTTGAATTTTGGACCGCCGTTTAATGCAATAAACTTTTGCCCATCTAGTTCAAATGTAGCAGTCATTACAGTTCCCTCAGGTATTCCAGAAACTTTTGCACCCTCTTCTGTGTATCGGGTAATTCCAAGTATCTTTGAATTTTTGAAAATAGAAACATAAAAATTCATTGCCTCTTCAGCTTGGTTGTCAAACCACAAAAATGGAGTTATTTTTTGCATACAAATATATAATCTTAAATTATTATATAATCTTGTTGTATAAAAAAGACTTTAATGTTAAAATTAATCGAATTTGTAATTTTAAACAAAAGATTTTCTAAGAAGATTTATTCCTCTTGGAATTTTATACTCTAGGAGATAATTATCCTTTCTCTAAAAATTCATATCGCAATTACATTCACTTTGGCAACAATTTATCTGATGAGTATTGCAAACAAAAAAGCAAAAGCTTTCATTACTATCGCAATAACATTCAGAGTTACATCCAGGTCTGTCTGCATTACATGAGCAATCACTATATAGAATGTTTGAACCTATTGGAGCTGTTTGCAACTGGAATGTATTATAAATTATTGGCCGAATAAGATTTTCCACCTTTCCTAAAATTAATTCTAAATCATTGATTCTATCTCTGGGCTTATCCATTTTTATTACCTCCTTTTAAAGTATTAATTATTTGAGCTTTATGTAGTTGTCTATTTATTTCACACCTAGGGTTATTGCTTGTATCATAAATACTGCCTGAACTTAAATAGCATTTGCTTAAACAATCCCCAGAGCAGGAATATTTAGCAAAACAATCACTGCAATGAGACAAATTTGATACTCTTCTATTCTTTAAATGATTTATCTTTTGATCATCAAAAATAAATTCTTTATTATCTGAGTCATATTTTCCAATTAAGAAAACTTTTGCTCCAAAGTCTTCTTCCCTTGAAACTTCTAAACATGTTGTAACATTTCCTTGGGGAGTTAAAAAGAAATTATTTCCAGAAGCTCCACAAAAATTTTGACTCGGAGTAGAAACTTTTGAACCTGAATATAGAAGTTTAATCTGTTTTTCCTTTGCAACTTCTATTGATCTTAAGAAATAATCAATAAATATCTTTGGATCAGGAGCCCTTACTTTTGTTGTTTTACATCTGCCACATTCATATAATGGTTCAAATTGAATTGATTTAATTTTGGTTATTTCTGAAAAAAAACTTAGTATTTCTGGCATCTGAGTTACAGATTCAGCTGTTATTGTAGATCTTATTCCATAGTCGAGACCCTTTTCTTCAAAAAAATTGATAGTATTCATTACATAAGGGAAAGAGGGTTTTCCTCCTTTCTGCGGTCTTTGGGCATCTTGTATTGGCGCAGGACCATCAAGAGATATATTAATAAAATCAAAATTTGAAGAAATCCATTCTAAAGAATCTTCTTCCATAACTCCATTTGTTGCAGCTACGACTCGTGATTCTATGCCTTTATCTTCCATTTGTGATCTAAAATATTCAACACATCTTTTAACCAAATCTAAATTCTCTTCAAGAAGTGGTTCTCCACCTCCATGAAATCCTAAACTTGCTTTTTTTGAATTGGTTTTAGAAATGTTATAAGTAAGTAAGTCTATTGCTTTTCTGGCTATTTCTAAATCCAGGGTAATAGGTTTTTCACCCCCATTTGAATAACAATAAACACATCTCAAGTTACAGTTAAATGTAGGAAGAATTGTAAGATGTGTTGGACAATAATCTAATTTGGATTCTTTTTTATCTTCAGAGTCAGGTTGTGAGTCAAGAATTATTTTTGAGTCTTTTAACCTTTTAAATATCGGATTTTCAAAATCAATTTCCTGATCTTGATTTAAGTTTTGAAGTAAGAACAGCATATCAGGATTTATCTCAGCAGCGCTGCCTTCTAAGGGAGCATATAAAACTAGTTTATCTTCTTTAGAGTCCACAGGAAAAACAAATAACTCTGGATTTAAGATTGGTCTTTGCATTTTAATACCTATCAGAACTCTTTCCCTAATGGGTTAATTATTTGATAATTATATCCTTTAAATATTTATCTAGGTTGCATGCAAGTTACTTTTTTGACAGGTTTTCTTTGATTCTATACTTTACAATTTTTCTAACTAAATTAACAGGTATTGGCTTGTCTAAAGGAAATCTAACTGTGCCTTTGGAGGTTTCATAATTTTTCAGATCATTTTTAAATGCAACAATTGCCGAAGGAAGAGCATAAAATCCAATATGATTTTCATGCACTGCAAAATACAATAATCTGCCATGAAGGCTGTAAAAAGGCATATTATAGCTAATCTTTTCTTCTGCTTCAGAAGCTTCTTTTTTTACAATTTTTCTAATTTCCTTTATTTTATTCTGAATCTCCTTTGGAAAAGAAAACATATATTCATCTACTGTTTTAAATCGTTTTTTTGATTTCATAGAACTAAAATAAGCTATTCAATTATTTAAACATTTAGAACTATCAATCACAAAACCAGGAGAATTTAGATTAAAATTTATTTTATCTTTCCCAAGGAGCTTTACCTTCTGCATTATATTTAACCATTGAACTTTTTATTTTTTTTTTCTTTCATTTTAATGTTATTAAGAACTCTTCTTTTAAATGTTTATAATACCAAGAATAAAAAACCTATAAATAAAAAATAAAAAAAAGCAAAAAGAGCTATTTGTTTAGCTAAAATGAAATTATCTTTTTAGATATCCTATTGCAACACTAAGTATGAGGACATTAAGATACGTAAGAAGCAAATGAGAATATGAACCAATTGTCATACCAAATAATACTACTAAAAAGATAAAATCAAGCAGTACAAGTTCAATATACCAAATTATACCTGATGTCCATCCTTCATAAGAAGTATTCTTTTTTACATTCTTAAATTGATAATATGCAGCAATAGAAAATGAAATAGCTCCAGTAAATCCCATTAAAGCATAAAACCATGCAACATCAATTGACGGTCCTCCTGCTTTAACATCCCATACAAGAAAACTTGCAAGAAATGGAATTACCCATATTACTAAACCCAAAAGAAGAGTCTTCAAAATTTTATTCATTTATAACACCTCCTAGAATAATTAAACCTCTTTAGATTTAAATATTTTTAGTCTTTATGTATTATTTAAAAAATTGTAATTTAAAAGGTATATCTTATATTTCTTATAAAATAGTTGAGTCTAGTCAACTAATGTTCCTTTAAAGGACATTAACTTATTCTTTTCTTGCAGTTATATTGACAAATGGATAGTAAATATCGCGATTAATATGATCAAAACAATCAACATCGAGATAACCCTGATCCCTTAATAGTTCGCAAATTTTTTCAGGAGAAAGATAATGTTCAGAAAGTCCTTGGCCACTTTGGCATTGTTCTTTATCTATCATTTCATAAAACATTGGTTTTAATTCTTCTACAGGATGTATAAGTCTTTTGATTCTCTGATAAAAATTATCAATACTTGAAATAAAGTAATAATCTTCTTTCGGATCTATAAGATTATTCTTTAATTTTTGATTTTCAAAAAAGACGTTTCCTTCACTATCAAATTCGAGTTTCTTTTGTTTTTGCAATTCTTCCGGAGTTAAATAAATTCTTCTTAATTCATTTAAACCTTTTGGAGGAAGAATATAAGTTTTTTTATCATTTTCCCGATTATCTATAATTACTACTTTATCACCTGATCTTTCAAATTCTAAAGCTTTTTTTATCATTTTTTCCTCTGGATAATTCATATCAATTTTTCCTTCTCCTAAATGAAGAAATCCTTCAGGTCTTAGACTTTTATACAATTCCCTAAAAATTCTTCTAGCCTCGGAAATTGTAGTATATGCATGATGGCCTGAAAGAGTCATATCGATCATATCCAGACTTTCTCTTGGAAAAGTTATTGGATTTCTTAAATCCTGAAGCATAAAATAAATTGAAGAGCTTTCAAGATTTCCAAAATCAATTTTCTTGGACAAATCCCTTTGAGGAACAAAAAAGCCCCTGTCAAAAAAACCAGCTCTTTCAAGAGTTTCCTCGACAATAGCCAAACTTTCAAGTCTATAATCTGCAAATATAATAGAACCATTCTTTACAATTCTCTTTATTCTTTCTCTATTTGATTTTCCAATTTTTCGATCAACATAGCAATATGAATACGGCAAAGCTTTTTCTCCAGGACCTATAACTGAAAGAATAGGATCTTTTTTTGAAAAACTTTCTAAGCATTCCAATTCTTTATTATGCAATAGATCACAAACCCATGGAGAGGCTTCGACATATAAATCACTACCTTCTTTTGCTTCAAGCCTTGTGTTCATTTTAATTATCTTTTATAATTTAATTTAAATAATTATGTTGTGCAAAAAAAGACAACATAATTTAAGAAAAGTGTCTCAAATAAATTAGTCCTGTAAACTTTTACATATTCCAAAGAGCGATAGTTAACAGAATTTCTATAAGAAATAAAAAGATTACTACGCTTAACACTATTCCAACTCCCCATTTTAACCATCTCGGTAAATTTTTCCATTTCATGATGAGTTATCAGAAATTATCTTTATAAAAGTATGGACCTACTCTTTCATATTTATATTATTCTCTTCATAACATTTTTTCTATATCTAAAAGGCGCATTATATTTTTCAGCCAAGTCACTATATTCTTTTTTTATTTCTTCTGGAGAGATTAATCTATTTCCGCGAAGTTTATCAAAGATTTGTGGACTCACTACTGCAGCTCTTCCAATCATGACTCCAGATACTCCGAAGGATTTTAAGAGTTCAACTTTCTCTTTCGAATCAATATCTCCATTTGCAATTATTCTTTTTCCGGTCTTCACGCATTCTTTAAGTACACTATAATCCGGTTTTTTGTCATATCCTTCTTTTCCATGGCGTGGATGAACTATAAAAAAATCAGCATCTACCTCTTTTATAGTATTTAGATAAAACTTTTTCTCTTTTTCCTTTGCATCTTTTCCAAGTAGCATTTTAACGCTGCAGGAATATCCTTTATTTTTAATCATATCAACCATTCTTTTTACTCTTGAAAAATTTTTAATCATTGCGCAGCCATATCCAAGGCTCACAACTTGCGGATCAGGACAACCTAAGTTGAGATTAAATCCTAAAAATCCATCAAAAGGTTCAAATTTATCTAGGAATTTTGCAAGGTCTTCTTCTGAATTTCCAAGCAATTGAATAATTACAGGAGTATTATCCTTTTTTTCAATTCGAGCCCATGTATTCTCTACATTTTTTGCAAGTGCCTCTATTCTTAAAAGTTCCGTAAATGTAACATCGGCTCCATGCCGAAAACATAAGGTTCTAAATGCATTGTCAGTAAAATCTTCCATTGGAGCTAGCATATATTGAAACTGAGCCATAAATGTAATATCTATTTTTGGTTTAAATAGGTTATTAAAATATAAATTCGACTTCGGAGAGAAAGTAGTAAATGATTATTTTAAGCCTTTATTTGTATTAAATCCGCCAAGCCACTTAAATATTGATAATGCTACAAGCATTGCTCCAATTAAGAATATAAATAGTCCGCTTAAAATTACAAAAGGAGCAAACATGCCGAGGAAGTCAGGTTCACCTTTTGGCGCTAAAGATATTATAAAATATAATACGCTCATTACTAAAAAGAATAAACTCAGTCCAAATAATATTGTAACCCAACTTTGTTTCATGATTATTTGTCTATTTTACATTTTATAAAACTTTAGATGATCTAAAACAATATTGGTCTTGGAGAATCAAACAGCTAGAAGAGGAAGGTAGTAAACCAATGTATCTTTTTATTTACCTTTTGTAACGAACAACTTGTTTAATCTCATTTTCATTCTTTAAAAGGATAATTCCTAGTACCATAATCCATATCATTGGAGAAAATACACTGATTCGTTCAAAAATTCCCATCCAAGGGGTAGGTTCTTGAGCAGCAACTTTTGGTGCCATTGTTCCAACTAAAAATCCAAAGAATAGCATAATAATCATTGTAAGAATTGAGTAAATTCTAAATTTCTTTCCTTTAGCCCCTGATCCAAATCCTAGTATCAAGGTTAATAAAAGAACTGTAATCGCAGAAAGAACTAAGTGTCCAGTATCTGATGCTCCTCCAATATTCCCACGCATATTCATTGGAAAAAATAACCATGCATATCCCGATATTCCAAATAATAGTAAAAGAATTCCTGTGACTTTCAAGGAACGTTTTTTACCAACTATAAACACACCGATTCCAAAAGCAATAATGAGGGGGCTAAACATAAATGTCAATGTTTTCCAAAGTGAAGTTGTAGGGCTTCCTATTGCAGATAATTCGCTTATTGCTTGATCGGCATAGCTGTAACTGGGATAGACAACTGAGCAAATGAAATCAGCAGATATATACAGTAATGTTGACAAAATACTGCAAATAAGCAGTAGTTTGATTATTTTATTTTGTGTTGTCTTTTTCATTTTATCTCTTTTTTAAAGTATGAACCTGCGGGCAATCGAACCTCCGGAAGATGTCGGTGTAAAAAATATTATCTTAAAGGATATACTCTGTAAATAATTCTTACTAAATTCTCTCATCTAAACTTTTGGTTTTAATATCTTGATTTTGAACAACAATCATCCTTCTTAAAATCATATCTAATGGAGTCTTTGGAAATAAACCTTTATAATCAAACCAAACCGCCATAAAATCCGGTCTGAACATCTCTCTTGTAACTCCATATTCTGGATCAGCTATGACTAATCTTTCATTACTACCATAGACTTCTATACCTACTGAATAATGACCCGAACCATTTGAAAACCAATCAATAATAACAGGATTCTTTTTTATTTCAATTTTGAGATCATTCCAAGAGCAATTATCTTTTAAGAATGATTGATAACCATAGGATTGTGCTGCTCTGACAATATTTTCTCCACTTGTTCCAATAGAATTCAATCTACATCTTTTTCTAAGTGTTTTTTCTGAAACATTTGTTCCGTAAGTTGCTAGAATCATCCTTAGAGCAGCTGGACCGCAGGAATCATCTTGTTCTTGAGGTATTATTTTTAAATTATGTGTCATAAATAATCGATAATATAGAGGTTTATAAATCTTATTATTGATACTATTATATAGTACTAACAATTTGGGCCTGCAGAGGATTGAACTCCGGAATACTCGGTGCAAACAAGTTTATCCTTTTAGTTCTACTTTATGTAACAAAACTTAGGATAGCCCAATTTTACTTATGTTCTGCAAGATATCTTGCAGTATTTATATTTCTAACCGTCATGAATATATAACTTTTGTGCCCTATTATTTTATTTATATGGCTTTTATTGTAATCTTTTCTTTTAACATTCCAAATTATTGCGCCTTTGACATATCTTATATCAATAAACTCTTTTTTTATTGGAAGTTCATTAATGGTGTTTTTTGAGTCTATATCCTTAAATAAATAAGCTACATCTGATTTTTGTTCAGAATCATTTTTCCATTCTTTCGGAATTGCTTTTGCAATGACTTTCATTTCATTTTCAGTTTTGATTAGTACCTTAATTTCAAATCCAAATTCTTTCTGCAAGCTTTTTTCAATGATTTCGTTTAATTTGTCTAGTTTTTTACTAGGATTAAATATTATATTCCCGGAATTAATGTAAGTTGAAACATCTGTAAAACCGAGAGATTCAAAAGTATTCTTAAGAGTTTTCATATCTACTTTTTTATTTCCACCAACATTTATTCCTCGCAAAAGTGCAATATATTTCATATTGATGTAAATAGGTGATTATTTATAAAAGTATATGGACCTGCGGGCGATCGAACCTCCGGAAGAGGTCGGTGTAAACGACTTTAATATATTTATTAAACTTTGTAAATTTTAGTTAATCAAATTGAAGATTTTCAATTAATCTTTGACAATATTCTAAAGAAAGTGCATTGTCTTTACCAGTATTACAAGTAACTTTTATTATTTTTCCATTTTCTTCAAAAAATAACCAATAAGTAAAGATTTGTTCACCATTTCCAATATCTCCAGTATGGATATATTTGATTCCAGGTTTATTTCTTATAGTTACATTTAATAAATTAGATTCTCCTAAAACCATTGCATCAGAGTTATTTCTTTCAAATTGATATAACGATTGATTATTAGGACTAGCAAAAATTTGCAAGGTTAAAGATGCCTCATGATTTCCACCGATGATTGGAGTGGAATAAGATTCTAAATCAAAGAAAAATTCTGTGACATTGCAATTTTCAATTCCTGATTGGGTAGGGGTATAATAAGAATTTATTTTTTTTGTTGGGGGAAGATTTGCTGAAAAACCACAATCTTTGTCTTGATAGCTTATTACATTCCGATTATTAACATTGTTAGATTTTGTAAATAACATAACAATAACAGTTGATAATATTATTAGAATAAATATTATTGCAAAAATACTTTTTTTCATATTTATTTTAAAATTTGATATTTATTTTAAAAATGGACCTGCGCGGGATCGAACCGCGGAGAGGTCGGTGTAAACGACCCAGTTTGCCACTAGCTTACAGGTCCACTGTGTTTATTTTTATACTGGTAAACGACCCAGTTTGCCACTATAATAATTAAGAAATACTAGGTATTTTTAAGGTTATCTATATGCCTATTTCATACCTTTTTATTGCGCATTTTTTAAAGCTTTCTTCATGACTCCTTTGGTCAAAGGAGGATTCCATTCATTAGACCAGGTTTGAATTTTTCCAGTCAAGGCCTGTTTTGTAACTATAATAAGAGATGCTATAAAGATCATTGAATTAATATACTTAAAGAAAAATATTTGGGGATAATGAACTAGTGTCGTTATAAATCTTCTCGGCATTATTACAAGAGTTCCAATTAATGAAAAAACCATATCTCCTATTAAAAATCCAATTGCAAACTTATAAGATAATAAAAATATCAAAGGTATTAAAACCAAAGGTATGGAATATGAAACCGCTTCCATAAAACCAGGAAGAATAGTTGTGTAAAATAATCTTTTGTTTTTTAGCAGTTTTCTGCCTTCATTATACATACATTGCATTGTTCCAGAAGTCCACCTAAATGACTGTCTTACTTGGCCTTTTATTCCATCAAGATTCTTTCCATCTACATCAGGAGCAGTTACCATTGTGTTATCTGCAACCATTATTTTAAATCCCTTCTCTTGGAGTATCCAGGTGTAATAAGTGTCTTCTGTCTTGCTTTTTACAGGCATAGGGATGCTGGAAAGAATTTTTCTTCTAAATATTGTCGAAGCACCACATATAACAAATACTGCCTTTCTTTTTTCCTGGGCATTTTTTCTAAATCTTCCTATTTCATTTACCCAGTCTTTTCCATAAAAATAAGAGCGAGAAAGAAAATTACTTGGTTTTCTTACTCTTCCATATGAAGTTACAGCCGCAACACTTTCATCAACAAAACAAGAGATCATTTTTTCAATACAGTTATTTAATCCAACAACTCTGCAATCTCTGATATAAACAAATTCTCCAAGAAGATTACTATGATTTTGTATAATAAAATTTATTTTCTTTGCTTTTGATTGAACAGGTGCTCTTATATAATAAAGCGAATCATAATTGCCAAGAACACTATTGATCTTTGCTTTAACCTCTTTTGACTCTGAGTCTCCGCATATAATTACATTTTTAATAGGATATTTTTCCCCATATAGTCCTTTTATTGTTTCTTCAATATATTCAAAAGGCTCACTGTGAATCGGAACTATAACACTAATTTCCCTGATAGGATTATATGGATCTACTCTTTTTTCTTTGTCTCTTTTAACCATATGTGTTCCAACATCGATCCATAATGTTATTCCAAAAAAAGACATTATTGAAAAAGGTCCTTTCATCTTAGGATTGTTAGAATATTTTTTAAATACAATGTGCTATTTGAAAGCGGACTTTTATTCTTATACATTGAAACTGTATTAGGGCAGGAAATAAAATTAAACGGATGTGAAAGTGGATTTTTACATTCATTATCCTGCGATTGTTTTAGATATTGATCCACAGTTTTCCATTCCTTGTCATCAATTGTCCATTCAGCAAAAATATCAATTCCAAGAAGATTGTTATCCGGATATTTTTTTATTTCCTTAGAATATACAGAAATAACATTATCAAGTGTTTCAGGAGAATTTTTATGAGTTGGAACTGCAAGGAAGAAATAAGAATCCCATGTATTGGTTAAAATTTTATCAAGTGTATATTTAACAAAATCCTGATAATCTGCGCGATTCTTATAATCAGTATCATAAACCGGAACTGAGATAATATCTGTTTTATGAGAAACTTCTTTTAAAAAATCAAGACTCCATCCCCATTCATTGTTTAAGTCCTCACTAATGTGACCTGAATAAACTGAAATGATTTTATCATCTCCAAGTTTTGATCTGAGTCTTGAAAGTAAACTTAGATAATCCCCTCTTTGTTCAAATTTTACAGGTTCAATATCTACAAATATTCCATCAAACCCAATTAAATTAAGATTATAATAATCCTGAATAAAATTATCTTCAAATTCAGGAGTCATATTGTAAGTATATGTATTAATCTCACTATAGGGGAGAAGTATAAAGTCATAATTGTTTGCTTTTTCATATTTTTCAATAAACTTTAAAAAATAATCTATTTCATCTTTTGAAGTTAGTAAACTTCCATTTTCTCCTGTGTTTCCTACATCAACAATAAGGTATTTTATCTTGTGATTTTTGATTTCATCAAGTTTTGTGGTATCATCAAGCCATATATTAGTAACAATTGCATTATTATTTCCTTGATTATCTAAAATCCTATTGGAATAACCTGTATCTGAAATTACTTTTTGACTAAGAGTTACAACTAGTATTAGAAAAAAGAATGCAAAAGCAATAATCAGGAATTTTAGTTTCATTTATCAATCTCTATATTTCCATTAATTGGGAATGGAACATCAAATTTAGTATAACTTCCTTGTGGACTATTAACCCAATTAAATGCAATATATTTGTTATTTACAATTACTTTTGAAGGAGCATTCTTCATTTCAACCTTTAGTGTAATATTTTGTTTATAGTAGGCAGCAGTATAACTTGTTTTTATTTTAAAGAGAATCTTATCCTGCATATCTTGTACATCATATATTGTAGAGTTTTCCCTGAGTTTGATATATTTTACAACATTACCAATTGTATCTACCCATAAGTCTTTTGTTGGAAGATAGTTTATTACTCCATCATCACTGCATTCAACATGGAATACAAGATTTAGCCAATTGCCTTGTGCTTCTGCTTTATCCACTTCACTAAAGTAATTTGGAGGTTCATAACTTCCTCCAGGATAACCATGAGAGTTATAGCTTTTTAGATCAAAAAAGTTATTGGGATCAGCTGTTTCAGGCTGATTATAATAATATCCTCTTGCAGATAAAAAGTTCCAGTTATTTTTTAGTATATTGCTAATTCCTGTTGTTGTAAAGCCGCATGGATGAGCATGAGTTATAATATCACTTTGGCGAACATTTGTGTGCGATATAATATCATTTATATTATCTTGTATATTCCCAATATACGCAGTGTCATCAACAGCAGAACAAAGATGATCTTCTGTATGAGTACCAAGTTCATGTCCTTTTTTAAAAAGATTATTAAATTCAGTCCATTGTGAACTACTGTAAGTATTTGTATTTGCTAAAAAATAAGTTCCTCTGTATCCATTTTGTTCAAGTTGCTGACTGCATGATGTAAAATAATCATCAACAGAAACAGAAACAGCTCCCTTATGGCAGTCTTTCCAGTTACAGATAGATATTCCCTTCAATGTATTATTAGTAGTGTCATTTATAGACCCATCACTGCTTCCGCATAACTCTACTGCATCAGTAGAACTCCAACTCCATCCACATGTTTCAAGTATGAATGTATCTGCATTAAATCCTAAAGGTACTTGCTGAGTTAATTTGCAGTTTGTAGTAGGCCCATTTATTACTTGTAAACTTTGTCCAGTTTGGGAATTTTTAAGCCATGCACGATCCCAGCATATATCATAATCCCCAATTATTGTAAAATTACTAACTGAAATTGGTTTGTCATATACCAATGTCAAGTTTGCTTTTATATTCCAATTTGCAGGATTCCAACTATGTTGAGATCCTCCCCAATTAACACATTCACCTGGACTTGAAGAGTCTGGTTTTCCTGTAGCATATATTGCCTCTGAGTTAATGTTCTCAGAAGTTGCATAAGCTGATTTTGCATATTGGCATGTACTTTTTGATAAATTCTGCGATGTTTCTATTTTGCAAGCACTTGAACATGCATCACCATTTATCAAATTTCCATCATCACATTCTTCCCCAGATTCTTTTATGCCATTACCACAAACAGCATTAGTGTTTTCAGTTTTACATAAACTAGAGCATCCATCTCCATCAATTAAATTGCCATCATCACAGGTTTCACTTCCCTCGATTTTTTTATTAGCACAAATTTGCGGGTTTTCAGTAGGATGTAGTGTTTTATGAATATCTTTTGGAGTTATGAATTTTATACTAGGATCTTGCTTTAATTTAAGTAATGTTGCAGTATAAACATCCCATTTATTTTGGTCAATTACTCCTGCCTGAGTAGTTGACTCAAAATCTTGCTGGTGAACAGAAAGTGGAATTATATTATAATTATTTATTTTAAGAATAGTTAGATCATTTCTTGAAAAATTCTTAATTTCATTTATTATCTGGTCAGTTGTTCTAAATTTATTTTCTTTTCCAGCAGCACCAGTCTCAGTCATTGATGAATCATATTGCATAACATCATAATATGGAGTTGAACTTACAGGTCCAAGATCATCAGCATAATAAATATCAAAGTAAAAATTTATTCCTGCTGCAGCAGTTGAGTTTATTGCCTTTTGTGTAAATCTTCCTCCAAGAAGATCATAGGTTGTCAAAGGAGAAGGATTAATACTCAATTGAGAATTCATATAAGTCTTAAAAGCATCTTGTCCATTTTGTGCAATTTTTCTTTGCTCTTCAGGCGTTAACTTGTCATAGTTGAATTCAGTTTCATTCCCATTATATCCTTTTTGAATAAGTTCCATATTTCCAGAATTATAGATTTTACTAATAGCATCTTTGTAATTCGCATCATTTGACATTGTTCCTGGAAAAAAGCTAATTGAGGCAGGAATATTATTTTGGTGATAAAAGTCAACTAATTTTACATAAGTTGGAAACCAGATCGGATTAACATTTCCATCAATATCTCCTAGGTAAACAATTACATAAGTAGTGTTTGATTGAGGAGTCACTGTTTCTATTTTGCAAGCACTCGAGCATCCATCATTATTTATCAAATTCCCATCATCACACTCTTCTGCAGAGGGATTTTTGAGTCCATCTCCACAGATATTAAGTTTACATGTTGTCTTGCATGTGTCATTGCTATTTGTATTTCCATCATCACATTCTTCCCCAGATTCTTTTATGCCATTACCACAAACTACTGGAACTGTATTATTCACACTATAAACAATCACTAGTTTTGGTCGAGAGACAATAGCATTTCTAAAATAATAGACAGAACCATACTTACCCATAGTATTATCATTTGCCAAAAATGAGAATCCGTAATTAGTTTCCCCGTTATTCCAGGCCTGGACAATATCTTTTACATCATATTGCAATGAATAATCCAGAGTTGTTGAAGAAACAGTGTCTATTTTATTCAGTATTGTCTGCTTTTTGTACTTTTTTCCAAGAGAATTAAAACTATCTGTTTCAGAAAAACCTTCATTTAGTTTGCCAAGAGTTACTCTTTGGGTATTTTCAATTGATCTTGGACTCATTAGCATATTAAAATCCTGGCCAATTAGTGCGAAATTATGATATTTGTACAATGTAGCAGAAACTATGATTGAATTATTCGGAATTCCTGAAAGATCAAACCACTCATATTGTAAAGCACCTGATGTACTTTCATATCCATTACTTCCATAATACATCATCCAGGAAGAATCAACTTTAATACTTGCAAAACTTGAAGAAGGGCTATATCTAGATAAATAACCCGATTTACCCGAGTAAATAGTTGCTGTCTGATCCGCTGCCAAAGCAAGTGGTGTTAAAAGTAATATTATTAAAAAAATAATGCCTTTCATTCTAAACCTCCATTACTTTCTGAGTTTAGCATGATTCCTACAGTATCATAGATCTCTTGTTTGGTCATTGTAGGATATATTGGTATTGAAACAGATTCATTATATGCACTGACTGTATTTGGAAAATCTAAATCAGGAAGTTTAAGATATCTATGAAGAGGAATAAAAACCGGTCTTGAAGCTTCAATTCCTCTGCTCCTTAAATTTTCTATTAATTTTTCAGCATTATCTGTTTTTATAATATATCTAAAGAAAATATTTTCAGAATTATTTGGAAGTGAAAACTTAGAGTCCTTTAGTAATAATCCATATATCTCGGCTATTTCTTTTCTTTTATCAATAAAATAATCAATCTTGTTTAATTGTGTAATTCCAAGTGCTGCCTGAACATCATTCATTCCATAATTATAATTTTCACCAAGCTCAGTTCGATTATCATGTTTGAGTAAATCATTTACCCTTTCTGTGACATCAGGGTCATCTGTTGCAAGCATCCCGCCCATTCCAGTGGTTATAACTTTTGTAGCATAAAATGAAAATATTGAAATATTTCCAAAACTTCCAACTTTTTGATTATTATGTTCTGCACCAACAGACGTAGCACAATCTTCAATAATTGGAATACCAAGTTTCACAAATTCTTCTGTTTCACTTGAAGGACTACCAAACATATGTGGAAGTATTATTGCCTTTGTTTTAGGATTTATTTTTTTTTGAGTATCTTCAAAAGAAAGATTATAGTCTGGATTAATATCTGCAATTACAGGAGTTGCTTTTGAATAAGTTACTGCATTTAGTACAGATTCGCAAACATAAGAAGGAATAATTACTTCATCACCTTCTGAAATATCAAGAACTCTGAGTGCAAGGTAAAGCGCGCTTGTTCCACTGTTAGTTGCAGCACCAAATCTTTTGCCTACAAAGTTTGTAAATTTTCCTGTAAATTCACTGACAATTTCTTTTGTATTAATGTTTCCACTTTTGAGAATATCATATACTGCTTTTGCATCGTCTTCCTCAATCGTAGGTCTGGAGTGTCTTATTATTTCAGTCTTGAATACATATCTAACATTATGCCTGTCTTTTCCATCAGTACCTTGGGATGTTCCATTGATTATGCATTTTTTATTTTTATAAAATTCTATTGCAGAATAATTATCCATAAGAACTTTAAATTCAAGGCTATGGGCCCCAATTTCTCTGCATTTTTTAAGAATAGACTCCCATAATCTTGTGGCAATCCCCATTCTTCTAAAGTTATTATCAACTACTAGTTTGTTTAATCTTGCAATATTTCCTTCGTAAGATGCAATCGCATATCCAACTATTTTTTGATCAAGAGAAGCAAACAAGCTCAATTCCCATTTTCCAGGAAGTTCCAGATTGAAACTTTCATGATTCCATGAAGTTTCACCTACTCGTGTCCAGTCACTTTCCAGTTCAAACAAATCATTTATTCTTTTTTCAAGATGTTCTTTTGTTAAAGGTTCAATTATAAGTTCCATGTGTTAAAATCATTTTATTTTCAATAGCAAGATTACCTGTGCAGAACAAATAATCAATAGCAGACATGTTTGGTAAAAATCCAGGATAATTTTGTCTGTACAATGGATGTGAAAAGTCATGAAACCTGACTTCTATCCCATATTCATCAAATTTATCCAGATTAAGATAATTTCTTCCACCTGATCCTGATAAATATACATCTGCATTGAGCTGTTTGCATATATTTGCAAGATCAACTGAAGCATCTGTCTTTTCATAATGTTCTGATTTAAGACCCAGTTCACTTGCAAACATTATTTTTGTATTAATTCCAAATAATTCCTTGATTAAATGAATAATCTTCATATTAATTGATATAAGACTTTCATCATCATCTTCTTCAAAAATCTGTTTTATACTTGGAAAAAGTCTGGAAAATAAAGGAGTATTTCTATAATTTGATTCAATATCATGCAGTATTGATTGTTTCCAGGGTTTATTTTTTATTTTTGCATCTTTTTTTATAGATACATGCATTATGTGATCATTGATTTTATTTACCGGAATAGTTATCCACTTAAATTGAGGATCATTATAATTATCATGTCCATTAATTCTTATTCTGTTTCTATGATGATAATCTGAATCAGTAAAAAGAACTTCATCTCTGATTACAAATATGTCTGATTTTTTCATTTTATCAAAAAATCCCAGATAGGGCATGAAATTTGGCTGATGACATGAAACAATTACTTCAGACATTTTTTCCTCCTCCTTCAACCATATGATTTAGTGCAAATGCTTCAGCATATTTGGTGTATACTCTCATTCCATTTATTACTGCAAGGCTTCTTACCCATTCCAGATTTATAATATTCTTTTTTGTCTGGCTTTCATAGCAGCTTAGTGCATTAATTTTCTTACTTAGCATTTCCGGAGATATATCTATAAAATAATGCGGCTCAAAGTCAACAGAAGTAGAAGGACCTTGGTAAAGAAGGAGAGTTGGTATTTTTCTTGCTGCAGAAGATGCTGCAGTACTGCTGTTTCTGTGATCCTGATGTCTGTCATAGGGATAATGGCAATATACTCTTTCAATATTCAGTTCATTAATTTTCTTTTCCATAAAATCAATAAGTTTTTGGTCTGACACAACAAATCCATCAGAAAAATTGCCAAAAAGTACATTTGACCTGTTTATTCCAAGTTTTTCAAGAGAATTAAAACATTCTTGTTTATTTAGGTCATGATTTCCTTTTTCACCATTAGTGAGGATAAGAACATAAACTACATCTCCGATTAAAAGGTGTTTGGAAATAGTTCCACCACAACCTAGTTCAACATCATCTGGATGAGCACCAATAGCGAGTATATTCATGGTCATTTGTAGATATTTTATTTTTTTATCCCTGAAAATTTAAATCCACACCAAAAGGTGTGGATAAACACAAGGACTTTTTCATACAGATATTGCCCCAAAATGGGGCATATCTATAAAAAATTGTAAAAACAAAGAGTTAACGCCGTTAACTATTAAATACCTAGGCTGTCTTAAAACAGACAACATTCAGAAAAAAATTGATTTTTAAAAAAAATAAAAAAATAAAAAATATTTATCTATTGAGTTTGAGGTGTAGGACTTGCTGCAGCTCGTTTAGCTTTTACATATTCCATGCTAAAAACATTAACTTGCCTTGGATACTCTCTTTTGTACTGTTGTATTATCTGTTTGTTAGTAACTCCAGCATCTCTTGCAGCAACAAAAAGCTGATATGTAAGCTTTGGTCTTGGGTCTTTTGCTTCTTGAACTTTCTTTTTCTTTTCATAAGCTGAAGTAAAACCTCCAAGAGAAAACTTATTTTCAATCCTATAAGCTTTTTTTATCTGCTCATTTGTCATTCCAGATCCCCTGGCAGTTGCATAAGTTTCTTTTGTTAAAACTGGTTTTCCAGTTGCTTGAGTTGCAACTACAATTGCAGAGTCCAGTGGTTTTATGACAATGCCTTCAAGATTTCCTTGTACTGCTCTTTGGGTAATTCCAAGAATAACATTTTCAAATTTCTCTATATATTGGAAATTTCCACTTGCATAAACAGAATCAAAAGCTTTTCCTATTCTTTTTTCATAAAATCCCCTTCTTTCAGCAACTACTTCTGAGAGTGGTTTTTGAACTGCTTTTGTATTATATTTTCTTGTCATTTTATTTGCCTCCTTACAATACACCCCTAAACTATGATTAGATAATTCCAAGTCTTTCAAGTGCAAGGAATCTTAGTTGTTCTTCTCTTTGCATAGCCATTTCAACTATTTCATTCGGATTTCCAATTAGCCTTCTTGATTCACTCATTTTTCTTATTTCATTACTAGAAGCTTCTTTTGCAAGTATTTCTACATTATATCTGATAAATGGAGAAGGATCTGTTAAATCAACTCTTGCTTGATAGTCTGGATGTAGTGAATTAATGTAAAGTCTTCCTAACTGATGTTCATATCTGCTTCTAAGATGCATTTCATGCTGTGAAAATTCAAGTGGAAGTGGGCATGCAAAAGGAACTTTTTTTCTGGAAACTCTTATTGTTTTTTCTCCTTCTTTGTCATGATTGACAACTTTTTCCTTTGATTTTTCATGTTCGCTCCCTTTTTTCTCGCTTTCTTTTCTTTCTTCTTCTCTAACCTTTATAATTTCTTCTCCTTCAGGATTTACAATATAATCTTCTTCTGAGTCCTCTTTTCTAAGGTCTCTCCATACATCAGAAAGGGCTCTGAATGCCTCTTGAATATATTTTTGTTCTTTTACTTTTTTGCCTTTTTTCTTATTCTCTTCAACAATTGGCCTGAGTTTTTCAGCAATCTCTTCGAGAGTTGAGTACCATGATTTGAATGCATTTCTTGTTCTGTCAATTCCATCTCTTCCAAGAATTAATTTATTAAAATGATCATTGATATAACCTGTTACTTTTCCAGAACTCCAAACCGGATGTTTTGCAAATTCTGTAAGTTCAGTTATTGATTCATAAACCTGAACATCTTTAGAGCAAACTGCTACCTTGTCTCTCGAAGCTTCAGGATCAATAAATAATAAAACTTCTAGATTTCCAGGTTGCTCCTCATTTTTAATTGGAATCTGTAATGTCTGATCTATTAAAAGAAGAGAAGATTCTTTTTCATACTCTATAGCTTTTATCTCTTCAAATTTGACTTTTTTTGATCTTTTATCATATTTTCCAACATAAATTTTAGCAATTCCTTTTCTAAGCGCTGGATTGTAAAGTGATCTGAGTCCATCTTTTAAATTTGCAGGAGTTAAGACTTTTTCAAATATATGGGAATTAACTCTGTCAATTACAACCTTTGTTCCATATGAAAAAGATCCAAATGAATCTTCTACCTGATCAGGACTAAGTTCTTGATTTACAAAGGGTATTCTGTGCTTTGAATCATCTATCTCCCATCTAGTATATCCATAATTTTTTTGAGCACTTCCATAAGGCCTTGTAATAATGTGCATAACATCTCCAATTGAACCAAATGCAAGAAGTCCAAGGGCTTTTTCACCCCTCATATCAACTTGTCCTGCTTTAGTTGAAAAACCAACACTTGTCGCAAGAGAAAATAATTTTTCCTCTGCAATTCCATTTCCATTATCAAAAACAACAATCCTTTTTTGATAAGGATCAAGTGTAAGATAGATATTTTCAGTAACACCTTTTTTTACTCTGTCATCTAAGCTGTTTGTAACTAGTTCTCGAATTGCACTTCGTGGATGATATGCTCGTGCAAGTTCAATTAATGCTCTTCCCTGTCCTTGCTCATGAAAACGAACATAATTATCAGGCGTCATTGTCTCTCCCTTCTTATTCTTTTTATCTTGCTTGGAGCTTCAATCATCATCATCCATGCATCCATTTGCTTTCCTTGGTAAATAACATTCAAAATCTGCGTAACATATGAAAAGCTTTCAGGATCTTTTTTAAGTCTATCAACAAGAACACTTCTTTCATTCGAACTAGCACTTCTGTAATAATCAATTTCTTCTGCCAAGACATCAAGTAACTCCATTACAGCATCTGCTCTTTTTTCATAACTTGGTTTATACTCTTGGCATTTTAAAAGTCCTGCTTCAAGTTTTTGAATTCCTGTCAGATTATTTTGGATTATAATACTTTCTTTTTTTCTTGTATTTTTATTTTCAATAACTATCTTGGATCTCTTTTTCTTTCTTCCAGGAACCAGGTTTGGCTTCTTTTCATAACCTTCTTCAACTTTAAAAAATTCAAGGCCAGTTAGATTGTAAAGCTGCATTCTTCTTTCACCTGAAACTCGATCAAGGTCAGTTATTGCACCGGCAATATAATCGCGAAGTGTAGGTCTTGGAATTCCTGTTTCTCTTGATATTTGTTCCATTGATCTTTCTCCTTTTTTATACCAGTCTCTTAATTCTTCATTCCAGTTTTTTTCCAATTCAAAATATTGTTTTTCTTGCGGTGTTGTGGAATTTTCTTCAGTCATTTTACCTAAATGCTCCTTGTAATTCTCTTGAATATTTATCTGCATTTTTTCGAATAGCTGCTGAAATAGATTCATAATCCTGAAGAAATCTTTTAGATTTGAAAAGTATAGAACAATCAATTGCTTTTTCTACAAATCTGGAAAGATTTTTCTCTTGTGTTGCAGATAATCTTTCCTTATCATAGGATTTTTCACTGAGTAAAAAAAGATAATGTCTTTTTATGCCTCGGTCTGAAGGAAGTTCTATTTTTTTAGGAGCATATGTCATGAGTGATAAAACCTGGCTCTCAAGTTCGAGTTTAACTCCTCCGCCTTCAGAAACAAGTATTCCTGGAACAAATAATCCCAAGTCTCGAATTCCAGTAAGTGCAACTGCTTTTGGAGTAATAATTTCTTCTCCTAAAACTTCGTTAATTGACTGTTTTTTTAATTTTTTTAAACTATCAGTATAATAAACATCAGGTGAAACAAACCATGATTCAGGAGTATGTATTTCAGAAAATCTTGTCCAGTTTTCAGTTACTAAATCCTGATATTTTTGCAGTCCTGTTGTCATTTTATTCATCCTCCATTGCATCCTTTGCCATTTGCAAGGAAATTTGTTCAAGTGTTTTAGGATTTTTTACAGAAACAGTCAGGTAACCAGTTCCTCTTTCTTCACTGTATATTTCTCTTATTTGTCTAAATGCAATTGTTGGTCTTTCTCTCTTATTCCCAGAAGCAACATCTCCTTCAAAAAGTGGCACAAAATAAGTTCCACTATCAAGCCCTACCAAGTTATACTTGGCTTCTTCAGGCTCTATTTCATTATAACTAATATATCTAAATCCCATTTTAAGGAGTTGCGTATTTTTCTACAAGCCCTCCTGCATATTCTTTGAATTGTTTTGCATAATGCTTAGAACTAAGTCCATGGTCAAGATGAACTTCGCCAGGGGTTCTACTTCCATTTCTTTGAGCTTGTAAATAAGCAAGTGTTGCAAGTTCATCAACCATCTTTGATTCTTTTTTACTAAGTCCTCTAGTGTCTATACTTTCTCTTCTTGTATGATTTTGAATTGTTAGACCTTTTCTGTAATTTACAGCAGTAATTCCGCCTATTGCTGCTTCTATTTGCCTTACTGCCTCAAGCGGATTTATCCGTCTGGCTTTCATGCTTATTACTATTGTCTCTATCATTTTTTTTATTTTTTTCATCATCTTTCCCTTGAGTTTCTCTTTATTTGTTGTCATTAGTTAGTAGATATCATAAAAATTAGATTTAAACATTTTTATTATACTATATATATTAGTATAAATGTATATACTTAGTAGAAAAGTTTAAATAGTTCCTGTAATAAGAATTAACATGAAACGTAAAATTGTAAAGCAAGGAGCAGCGACAATGATGATTAGCCTGCCGTCTAAATGGGTAAGAAAAAATAATCTGGATAAAGGGGATGAAATAGATATTGAAGAAAAAGATAATCAAATAATCATAAGTAATGAAAAGATTTCAAAAGAAAAATCAAAAGCTGTAATTAATGTTTCTGGCCTCGGAATACTAGTTAACAGAACTCTTATTTCTCTTTATATAAAAGGTTATGATGAACTTGAAATAAATTTTTCAGAACCTGATGAAGTAAAAGATTTTCAAAAAAGAGTTATTAATGAACTTATTGGATTTGAAATAATAAAGCAATCACAAAAAAGTTTTACTGTAAGAGATATTACAGGAGTATCAGATCAAAATATTGATGACATAATAAGAAGGATTTTTTTAATAATTGACTCTATGGCCGAAGAACTTGAAATTGCAATTGATAAAAAACAAAGTATGGATCCTGTAATTGAAACAGATACAAGTATAAATAAATTTGTTAACTTCTCTCTTAGAATTTTAAATAAAAAAGGATATACTGAGTATAATAAAACTCCTCAGATATATTCAATAATCTCGCACCTTGAAGAAACAGGAGATATATACAAGAAAATCGCAAGAGAACTCAAAGAAACAAAAAAATATCCTAAAGAAATATTGCCAATAATAAAGGAATTAAGATCTTTTGTAAATATGTTTAAAGACCTTTTATTCAAATTTAATCGAGAAGATTCCTTAAAACTCGCTAAAAAATATGAACATATTAAGAAGTTGATTGATAACAAGGATCTAATTAGTTTCTATCTCTATGAAATAAATGAGACAATAATTAGAATGAATAATTATCTTCTGGCTATTTCAGTTTAAATAGCAAGAAATAGGTAATTTTTATCCAAATTAATTTGTCTAAAAATTGTTTTTAGCTTAATTCACTTAAGACAAAAGCAACTTTTTATTTTTGTTTAAATAATTCTTTCCTATATTCAACTAGTTTTTCAGCATGGTCAGGACCATAAAAATCCCATTTCCAGTTATACAATAATTCTCCATCAGGATTTCCATTTCTTCTTCCATAATTGACTGTTTTAATTGGAAAATAACCAAATGTAGCAATTTTTCCATTATGGTATGCAGCTATTTGTAGGAGTTCATTTCTCTCTTTGTTTGGATAAGGAAGCCAAAGTCCTGATCCACTTGGATTAAAGTATTCTTCTGATTTTTTATTTGATTTTAGTAAACCTTTTCCGATCAAAGAAATATCAAGTCTGTCTATAACATCCGTATCAACACTTTTGAAAACATTATCATAAACTTTTCCAAATCCAACATGATCTTCACATGAATTAACTCTTAGCATGCTTATCTGCATTTTAGATTCAGGATTTCCAACTACAACCGGAAATCTTTTTCTTGAAAGAACTTTTTCAGGATATCTAAACTTGACAGTTGACAAAGCAGTTTTTCCATACTTTTCTTCTTCATTTCCATATGCATAATATTCAATAATTAGATTATAGACTCCATCAGGCATGTCTTTTGGAACAGTTAGACTAGATATATTAAAAGCAGGATAATGGTCAGTATACTGACTTGGATCATTAGAAATATTTGCGACAGAGAATTTAATCGGTTCCCATCCTTCAAAATAAGCTTGTCCTGGAAAAGAAGGCAAAGCCAAATATTCTTTATTTCCAGATCTTGGAACTTGTTTGGCTTTTGGATAAATTGTTATAGTGTCTCCTCTGTTAAGTGTAAAAAATGAAGGAACAAGTCCGCGATCCGGATAGAACAAATATTCAAGTGATTTATTTTTATCTCCTTTGATTTCTTTAGTAATAATTGGATTTAATTCTGAAAGATTATTATTAACTCCAAGGGTAAAACCATCCCAGCCAGGAACTACTTCATATTTTTCAGCTTCTGCAATCTTAGTTTCAAGTTGCTGTACTTGTAAATCATTAGAATCCATAATACCTTTAACAAGCCCAAAAGCTCCAATAGATCCTAGAATTGTTGTTCCAGCAAGAATTCCTATTAAACTTCTTCGATTAAACAGTTGATTTTTTGTTTTTTCTGTAGATTCAGGATCTTCAAATCCGACTTTTTTCTTAAAGTCTTTTGTAAATTCATCTACTGTTTTATATCTAGTCTTATCTTCAAGACTTAGGGATTTTCCAATTAATTTTTTAAAACTTCTTGAAACTCCGTGGATATCGTTTATTGCCTTGTATAAACTTTCTTGATATTTTTTAGTATTAATTTTTCCAGATTCATCTAAATAAGATTCTTCAGTTTCTGCATTTTTTATTGTTCCTTCTTCAGGATCAACATAAGCAAAATATTTTCCAGTTAAAGCAAAATACAAATTCTGACCAAGTGAATAAACTTCTGAAGATTCTGAATATGCTCTTTTCTCTCCTGTAATTCTTTCAATTAAAAGAGGATCCATAACTCTTCTGGCTCCAGCAGTAGGAAGTACTTTTTCTTCAAGCTTCTCTCTTTTTCCAGAATTGCAAAAATCCAGGATAAATGCTTCAGAGTTAGGCCTCACAAGAATATTTGCAGGATTTAAATCACGATGAACATAGCCTTCCCCTGTATAATAAGTAACAGCGTCTAAAACTCCTGAAAAGATTTGCTTTACTTTTGTACTCGATAGCTTTCCTTCTTCAGAAATTAATTTTTCCAGTGTTTTGCCTTCTATGTGCTGATGCACTGAAATTGCAACTCCATGATCTTTTGTGAGGTCAAAATAATCTATAAGTCCTACAATATGATGATCTTCTGCATCAGGGAGTGTTGAAAGAGTTTCAATATGTCTTTTTGTTCCATAACCTTTGTCTGCAAGTTTTTGTGCATTTGAGCTTTCAAATTTTGTTTTATCTACTTTTATGGATCTGAGTCTTCCTTCAGGACCTGCAAAATTTCCTTTAAAAATTAAAGACTGAGCTCCCTGGGAAGCAAGTTCTATATTGAAGTATTTGTCTCCAAGAACTTTTGATACGAGTTCCTGATATTGTTCAGGTGTATTTGGAACTAATGGAATCATTATTCCTCCTCCAATAGAAATAAATCCACTTCTTCTGAATATTTTTTCAGGATCTTGTTCAGGCAAGATTCCAAATACTCTATGCTCAGGATTTTTCGGATCATCAATAATTTGAAGTGTATGGTCAGGAAGAGATTCATCTCTAAATTCTCGAACCGAATCTTCAAAAGCTGCAAAAACTCTTTTTTTGCTTTGTTCTATATTCTGTTTTCTCCATTCTGCTACATCTTTTTCAAAAACTCCCTCGTGATTTATTATTTCAATAGGATCTCCAATAGTTCCTCCTTGTGTTGCAAGTTTATAGAGTATTTCCTGGTTTGTTAAAGAATCTAGTTCTCCAGAATGGAACCATTGATCAAAATCCCTTTTGTATTCATTTCTCATTGCATCTTGATACTCCTTCCACTCTTCATCAGTCATTTCAGGGTCTTTACTTTCCATTTTTTCCTCCATTTATTTTAGTTTGATAGAATCTTTCTCTCAAATTTAAAAGATCATCATATGTTCTTCTGTCAGAATCATCAAGCGAAGAATAAAATGATTGCCAGGACATTCCAATTCCATTTTTTTCTTCATAAGTCTTGTTTCTTTGTTTATACCACTCTTCAAGTTTTTGCATTATCAAATAATCTCTTTCAAGAGACTTGAATTCAAGTTTAACATCATCTTTATTTTGTTTTCTTTTTTCTTCAATGCAAACATATGAAACAGGAGACTCTGGAAATCTCCAATATGAAACATTGCTTTCTAGTTCATAAAATGATTTTGGATCAATTTTGCAAAGAGTTTCTCCAATTTTTGCATATCTTTCGCTATTTGCAAGTTTTATTGCAGCAAAGACTGCTCTTGGATTAATATATGCAGCAAAAGCTGTTCTTTCATCTTCAAATCTTTCCAAATATCCAAGTAGTTTTCCTTCTTCTGCATGTTCTGTTCTTGTTGTAACTTGATGATTTATTGATACATTATTTTCCTTCTTCTGCAAATATAAATTGATTATCTTTATTTTTTCACCTAATTCAATTTTTTGCTCTTGTGTTTGAACCTGATCTTCAAGTCTTTTTGATTTAGATTCATAAATTGAAAGGCCTGTAATAGATCCTAATAATGATAGTGAAACTATTGTTCCAATAACCCATTTTGTGAGTCTTGAACTTGAACTTATAAAATTTTCCTCTGCATTTAAAAAAGCCTGTTCCATTTCACTTGCATCTGCAAATCTTGTATTTGGATCATATGAAAGAGCTTTTCTTAAAACACTATTTAACCATCTTGGAACCTGCGAAAAATAGGATTCAAGCATACTACTTGTCTCTGTTTGAGTAGATTCATTTATTCTTTGTTTTGGATTTGAAGAACCATTAATTAATTTTTCAAGAGGATATTTTCCAGTTACAAGTCTTCCAATTAAAGCACCAGCTGCCCAGACATCTGATTTCTCATTCATATGGTTTCCTTCTTGAAATCTTTCAGGAGAACTTGTATATAAAAAACCAAAATTATCCCTTGGATCTTTACTTTGTCTTGAAATTGATGCTTCGCTTGAGATTCCAAAATCAGTAATATAAGCAATTCCATTTTTATCAAGTAGAATATTATCTGGCTTTAGGTCTGAATGAACTCTTCTTAATTCTTTATGTGCATAACCAAGTCCATGAAGAATATTTTTTGATATCTGGATTGCCTTTTTTGTTTCAAGTGGTTTTCCATCTTCAAGAATTTGTTCTAAATCATTAGGAAATAAAGGCATTGCAATAAATCCATCACCAACAATTCTTGGAACTATGTTATGCTGGCAAGCTTCAAGTGAAATTGCTTCTTTTTCAAGCATTGTCTGTTCAGTTATTCCTCTCTGTTCTCTTCTTTTTTTTGCATCTTCATCTGAAATAAGCCTTTTTATTCCCCATAAATTTCCTGATTTATCCAGATATTCACTTACAATACCATATCTGCCATTTCCAATATCTCTTCCAGTTGGAGAAAATCCTGCAAGAGCAATTTTTAGTTCAAGTTCAATATTTGGAACTCCATATTTAAGCTCCCCAAATCTGTCTCGAACAGTTGCTATTTCTTCATTTAGTAATTTCATATAATCATACCATGTAGGTTCTTTTCCAAGTTTTTCTTTTAAAAATTCTATAAATGTTGAAGTTTGTTCTGCCATTTTTACCATTCAGGAAACCTGCCTCCCTGTGTCATCTCATAAACTCTTGCTCTTTCACCGTAGTCATAAAGAAATTCTTTATCCCAGTGAATTTCGCCTTTTTCATCAGTTATTAAATAAAGCGCAAGTGCAGTATTGACAAGTTTTCTTTGTGTTTCATTTAATCCTTGATTATATCCTGGTTGGACTCCTTCAGCAGAATAAGGAAGATATTGTGAACTGCTTGTATTCAAAATTGCGCTATTTATATCAATTTCAGAACAAAAATAATGTGCAAATAAATCAGCAACATTGGAATTTTGTTTCATCAACTGTTTTAAATATATTACTCCGCTAAAAATACCATCATCGTCTGCATGATAGCTGCTTCCTGGAAATCTATGCTTAATCTGCCTTGTAGTAATGAATTTTTCAGGAACAAATACTGATGTAACTCTTTTTTCTAATTTTTTCTCTTCACTTTCATAAAATTTATTTGCTTCATCCTGGTTTAAATAACATGATCTAATCCATGAGAGCATTAGTCTTTTTCCCATAAGTTCGGCATCTTTAAAACCCCATAAGAATTTCTTTGGAATTCTTTCTTCAATTTCAGGAAGTCTTTTTTTTGCATCATCTAAATATGGGGATAAAAGAACTCTTTTTCTCATGTTATCTCTATCAGTTCCAGTTGCAATTTTTTCCAAACTAAACTGGCTATACTTATCTTTTTCAATTAGTTCTGCAAAAGTAGGAGTCTCTTCTCTTGGAAAATAATAACCAATTAATATTGCTCCTGTAATTGTTCCAACAGCTGCAAGTGTAATCGGTATTGCCCGAAGTCCTTTTTTGAATTCTTCAAGAAATACTGGAGACCTTGTTTCCCTAAATCTTTCTCTTAAGTCTAGAATATTATGTATTTTTCTATGGGGAGCAACTGACAAACAATCAAATATCATGGCCCTGTATCGTTTAGGAACCTTTTCTAGCATTTTCTTTAGTTTATTTTCATGAAGCATTAGATTAAACTTATTCATATCCATTTCTCCATTAGAGTCAATTAGTTTTACTTTGTATTTTTCATCATTAACAATAACCTCGCGACCTTCTGGATCTTCAACAATTTTATAATCAAATTTTTCTCCAGAGAGTACATATAAAAGACTTGCACCAAGTGAATAAACTTCTGTTGCAGGATTTGCTTTGTAGGGTTTTCCAGTAAACATTCCAAAAAATAAAGCTGAATCTGTAAAAGGCATTCCTCCTCTGGTCGGAACAGAGCTTTCAAGTACTTCTTTTCTAGGACATGCGAGCTGCAGATCTGATATTTTTATTTCTCCTGAAGAAGTGATAATTATATTTGATGGTTTATAATCTCTGTGCAAAAATCCTTTTTCTTCAATATAACATGCACCCTCTAAAATCTGGTCTGCAATTTTATCAAATCTAGCTTCATCCTTTACAGGTCCTGACTGTATGACCATTGTTTCAAGATCGCTTCCTTTTTCATAAAATGCCTCTACATTAATTGTTCTTCCATTGAGTTTGAAACTATCCACAATTTCAGCAACATTTGGGTGCTGTAATTTATTGGAAATATCTGTTTCCTGTGCATCAATATCTCTTTTCTTTCGATTAACTTTGGACATAAAAGTTCCAACTTCGAGTTTTGGTATCTTAACGACTCTTAGTTTTGAAACATTTCCTTGAGTATACCTGACAAGATATGCATCTCTTGTTGCACCTTCTCCAAGTTTTTGCAATGCTTCATATCCTCTGCTTTTTAATTGAGATAATTCGTCAGCATTAAGTGTTATTTCAAGTTCAGGTGATATTGCTCTCGCTATCATTTTACTTCCTCCTTGTTGTTTTCATTCACAAACTTCTTAATACTATATTCAATAACATGGCTTCTGTTCCTAAATCTTCCAGATTCAGTAAGATTTTCAATTAAATCCAGAATTTCTTTGTCAACTGTAATTGAAATTTTTGATTTCATTATGCAGACACTCCTTGTTCTTGAGAAACTTTAAATTCATAACTTTCAGGTCCAAAATGATAGTTTAGTCTTTGAGGATTAAGTTTTTTCCAATAAAAAAAACCCTTTGTTTTAGAAGGAGAAGGAATTCTTCCAATATGTTTCTTAAGAATTTTATTCCAATGTACTTCTTTTACAGTTTGTCCATTTTCATCTGTTCTAAATTGTTTTACTGAAATCTCTGTGTATCCTGAATATCTAAAGCAAACTTCATTTCTATTAAGACCTAGTAAAGTAGGAAATAAACTTTTTAGACCTTGATTTTCATACAGATATTCAGAACGTCTGCCGTGATTATTAGAAAAACAAAAATTACAGTCACTTCTAAAAATTCTTGGATTAAGTATATCACAAGATCTTTCAGTATCATTAGTATAGATATTAAATAATCCTAATTCAAATCCAAAAATATCTTTACGATATTCTGTCATATATTTTTCTGGACTCGCTATTTCATTTTTTATTTTTTCAAAATCTTCTTGACTTAGTCTTTCATCAGCATCAAGAACAAGAACCCAAGGTGTTTGTACTTTTGAGAGTGAATAATTTCTTGCTTGTGCAAAACCCCTAAATTTACGATCATATATACTTAAATTTGAATATTTTCTTTTTGAATCTTCAAGTATTTCCCTTGTTCCATCAATACTTCCAGTGTCAACTATAACTCCTGCACCAACAAAAGGCATGGTGCAATGTAAGAAATCTTCAATTCCTCCTGCAGGATTTATTTTTTCATCTCTTACAATTGCGCAAAGAGTTACACTCGGTAAAATTATTTGGGATTTCATTGTTTTTCTCCATTCATTATCCTATCAATTTCTTCATCACTAATATCCTCTTCAGAACTACTATCCTCAAAATTAAATTCAAGTAGTAATTTAAGAAACTTTTCTTTTGGACTGATAAATCCTGTTTGTTTTCTGTAATCAACAATTCTTGAGATTATTTCCTTGGAACTATATGTTTTTCCAGTTTCTAATTGGAGTTCTGCAATTGTTAATATATCATCAGCATAACCTTCAGGGCCACATGAACTCTCTTCATACCTTGGACATTTTTTCCCCCCAGCAAACATGCAGATGTTATCAAATCCTTCAACCAGTTTTACTTTTGTCTCAGGTTCATCTATTAATTTTTGCCAAAGCTCACTCATATGTTTTCGAATCGCAGGGCTGTATTTTCTTGATATAAAATCCGATTCATAGTTGCCTTCATTTTGTTGTGAATCTGAGAATATAGGTTCATTAGTTAGCAAGTCAGTTAGTTTGTATTTTCCTTTTGCTTGTATAACTTTAGAATCTGCACTATCGGTTCTGCATTTATTTCTAAAATAATAATCAGCAAATAAGGACAAATGATGTCCCCTAAGTTCTATTGGGTTATTTTCAGTCATTTTCTCCTCCATATTTGTTATCCAGAACAGTTTGAACTCTTGTTCTGTTATATCTTTGAAGAATTATTGGATAGAGATTAATTGCAAGATTAACAGCACATCCACGAAGAAATCCACCTAAACTATTGTTATTTTCAGAATTTGAAGCAATAATTAAGTCTCCTGCTAAAAAAAATCCTGCAAGTCCAATATGAGCAAGTTCAAGTGCTCTTGTTCCAGCAATATAAGACTTAAGTGATTCAGTTGATTTGTCATCAATCCATTTTCCAGAAGGATTGGCAATTTTTCCAAAAGTTGCAAGATAGGCTTTTTGAAAATATTTTATTCCGAGCCACTCATAAACTCTTCCATTTTGCCATTTTTCAAATGATTTAGGTTCGAAATATGCCTCTAAACATTTTCTAACAATACTTCGATTATCTTTTAAGGCAACAAATTCCCCACTAGAAGGAACTATATCTCCGGATGATACATAATCTTCAATTGTCTGACTTTGCATTTCATTTTCCTTCACCCCTAAACTGTACTATTTTATCCTACTCAGTGGGATTTTATAAAGCTTACTATTTGTTACTATTATCAAGTTATTACAATAATAAGCTTTAAAAAGTCTAGAAAGTACAAAAATACATGGAAATAAATCTTGAAGAAAAACTAAAAGAAACAGAACTTTTAATAAAAAATCTCGATAGAATTGGAAAATTTAGTAATAAATACAGTATAACTCCCACAAAAGAAGCCTTAAAGCTCGCAGAATCAATGCAAAATCTCGCAAAAAGCATTCCAGAAGTACAGCCTAAAAATGAAGAAGAAGTTGTACAGTCAGAGTTAAAAAGAAGACTACATGGAGAAGGAGCTTATTTAGAACATCAGGCTAGTGGAAGACTTTATGATTTTGATACAGTTATAAACATTTTAGGAATTCCAAAAGAAGATATTACTTCCCTCAGGCCTTGGCTTGAAACAACTAAGGAAAAAACAACAGATGCAATAGAAAGATTATTTCATTCAAGAGATATTGAAGGATATGAACTTGCAGTGCCTTCAGATATACCTGGAGTGAGAAGACAAGCAGAAGAATTTGCAGGAGCGCATATTCAAAGGTATCATAAAACAATAGGAAAATTTTTGCAAGGACTCACAAGTATTGGAGGATTCTTAAGGGAAATAAGTGCAGTTCCAACAACACAAGATAGATCTTATTTTCATCCACTTACTAATAATCTCGCAATAAGTATTCCAAGAATTTGTTTTTCAAAAGAAGATGGAACTTTACATATCAGGGACAAAGAATTAATTGAACTTTATGGCCACGAAGGAATGGGTCATGCATTAAACTATGTAATAACAAGATTATCTAAATTTCCTTATATTTTAAAACATAATTCAGATTTAAACTCATCCACTAGAGAATCAGTAGCACAATTCTATGAAAACAGACTTTTAGAAGATTTAAAAAATTCTCCTGAAACTCAAAAAGCGCTTGGAATAGAACATAAATTTGATGGAATTTATCAGGAAGCAAAAGATACAGAACAATTAGAAGAATATAAAAGAAATATAACTTATTACACTATATGTGTTCTTGCTGATAAAAGTATGGGAGAATATAATGATCCTGAAGTCCAAAAAAAGAAATTTGACTTGGTAAGTGAAGTTGCAATTGATAAAGCAAGAATACTGGGATGGATGCAACAGCAAAGGTATAATTTTGATTCAGAAGGTAATCTAGGTTCAGGTCTTGTTTCAGAACTCAGGTATTGTGCAAATCCAGTTGCAAGAGCAATTGAAGAATTTAGTAAAAGAGGAGTAAGATATGATAATTCCGGAAGAACAGTTATTGATTCAACACTTTTAACAGGATTTTGGACTCCTCTGGGTTTTGTAGACAATGCAAGAATACAAGCACAATCATATGCACCCCAAAGGTAACATTGTAAAGATAGCTTTAAATATACACATTTTTTAGATTAAATATAAAAACAAAATGGCAAAAGAAAATAATAAAGAAGAAAAGAATTCTAATGCTGAAAAAGCAGAAATGACTCTTGATAATTCAAGATATCAAACAGCAGATATTAAAGGAAATGTGCCTGGTGCTCCAACTCCAAAAGAAGAAAAAGAAATGCAAAAAGTAAGGGAAAAACTTGAAGCTCTTAAAAAAGATATTGTAGGAAAACACAAATGTGTAAGTGCGATTGGAATAATTCCTCCTCAAGCAGCAGATATGTTTGATGAAGAAAATGAACTTAGTGAAGAAGAAAGAAAAAATAAGCCAATGCATCTTCTTGTAATTATCGAGGGAGACAAAGAAAAAGAATTCAATGAAATCAAAGCAGATATTATTAAGAGAATAAAAGATTCAGAACAAAAAATCTGGTTAAACTTATTTTTGGAAAAAGACTTATGGGAAATATGCCTTGATTCAAAATATAATATAATTGAAGCAATTGGAATGGCTTTTCCACTTCATGACAAGGGAATTTTAGGAGCTCTCAGAGTTGCTCAAATACACAAATCATTATGTTTAAAGAAATTTGAAAAATATGTTTACTCCTATGTTGTAGGAGGAAGTTTAGTTCGTGGAGAAGTAGTAAAGACAAGTGATGTTGATGTTTATATTATAATTGATGATACAGATGTTAAAAGAATGCCAAGACTAGAACTAAAGGAAAAACTTAGAAATATTATCTATTCTTATGTTATGCAAGCAGAAGAACTTGCAGGAGTAAAAAACAAGCTTTCTCCACAGGTTTATCTTTTAACTGAATTCTGGGAAGGAGTAAAAGATGCAAACCCAATATTCTATACATTCCTAAGAGACGGAGTCCCATTATATGATCGTGGAGGATTCTTACCTTGGAAACTACTGCTAAGAATGGGTAAAATAAAACCCTCTCCAGAATCTATTGATATGTTCATGTCAATGGGAGATAAAACTCAAGATATTGTTAAAAGAAGACTTTTGGATATTGTTATTGGAGATATTTATTGGGGAGTCATAACTCCAAGCCAGGCAATGCTTATGTTATATGGTTTGCCTCCAACAAATGTTTATGAAACAGTAAAGGAAATGAAAAGGATATTTGTTGAAAAGGAAAAAATGCTTGAGAAAAAATACGCAGATATTTTAGAGGAAATCGCAATAAAGTACTACAAAGGTTACGAACATGGAAAAGTAAAAGAAGTAACCGGAAAAGAAGTAGACAAACTATTGAAAGATTCTGATGATTATTTAAAAAGATTAAAAGAATTAAGAGAAGATATTGAAAAAGAAATGCAGAAAAAGACTGTTGAGGATATATATTCAAACACTTTCAAAATGCTTAAGGCTATTTTTGGAGATAAAGAAGAAACTGAATTAATAAAAGAATATGAAAAAGACCTTGTAAATAAAGGAAAGGCAAATCCGAAGTTCTTGCACACATTAAATGAACTTGTAAATATAAAAAGAGAATATAAAACAAAAAAAGCTCCTACAAAATACGCGTTTGAGACACTTAGAAAAGACTCTGTTTATTTGATAGAAGGTTTGATTGAATATGCTCAAAGAAAAGAATTAGGACTTTTGGAGAAAACAAAAATAGTATTGAGTTTTGACAATAAACATGCTGAATTATTCCTGACAAAACCTTCATTTTTAGTTATTGAAAATAACGTTAAAAAAATAACTGATAAAATAGAAGATTCAAATATTAATGAACTAAATGAAACTCTTGCAGAACATAAAGGCAGCAGAGTAAAAATTGATAATAATATGATGAAATTATTAAAGTCCGAACTTGGTGACTTTGATATAAATTTGTAATAATTCTGTTTCATTTCATTTCAATAATCCTTTTAAACAGTTAAGATTCTAATCCTTGATGCAAGGTTTAATTTCCCTTGAAAAAGTAGTTGAAAGAGAAGAGGCAGATGATTTTGAAGATCTGGTTTATCACAGCAATAGATTATTCTCTGCAGCAAAGTTTGCAGTAGACATTGTAAGAATTAATCAGGAATGCTTGAAGCACCCTTTAGAAAATAAGAAATTTTATGATGATAATTTTCTTGGAAGGCTAAAGGACAATATGGATAAAAAGTCTTCTTATGCTCTAGATAAGATTGGTCCTTATTTGTGTTATTTGACTTCTATTAATAGTTTTATTTATGGGCTATTAAAATTAAAATATTCAAAGGAAGATCAGGGATATATTTTTTTAGAGTAAAACAATCTTCTAAACCGTGTTATCTAAGTTCTCTTTCTATATCGCTATATTTCTTTTCTATTCCAGCTTTTTTAGAATTATACTCTCTTGTTTTTTCAGTTACACTTTTTTGATGAGCTTTTTGTTTATTATTAATATTTGCATTATACTCTTCTTCTGCTTTTTTTAACTGATCAGTCATTTCATTTCTTGCATTAACATATTTTCCTTCGCAATTAAGCATTATTTCATCATGTTTATTTTCAAGTCTAACAACTAAATCTAAAGAGTCATTAGAATCAATTTTTCCCTCTAAAAGTTTTACAGGTGCCGAAGCCTTTGGTGCAGAGGAATAAATATCTCTTGAAGTTTTAAAGTTCCCATATAAGGCTCCAACTCCAAGAACTGCAAGACCTATGCAAAAAGTTTTAGTTGAACAATAAAATTTCATTTTAATTTAAAGTGTTTGCCTTTTCCTCCAGTTTTTCATATGAGCCCCTTATATCTTTTACTTTTGAATCATAGCTTTCTTTTATTGCTTTTACTTCTTTGTCCCTTTCTTCTTCTAATTTTTTTATTTCTTCTTTGCTTCCTGCAAGTGTTTTTAATTCATCATCTTTTAAATCATCAAGCTTTCTAAACTTGCCATCTTTTTGTTTTTGAAATACTGTTTGAGTGCTGTTTTTTTGAACAACAGAACCATATTCAGTTCCCTTAACTTGTTTTAAAACAGTAGAAACAACTTGATTTTGATTTGGAAGATCAGCGAGTCTATAATTTGCAATAAATGATCCTCCTTTTATTCCAACATATCCAATTAAACCAAAAGCTGCAACTTTGACACTAGTTCTTCCAATTGTTCTTCCATATTCTGATATAAAATTTACACTTCGATTATATGCATTCGAACTAATTTCAGAAACAGCTCCATAAACTCTAGAACCATTATTGTAAATTATCAAGCCTGCATTTTCAAAAAATTCTCCTATATCTCGATCCCAAATACTTTCTTTTTCTTCAGATTTCGGGTTTTGTGGTTCAGTCATAGTTACCACTTTAAAATAATATCCTTTATAAAGTTTTTTATGATTGGTCAATTCAAAACTTATATATATTTTAATTCTCTTTAATATACTCATGAAAAAGAGAAATTCAAATGGAGATTTTGTAAAAGAATTTGTGAGAAATAGAAAGCAGTTAGGAACTCCGTTTCAAAGTTCAAAATATCTTGCAAAAGCAGTTGCAAAACAGGTTGTAGGATATAATATCGTTGAACTTGGCGCAGGTGCAGGGCCAGTCACAAAAGCTATTTTAAATGAACTAAAAGAAGAAGCAGTGAGGCTCACTGCATTTGAAAATAATCCAAGACTTCTCGAGCATCTAATACAAATTGAAGACTCCAGGCTTACAATTATTGGGGAGAGTGCAGAAAATTTTCAGGATTACATCCAGGATTTTGACTGTATTGTTTCAGGTCTGCCTTTAACCTCCATGCCAAAAAATGTTGTTCATAGTATTTTAAATGCCTCAAAAGAAGCCCAAAGATACATACAATACAAGTATTTTCCAGAAGGAGATTTGTTAAAACAATATTTCTCTTCGGTTAAATCAAGGGTTGTTTTTAGAAACATACCTCCTCTCACAATTGTGTATATTTGTGAAAATCATTAATAGGCCTTATCTAGTATCACTTTAAAGTAACTACATAGCAAAAGCTTTATAAACTTCTAAGAATTCATCTAAATATGGCAAAAACACTTTCAGACTTACTTAAAAATGAAGTTGATATAAGGTCGGTTAAAGGACTTTTTTCACGTATCGGTCATGATATAGTCGGAGAAAGACTAATTGATGGTGATTTAATCACTGCAATAGAATCTGGCCAGGAAAAAACAGCTGCAGAATATATAGCAGATCTTCTTTTTTATACTTCAATAGTTCCAGGCGAGGGTGATAAGTCAGACAATAATTTAGATCATAATCTGACAGTTGGAAAAGTATGTTCAAAATATGATGATTTAATGATTCATGCTGATCAAGAATTTAGAAATATTGCTAATTATCTAATCGGCGAGCAAATTTTAGTAGAATCTGATCTAGAAGCAATAAAAAATGCAATAAAGTTAAAAGAGAACTTAAATGGAGAATCAATTCCTGCATCAAGATGTGCAGATTATATTAGAGATCAACTGTATAATGCAGTAATACTTCCAAATGGATCAATGGAAGAATTTCTAAAGTCAGTAGCTTAAAATAAAGAACTCGGATTTTCTATAGGAAATATAAATTCATAAGCTTTTAAAACATGAATTTATAGATAATATTATGGATTTCTTTAAAAAAACAGGGTATCTATGGGTATTTATTCTTGCAATAATTCCAGTACTCTATTTACTGATTTTCCCTGGTGACTCTGTATCATTTTCCAATTTTTCAAATTCAATGAGAAGTATTGGAAAAATTTTAGGTCTTTGTGGAATGGTTTTGTTTTCTATAACTTTATTATTAAATACAAGATTAAAATTTACAGAAAAATTGTTTTTTGGACTTGATAAGACTTACAAAGCCCATCACAATATAGGAATTATATCTTTCTTGCTTCTGCTTTTTCATCCGCTATTTTTAGCAAGCCAGTTTATAACAAGTTCAATAGTTGTTGCTGCAAAGTTTCTTCTGCAGATCAGTAATTTAGCAATAACACTTGGAAATTTTGCATTGTTTTCAATGGAATTATTTTTGATCCTGACATTTATTTCAAAATTCAAATACCAAACCTGGAAATTTAACCACAAGCTTCTTGGATTTTCATATATTCTTGCAAGTCTTCATGTATTATTAATTTCAAGCGATGTTTCTCGAAGTATTTTTCTTAAAAGTTACATGGTTTTATTTATTATAATCGGAATCGGTTCTTTTTCATACAGAACTCTTTTTTGGAAAAAATTCGTGAAGAGATACGAATACACTGTAAAATCAATAAAACAAATTGGAAATCTAACCGAAATAACTCTTGAAACAAAAGATAAACCTCTTAATTATATTCCAGGTCAATTTGCATTCTTGTCAATTGAGTCAGATATAACTACAAACGAGCCTCATCCATTTACAATCTGCTCTTCTCCAAATAAAAAAGATATTATTTTTTCAATAAAAGATCTTGGAGACTATACTGCAAACCTTAAGAATGTAAAAGTGGGAAGTAAAGTAAAACTGGAAGGTCCATTTGGAAAATTCTCATTTGTTAATCATCATTCAAACAATTACATTTTTATTTCAGGGGGAATAGGGATTACCCCCTTTATTTCAATGATTCGGTCAATTGATGACAGCCCAGGTTCTTTTGATGGGGATAATATCGATCTGTATTATTCTGTAAAAACTGAAAAAGAATGCGTATTTTTAAAAGAATTAAAAGAAATCTCAAATAAAATTTCAAAAACTAAAAAATTAAACATTTATCCGTTTATATCTGAAAAAAGCGGCCTTTTAAATTTAGAATATATAAAGAATAACTCCAAATACTTAAGTAACAGCAAAATTTTTATATGTGGTCCTCCAAATATGATGAATTCAATTAAAAAACAATTAATCTCATTTGGAATAAATAAGAAAAATATAATAACTGAGGAATTTGGATTATGAAACTAACAAAAGCAATTTTTTATACAGGAATTTTTATCGCCTGGGCTTTTTTAGTGGCACTCTTTATTACCGGTTTTTTAATAGCCAATAAAAATAATTCCTCAAATTTAATCTCCAGGCCAGGATCTCAGATTCAGGAAAATGGAAGTTTATCAGATACAATAGGTTTAACATTGCAAGAAATAGAAAAACATAACAAAGCAACTGATTGCTGGATGATTATTAACAATAAAGTTTATGATATAACCTCATATATTGGTTCTCATCCCGGAGGTTACTCAACAATAGTTTCAGGCTGTGGAAAAGATGCAACTGAATTATATGATACTAAGGGAAATCGCGGAAGTCCTCATTCAGCAAATGCAAATTCTCTTCTTGATGCTTATTTTATTGGAGATTTAAATACAAATCTAACTGTTTCAGAAATTGGGAATAAAACATCTTCAATAAAACAAAGCCCTCCAACCAGATCTAGAAATGATGACGATTAAAAGTTATTTATATTTCATTTAAAAGAACTTTCTTTTCTTCTGTTTTTTCATTTTCTAACTTTTCTTCATGAATATTTTGTCCAAGGATATCTATATCCTCCTGAACACTCGCATCTAAAATCTCTTGTATTGGAATTGATTGCCAAAGTCCAATTACATTTCCTTCAGTATCTTCAAAATATGCTGAAAATCCAATGTTTCCAACTTTGTTTTTAATTATCATTTTTCCACCATTTTTTTCAATTAAAAATAATGCTTCATTAATGTCTGAAACATTAATTGTAATTACAGGAGACTTTATTATCTCATTTTTTTTCCTAATGCCTCCATTGATGGCCCCTTTCTCACTAATCATTCCATCCTCATCAGTCTGGCAAGTATGAACAAAATTATAATCCATTTCTGGAATACCTATGATTTCCCAGCCAAAAGTAGTCCTGTAGAAACTTTTTGCTCTTTCAATATCTTCTACAGGTATCTCGAAGTGAACAACTTTATCCATAGAAAAAAATAAGTCGCTTTTCTTTATATAATCGTGTTGTTTTTTTTTGACTAATCTCATTTTAAAAAAATAATCTCCTGAATTTACCTGTCTAAAGCGCCAACTTTTCAAAAATGGCAAATCTAAATACAAAAGAAGAAAAAATTTATTTGTTTGTAGCAGTATTAATACTGGGCTTAATTTCTTATTTTATTGTAAAAGATTTTCTAACTGCAATACTCTCGTCTTTTATAATTACCTACCTTCTTCTTCCAATACAAAATTATTTATCTCGGCATATAAATAAAAAACTTTCTGCAATACTTATAATTCTTGCAGTCTTTATAATCATCCTGGTAATCGGCTCTTCAGTAGCATTCTCTCTAACAAATGAAGCTTCACAGTATCTGAATAAAGATAGCTTGATTAGATTTACAAGTTCTATATCCGGTTATGCAGAAAAAATTGGAATTCCTCATGGAAATTATTATGGACAGTTTAGTGAAAAAATAAATGAATTTATTTTATTGTTTAGTGTATCTGTTGCAAAAGACATCCCTTTATTTATTGTCCATTTGATAATTATAGTATTTCTGACATTTTTCTTATTGTTTGAATGGAATAATTTTATTGTTATTTTAAAAGAAATATTTCCATTAAAGAATAAGGATGAAATTATGAGCAGGGTTGGAAAAACAACTAAAAATATTTTTTACGGCTATTTCTTAATTGCAATAATTGATTTTACAATTGCATTCGTAGGATTTAAACTTGCAGGATTAAATGGTTATTTTTTGCTCGCTTTTTTAATCGCTCTATTTGCTTTTATCCCTATGCTTGGTCCTTCAATTGTGTGGATCCCTGTATTTATTTTTAACCTGATAAACAATTCATTGGTTTCAGCAGGCATTATATTAATCACCGGATTATTAATGACTGTACTTGTGGATCACTTTATTGCGCCGACAATTGTTGCAAAAAAATCTTCGATACATCCGATAATAATTTTACTTGGAGTTTTAGGAGGGATTCCAATCTTCGGATTTTTTGGTTTTCTTATAGGCCCTATGGTTTTGAGTTTTTTTATTGAATTTTTAAGAGACCTTAAAAAAATTAACGATTAAAAGAAAATATATTTAAAAAAGACATATATTTCTTAGTTGGAACTTTTGCACCTTTTTTTCTTGCCTCAGAAAGACCAATTGCAACAGCTTGTTTTCGATTCTTAACTTTTTTCCCACTTTTTCCACTTTTCAATTTTCCTTTCTTGTATTTATGTACTGCTTTTTTTACACTTTTTTGAGCAGCTTTTCCATATTTTGCCATTTTAAGATTGAAGTCAACATAAAATATAAAAAATACTAGAGAATATCTATTTTAGGCGAATTGATTTCGAATAAAATAGTTATCACATCTAATTTTATACATTCATGTATAAAATTATACATTAAAAATTTAATTTAAATCTTTGTTGTATAAAACAAGACAAATTATTTATATAAATCTAAAAAGAATATTAACAATAACATTACTCCAATCTCTATATTATATTAATATATTTTAGTAAACAGGGATGTTTAAAAATTAGACAATCATTAAATTAACAATGGGAATACTAGATTACATCAAAGAAAGCCTTTCAACAAGTGTTCAAAGATTTTTAAAGCAACTCGAAGAAGAGTTATGCAGAAATATTGAAATAAGAATTAATAAAATAAAAAGACAGATAATAAAAGAACTGATTGCTATTCTTATAATATTTATTTCGATTTTATTTTTGGTTTTATCTGCAGTTTTTTTCTTAATTGAATATGTTCATTTGGGTAAATCAGTTTCATTTTTAATAATGGGTATAATGTTCCTAATCATTGGAATCATTGTAAAATTAGTTTAAAAGGGAGGATAAATATATAAAATGCCAGCTAAAAAAAACAGGGGATTAAAAGAAAAAGCAAAGGATATTTGGAATTCTTCAGAAGAAAGACTAAGTGATGTAAAGGAAAAAACAGAAGATGTAATAAAAGAACATCCCTATGCCTCAATTATAATCGCTGCTGCAGTAGGCGCAATAGCCGGAGCAGTTACTTCTGAAATAATAAACGGGATGAGAAGAAAAAAAGAAAGATCTGTTTTAGAAAAAATAAAAGGAATGTTCTAGTCCTGGTTTGCTAAAATATAAATTTGGGTTGCTTTAAATTTAAAACAAACTAGGCTTGCAACCCAATAAGATAATTTTTTACTTCGTAAAAAATGACATTTTAGATAGTAATTTTTACCTATTTTATACGAAAGTATAAAATATATACCTCAAGATAGATTAAAACTATCTTTGAAAAGTTCTTACATCATTGTATTGGGCATACTACCATCCATACATATTCCATCCCCATGGGCGATAGAAGTTGCTATAATAATATGGTCGATAGAAACTACCCCATGCATATGGTCTGTAGAAATTATTGTAATAAAGACCGCTGTAAGGATAATAACCACCATACATTCCATATGAAGATACTCCCCAAGCAGAAACCATGGCAACACTTAATGTTCCAAGCATTAATATGCTTGCAAGTAGCACTATTGAAAAAATTGCAGCTCTCATTTTTTTACCTCCTGTGTGTTTATTTAGAATTTTCTTGGTAATACCTAAAAGAAGTCAAATCTAAAATTTTATAACGGAAAACTTACCAAGAAGATGTATTATATAAGAAAATGAAATATATAAAATATTGTAGTTTTTAAGAAGACAATTTATTACTTTATTTGATAAAGTATTATGCTTTTGTAAAAACTTGCGAGTTCTAAAATATAAATTTGGGTTGCTCAAATCTTAAATGAATTAAAATAACAACCCAATTAGGTTTAATCAACTAGTTAATTATATACTAACCTGGTTTGTGGGATTAATATTACCAACCCCAATAAGGTCTGTATGCAAAGTCATCTCGATCAAAGAATGGGTTAAATCCAAATGATCTAAATCTAAAGTCGTCGCGATCAAAGGACGGCCTAAATCCAAATGATCTAAATCTAAAGTCATCTCGATCACCGAAACCATGTCCGCCCCAGCCACCATGCATTCCTCCCCATCCGCTATGCATTCCTCCATAAGGATATGCAGAAACTATGCTAATGCCAAATGTACCTAGTAGCAGTATGCTTGTAAGTAACACTAGTGAAAAAATTGCAGTTCTCATTTTTTTACCTCCTGTGTTTATTTAATTTTTCTTGATGTCTAAAAAATGGCTTAAAAAAAGTTAATCTCCTAAAGAAAAAACTTTTACCAAGAATCTTTAAGCCAATGAATATAATGATTTTTAAAAATTAAGCTGCATTATATAAAAAAATATTTTTCATACAGCTTAATTTTAGAATTAAGGAAACTATTATTCTCTTTTTATCTATAACCGTGTCCATAACCACTATAGCCATGTCCTCCATAGCCTCCATGTCCATATCCTCCATAATGACCCGGATAATAACCATGTCCTCCATAGCCTCCATGTCCATAGTTTCCATAATTATATCCTGCAGAAACACTTGCAATGTTTATTGAACCTATCGCAAGTAGACTTGCAAGTAATAATATTGAAAAATTTACAATTCTCATTTTTTTACCTCCTGTGTGTTTATTTAGAATTTTCTTGGTAATGCATAAAAGAAGTCAAATCTAAAAATTTTATAACGGAAAACTTACCAAGAAGATGTATTATATAATGAAATGAAATATATAAAATAGAGTAGTTTTTAAGAAGACAATTCGATTATAATCATTCTGTCTAAATAAAAATCTTATTATTTTTGATGAATTCACTTCACTTGAAAATAACTTTCTATCTATTTTATACTTCCTATAAGATATATTTTTTAAATTAAAATTGGGTTGCTTTTTTATGTTAAAATGCAAATTACAGCAACCCATTAAATCAGCCACTTATCTAATAAGCGCTTTGGCTTTGACTAGAATAAGAGTAGTATGTGCTGCTGGTAGTTTGACTAGAAGCACCATTCATACCCTGATCATAAGGACTCTGTTGCATTCCTGAATCATAAGGACTTTGCTGTCCAACTCCTAAATTAGGACTCATTTGAATTCCTTGATTAGGACTCAGTTGAACTCCTTGATTAGGGGTTTGCTGCATTCCTTGATCACATGGATTTTCCATAGGTTGACTGCCCTCATATGGACTTTGCATTGGTTGACTTGCAATGCTTGTACTTTGTTGACTAGCACTTTGCACAGACTCGCTAGAATAACTAGGAGCACCTGCGCCACCAACCCCTACGTTATAGTCACTAGTTCCTAGAGCAGATATCATACTAGTGCCAAGTACACTCATAAGTAGTATACTTGCAAGTAGAACCATTGATAAAATTTCAGTTCTCATTTTTTACCTCCTGTGTGTTTATTTAGAATTTTCTTGGTAATCTAGAGAAGTAACAGCTTAAAAGAAGTCAAATCTAAAATTGATAAAAGAATAACTTAAGGTACCAAGAAGATGTATTATATAATGAAATGAAATATATAAAATATTGTAGTTTTTAAGAAGACAATTTTTAACTTTTTTTATACTTTATATGAAATATAATTCTTTAAATTAAAATTGGGTTGCTTCCCTTGAGGTTAAAATGCAAATTACAGCAACCCAATCCAAAACTTTTTATCTCGGCTTTTGACGCATAGGGAGTATCAATTGCGAACTGCCGCGAGTAGATTAAATGGCAGTGTTTATATCTTAATTACTCCCATATGTCTATTTAGAATTTTCTTGGTAATCATTTAAGAAGTCACATCTGGAATTTATAACGCAAAAAAAACTTACCAAGAAGATATATCTTTTAAGTAAAAGAAATATATAAAATATTGTAGTTTTTAACAGACAATTAATCCGCGATTCTAAGCTTGAAAATAAAAATCTAAATAAAAATAATGCATATATTATAGAGAATAAAATATATAAAATCTAGTAGTTTTTTAATTGACAACTATCAGGTTTTTGCAGAAAAAGTATAAACTATCTGGACAAATATCTGCTTTTCCATATATTGATTTAATTATTAATTTAGGAGAATTACATATTCTGCATATGTTGTTTCATATCGTCCTGACTTATTCCAAGTTCAGGATGATTCATTGCCATATGAATATACGCAGCTAAGCGTACTTCATTCTCTTCTCCTTCAACCATAAATCCATCATCGCAAGAAAATTTAGTTTTCATTTATATAATTAGTCTCTAAAATATAAAAAAGAATGTTGTTTTATTTTGGCGACCAAATTGTTTTTGAATGGCAATAATTATAAAGGGTTATATTTTAAGATTTTAAATCTATTATGGAAACAACATTTGATAATGCAAAAATTTTGTTTTATTCAGGACTAAGAAAAGATGATTTAGTTAAAAGTCTTGGAACTGAAACCGAAGTTAGGAATTTAGTTGAAACCATGATTGATTATGTGGATCATGCAAACCACGCGAATTATGAACTCAGTAGGCAAAAAAAGAAAAATGTTGTTGAGCCGCTGAATAATATCAAGGGAATTCTAGAAAAAATTGATGACCCTAAAATTAAAGTAACACTCGAAAATGTTTCCAAGGGTTTTGAAGCGATTTTTAACAAAAAATCAAAACCAATGGTTTTGGATTTCTATGATGCGGAGTCAATTGCTTATGCTGTTGGAACTTATCAAGATAAAAGAAGTTTATTCAAAAGAGCATTCACAACAGAAAATCCATTAGATGTAGTAGTTCGTGAACATGAAGATCATTATATACATTTTAAACAAACAGGAGATTTAAAACTTAAATATTTTGATAAAGATATAATTCCTCATATTGAAGTTGCTGCAAATATTGCGATTCAAATGGATATGCGAGCAAAATCTTTGGATGAAATGTTTAAAAAATGTTGCAAATACCTTAATCGAGAAGGAACTTTACTTAAGCTCTCAGATACAAGAAATAGTATCCATAGTTATTATACTGATAAGGCCTGGAATCAATTAAAAAGAGGGTTTAAGGGTGACTGGTCATGGCTTGTTGCAAATTGGGAAGAACCTAAGCTTTCAAAAAAACAAACCTCAGAAATTGCAGGATATTTCAAAAGACAAGCAGAAATTGATGGACTTCTCTTTAAAACATTGCATTTCGCATGCTTAAAACTCAGAGGAGACCCTGGTCCTGAAGAGACAACTGAAAATTTATATCAAGGTTTTATGGATTCTTATGAAAAAGAAGGATATATTGATGCTTCATATGAAAAGAAAGCAAATTAAGATTTGATTTTGTAAAGTAAAACATTTATACCTTAATATGCTTCTAAAATAATGAATAAGACAAATTTTAATTCAAAACTCATTGCCCCTTGTGGAATGGATTGTGGCATTTGCATGGCTTATTTAAGAGAGAAAAATAAATGTCCTGGTTGCAGGCAAGAAAATAACAATAAGTCTAAAAGTTGCTTGAATTGCAAAATTAAAAATTGTAAAGTTTTTCAAAAAGGAAAGGCAAGGTTTTGTTTTGAATGTAAAATTTTTCCCTGCGATAAGTTAAAACATTTGGATAAAAGGTATAGGACCAAATATAATATGAGCATGATTGAAAATCTTGAAAATATCAAATCATCAGGAATCAGGAAATTTGTTAAAAATGAGGCTATAAAATGGACTTGTTCTAAATGCCAAGGCATTATCTGTGTTCATAAAGGTTATTGTAATAGTTGTGGGAAAAAGAGATAATAGTCTTATTATTTTATTCCCTTGCAATTTTTTGGATCAATGTCGCGGTAGCCTAAATATGAGTCAAGAAAATCTGGGAATACTCCGATTTTAAATACTCTGCCAGCGCGATCAACTCGAAAACAAGTAGCTTCTGCAATTGGTAAACCACTTCCTAAAACCATATATACATAATATCTATCTCCATCTAAGTTCTCAAATTTAACTTTTTTTCCTGCAAAACTTTCTTGGTTTTCAAAATCTTTAAAATCAGGATAAGCAGTTTCAACTAAATTCCTAAAACTAATTTCTATGTCCTCATTATCTTCTTCACGAATTTCATTTTTACTAGTTTCTTGAATTGTAATAAAAAGGCCTATTAATACTGAAAATATTAAAACTAGTAATATGCCTAAAATAATTATTTTCTTTTTCATAAAGTCAAGAAAAATAAGAGATTTATAAATTATTTGATAACTTAAAATTAATCCATGAATAAACTCTGAACAGAACAGCTTTTAGATATATACCCAAATATTTATATATTGATATATATCAATATGTTAATGGCAGAAATAGACATCTTAAAATCATTAGCAGATGAAACAAGACTAAGAATTGTTAAATTTCTTGTAGACGGAGAAAAATGTGTATGTGAAATATTCCCTCATGTAAAAAGAACTCAATCAACTGTTTCGATTCATTTGGGAAATTTAGAAAAAGCAGGAGTTCTTAGGTCAAGAAGGGAAGGAAAAAAGATTTTTTATAAAATTAATGATATTCGTATATCTAAACTAATTAAATTATTGGATGAGAAGAAATGAGAATTAAAGTTTTAGGATCTGGGTGCCCAAACTGCAAAATTCTTGAGGCAAATGTAAAAAAAGCAGTTAATGAAAAGAAGATAAAAGTAAATATAGAGAAAGTTACAGACATAGCAAAGATAATGGAATATGGTGTAATGTCTACACCTGCGTTGGTAATCGATGAAAAAGTAGTTTCGTACGGTAAGGTATTGACTTCAGAAGAAATAAAGAGGCTATTAAAACCAAGAAAATTTACATAAAATGGATTTATTCTACCCTGTTCAGATATTTGTAAATTGGTTAGTTTATTCTATATTTAGTTTAAAACAAGTAAGCATATTAGGAGAAGCAATAAACTTTTTTATTTATGACAGCATTAAGATATTTATTCTACTTGCAGTTATTATTTTTATAGTTTCTTACATCAGAACATATTTGGCTCCTGAAAAAGTTAAAAAGATTCTTTCAAAAAAATTTGAGATTTTCGGAAATATGACTGCTTCAACTATTGGAATATTTACCCCCTTTTGTTCATGTTCAGCAGTCCCTTTATTTATTGGCTTTGTTGAATCCGGAGTTCCATTAGGAGTAACCTTCTCATATCTTATCGCTGCTCCCTTAATCAACGAAGTTGCAGCAGCTCTTCTCTGGGGATTATTTGGCTGGAAAGTTGCTCTTTTATATATTGCTTCAGGATGGATAATTTCAGTTTTTGCAGGATTTATACTTGGAAAAATGCATTTAGAAAAGTATGTTGAAGATTATGTTTATAAGATCAAAATCAAAAAAAATTTAAAATTGGAAAAGAAAACACAAAAAGAAAGAGCTAAAGAAGCATATCAAGAAGTTAAATCAATAATTAGAAGGGTCTTCCCTTATGTTTTAATAGGTATTGCTATCGGAGCTTTTATTCATGGCTATGCTCCGGAAAATCTTCTCACCAAAATAGCCGGAAAAGGTAATTGGTTTGCCGTACCCATTGCAGTTTTAATTGGTGTGCCTCTTTATTCTAATGCTGCGGGAATTATACCTATTATAAGTTCGTTAATTGAAAAAGGTCTTCCTCTGGGTACTGCGCTTGCATTTATGATGGCGGTTGTTGCATTATCACTGCCTGAAATAATAATACTCAGAAAAGTTTTGAAAATAAGGCTTTTGATTATTTATGTGGCAATTGTTACAGCCGGAATTATTTTTACAGGATATCTTTTTAACTGGATTCTTTAATAAATTCACACTTTCAGAGATATTTTAACTTCAAGTCAATTCTTACAAACTAAGAATGGAATTTTATCTAAATTTTGAAGTCTATTTTTAAAGTTTTCTAAAAATTTACCAAAAGCTTTTTAAATAAAATCGATTCTGACAACTTATGAAACTTTATGATTTTATTTATGTGAGGCGGAGAATCTAATTTTTCTGTAAATTAAAGATGGTATTATTAATTACAGCTGTGTTCTTGATATTATTACTTTCAATTGTTATTCCCTTAATTGGACTCAAACTGAAACATTCTTCTCTGAGAAAGATCTCTCTTATACTCATCATGCTTGCCTGCCTTATCTCAATATTTCTCTCTTTACAAGTCCTTTTAGGAAAAGACATTAGTTTTCAAATTTTTGTATCTGGAACAGCTTTTTCAATGCTTATTGATTCTCTGGCTGCTTTTTTTATAATAATCATAAGCATAGTTGGATTTTGCGTTTCTATATACTCTATTTCATATGCGGAACATTTTGAAAGTGTGAAAAAAAGGAATTTTTTAGTCTCTCTTATGGCTCTTTTTATATTATCTATGATGTTTGTTGTAATTTCACATAATCTTCTTGGATTTTTATTCTTCTGGGAACTTATGTCTATTTCTTCATTTTTACTCGTGCTTTTTGATTATGAAAAAGAAGAAACAAAAAAAGCAGGAATATTTTATTTTGTGATGACTCAATTAGGTACTATTTTCCTTATTTTCTCATTTATTTTAATCTATATCAACACAGGCACTCTTGATTTTACAAATACTTCCCTTTCTCCTTTTCTTTCCTCAATTTTGTTTATTACTCTAGCTATTGGATTTGGAACTAAAGCTGGAATGGTTCCTTTTCATAAATGGCTTTCATATGCTCATCCTGCAAGTCCTTCCTCAATTTCAGCATTAATGTCAGGAGTCATGATAAAAGTCGCAATTTATGGCCTTATAAGATTTCTTTTCATTATTTCACAGCAGCAATTATGGTGGGGAATTGCAATTCTAATTTTTGGAACTATTTCTGCATTACTTGGAATAATCTATGCTTTAAAAGAACAAGATCTTAAACGATTACTTGCATATAGTAGCATAGAAAATATTGGAATAATTCTAATAAGCATTGGTTTGTACATGATATTTACTTATTATTCTCTTCCAGCTATTGCCCTGGTAGCACTTTTTGCTGGACTCTTTCATGCATTTAATCATTCTTTATTCAAAAGCTTGCTTTTCATGACTGCTGGTTCTGTTGTCAATGCTACTCATACAAAAAATATAGAAAAAATGGGTGGACTTGTAAAAAATATGAAATATACCTCTTTATTATTTTTAATTGGAGCAATTTCAATTAGCGCACTTCCACCTTTCAATGGATTTGTAAGTGAACTAATGATATTCCAGGTATTTTTCAAATCAAATTCTATATCTTCGCCATTAATTAAACTAATTTTAATGATTTCTATGTCATTATTCGCACTTACAAGTGCTCTTGCGGCAGCATGTTTTGTAAAAGCATTTGGAATTGTTTTTTTAGCTGTTCCACGTTCAAAAGAAGCAAAAGAAGCAAAAGAAGCAGACAAATTTATGTTAGTTGGTCCGGCTATACTTGCAATACTTTGCATGGTTATTGGTGTATTTTCATTCCAGATCTTAAATTTTATTGGAGAGAAAGCAGGAGTTTCTTTTGATCTGCCTAATTTATTATGGATTTCAATTGGAACATTTATAATTGGGGTTATTGCTTACCTAATTATAAGAAACATTGGGAATAAACATTCACGTGTAAGTGAAACATGGGGTTGTGGTATAAATTCGCAGAATAGCAAAATGGAATATACTGCATCTGGATTTTCTGAACCTATTGTTACAATTTTTTCAAGTATTTATCAACCAAAAAAAATAAATAAGCCTACATTTTATGATTCAAAAGGAGTTATATTTAAAGAGGGTCAAGCAAGTTTAAGTTTAATTAAATTTTTCGAGGAATACTTATATCTTCCACCACTAAAAATGGTTCACTATATTTCAGAAAAACTATACAAAATACAGAATAAAATTGATTTAGATTCATTTATTTTATATATTTTCTTGACTATTTTGGCATTACTCATAATTGTAGGGGTGGTTATAAGATGATTAGCTTTTTTTTATTTGCAATAGTCAATATACTAGTGGTTCTTATCCTGGCTCCTTTTTATATATCACTCATAAAAAAAGTCAAGGCATTATTTCAAGGAAGAAAAGGCCCGAAATTATTTCAGGCATATTATAATTTATTAAAACTCTTCAAAAAAGAGAGTATTTATTCAACTAACTCCTCTTTTATAATGAGGGTAGCTCCTTATATTAATATTATCTGCAGTATAGTTGCAATATTATTTGTACCTCTGCTATTTATACCTGATAATTATTTTGGCTTTGGTAATATAATACTTTTCCTCTATATTCTAGCTCTTGCCAAGTTTTTTATGGCTCTTGCTGGTCTTGATGCAGGAAGTACTTTTGGTGGAATGGGAAGTTCAAGAGAAATGAGTATCTCATCAATAATTGAGCCAATAGTAATAATAATTTTTGCAACTCTGGCATTTGTTTATAACAGTGTCAATTTTTTTGAAATATTTGGGGCTACATCAGTAGGCCTTGTTCATGCTTCTTTGTGGTTACTCTTAATTCCGCTTATAATTGTTCTTTTAACTGAGACTGCAAGAATACCTATTGATAATCCTGAAACACATCTGGAACTTACAATGGTTCATGAAGCAATGATTCTTGAGCAGTCAGGAAAAAATCTTGCACTAATGGAATTATCTTCAGGAGTAAAACAAGTATTACTTATGGCAATAATTATTAATCTATTTTTTCCAATAGGATTTAATCTGCCTTTATCTCTTATCGGAATTGGAACCTCTTTAATTGCCTTTTTAATTAAAAGTATAATTCTTGCAATAAGCATTGGAATAATAGAATCATTTATTGCAAAATCCAGGTTATTTAGGCTTCCAATCATTTTTGCAATAGCTTTTTTACTTTCGTTAATTACACTTATGATGGAGATGTTGCTATGAATCCTGTTTTAATCGATGAATTGTTAAAAATATCACTTGTACTGCTAGTAATACTTACAACAATTATTATTTCTCGAAGGAATTTAGTCTCTTTAATAAATGTTTATTCTTTGCACTCACTTGTACTTTCGTTTATTGCGATCTTGTTTTTTTTATCTGAAGGAAACTATACCTTCTTATTTGCAGCAGCCCTTACAATAATTTCCAAGTCAGTCCTTATTCCAATATTACTGAGATGGACCAAATGGCATATGAAAATATTTACAGATATAGAATATCATTATCTAAAACCAGTATCATCTATATTTGTTAGTCTGCTAATAATTATTTTCAGTTTTTTTATTTTCTCAAAAATAAAAGATTATTTAGGGCTTAGTTCACTTTATTATTTTGGAGTTATAATTGGATTTTCTCTTGTAATGATTGGATTTATGATTATTTTTAGTAGAAGAAAAATAATAGTTAAAATAATTGGGTATTTAGTTATGGAAAATGGAGTTGTGCTCTTAAGCCTTTTTATTGGAGAGATGCCTCTTTTAATTGAAATGATGGTTCTTATGGACCTGCTAGTTTTAGTTGCAATTACTTGCATACTGGGCTTTGGTATGGATTCATCTATGGAAGAATTCCATAAAAAATTAAATCCTTTCCATAATTGGTTTAATAGGAGGGCTAAAAAATGATACTTGCAATTATAATAATTATACTCTTGGCAGTGTCCTTAATAGTATTATTTTCGAGGTCTCGTAAGACAATGAATTATGTAACCGTGCTTCATTCATTAAGTATTATCCTGATATATTCATATTTACTTTTGAGATTTAATTTACCTATTTCAGTATTAAAAAACAATTATCTGATGCTTGATGCATTTAGTATTTATGAGATTTTAATCGCAGGAATAATTTTCTTACTCGCTGCAATTTATGCAGAGGGATATATAAAATCCCTTATACATGAAAAAGAATTTAATAAGACAAATATAAAATTGTTTTACCTAAGTTATAATTTTTTATTGTTTAGCATGGTTCTGGTATTTAGTTCAAATAATTTGGCTCTATTATGGATATTTGCAGAAATAACTACAATACTTTCAGCAACTCTTATTGTAACACTTAATGCAAAGGAAAATATTGTCGCAGCAATGAAATATGTTTTTATAACCTCTACAGCAATGCTATTTTCATTTATTGGACTTATTTTTCTTTTTGCTGCAAGTAAAAGTGTTAATGGAGTTTCAACCCTGAATTGGGATGTATTGTTTTCAATATCTCAGCAGATCTCTCCGCAACTGTTATTTTTTTCATTTATTTTCATGTTTATTGGCTTTGCTGCAAAATCAGGCATAGTTCCTTTCCACACCTGGCTTCCTCCATCGCACTCAAAAGCAGCTTCAGATGTTAGCGCATTACTCTCAGGAGTTGTACTAAATATTGGTATCTATGCAATAATCCGAATGTATGTTCTAATTGCTCCAACTAGCATGGGTCCTGCTGCATCAATTATTTTGATGATATTCGGAATTCTAACTGTGGCAGTTGCAAGCTTAAGCATGCTTGTCAGAACCAATTTGAAAAAACTAATCGCTTATTCAAGTGTGGAAAATATGGGATTCATGCTCATTGGAATTGCCCTTGGAAACATGTTCTGGGTTTTGTATTATATTTTAGCACATGCACTTGTAAAAGCATTATTATTCTTTTCAGCAGGTATTATTCACAGGCAGTCAGGAAGCATGAAAGCCGGAAATATAAAGGATATTTTAAAATTGCAGCCTCTTGCTTGTTTTGGACTAATTATTGGAAGTATTGCAATAATCGGAACACCTCTTTTTCCAATTTTCTTCCCTAAATTTTATATCTTGACTTCGCTTGCACAAAGTTCATTGTTATTATGTCTTTTAGTTCTTTTTTTCCTTTTTGTTGCTGCAGGATCATTCATCTGGCTTATTATTAATCTAACTACATTCCAGGGAAAAGAAAAAATAGAAAAATACCGAATATATTTAAGCATGAAAATTCCAATAATTATTTTAATTGTTATTTTATTTATTTTGGGAGTTTATTTCCCCCAGGGACTACAAAATCTACTTAAAATTATAACCTTAAAACTCACAGGAAATTAATATGGAAAAATTTATTCACGAACTAAAAAAAGAATTTACAAAAATTAAGACTATTGTAAATAATCCAGATGAAATTTATTTGATATCTGAAGAAAATGTATTCAAGTTAGTTGAAGCACTAAAAAATAAAAAATTTAATCTAATCAGTATGTTTGCTGCTGACAATTTTGATAACTCTCGTGGAATTGATTTATTTTATGTTTTTGATAATGAAGAATATAAAGAGATTTTAATTGTAAAAACTCATGCTAAAACCTCAAATATTTCAATATTTTCTTTATTTCCTACTGCCTATTTGTATGAACGTGAAATAAAAGATGGATTTGGAGTAATTTTTGATTCTACTTGCGACACAAGAAGATTATTTTTGCACGAAATCTATCCTGAAAAATTCCATCCATTGCTAAAATCATTTAAAAATTCAAAAATACCAGTTAAAAAAAAGATTTCTGAGTCAGAAGAATATGTTTTTCGTGAAGTAAAAGGAGAAGGAATTTATCAAATACCCGTAGGCCCTGTTCATGCAGGAATAATTGCACCAGGTCATTTCAGATTTAGTGTTATTGGGGAGACAATTTTCAACCTTGAGATACGCCATTTTTGGAAACATCGTGGAGTTGAAAAATTGTCTGAAGGAAAAACTCCTGAAGAAGGACTGCTAATTTCAGAATCAATTTGCGGTGATGAAAGTGTTGCAAATTCTCTTGCATATTGTAATGCAATTGAAAAAATATGCAAGATTCGTGTGCCGCAAAGAGCAGTACACCTAAGGGTTTTATTTGCAGAAATGGAGAGAATCTATTCTTTGCTTGGAGATCTTTCAGGAATGATAGTAGATATTGCATATCCAGCTGGTTCGAGTCCTTTTTTCATATTTAGAGAAGAAATAATGAGATGGAATGAAGCTATTAGCAAATCCAGATTTTATAAAGGCAGTCTAAAAATTGGCGGTGTTTCAAGTGATGTTTCTCCAATTGTTCTTAAAGAATTATCAGATTATCTTCATAAATTCACAAAGGAGTTTACAACAAATGTAAATACCATACTAAACTCTTATTTTGTATCAGATCGTTTTGAAACTACTGGGATTGTAAAAAAAGAGTTAATTGGTCCAATGAATCTTAGCGGTCCACTTGCAAGAGCCTCTGGAATAAATAACGATGTAAGAGTAAAGCATCCCTATGCATTATATGAAAAAATAGTACCTTCAGATAGAGTTATGGACAAAGGAGATGTTCTTGCTCGTTTTTTAATAAAGGCAGATACTATAAAAGATTCAGCCAGAATAATTAAGGAAGTAATAAATTCAATCCCATCCGGAAATATATCTTCTGATTATAAAATAACTGACGGATATTCTTTTTCAATTGTCGAGTCTTCCAGAGGACAAAATTTGCATTTTGTAGTTATAAAAAATAAAAAAATTGATAGATATAAAATAAGAACTGCTTCTTTTTGCAATTGGTATGCTATTGAACCTGCTGTTATTGGCAATATTGTACCTGATTTTCCTTTAATAAACAAAAGCATGAATCTTTCATATGAGGGAAATGATTTATAATAAAATGGCAATTCCAATATCAAATCTATTTAAGAGAAAAACAGAAAGTTTTAAATTTAAAGATAAAGAGTTTGAAGAATTAGGACTTAAACTCAAAAAAGAAGTGGATAAAATCTTTGGAAAAAGTATTTCTATAAGACTTGTTGACACTGGAAGCGATAATTCTCCTGAAATTGAACTTGTGAATCTCACAACACCTTATTATGATATAGAACGCTTTGGAATAAATTTTGTTGCTTCTCCGCGTCATGCCGATATAATCCTTGTTACAGGTCCTGTTGCCTTAAACATGCTTGAAGCATTAAAAAAGACTTATGAAGCAGCTCCATCGCCAAAATTTGTAATTGCGCTTGGAGATGATGCATGCGGTACAGGAATATTCAAAGATAGTTATGCAGTTGTAGGCTCAGTTGAAAAGGTCTTGCCTGTTGATATGAAAATACCTGGAAATCCTCCAACACCCGAGGATATTTTAAAAGGTATGCTAGGACTTATGCAAAAGATAAAGAATAAAGAATAAAGATTACTTATTATGTATTATTTTTTATACAACTAGAGTATATTAAAATAAAAAACTTAACAGTTTAATGATGGAATTTTTTGCAGAACCTTCAAACTTAAGATATGTTATACAACCAATTATAGGTTCTTATTTGGGAATACGTGATGGGGGGATCAATAATCTTTCTTATAGGTTTATTTTTCTTTTGGATGAGTTTTTATTGATTATCTTTTAATCCGTACTAGGAGATAATCAACAACTAAGTAATGATTTATTTAACTAAAGTGGAAGAAAGAGTTTGTTAAAAATTGTTATTTTTATTACTTCTTTTAAAGGAACTGCTGCAGATTGCCAATTTTTTATTAATTCAGTTGGATAAATAAGATTAATAATATTTAGTGTTAAATTGTCCCTTATCATATATAATGTAAATAATTCCATGAAAATTACCATTGCAACTATATGCCATTTTTTGAGCTTAAATGCAAGTATAAATCCAACAATCATTGAAATTACATCAAAGATAGAATTTATGATACTATCCCCATAGTAATCTAAAGAAAAAGTTGCTGTTCTGTATCTATTGATGATTATAGGAGAATTTTCTAGACCTTCCCAGGCGCATTCTATTATGACTGCTATTATTAATTTTGTTCTGAGTGGCATTTTTTTGAAGAGCAGGGAAAGTATTGCAAAAAATATTATTCCATGAATAATATGGCTGAAACTGTACCAATCAAACAAATGCTGCGAATTTCCAGGGCCATTTGCATTGTTATACCATAACGAAACATAACCACATTTACAAATTAAGAGCCTTCCTGCATAATGTTCAATTAGTCCCAAAGATAAAATAAGTAGAATTACTATTGCTATTGAAACCCATAAATTATTTTCATAATATTTCTTGAAATCCCTTACCCTCTTTTTCAGCTTCATGATTAAGCCAGGATATTGGGATTTATAAAATGTAGTTTCAAATTAATTATCTGATTTAAGATATTATCCCTTCTTTTTCATTAATTCTCTTATCTGTCTTTGAATTTCTTCTGTGTCACTTAATGGTTTATCCTTGGGATTGGTATCCAGGGATTTATGTCTTTCTTTATCATGAGTTTTTATGACCTCTAAGAATCTGGATCCAAAATCTTTTAGTTTTTGTTCTCCAACTCCTTTAATCTTCAAAAACATACGTTCTGTCTTTGGTGAATAATATGCCATTTCTCTAAGCGAAACATCTCCAAATATTACAAACGGAGGGACATTTCTTTCAGCAGCTATTTCTTTCCTTAATACTTTTAGTTTTTCAAATAAAACCACGTCATATTGTGTTATTCCTTTGTCAAATATATCATTGATCTTTTTAATAGGTGATTCTTCTAGCTCTTTTCTTTCGGTTAATAAACCTATTTCACCAAGACAAAAATCACATGCCTGGCAGTTATCTTGTAAAAAATCTTCTCCAAAATATCTTAAAAGGTGTTTTCTTCTGCAATTTTCATCCTCACAATAATTCATTACTGCGCGTAATTTATTTCTTGCTTTATTTTTAGAATCCACATCTTGAAGTTTATCAATGAAAAAATCATGCTTTTTTTTGTCGACAGGCGTATAAAATAAAACACAATCACTTGAAAGTCCATCTCGGCCTGCCCTTCCTATCTCCTGATAATAACCTTCAAGGGTTTTTGGAAATGTATGATGAATTATAAGTCTTACATCAGGTTTATCAATTCCCATTCCAAATGCTATTGTTGCAACAATGATATCTACTTTATCCTTGATGAACATATCCTGATTTCTTTGTCTTATCAAGGGAGGTAAACCTGCATGGTAAGGTAGTGCTGTGTGACCATGGTAACGAAGATCTGTTGCAATTTTTTCTGCATCTTTTCTAGAAAAACAATATATGATAGCAGACTGATCTTTATATGATTTTAATAATTTTAATATTTTTTCAAAAGATTTTTTTTTCTCTAGTATTTTTAATTTTAAGTTCTTCCGATCAAAACTTGAGATGAATATCTTTGGATCTTTTAATGAAAGTTGGTTTATTACATCAGATCTTACTTTTTCTGTTGCAGTTGCAGTAAGCGCCATTATGGGTGTATTTGGAAAAAGTATCCTTAAGGATTTTAAATTTCTATAATCAGGTCTAAAATCATGCCCCCATTCTGAAATGCAATGTGCTTCATCTACTGCAATAAGGCTTATTTGTAATGTGCTTAAAAATATTTTGAACCTTTCAATAGCAAGTCTTTCTGGTGCAATATATAATAGTTTGATTTCTTTTCTTTGGATCCTTTCTTGAATTTCAATGATATCTTCAAAAGGAAGCGAGGAATTTATGAATTCTGCTTCTATTCCGTTGGCCTGAAGACCATCTACTTGATCTTTCATAAGTGAAATTAATGGAGAGATGACTATCGTAAGCCCATCTAGTTTTAATGCTGGTAGTTGATAACAAATTGATTTACCTCCGCCTGTGGGCATTATGACCATCACATCTTTTTTTAAAAGTACATTTTTTATGATGTCCAACTGCATCGGCTTGAACTCGTCATAACCAAAATACTTTTTTAGTAACTCATTCATCTTCATTAATCAGAGATTATGTTTAAAAGACTTTTCATCATTTAAAACGAGGTAATCTGCTTCGCAGATGACTCTAGAGTGCTTTCGAACAGTTAGCAATTTTTATCTAAAGTAAATTTAGCTAAAAATTGTTATTGGTTGAATTTACTTCAAGCAATAACAACTGTCTATAACTATTTTATACATTTCAATGTATAAAATATATACATTAAATTAAATGCCCCTGCGAGATAATTAACGTTAAACTATGCAAAAATAGGCAGTTAAGTGCTCCTCTGACCTGAGTTGACAATAGATTTTTAAATATATTAATCCACTAGATATCATGAAAAGAGGAATATTTGCTATTGCTTTAATTTTAGGTATAACTCTATTTATTGGATTTATTTCTGCTGAAGAGTGTAATGATAGTGATAATGGCAGGAATTATTTTGAAAAAGGAACTACCCTAAATAGCCCTCCTGACTACAAGGGTTCATGGACAGACGAATGTGTGTCAGATACAGGATTGCAAGAAGGAACTTGTATCGAAGGCCTGGGAGTACATGGCTATCAATGTGCAAACGGATGTAAAGATGGTGCATGTATAAAGGGAGAAAAGAAAGAGCAATGTATTGATTCTGATGAGGGAAAAAGTTATTATACAAAAGGCGAGACTTTGGGATCTGCTCAAAGAATAGAAAATGGAATTAAAGAGTATCAAATTATGTCAGATATTTGTGTTAAAGATAATCAAGTCCCTCAGCCAGGTAAAGAAGAAGGCCTGTTTGAATATTTTTGTGATAAAGAAGGATATGTTGATGTAACAAGTAGAGAAGCTATTTATGTTTGTCCTTTTGGTTGTGAAGATGGACGATGTTTAGGGACAGAAAAAGTTGTAGGGGTTACAAATCAGCCAGTAGAAATTCCAGAGATTGACCAAGTGAATAGAATTGTTTATACTTGCGGACATAATTGCCAAGATGATAACAAATGTTACCCATTCGGATATCGTAAAAATAAAGAGTATTGCTCACAAGATGGATTCTCTCTTCAATTATCGTCTAGTTCTCAATGTAAAAATAATTTCGAATGCACAAGTAATTTATGTATTGATAATAAATGTGCTAGTAATAATATAATCGCTAAATTTTTTAGATGGTTAAGTGGACTTTTTGGAAGATAACAGTAATAATTAGTTAAACACCCCATAATTTAAATAAGTAATTCAAAATGTAAATAAGAGGAAACTTAAAATGAAATTCAACTATATCCGCGCTGTTTGTAGGATGCTTACAATAATCTTTGGAGCATTTTTTGTTTGGGTTGTTGCTTCAAATGACTCCAATCTCTTAATTACTTCTATTACCCTAATTCTGTTTATTGTAACAGCTTTAATTGATACTTCGTATGATGAAAAGAAAAAAAGATAAATTATTCATCTTCATTCACAATTTTGATTCTATTTAACGGAGATTTAAGTCCATAAGGATTAACGCCCCCACGATTTGTATTACAAAAATTATGATAAAAAATGTGATAAAATGTGTTACAAAAATGTTATAAACTATATTTTAATTGAAAAGCAATGGAATACAATAAAAATACTTTACAACAAGTTAAAGAGGCAATTAAAGATTATATGCTACATCGTTTTCCAGCAAAAACAATTGCTCATGTTGTACCAAATTTTCAAACCATAGCTGAATCTCAACAAGTCGCAGCAGCATCACTAGCTTTAGCTAATGATAGAGAACACTATATAAGAAAAGGTATTCATGAACTTGTAGATGAACAATTTTTATTAATAAAGAAAAGGGGAGAACTACATAGTTTTCAAGGCGGAGAAAAAGCATTAGACTCTATGTTTTCAAAAATGAATAGAAATGATGTTACATCTTCAGCCGAAGTAGATTATGCATATTTACCTTCACATTTGGGTTTTGGTACTGATGTTGATTCTTCTTTAATATGGGCAGATTATGATCCAGATGATCAGTAGTTCAACTTCCTGTCGCAGAACATAACTTTCCAGTTCAACTCCCCGCCACATATCTGAACTCGTGGGGCTCGTAGTTATTCGGTTTATGTTGCTAAATTAATCCTAAGGACACACGCCCCCCACGAGTAATCTCGCTTAGTGCTCCCCAGGAGTCTTGAACTAAAATAATTTTTATCGAGGATAAAAATATTGAAAATTTGAACAAGAAAAATAGAAAAAACGCTCCTTGGTGGGCACCGACATATGAAAATTAATAAGGAATAGTTTTATAATAATACTTAAATTAGGTTTGATATGGTAAAGAAAGAGGCATATCTGTATGTTATATTATCCGTAGTTTTATGGGGTTCAAGTGCTTCAGTGGGAAAACTCTTGTTAAAAAATTTAAATAATATTCAGGTATCTTTGTTCATATCAATAATTGCTTTCTTAACTCTCTTAATAATAACTATCTTTCAAAAAAAGCTAAATCTTATTAAAAAATATAAAACTAAAGATTATGCTTATTTTGCATTAATGGGATTTATAGGAATTTTTCTATATTATGTCTTCTTTTATGGCGCATTGATGTTTTCTTCTGCTCAAGAAGCATTTATAGTAAACTATACATGGCCAGTGTTCATTGTGATATTTTCAATCTTGTTTAAATATGAAACTTTTAGTTTTAAAAAAATTCTAGCCATAACCTTAGGTTTTATTGGAGTATTCATTGTAATAACTCAGGGAAGCCTCAATATTAATTTAATCAATAATACAATGGGAGTTATTCTTGCTTTCGCAGGTGCGATTTGTTATGGATTATTTTCTGTAATTACAAAGAAAAAAGATTATGAAAGAACAACTTCAATGACTCTTTTTTACTTATTTACATCTGTATATTTTATAATTGCAGTAATCTTTTTTTCTACTTTACCTAAAATAAACATATCAGAGACATTAGGTTTGCTTTGGCTTGGAATATTTCCTAGTGGATTAGCATTCCTATTTTGGCAATTAGCCCTTAAATATGGAGATACAGCTAAAATATCAAATATTATTTTCTTAACACCTTTTGTTTCTCTTGTTTACATTTATTTTTTAATTGGTGAAAAAATTATGATCTCCTCAGTCATTGGTTTAGTAATTATTATATTTGGTATAATTTTGCAATCTTATAACTCAAAAAAACAAAAGAATAGTTCTCGTAGACAAATTATCGCTTAAGTGGTGTTTGTTAACCCTAAGGATAAACGCCCCCACGAAGATTCGAACTCCGGTCTCAACCTCCGCAAGGTCGCATTCTATCCACTGAACTATGGGAGCTTTAATACTTTAACAGAAGAAATTGCTCTATTTAACTTTAATTAATAATTAAAACACTTTTAGTAAACACTAATTTTAAATACCTAACTTGGTGTGAAAATTTATGCTAAATAAAACCAAATCTCCAGAAAGAAAGAAAAAGAAAATTGCATTTAAAAGTCTTAGAATTGGACTGAGAGGAGAAATGTCAAAAGAACAGTTTGAACTTAAAAGATTTTCAGAACTTGAAGCAGGAAAATATTGCCTGGAAAGAGCAGTGGAATCAGGAAAAGAAATTTATTTCGACGGTAACAACAATACTGCTTCTGCAAACTATTTTTTATCTGCAACTTTTTATGAAAAAGCAGCCCTTGCTTCAGTTGCACTTTCACAGCCAAGAGCTGCATTCAAGTATTTCTATAAAGCGTCTAAGTATTATTCAAAATCAATTGAACTAAGTCCTGAAAAAAATAGACTAGAGTATCCAAAAAGATCTAGAAAAATGGCAGATATCTGCGTTTATGAAGCAGCAAGAAGATTTCTAAGAAATTACAGGGCAACAATTGGCCTTCATGCAAGAATTGACCGGTTGAAATAACATTCGCAACATTTTTAAATAGCTATTTTATTCTAATAAAATGAAATACCTACTACCGATATCTTATCAAAACGGAGATACTGAAAAAAGCAGAGACTTCGCTATAAATGAGAAGGATAGTCTTGAAAAACTAGCAGAAGAATATAATGGGGTAAGCAGCTTTACAGATATTCTTAATCCAAATTTTAGTTTTGAGAAACATCCAGATCTGGTTGAGTTTAGACGAGCATTGGTTAAAAAAACAAAAGAAGACCTATTTCATTACAATCAGATTTATGCAGAGCTTACAACTGCTTAAATCGTGAATTCAAAACCTTTTTAAACCTACTTTTTCTATAGGATTTTATAATTAATCGTTATTAATATATAAAAATGACAAAAGGAAAAGTTATACAGTTTAGAAGAGGACTTAAAAGAATCCACGAAAAACATTTCATACTAGACGTAGGTACAAAATCAAAAGAAGATGCAAAGAAGTTTGCAGGAAAAGAAGTTACATGGACAAGCCCTGCTGGAAAAAAAATCAAAGGAAAAATATCTGATTCTCATGGAAATAAAGGTCTTGTAAGAGCTATATTTGAAAAAGGCCTTCCAGGACAAGCAAGAAACACCGAGGTAGAGGTAAAATAAAATGGCAATAGTAAGACGAGCAAAAGCATATTCAAAAAGAAAGCCTGTAACAAATACTAGAAAATCTAAAAAAACTCAGTATTCTTATGTAAAACAAGTTCCTCCTCAAAAGATTGTTAAATTCAATATGGGAGATCCATTGGGTTTTGAACAAGGAAAATACAAAATAGGAGTTATTCTTTCTACAGAAGAAAATATTCAGATAAGAGACTTGTCTCTTGAAGCAGTAAGACAATCTTTGCATAAAGATATGACCGGTATATTTCAAAAAACTTATTTTTTAAGATGCCATTGTTATCCGCATAATATTATTAGAAATAATAGAGTTTTCTCTGGAGGAAGTAAAGGAGAAAGAATCCAGACAGGAATGAGTAAATCATTTGGGACTCCTGAAGGAAGAACAGCTGTTGTAAGAAAAGGAAAGCCTGTTTTTTCAGCTTATTTCAATGGACCTGAGAATATTCCAAAAGTAAGAGCATTTTTCAAAAAAGCAACACCAAAACTTCCTTGCAAAACAAAGTTGGTTTTTGAGATAAAGAAATAAGAGTTTTCTTTCAGAAATTAAAAATTAATAAATAATCATAAACTAATGCCAAGAGGCATTAATCTTATTCAAAACCTTTATAAATCCAGATTAATTATAAAAAATATGGTACTAGGACTAGCTTTAATTATAGGGATTATATTTGCAGTACTTGTCGTAATAATTGCCTTTATATTTATCTACTATTATAACCGATTTGTTGTTCTTGAAAACAGAATTGATAATTCACTTTCTCAAATTGATGTTCAACTAAAGAAAAGAGCAGACCTTGTTCCAGCTCTTGTTAAAACTGTTTCAGGTTATGCAAAGCATGAAAAAAAGATATTCACAGAAGTTACAAATGCAAGAGCTTCACTTCTTAAAGGTGGAGATGTTGCAAAAAGAGTAAAAGCAGGAGACCAGTTGCAAGGTGCACTTGGAAGATTATTCGCAGTTGCAGAAAACTATCCAAATCTTAAGGCAAATGAAAATTTCCTTCAGTTACAAACTGAACTTTCAGCAATAGAAGATAAAGTAGCTTATGCAAGACAATATTACAATGATTCAGTACTTGAACTTCAAAACTCTTCTGAGAAATTCCCAGGAGTTTTCTTTTTCAATCTTTATGGAAGACAAAAGAAAGACTTCCTTAAGATTCCTGAATCAAACAAGGCAATGCCAAGCATTGATTTTGAAGAATAAAACTTACTAGCTTATTATGAAAAAAGAAGTTAAAAAAAGGTGTTGGGGTATTGCTATTGCAATAATTATATTCCTTTTAACAATTTTTGGAGCAATGGTTTGGCAGGCATTACATGCTACTGTTAAATACGGAACTCCGCATTACAGACCTAAAATACAATAATTAAAAATGGTTCTTGCGATTTCAGAATTTATTGGAAATTCTATGTTAGGGGATTTAAGGAATATAATACCTCAAAAAAACGATTTTAGATATAGGATTGAAGATTTCGGTTATACAATCTTTGATATCGAGACCTTAAAAGTAATTCTTATAAATAATATAGGTTTTAAATTATTGAATAAGATTGATGGGAAAAAACAATTAAAATCTATACTTCTTGAATTGTCTAAAGAAACCCGGGTCCCTTATGCCCTACTTGTTCCTATGGCCCTTAATTATCTATCATTTATGTCTAAAACCGGTTTAGTGAAGCTAAATGGTTCTATAGACTATAAATTTAAAGAACATTATTCAATATCTCCTGTCTTAAGAGGGCCTAATCAAATATCCTGGTTGATCACAAATAATTGTAATCTTCGATGTTCTCATTGCGGAAACACTTCAAGAGCTAAATTAAAAAATGAAATGACAAAAGAGGAATGTTTTAGATTTATTGACGATTGCGCCAGGTTAAAAGTTTTTGTAATAAATATCTCCGGAGGAGAGCCTTTTTTAAAAAAAGATTGGTTTGAAATATTATCCTATGCAAGAAAAAAGGGAATTGAGATCGGAATAACAACTAACGGCACACTAATAAATGAGGATATAGTTAAAAAATTAAAAAAGTTAGAAACATTTAATGTCCATATAAGTTTAGATGGAATAGGCAAAGTTCATGATGAATTTAGAAATAAAAAAGGAGTCTATAAATCAGTATTAAAAACTATTAATCTTTTCAAAAAATATAAGATACCTTTTGGACTAACAACTTCTATAACAAAAAAGAATTTTAACGATCTTGATAATGTAAAAAATTTTATAAAAAAGAATAGGATAAATTCCTGGAACCTATATTATGCTCTGCCAGTAGGATGTTTAAGTAAAGCAGACTCCATCTCACAAGAAGAATTTTATGAATTTGGTAAAAAGATTGCAAAATATAGAGAGGAGCTAAAAGAAATAACAAATATTAGTGTAGGAGACAGTATGGGTTATTATGGTAGTCTAAATCTAAGAGATAGTTTTTGGACTGGTTGTGGAGCAGGACTTTCAGGTTGTTCTGTAGATGCAGAAGGTAATTTAAAGGGATGCCCTATACAAAATGATAAATTTGTAGAAGGAAACATTAGAAAAACTCCATTAAAAGAATTATGGCTAAAAAAAGGAGCTTTTTCATATAACCGAGAACCTAAAAAACTTGTAAAACATTGCAAGTCATGCAAATACGCAGTATATTGCAGGGGCGGTTGTAAAAGTTCAATGGATTCTAATGGAACAGATTTCCGATATAATGATTATTGCATCTACCATATTGAAAAAACAAAAAAATTTGCAAGGATAAACTAGGTCGAGATTTAATCAATATATTTTTAAACAGAAGATTCTTATCAAGTCTATAAAAAGAGGTAAAATGGAAAATATTAATCTATTTCAGTTACTATTTGTTATAGTTATAATAGTATCCATTGAAGAATTATTTTTTACATACAAATTCTATAACTATACTAAAAAAAAGTATCCTAAAATCGGCAAAGTAATAAAAAATAGCCTATTTACTTACGACGATATTCCTTATTACAAGCAAATCTTCCATAATTCTCATCCAAACGACAAAAAATATTCTTTTTACATAAGTATGAGCCGAATAAACTTAGTAGTTATTATAATGCTTTTTGCATTAACAATTACACTTATGTTCATATAGTTATTCAAAACTGTTCTGAGATTAATCCTACAATTTTTTTACTTGTAAAATACCGCTTATTTTTCCTTATCTCTCCCTCAATAATTAGGGGTGAGTAAATAAAAATAAGACTATAATGAATCTAATTGGTAAGAATGATAGAGAACTTGAATTACAAATACTAATCAATATATTTTTAAAGAACAAATTGTTATATTTAATATAAGAGACAGAGGTATTTTCAAAAAACCATAAAAGTTTTTGAAAAATTTATCTAAAAAAGGAGGAAATTCAAAGTGCCAAAAATAGAACTAATACACGAGAAACCAAGAAAATTCTCAGAGAATAAAATAATTGCAACAATTCTTATAGCATCTGCATTGATTAGCTGGCTTCCTATTCCAATCCCGGATAAATCTTCAATTGTAGCCCTTATCTGCCTTATTCTAGGTGTTTATATTTTAATAAAGCCGAGATAATACAATAATCAGATATACAAATTCTTATAAACTAAATTTTTTTATCTTAATAAAATGGCGGTGAGTATATCTTATTATCCAAGGTGCGCAGGAACAGATTGTGCACCAACAGGAAAAAAGGGTTTGTGTTGTCATTATTTTCCTGAACTGGAGAAAATAACAGAGTTAGTCAGTGATCTTCCAATGGTTCTTGCAGTTTATCACACTAAACCTGAACTATCTTCAGTTAGTTTTAAGGATAAAAATGGATTTTTTTCCATTCATAAAAAACCCTATCACCTAAGTCTTGAAGCAAATTCTGCAAAAGAACTCTCTGATCTTGCACTTGATCTATCAATGAAAATCGCAGATCTGGGATTTCCTTATTATTCACTTCCTTACGATCATTCAAAAGTTGAAGAGATTAATTAGGGTTGATTCGTAATACTTAAATATCATATAATTTCTATTATATTAATACTATAACTATCTATAAAGAAAATGAAAAAACAAGAACCAAGAATATCATTTTATAATCAAATATCCACTAATAAATGGAAATCTTTTTTCTTAATCCTAATTGTTTTCATGGTTTTTATTGTACTTGGCGCAGTAATTGGTTTAGCACTTGGTCCTGATTACTTTACTCTAATAATGATTGCTGCAATAATTATCTCAATAATTTATGTATGGGTTGGATACTATTATTCAGCAGATATTGCTCTTGCATCTGTTAATGCAAAACCTGCAGATAGAAGACTTCACAAAGGATTTTACGACTCTGTCGAAGGATTAACTCTTGCCTCAGGAATGCCAATGCCAAAACTCTATGTTATGGATAGTTCTGAAATAAATGCATTTGCATCAGGAAGAGATCCTAAGAATGCAGTTATTTGTGTGACATCTGGTGCTCTTGAAAGATTAGATAAACAAGAACTTGAAGGAGTTTTAGGCCATGAACTTTCTCATGTTGCAAATTATGATATTAGATTTATGACTCTTGTTGCAGTACTTGTTGGAATGATAGCAATAGTTTCTGAAATATTTTTAAGAAGCCTTTGGTTTAGTTCAGGAAACAGGGACGATGATAGCAAAGGAAATGCAATTTTCATGGTAATTGGAATTATTCTTGCAATTCTTGCTCCAATTGTAGTTCAATTGGTTCAACTTGCTGTTTCAAGAAAAAGAGAATATATGGCAGATGCCTCTGCTGTTAAATTCATCAGGTCTCCAACAGGACTTATAGGCGCACTTAAAAAAATAGAAAAAGAACATGTTCCAGATCAGGAAAAACAAAAAATAAACAAGGCAGTTGCTCCATTGTTTATTTCAGATCCATTCAAAAGAAAAATACAAGGATTATTTTCAACTCATCCTCCAATTGAAAAGCGTATAGAGATTTTGGAGAGAATGTAACTAACCATTTAATCAAATTTACTTTGCTAAAAATAGCAAATTTGCCTCGCGGGAGCGATATTTTAAAAAATTCCCTTTTCATACAACTGTTCAATTAGATACTTTTGATCTGAATTAAATTTCAAAATAGACTCCTTGACTTTCTCATGATCAGGAATTTCAGTTGCACCAGGAACAAACTTCTCGTTCTTTCTGTTGCTTGCAGCATCGTAAAAATCAACTATGCTAAGTAACCTTCCACAATATAATATCAAAACATTTGTTCCTTTTGAAATATCAATTTCTTTTGAAGGAATTGCTCTTGGATATCCATTTTCCTGAAAATAATGATGAAATAACAGCACTCTTGCTGAAAAATCATGTATTCCTCTAAGTAATTTATATCCCAGCATTACATGTTTTCTTAGTTCTTCCATGTCTTTTGGGCCAAAATCTTTCTTTTTTTTCAAGGATTTTGGATCAACTAATGATTTTCCAACATCATGTAAAAGTCCTGAGTAAAACAAAGCCTTTGGTTCAATAATATGAGTATACCCTGCAACTTCAGTTCCCTTAAGTCCAACTCTTACAGAGTGTTCCCAAGTTTCTTCATCGCGATTTCTAACAAGTCCTAAATAAAGGTTAAGTGAATCTCTCTGCTTTTTAATCAGTGCAAATTCATCGAATTTTTCTTCAAGCTGAGTTTCAAGTGTTTCCATAATATTCTCAGAAATAAGGCTTCTGGCGAACCATCACCACAAGAGTACTAATTCTTTCATGTTTTTAAAGATTATCTAAGTATAAGGCAAACCTTTAAAAATACACCCTTGATTTCAAAGAATAATCCTGCAAATAAAGCAGCTAAGATATACTTCACAACAGTAATCCATTTAAACCACAAAATTTCTCTGATTTTATAAAAATCATAAAAAAGGTGAAAAATGCCAGTACATAAATGCGCTCTCCTTGCAGACCCACAAGGTTATGGTTGGGAATTTGCAAAAGGAATCTCTCAGGAACTTAAAAAAGGAAATAATGGGTTTGAATTAAATAAGATCGATATAAAAAGATTCAAAGATGGTGAAATAAAACCAAAAATTGAATTAAATGTAAGAAAAAGAAATTGCTACTTCATACACAATCCAAATTCAAGACCTGCAGACTGGTTTTTAGAGTTATGTTTAATTAATCAGGGCCTTAAAAAATCTTCAGCACAGGAAATAATCAATGTGTTTCCATATCTTAAGTTCTCAAGACAAGATAGAAAAGATGAATCCAGAGTTCCTATTTCTGCAAGTGTTGTAGCAGATGTTATAAGTCTTTATGCAGACAGAGTCTTGACAATTGATTTTCATAATTCCTCAATAGATGGATTTTATACAGTTCCAGTAGATAATCTTTCCTCTTATCCTGTTGTTATAAAACATCTCAAGGAAAATCATCCAAAGATCCTTGAAAATCTAGTTATAATGTCTACAGATGCAGGAGGAGCACCAAGAGCAAAAGCTTTTGCAAAAAAACTAGGAATAACAGAAGTTGCTGTAGGCTACAAATCAAGGGAAAGAGCAAATGAAGTTGAAAGTTTTAAAATACTCGGAGATATAAAAGATAAAAATGTTTTTATTGTTGACGATATGGTAGACACTGGTGGAACACTTATTAAAGCATGTGAATATGCAAAAAATGCAGGAGCACTAAAAACTTATGGCTATTGCACTCATGGATTATTTACAGAAGGAGTAAAAAAAGTAACTGATTGTTTTGACTTATTTTTTGTAGGAGACACTTTAAAGCTTCCTGAAACTCCTGGAAAAAATGTTGAGATAATTTCATTTATCCCATTATTTGCAGAAGCAATTTATAGGACTAGTGAAGGAGAAAGTTTAAGCGAGCTATTTAATTAAAGAAATATTCAGGGGGCAATATTTTTAAGCACAGGATTATAATCCTATTAATGAAAAATATATATTTAACTGGAATAATTGCTGTTTTACTACTATTTTCTCTAGTAATACTGGTTTCTTCTCAAAATATCTCGGATAATTCAACAGGAATTAATAATAATTCCACTGAATATCCTTCTTCAAACTATACAAATGGTTATGATAAAAATTCTTCAGAATTAAACGAATCTGTTTCACTAATAGGAATTGTTCCGGATACTTTCAAAATAGGAGATGTGCAATTAAATATACGTGTGAGAAACAATGAAAAAGAATCAAAAACAAACTTGATTGCAATTGTTTCTGGAGAAGGTTATTCAACTTATGATATTGTTCCAATAGATACTCTTGATTTTCAGGCAAGAGATTATATTATTGTTACTGGAAATTTTAAGCAACCTGGAAATATAACTCTTACAATAAAAATAGATAACAATGTTTTCTATCAGAATGTAACTGTTCTTAGCCAGTCAAAAGAAGATCTTGAAGAACAGCAAAGAGTTGAGGCTGAAAAACAAGAAACTCTTGCAAATTTATCTTCGCAATTATCTGATTTAAAGGATAAATATTCGAATCTTGAATCAGATTACTATGATAAAAAAGATAATAACTATGATGTTTCAAAAGTCAATCTAGATCAATTAAAAAGTTACCTCAGGTCAATTGATTCAAATCTATTAAATGAAGATATAAAAAATGCAAAAGCAAATATCAAACTTGCAAATGATGAATATAATGATCAAAAAGCTAAAGTTGATTCTTCAACAACAAAGTCGATTTTAACAAGACTTAAAGACAATGCAATTGTTTTCTCAGCAATTGCAGGAGCTATTTTAACCTTCTTTGCTCTTTCAGAATTATTAAAAAGAAAAGGCGAACATATTGTTGGAAGAATAAAACCCAGGCCCTTAGAAGAAAAACCTAAGAAGAAAAAATAGTTTTAGTGATAAGAGTTATAAGTTCCAGACTTGATTTGTTCAATAAAACCTGTAAATTTCTCTATATCTTCAGGACTTGCCTCTGTAATTGAACCAAGTTCAGTTCTTTTTGGAAATCTTTTCTTGTGTTCTTCAGAATTATAAACAACTCCAATGTTTTTAGTAGATGCATGATTCCATTCATTTTGTTTTTTATATAATAATTCAAATAAACTTTCAATTGGTTCATCAGCAAAAACACCATAAACTCTTGGATTGAAATGACCATTGAAAACGAGTGTCTCATAATGCTTTCTAGTTCTTGTAGGTCTGCAAATTTTTGGAAAGTCTATTCCTTCCCAATCTTGCGGAGTCACAACTCTTATTACAGGATAATGCACTATTTCAGGTTTTGATATTTCTGTCATAAGCTTGATTCACTTTTTATCCCTTATAAACCTTTACTAAAAAATAAAATATATTTTCGAGTATAATAATTACTTTTTTATAAAAAATATCTAAGATAAATTTATCCTAATTCCTGTTTTAGTCGAATTCACTTCGAATAAAATAGCTATCTTTTCGAGTTTATACTTGCAAAGTATAGGGTAATCTGCTTCGCAGAGACTTTAAAGTGCTTTCGCACAGTTAGCAATTTCTACCAAGAGTAAATCTTGCTTAAAATTGTTTTAAAGTTTAATTTACTTAAAATAAAAACAACTATAATTAGAAATTCAAAAATAGACCTTTGCTACTGATTGATAATGAATAAGACGAGCAAAAAATATATAAACTCGAAGATACTAGATATACTATGAAAACAAGTAGGTTAGACCTGCATAATTGGCAAGTAAAGGTAATGACCATTAGATGTGCGTCGACAAAACCAGTTTGTTTTTATAAAAAAACCGGGTTTCTGATTTAAGTGCTTATTATTATTTCTGCGCTTGAATCCTCTTTTTACCATGACAAAAACTAAATCACTTGGTCTTGAACCGCAATTCTTATGCGATGTTTGTAGCATAGCAGTCACAAATCCATTATGTCCTGCATGCCTCACACAAGAAATAGAAGCGTGGTCAACTCTTTATCCAAATATTAGAAATGAACTGCTTCCAAAGTTAAACAAATACCTCGGAAAAGTAGAAGATAGGGTCTTTGATTCAACAAAATGTATTAAATGTCAGAATAAAAGGGCATCTGTTTGTCCTTATTGTTTTACGGCAAAAGTATTTGGAGATTTAAAAAAAATGAATGCAAATAGAACAGTACTCAAGGAGTTTGTTGAATTTTTCAATTTCGATTTCGAACATACAGAATATTCTCAAGAAGCAGAAAGATTGGGAGTAATTTAGGATTATAAGGCGGCTCAAAACTTCGCTGCTATCCCCCACCCGGGACGCAGAAAAATCTTTTGAGCTCCCTTATACTTTTAATAAAAAGTCGAGGATAAAAACAAAAAATAACAGAAAAATAAAAATAACAAGAGAAAAGAAATGGAACAGACACAACTATATTCAAAAGAACAACTGGAAAAGAAAAATACAAGCGAACTTGAATGGTATTACATGAAAGCATTCAAAAATGAATGGAGCTCAAACGTAAAATCCACTGATTCAGAACTCGAAACAATAACAAATATATTATTTGAAAGAAATGAATTAAGGGAAAAATTAACTATAAGAGCTCAAATAAAATCCCGGTTAAGCGAAGCAATTGGAAAAGAAGAATATGAAAACGCAGCGCTTTTCAGGGATATGCTAAACCATTATGAAGAGCATATTATGGGGTAAAATCATGATAAATAAATCAAATAAACATTCGCAAAGCGATATTTAACTTAAATGTATAGGAGAAAAAAATTCAAAATAAAATTTTTAGCAGAATTTATTTCTGATAAAAATTGCAAAATGTCTAAAAGACATCTCGCGGGAGCGATATTTTAATTAAATAGACAGGAGAAAAACAAAATGTTAGGAATATGTCCACACTGCAAGATAAAGCTAAAGGAACCACCATTTAGAGATAGAGAAACAAACGAAGTTATGATTGTAATGATTTACAGGCATAAAGTCGATGCAAATCTAGAAATAAAAGATATTCATGAAATTGGCTATTGTGAAATTTGCAAAGCAACTGAAAAAGATATTGAAGAACAAAGAGTATCAGTTAATTGTTAAAGAAGTTTAACCCATTTCCCTTTTTGATTAATAGTAATTAGGAATATGACAACTCCTGTTGTATTGAACTGTCTAGTTGGCTTACTTGAATATAACTTGGAGTAGAAGAAGAACTAGGTTTGGATTTAATTGTTTTATCCTGGTCATTTGAAGAGCCAATAGCAGTAACACCTTTTTTTGTTGGAACAAATATTGACATATCTTCAGATGAAAAGACTTTTTTACCTGCTGAATTAATATTACCCAGAGTAATTCCTTTTCCAGATTCTACTTCCTCTCCAATTGATTTTGCAAGCCCTGAAAATCCAACTTGGCCGCGATTTGTAGAGGTTACAACCACTGGCATTTGCTCTACCTTGCCATTTTCAGATATGTAGTTGTAAAGATTCTTGGCAAAGTCATAAGAATAACAAGAATCAAGAAGAACTGTTACTTTACTTAAATCTCCATTATTTTTTTCAGCAGACTTAATTAAACTGTCTCCAAGTTGCTTATAACTTATCTCTTGATCAGGAGAAATAGTTCCATCAGGATTAGGTTTTCCAAGAACCTGATAACCTCCATTGCCATGATTATTAAAATAAATAAGCCCATCATTAGTGTTTTCTATATTATCAAGTATCTTTTTAATCGAGTCTCCTCCACCTTCAAAGCTAACTAAATTTTCTTGCTTTACACCTGCTTTTATAATTCCCTGGGTTAAGTCTTTTGTTTGATCTGAAAACTCAGGATTTGTTGCAATAATTACTTTGCTTTTGGAATCTGCAACAAGCCTATTAGAATAATCTTCATTTATTGAAATAATCTCTTTTCCAACTTGATTAATATTTGAGTCAGTATATCCCATTCCATTAATATCCAGATTTCTATAAATACTTTGAGCAGTAGACCATCTGTCAATTGAATCCATGCTTTTTGTAAGATCTACAAAACTCTGACTTGAATAAATATCACTCATTTTCTTAGTATCAAATCCAGATGAAGGATCTTTGTAAGTTGCAAGAGATAATAATTGCTTTGTAAGGTCAGGATTTTGCGAAAGAGAAATCAGTTGTCTAAAACCACCTTCATCGAGTGCAAGATTGTTTTCCGAGAGCTTGGTATTTTTTGCAACTAAATCTTGCAACTCAGAATTGCCCTGTAAATAATCAAGAACAGTCTTTAAGCTCTTTGCGCTATAAAATTTGGAGTTTTCCAGGGCCTGTTTCCTTTCTTCATCAGACATTCGATTAAAATTGTCAGGAACTCCATCAATTTTTACATTATCTAGTATTAAACTCTTCATTTCATCTATTTGTTTATCAAGTTCTTTATCAATCTGACTGTACTTGCCTGGATTTTTTGCTATTTCAGAAATATCAAGGTTAGAATAACCTCCAACATTGCTAATACTCCGAACATTTCCCATAATTATGTTAATTTGATTATAATCTACTACTCCTTCATAAGCTTTTACTAATTTTAATTGTTCTTCAGGATTATTTCTCGCCATTACCATAAGAGAATTAAAATTTTCAAACTTGCTATTAACCTCATTTGTTCTAAGTGCCCGATCAACTATCAAGCCCTCTAACTCTGAATTTTTGCCAAGAACCTTTGTCAAACCTTCTATATCACTACTAAAAAACTTTGTAGACATTGATTCTACAAATAATTTCTTAAGTTCAGGATTATCAAATTTAGATAATCCTCCAAAATCATTCATATTTCCAATTACTCCAACTTTTTCACTAATTTCTTTACCATTATAGATCATAAATGGAGAAACATTTGGACTTGTTTCCCGAGTTAAAGTTGCAATATTTGTTCCAAGCCCTTCAATATTGCCTTTTACTATAGGAGGTTTTTCACTAAATTGAAATAATACATCAAAAGACTTTCCATTCACTTCGCGTTTAAGATCTAAACTAACTGAAGCAGAGCTTGGTAATTCACGAACAACTATATTTCCATAATCCTTGTCATTTGCAGATATTTTTATCTGATTTTCATGATTTGTTACTGAAACTAAAAGATCTCCGTTATATTTTATAAAATCCTTTGCAGAATTTATTTTAGATGACTCTTTAGTATAAATCATAGTATTTGAACTGACTTCAAAGATACTTCCTTTATAATTTGTAAACTTAGATGTACCTGTTTCATCAGATTTTAAAAGAATGCTTCCAGGGTCTTGTATTTGAGCCCTTCCATTTATTTTTCCAATTATCTTTCCATCACTTCCAGTAAGAACTGCTTCTTTTCCCTTTGTATTAATTACTCCATCTTGATTCATAGAAACAGTTTCATCATTTTTAGTATTTATTTTAACATTGTTTATTTTACTTTCAGAACCAAGTGTAATATCTTTATCAGAAATTATTTTTCCATTAAGAACAGTTAATTCCTTATTATCTTTTGGTAAATGATATTCATTGCCTGTTGCATCTTTTAAAATAGCTCCATCAGGTATTTTAATTATAAGTTTATCCTTAATTTTAGCTACATCAATAAGTTCAGAGGCTCCATTTTTTAATATAGTGACTGATTTTTTATCAGGAGATAACTGAAAATTATCAGGATTAACACCTCCTTTTCCAACATCAAAACCCATATTGTTAAGTTGTTGCTTTTTTTCTTCAAAGGTTTTATTTGGATCATTCTTTTTATCCTCTGCTGTAGAGCCTATAATTAAAAATAAATTTAGTATTAGAATAAACATAATGATTGCAAATATTCGTTTTCTTTTCATTTGGTTATATTCAACTCCTCTGTTATTTTTTCTATATGAAGAGTCATAATAGAATTATCCGAGTTTCCAGAATCATCTTCTGCTTCAATTAATATTTCATAAGTTCCGCTTTGTTCTGCTGTTGGAGTAAATTTAATTTTTCCATTACTATCAATATCAAAAAGCCCAGTATAGTCATAAAACTGGAGATTATCTCCTTTTGCACTTACCTGATAATTAAATTCCTTCCCAGCATAAGCAGTTTGGTATAAAATAGGCTCAATTTGAACAGCTTTTGCAAGAGGTTTTGGAGTTTCCCATTTATAATTTCCTGCAAAATTATAAAACAAACTTTCATTTCTGTTTAGTAAATCATTAAAAATAAAAGAATAAACAACTTCAGCATCAGAGATATAGTTTAAGTTAAAGCTAAATCCATTTTGTTTTGCAAGTATTGATAAATAACCAATTGGAACAAAATCTGGATTTTTCTGATGTTCAACTGAGAATTCATTGATTATATTGTATATTTTATCAAAATCAAACTCCTTTGAATAACTAAAATCCTTAAGATAACTTGTTTTTCCTTCAAAAGATACTTGTATTGGATATTTTATTTTCATATTAATTATCTTTCCAAGGGAAGTTTTAACAGCAGGCTTTTCTAAATTAACTTTATAACCTTGATTTTCAAAAACACTAAGATTTGAAGTGCAAGAAGGAAGTTCATTTTGAATATACTCTGATAATTCATTTTCAATTGTTTTCTTATCAGGAATATTAACCTCTCCAAGATAAAAATAATAAGGAATTTTAGTAAAAAAATACTCAGTTGATTTTTCTGGAGAATTATAGTATCCTCCCTGGAACATAATTGTCTTTAGACCCTCATTCACAGTTTTTTCAATGCATAATTGAACATAATCAGAAACAGGAGCATTGATTTCATTTGTTCCATTGGTTTTATTATTATTCAAGAATAAAAATGCTCCAACACCAATAACTATAACAATTGCAAGTATAACAAAAACAGTCACCTGTGACTTTCTATTTAGATACCCCTTTTTCATTAATTTATCAGCCAAAATTAATATATAAACATTTATTCCCTGGAAATATGGTGTTATTAAGAATTTGGAAGATCACTACACAAATTCTTATATACCTCTGCGATTCTTTATTTTTATGGGAATATTTGATTTTTGGAAGAAAAAAACAAATACAAGAAAGCAAATAATCGCATTAAATGAATTAGATTCATTTATAGAAGATAAAAAAAAGGAACTAGAGGATAAAAAAGCAGAATTTGAGTCTATAGTTAAAAAAAGGCTTCTAGAGTTTACAAAAGAACTTGAAGAAAAATCAATCATTCTTGAAAAAGTTGATTTAAGAGAGATAAGATCAGATGAAAGGGCAAAACTAATTGTAAGTAATAACCTTGAAAAATATATAATAAACCTAGATAGAATGATAGAATCTCTAACTTCTATTGAACCTGATGATAATGAACTTACTGTAACAATACTTAAAATAATAGATGATTTTGAAAAAAGATCATTTATGAACTATGAAAAAGCAACATTCTTGATTGGAAAGGAACTCGGTGCAATAAAAGATTCTATATCCAGGTTTTTAACTGATTTAAACACAATAATTCTTGAAAATCAGGATTCTCTTGATTCTTCTGAAAGGCTTTTTTCAGTACAAACAAAAAAAGATCAGGCAAAACAAATTGAAGATTTAAGGGATGAAATAAATGACCTTGTTTTAAATAATATGAAAAAAATATCCCTTCTTGAAGTTCAAAAAATAAACAGCGAAGAAGAAATAGAAAAAATAAAAACTTCTGATAAATATGCAGAGGAAATTAAAACAAACGAGGAATCAGAAAACAAAAGAAAAGAACTTGAAAAAACTCTTTATGAACTAAAGCAAATGATTGATTTTAAGGCACTTGCAAATGTCTTTCACTATGATCCTAAAAAAATGAATGCAATAAATGAATACAGTCTTAATTTTAATGAGTCATTTGAAAAAGATAATGGAATAAAACTTGTAAGGCTTCTTGAAGAAGCAGGAAAAAATGATCATCTGATAATTAAAAAAATAAACGGCATAATTGAAAAAAATAAAGAACTAAACAGCTATAATGTGTCAGGTGAACAAAAAAATAAGATACTTGCTCTTGAAGAAAAGATTAAAAAAATAAAGCAGCAAATGTCAGATCTCGAAGAGGAAAACTCAAAGGAAAAAAAGAAATCAGAAAAAATGGAGCAAAACAAAAGAGAAGTTATAAATTCAATAAAAACAGATCTTCATAAGATGAATGTTGAATTGAAATAATATCCAAAGATTTTAACTTTTATCGATAATATCCTTTTAAAATAGAATAAGCCATTCCAAGTCCAATCATCATATCTTCTGTTGTTTGAAGATAGCTTGGTAATTCAATTCCAATTGCCTCATGAAAAGGTTTTCCAGTAAAAGCTATTCCTGCAATTACATCTAAAAATAATGCACTAGTTGTATAAACTATTCCCTTTTCCAAATTACCAGGTTTTTGTTGAGTAGTATCCATGTTAGTTATATATTAAAAATCCTTTTTAAAAATTTGTATTATCTCAATGATGATGTTAACAAAATTAGATTAATTTATTTAAGATAATTCTGCAGTCTTATTTTCTTCTAACCTTTCTAATCGCACTTTCCATTTCTTTTCTTGCATGTCTTTCAAGTGCTATTCTTCTCATTGCTTTGTTTCTATAAATAAATCCAACTACAAAAATTACCATAACCGCAGTAATCATAATAGAACTTATTATCAAAAATATTGCAGTATTATCCTTTTGTACAGGAATTGCAGGAAGAGCTTTTTGCCCAAGTTTTATTGTTTCAACAGGAGTTGTTTGTGTTATTTCCTGCTTGCATTCAACATTAATTGATCTTTCTTCAGAAATTACACTATTGTTTACAAAAGTAAAACTTGCTTTTACAGTATAGTTTCCTGATTGTATGGCTCTTGGAACCTGGAAAGTGAATTTACTCTTTGCAGTATTATCATTCTCATATTTTTCAACAGTTATCCATTCTGATTGCTGGCTTAATTTTAAGCCAGGGCTGTCAAGACTAATTCTTATATTTTCATCTACCGTTCCTTGATTTCTAAGTCCAATAGTAGCATCAACATAGTCTCCACATAAAATTCCATCTTCAGGATTTAATTGCATGCTTTCAATTACAACATCATAATTTTTTCTTTCAAAAATTATTTGATTATAATCCTGATTATAGTATTTATTTCCATCATCCTTTGCAATAGCTCTTGCATATATTGCATATTCATCTTCTTCTTTTAGATCATATTCAGGATTAAATTCAACATTAACAGTTCTTACACTGTCTTTAAGTATTGGATATGTTTCTTTCTGGCTTGAAATTACTTTTTCTTTTGTTAAATCATACAGATAAATCTCAATAGTAAAGTCAGCTTTTTGGCTTAGTCTGTTTTCAACATTTACTCTTGCAGTAAAATTTTCTCCAACATTAAGTGTTTCATTGACATTTGGATCAATTATGCTAATCCATATATTATCAGTCTTATTTGCAGTTGAATTAATATTTCTTACTGCAGAAAATGTCGGAGGTTTTTTATTGCATGCAACAGGACAGCATCTTTGAGTATCATAAACTCCTAAAAAGTCCTTTGAGCAAGTCTGATTTTCAGTACATGTATATCCTTGCATCTCACTGCATGTAAATTCATTTATATTTCCAACAATTACACTCCATGCCTGAGAAACATTGTACTCTCCATCACTAACAAGTGCAGATATTTGATAAGTTCCTTTAGGTTTATTAAAAGTATAACTTGTTCCAGATGCAGCAGTTGCATTATTTACAGTCCAGTTTGTAGTAATTACTGAATCACTGTCAGCTGGAAATATTGTAAACCTTACATCTTTTCCTGCAACTATTTTTGCAATATTTTTAGGATAATAATCTTTTATTACAGGAGCATCATTAACATTTGTTATTCCAACAGTCAATAATTGATCAACAGAAGTATCTTGAATATCCGTAGCTCTTACCTTGCAAAATGCCTCTCCATAATAATCTTTTGCTCCAATATAACTAAGAGTATTTCCATTTATAGTGCAGTTTAAGCCCTCGCTTTCAGCAATGCTAAATGTAACTGTTTCATTTTCAGGATCAGTTGCATCGAGTTGGCAGCTATAACCAGTATCTTCTAGTATATCAGTTGTACAATTTAAAGCAGCAAATACAGGAGGTTTGTCAGAATAATGTACAGTTAAAAGAATTGGATTTGATTCAGAAATATATTCTCCATCAGTTGCAGAAAATACTACAGTCTCAGATCCAAACCATTCACTTTGAGGATAGAAACTTACAATTCCGTTATTCATTACAACATTTATTGAACTATTTCCAGAAACACTAAATACAAGTTCATTATCAACATCAGAAAAATAATCATTTAGATTAACTGCATTATTGAGATTAGTATTTTGTCCCCATGTTAAATCTTCAATAGTTCCATTAAATTCAGGAGCCTGGTTAACATGATGAACCATAACAGTTATTTGATTTGTAAAAACAGAATCTTGTGAATCATCTGCTTTGAATGTAATAAATCCTTTTCCATACCAATTTTTCCCAGAAGAAACAGTTGATATCCCATTATCAATACTAGCATAAATATTTTCAGAACTATTATAAACAGAATAACTAAGTGGTTCATTATCCGGATCATTACAATAATCATTTAAGTCAAATGTAGTATTTGTATTTTGATCCCATTGCAAAATAGCAATTCCACTGCAAATAGGAACTCTGTTTGAATTAACAACTTCAACAT
>CABMGE010000006.1 GCA_902385625.1 uncultured archaeon | reverse complement strand
ATAAACTATCCAATTGTTTATTCCCTCACTAGAAACAATTCCAGTAAAATTAACTCCTGCAATAACAGCAGGTGTTGAATTAGTAAGGCCACCATTAAGGCTGTACCAGCATCTAGTTGCAAGAACTGCATCAAAAATAGTATAATTAATTGCGCTCAAGGTATAATTATAATTTGTTCCATTTATAGGGAAAGTTATATTTATAGTTGGAGGAGTTGTGTCAAGAGTAATATTTCTAACTGCAGTTGCATTTCGATTATTGGCTTTATCGCTTATATTCACTTGATAAGTATAGTTTTTGCTGTCAGAAAGTCCAGTCCAATTTATTGTATTATTTGAATACTGGTTATACATTGTGAAGTTTGTTGCATTTACAACAATTCCATTATTCCATAAGGTAAATGTAATATTTGCAGCATTTGATTCATTTACACTTACATTTACAAATATCCAATTCTGAGATAAATTAGAATATATAATCGCAGTCTCTCCAGAATAATTTATTTGCGGATTTGTAGTATCTCTGATAAAACCTCTTGTCTCAGTATAATTTATATTTCCAGCCAAATCAGTGGCAGATACATTGTAGTAATAAATAGCATCACTAGTTAAAATCCAAGTAACATTTGAAGAATTAGATCTTACATAAGTAAGGATATTTGAATAGTTTGTTTGATTAACAAGGGTCAAACCATTGGTATTATTCCATAGGCTAAAAGTGATATTTGCAAAATTAAGATCAAAAATAGAAACATTAACAAATAAATTATTTATATTTCTATAACTGTTATTTACAGGAGTTGGATTTGTAAAATTAATAGAAGCAGGCGTCGTATCAATAATAACCGTCCTTTTTTCAGTGGAATTTATATTTCCATAAGTATCATTGGCAAATGCAGTAAAATTATATCTTCCATCAATTAAGTTAGTTTTATCACTTGAATAAAAATCTCCTCCATCATAGGTCTGGAAAGTTTCATTAAATGTTCCAGATGAATTCTGCCATTGAAGCCATACTGCATTTTTATTATTATCAGAAGCATTTATTTCAACAAAAATTCTGCTTTTATTTAAATAACTACTATTTATTTCCGTATTAAGGGTAAAATAAATATACGGAGAAATTGTATCAATATAAAATACAACTCCAGTTGAGTTTATATTTCCAGAAGTATCCTGGGCATAAGCAGTGAACGTATGATTTCCACTATTTAAATAAACCGATGAGTGATACAATTGTGTTGCATTATAAATTCCTAAAATTTCTTGAGAAGAAAGACTTCTGTTAAAGATAGTTACATCATCAATTGTTCCATTAAAAATATTAGCGCCATTTGATGAACAAGTTCCAGATGTAGATGCTTCAGCTCCAATATATAAAGCATTATTATAAAGGTAAAAAAGAGGATTATAACTACTGGAAGTATTAATACTATCATTTAATACTCCATCAACATATAAATTTGTATATATCCCATCATAAGTACCTACAATATGATGCCATCCAGGAGCAAGAGTATCACGATCACAGTTTGGAGATACATACCCACCTCCATGATCTGCATTAAATCTAAGTTGAGTTGAAGTAGTTTCAATTCCATAACCTCCAGACTGAGTCTTGGAAACTATAGCACGAGTAGATGATAACCCTGCACTCCAATTTAACTTGTATACCCAAACCGAAACTGTAATTAAAGAAGGTGCAAGATCAGAACTATATGGAACACACAAAGAATTACTAGAAGTACCCTTAAATGAAAATGCCTTTCCAAATTTTCCAAAATCAGTCTGTATTGCGTTATACACCGTCATATTTCTTTTACCCATATAATCAATAACATTTGTTCCAGTAACATCATCCATTCTCCACCATGAAACTAAACTTCCATCAATATTTGGAATAATACTTCCTACACCTTCTTCTGAAGAAGAAGCATCAAATAAAGGAGTGTTATTATTAATCAAAGACCGATTCGCAGGAGACGAAATAATAATGCTCGGAAGAGTTGTATCAAGAGTTATATGTCTAATTATTGTTGCATTTTTATGTCCCACACTATCAGTTATATTTACCTGATAAGTATAACCAATACTATCCGAAAGACCAGTCCAATTAATTGAATTATTGGAATTTTGATTATTCATTGTAAAATTTGTTGCATTCACAACAACTCCATTATTCCATAAGGTGAATGTAATATTTGCAGGATTTGATTCATTAACACTAACATTAACATAAAAAGAGTTTCTTGAAACATTTGCATAATCAGATGGAGCTCCTGATGAAAAATTAATCAGCGGATAAATTGTATCTTTTAAAAAAGTAACACTTGTAAAATTTAGGTTTCCAAAAGTATCATTACAATAAACAGTCCAGGTATTGCCTCCTTCAACAGAAGTTATATTTGTAAAATTAGTTCCAGCCGCCTGAGTTGTAGAATTAGAAAGTCCTGAATTATTCGAATACCAGCAACGGTTTGCAACACCATTATCAAAAATAGTATAGTTAATTGCGCTTACATTGACAATATAAGATGTATTTAGTGGATAAATTATATTAGTTCTTGGAGGCGTATTATCAAAGGTAAAAACTGCTGTAAGATTATTATCTGTAATAGAATCCATAGTTTGAGAAGAAAGATAAGTTGTGTTTGTTGCATTTATTACATAGTTCTGGTAATAAGTTCTAACTGCTTGATACCTATAATAATCAGTCAAATTCAAGGTTGCTTTTCCAGCTGAATCAGTTATAGCAGATGAAGTCCCAAATGAAGCCTGAGAAGCAGAAACAGTTGCTCCAGCAACATTAAGCCCATTTGAATCATTTACCTTTGGAGAATAAAACCATTGTCTATAGAGGGAAGAATATGAAGTAACATATTCTTTATTAGTATCATAAGAACAATTTAAAAAAATATCACCGGGAACAGAACTAGATAATTCTACATCATACTGGGTTCCGCGAAATATAGAGTTAATCATAGTATTGTAAGATCCAGAATCATAAAACCCCGAGCAACTGGCACAAAGAGCAGTCCCATTAGAATTAATTACATGATTATAGCTCCCTGCTAAACGAATTCCATTGCCAGTACCAAATGAAATGCCTTTAGAATCAATAATAGTTGCATAACTATCTGCGATTATTCCAGCATAATTTGCATGAGCAATTCCAGTACAGTTTATATAAGTATTTCCAGGAGAATATCCAGAAGAATCTTCAATTCCATAATCATAAGATCCGCTAGCAAATGATTCAAAAGTATTATTTATTATGTAGTTATTATCTCCATATTGAAGACGAAATCCATCATTAGCTTGTGATGAACCATTATTATTTGTTATGTAATTATAGCTCATATGATTATAACCATTAGCACCTGTTAGAAGAATTGAAGGAGTAGTCTGACTCCATAGATTATTATAAGAAATATTATTGTTTAAAACTGAATCAACTGTATCTGCATCAAGATAAATAGGAGCAGCATAGGTAGTGATTGTATTATTAAATATAACTGCATTAGTAATAGATTGAACAGGAGAGGTATGGGTTATGCCCTCTGCACCTGAACTTGCATAAGTATTTGTAAAAATACAATTCTTTATAGTGACCCTTTGAGCCTTGATCTGGACTACCTCGGCACTACTAGCATATCTATCAACAGTATTACCCTGACAATCAAGAGTTACTCCATCTGCAGTAGCAATAAAACAAGGCTTAGCAGTAGCATTAGTAAAACTAGTAGTAAGATAATAATATTCATTAGAAGTACTTAGAACATAACATTCACTAATAGGAGTGCTTCCCATTTCATAAAATGTTGGATCAAGATCAATTATATCTCCAACCTTAATTCCTTCAGTATTATTTGTAAGATCTCTTTCAATATAAACAGTAACAGAATTAGCTGAATTTAATTTATTAGTAAAATTCAAAACAACTTCGGAATTATTTGAACTTTCTTCATCAGAAACAACATTTCCAGTTATTCCAAAATTTGTATCTGAGATATTTACTTCATTAGAGCTATTTTGTGTAGCTTCGCTCAAATTATTAAAAGTTTCATTAACAGTTTCGCTCAAAGAATTATTAATTTCTTCACTCAAATTAGTATTGTTAATTATTTCCTCGCTTAAATTTACAGAACTTAAAGGCTCAGTATTAACTTCGGGATTTTGACTATTGTTAACAAGGTCATTAGTTTGATTGTTAACTAAAGCAGTATTAACAGTTAAATTTTCAACTTGCATTTCAAGAGTTGGAGCATCAACTCTTATTTTATATCCTGCATCAACTAAATCCTTAAATGAAAGAATATTTTTTCCAATTCTTAAACTTGAATCATCATATTTGTAAATAGACTCATTAGCACTAACATCAATCTTTGCCATAAATTTCAAGTCTTTTAATTTTACCTTATAACCCCATTTGTATTTATTGTCTTTAGGATTCTCACTAGAATTAGGAGCTGAAGTTACATTTATATCAAAATTTTCAGCAGGAACAATTGAACTATCTGTTATTTCTTTTATTTTTTCATTACTCAAATCATCTATTTTTGTTTTAATCTCATTCAAATCTATTTGAATAGAAGGACTCGAACTTACTGAATTATCACTAGTTTCATTTCCAATACCAATTACTCTTCCTGTAAAACTAAAAAAACTTTGTATAAGTCTAAATGGAGCTCCAAATATTCTTATGATATTTCCAGTTATTCCAGATCCAGAAGAAGAATCAGTTTCAGAATTAGAAGCATCAGTACTTTCTTGTGAAGTTTGTGATTCAGGTTCTGAACTTACTTGAGACTCCATGGCAGGATTTTCAATTTCAGGTTGGCCAGGCTGTCCTTCCGGTGAAACTGACTCATCAGTTGTCTGGTTTTCAGGTTCTATAGAATTATCCACTTCACTTGAATTTTGAATAACAGTTTGATTTACATCAGTTTGATTTACATTGGTTTCACTAGTTTCATTAGTTATAGTATTGTTTTCAAAACTAACATTACCTAAAGTATTAGAGGTTTCATTTCCAAGACTAATATTAACACTCTGATTTATAGGAGTAGTTTCAGGAACTGTAAAATTAACAGTTAAATTAGTTGTAACATTTATTTCTTGAGTTATATTTGTTTCACTAATATTTGTTTGAGTTATGTTTTCAAGAGTTGTAACATTAACAGTTGCATTAACTTCTTCTGCCAGATTTTCAACAAATTCAGAGTAATTTAAAAGATCAAAATAAAGTGTTACAGATCCTCCAGGAGTACTAAAATCCATTACTTTGTTCCTATTTGAAGAATCAGACTGCATTTCAGGCTGTTTAATCTCAAGAGTTGCAGAAGAAGTATTAAAACTTTCAACAGTTTGGTCTATTCCAAGTTCAGAAACAACATTTCCAGTAGTTGAATTATATGCGTGAAATCCTGCAAAAATAATCAAAACTGCAACTAGAAAAAAAGCAAGAAATATACAAGACTTTTTAATAACGTTCTTAGATATTTTAAACGTGGGAACAACACGTTTTTTATGATCAGGGTCCACGGTTCCAACATATCTTTTTCCTACATTTCCCTCTGCATCTCTATAGGATTCATAATAGTATGGACCACAAAGTTTACCCCCTCTTTTTACATACCTCTTATAAGCCATCTATACTTAAGTCATTACTCCTCTTTTTACTACAAAAACAGTAAAAATACCTTTAAATAGCTTTTGCTAGGGGCTAAGGAAATTCAGTCAAAAAATAAGAATTAAAAGAAGTTTTCATTTTGTGGGAACAACATTATTTTAGCGTCTAAAAATACCAAATTTATATTAATTGAGTTAATTACAAATACGGAAAATAATGTGTTTAATGCAATGATTTAAATCATACTTTTATAGAAAAATTACTTGTAGTAACAACATAAAAGTCTAATTCGTTATTTATTGTAATTATGAAATAAAATCTATTTTTTGATCTGATTTATTCGGGCAAAAATAGCATTCTTTATCTAAACTCTTAAGAGTTTACTTACAATTCAATTATTGTGCCTTTTTTTCCTACATTAAAAACTCTTGTTTTCCCTATTTTTTCATAAAGTCCTTCCCCTTCATGAATATGGCCTGAAAGAAAGACATCTGGCTGGAATTTTTCAATTGCTCTTCTAAGTGCAGGACTTCCAGGAACACCTGAAAACTCGGATTTTGTTCCAGCAGCATGCAAATGACTAATTAATATCTTTTTTTCCAGATCTTTTATTTTTTCAAAGTCTCTTTTTAGTTTTTCATAAGTCTTTTTATCATCAAGTTCCATTTGCCAGTCAGGACTTCCTACTCCAAAAATTCCAACATTATCATATTTTACATAATGTTCCCCTACATTTTTTATCCCATATAAATGTGAGAAAAAATCCATTGTTTCAGAAGAGTCCCAGTTTCCAGGAACAAAAACAACCTTTTCTCCGCGATCAATAAAAGGTTTTAACAAATTCTTGGTTTCAACAGGACTTGTAATGTCTCCAGTAAGAATAACCAAGTCTACCTTTTCTTTTGCTGCTTTTTCAGCTAGTTTTTTTGTAGCACTAGAGTCTCCATGAAAATCTCCTGCTGCAAGAATCTTAAATTTCTTTTTTTCTTTTAAACCCAAAGTTTCAGCCTTGCTTGATTTTTGAGCCTTCTCTTTTTGAAGTTTCATAAAAATTAATAGAAATGTTTATTTATTAATCTATTGGGAGAAGTTTACAAAATCCTGATGAATTCTTTTTATTTCTTCTTTTTCTTTCTCGCTAACACAAGTATAACCAAGGCATCTTGGAAGATTCTTCCAAATTTCCTCATTGTCCCATGACTTTCCATTTAGTATATCAGTCATATCAGATTTTAATCCAAGTTCCTCAAATATTCTTTTTTCAAGACTCGAGAGTATTGCACGAGGAACTTTATTACTAACTAGCATATTAGAAATCACTGATGAAACATATTTCTCACTATTATATTCATTATAAGCTGAATAAAAAACAACAGAACCGGGGATTATTGGATGGTCTTGTGATTTTTCATTATATACTAAAACCAAGTTTCCCATAATGAATAGTAAGAATTTCTGTTTTTAAACTATTTTATAACCTATTATAACCATTGAATTCATATTCACTTTCCAAAATTTCTCTTTCTGTTCTTAAATTCTTCAATGCAAGAAACTAAATCATTTTTGTCAAATTCAGGCCAGAACTTGTCAAGAAAAAACCACTCTGAATAAGCAGATTGCCAGGGTAAAAAGTTAGATGTGCGCTTTTCACCACCTGTTCTTATAATTAAATCAGGTTCATCTTGCAAATAAAGATTTTTCTTTATTAATTCTTCATTTACCTCTTCAGGATTTTTTGTATTTTTAACTATATTTTTAATCATATGTATAAGTTCTAGTTTTCCGCCATAAGCAATTGCAAAATTAACTATATATTGGAAGTTTTTTTCAGTTTGCTTTTCAAGTTTTTTGCATTTTTCTTCCAGGTCTTTTGGAAGAAGATCCAGATTTCCGATAAACTTGATTTTTATTCCATTAAGATCAAGTTTTTCTCGATTTTCCTTTTTTGAAAGATTATCAAATTCTTTTCTAAAAACATTTAAAAGATAATCAAGTTCATGTTTTGGCCGTTTAAGATTTTCAGTAGATAAACAATAAAGAGTAAGCTGTTTTATTCCAAGTTCTTTTAAATAGTCCAGTAATTTTTCAACCTTTTCAGCACCATATTCATGCCCTTTCCAAGGTTCAAGCATAAGACGCTTTGCAAACCTGCGATTGCCATCAAGAATAATTGCAACATGATAAGGATTTGAGTTTTCCATTGAAATATTAGAACTCTTGGCCTTTTTTAAGGTTTAGGAATTCAAAAATTAGGCCCATTTAAATGCTTTAATTAGACCTTGAAGACCTTTCTTCAGATAATTCAGCTACAAGTCTTGTTCTTTGACTCATCTGATCTATATATGAACCAATATGACTCGAAGCTCTTCTTATTTTCTTAAAATCTTCAGGACTCATTGTCTGTTTTTCATAATCCAAGGACCTGTCTTTCATCCTAGTAAGAACACCAACACAATTTCCAATATCTCTTAAATAATTATCTATAAGGTTTTTTGGAACTCCGCCATTATTATGATCATATAGTAGATAAGCCCATCTAAGAGACTCAATATTGGCCTGAGTTGCAGATTCAAGAGTCTGATGCAAGGCTAAGTTTGTTGAAGCCAAGTCAAATTTTTGCAAGGCTTCTTCTAGTTGCTTTATATATTCATTACTTAACATTTTTTTTACTTAGAATTTTAAAAATAAAAATTAAAGTAAAAAATGATATAAAACAGCATTTATAAACCTAATGGTTTGTTACTCTTAGTTAGAAATAAAAAATTAGGGGAATTTTCTAGAAAATTTGCTCTTTCATAGAATTGCTGTTCTTTCTACCTAAGACCTTGTCCAATTCCAATTTAGAAATATCCCCTATTTTGGCAAAATTTATTTTTGACAAAATAGCTATTTTATCTGCCCATAAGGGCATTATATCTATATCCATCCCCTTTTTCTTATTCCCTCATTGCATATTTCAAAATTAAATTCAAGTGCAGGAAGAGATCTATGTTTTTGAAGAATTGCTTTTTTTCTTCCATTTTTATTTTTGAGTTCAATTATGCATTTGCTCCAATATTTCAAAATATCTCCTCCAACAACATTCACCCCTGCCTCTTTTCCTGAAAGCCATTCTGCTTCGTTTAAAAAATCATTGTAAACCTGAGTTGTAATAAGTATTGGAACATCCCCTTTTCTTGCAATTTCATAAAGTGATCGCATCTGGTTGGCAAGTTCATTATTTATCCTTCTTACCTCATCAATGCCTCTTTTTCTCGCCTCAGCAAGTTCAAGCCGATAAAACATCACCATAGAGTCTACAATAATTAAACCAATATTCTTGCTTTTGTACTCCTTAAGTAATTTTAAAAAAGATTTTTTTTGCTCATAAAAATTAGTTGGTTTTAAAATCACTATATTTTTAAGTATCATTTCAGGAATTCCTCCTGAAATTTGGCGAACTCGATCAACTGAAAAACTTCCTTCAGTATCAATAAAAACAACTTTTTTATCCTTCTTAGCCAAATGACATGCAGCAAGCGTAACAAAGTTAGACTTTCCAGATGCAGCAGGACCATAAAATAAAGTGATTATTCCACGTTCATAACCTCCATCAAGCCAGAGATTAATGTCACGGCTTCCAGTCATAATTTTACTATCTGAAAGATTCTCTGCTTCTTTTTTTAATTCAACTGATTCCATAAATGAGCTTAGATTAAATACCTTATAAAAATTGTTATTTAATTAAAGAACAAACCTCTAAGGGAGGTATAATTCCGAAAACTTTTAAACTCTTATCACAGGTAAAATGTAATAGATATAACCCAAAACTATATAAATACATATGAATTTTAATTCATATGATTATAATCAAAAACCAGCCAGTTTAAAGATTATAGTAAACAACCCATTTCCCTTTTGATAGAAATAACAAATGAAAAACAGAAACGTAGGATTTTTAATAATAGGAATAGCAATACTAATTATATTTATAATATTTCTATTTAATCAAGGTTTAATAAAAATAGTAAGTACTGCTTGTACTCATGGTCCAACCTGCCCAATGTATGGAACAATAAACACCCAGACTTATCTTAGTCTTGCAATTGCAGGGCTGGTACTGGTAATTGGATTATTTTTAGTATTTTCAAAAGAAAATGAAAAAATCGTAATCAAACAAATAAAACCTCTGGCAAATACTAGTCCAAAAAAGTTTAGTAAAAAATCTTTAAATGGATTAAATACTGAAGAAAAAAGAATAATGAATCTACTGCTAGAAAACAAAGGAAATATCTTTCAATCAGATATTATAGAAAAAACAAATCTAAATAAAGTAAAAATAACTAGAATACTCGATAGCCTTGAGTCGCAAGGTTTAATTGAGAGAAAAAGAAGAGGAATGGCAAATATAGTATTATTAAAATAAACTTTTAAAAACTAATGACAAAAAAAATAAAAATCTATACTCTGCCCTGGTGTCCGCATTGCAATTCATTAAAGGAATATTTAAAAAAGAATAAACACGAATTTGAAAATATTAATGTTGAAGAAGATGATGAGGCAGCAGAGGACATTATTGAAAGAACAGGACAAGATGGCTTTCCAATAATCGTTATAGATGATGAGGTTATAATTGGATTTGATGCAAATAAAATTGAAGAGCTTTTAAATAAAGACAAATAATACCGAACAATTTATATAAAACAAAGCCTAGTAATAAATATGATCAAAATAAATAATCTAGCACCAGATTTTTCAGGTGAAGCATTCTCGCAAAATGAGATAAAAAAAATATCTCTTTCAGATTTTAAGGGAAAATGGTTAATATTATTCTTTTATCCTGCTGATTTCACATTTGTCTGTCCAACAGAACTTGGAGAACTTGCAGATAGATCTGAGGAATTCAGGAAACTCGGAGCAGAAATAGTTTCAGTTTCTACAGACACAGCATTTGTACATAAAGCATGGCATGACTCCTCTCCATTAATTAAAAAAATAAACTACTTAATGCTTTCAGACCCAACACATAAAATATCAAAGGATTATGAAACTTATATAGAAGAAAAAGGAGTTTCATTAAGGGCAACTTTTTTAATTAGTCCAGAAGGAATAATTAAAGCATTTGAATTTCATGATAATGATATAGGAAGAAGTTCAGATGAACTTATAAGAAAGCTCCAGGCAGCAAAATTTGTATCAGAAAATCACGGAAATGTATGTCCTATGAACTGGAAACCAGGAAATAAAACAATAAAACCTTCTACAGAATTAATTGGAAAATTATAAATAATATTTGAAAGGAGGATTAAATAAAATGAAAAGAAAAAACAATACAGGAATGATTTTAGGAGTTATTGCAGCAGTAATTGTTGTAGTTATTTTAGGGTATATCTGGTATTCACAGACTTATTCCACAAATATAAGTCCAAAACAAAACCCGATTCCTCAATTAAATGCACCAACAAATCCGCAAATAACACCTCCTGCTCCAGCTGCGCCTTCAAATTCAATGGAGCCAGCTCCAGAAACCTATAATATAAACATAGATAATTTTGCTTTCTCTCCCAAATCCCTGAAAATAAGGCCAGGAGATACAGTTATTTGGACAAACTCAGACTCTGCATCACATACAGTTACTTCAGACTCAGGGTCAGAACTAGAGTCTCCAAATCTCTCAAACCACGCAACATATGAACATACATTCAGTAAAGTAGGAACATATGATTATCATTGTACAATACATCCAAGTATGAAAGGAGCAATAATTGTAGAATAAATTTAATTTATTTTTTAATTTTATAATTTTTAAGAATGAAAGAATTCAACAAACTAGCAGATAAAAAGTCAATTGAAAAAACTATTTTGGCATTAAAGACTAACGGAGTAGATGCATATTTTTTCGAAACAATAGAAAATGCTAAAGAAAAAATATTTGAACTAATCCCGAAAAATGCCGAGATTATGAACATGACTTCTGTAACTCTTGAAGAAACGGGAATATCTAAGGAAATTTTAGAATCAGGAAAATATAATTCAGTAAGAAAAAAATTAATGTCCATGGACATGAAAACTAACAGGAGTGAAATGAAAAAATTAGGTTCAGCTCCTGATTGGACAATAGGAAGTGTTCATGCAATTACCGAAGATGGAAAAATTGTAATTGCATCTAATACTGGAAGCCAACTTCCAGCATATGCTTATGGTGGAGCAAATATAATATTTGTTGCAGGCTCACAAAAAATAGTTAAAAATTTAGATGAAGCATTTGAAAGAATCTATGAGTATGTTCTTCCATTAGAATCTGAAAGAGCAAAAAAAGCTTACGGAGTTCCTGGAAGTAATGTAAGCAAACTACTGATAATAAACAAAGAAATAGAACAAAAAAGAATAACCCTGATAATAATAAATAAAATATTAGGATTTTAAATAATATGGCACTTTCATTACCCCTTGCAATAGTTTTTGGAATACTGACAATAATCTCTTTATTCATTACTGCAATTTTTGGATTAGCCATGCATAAATTTCATAAAAAAGTTTTCAAATTTCATATGTCCTTTGCTTTCCTGACACTAATACTTGCAATTATACATCTTATACTAGCATATCTATTATGGTTTAAAGGAATTATAATTTAAAAAAGTAAAAACAGACTGAAACCAGTTTCATGCTAATGCTTATAAGCTGTTTCAAACAGATTTTTTTAGAAAACTTTGAGAAATCAATAAAAACAATGAAAAAAACATTTATTATAAAAGGAATGCACTGCAATTCATGCGCTCATTCAATTGAAAATTCATTAAAAGATGAAGTTGAAAAAATAAAAGTAAGCTATTCAGATGAAAAAGCAGAGATAGAATTTGATGAAAAAAAAATATCTGAAAAAAGAATAATTGAAAAGATACATGAATTAGGATACAATGCGCATGCTAAAGAGTCTGAGGTTATAGATGGAGATAGAATAAGCCCTAAAGCCTGGTTTATATTATTCGCATCTATTGCACTAATTATTGTTGCTTTATTTTATTTTGGTATTATAAATCTTCCAAAAATTCCTGAAATTGCACTTCCACAAATAGGAGATAAATATGGACTAGGATTATTATTTATTATAGGAGTTTTAACAGGTTTTCATTGCGTTTCAATGTGCGGAGGTTTTGTTATTTCATATACAGCAAAAAATGCAATTAATGGTCACAAAAGTTACAAACAACATATTGCCTACGGAGGAGCAAAAGTTATCTCTTATACAATTATGGGAGGAATATTTGGACTAATTGGAGGAATATTTGCATTTAGTATTGGACTTCGTGCAGGAGTGGCTATTTTTGCAGGAGTCTTTATGATTTTCTATTCATTAAGTATGTTCGGACTTAAGTTCTTTAGAAAATTCCAATTTAATCCTAAATTTTTAACAAAATTTACAATCAAGGCATCTGCAAATGCAAAAGGCCAATATAAAGGTCCGATTGTTACAGGGCTATTAAATGGTTTATTTATTGCATGCGGCCCGTTACAAGCAATGTATCTATATGCAGCAGGAACAGGAAGTTTTGCAAATGGTGCAACGGCACTTGCAATTTTTGGACTTGGAACTCTTCCTGTAATGATTATCTTTGGAAGCTTTGCATCAGCGATAAGTCATAAGACTACTAGAAAAATTTTAAAAATATCTGCAATAATTGTGCTTATCTTAGGACTCGTAATGTTAAACCGTGGACTTGCAATGATTGGAAGTCCATATAGTTTTTCAGCCATACAATCAAAACTTGCTGGAAATCCTGTAAATAGTGGAACAACCTCACCAGTTTTAACAAATGGAGTTCAAGAAATTAATATGGATGTTGATGCATCAGGTTATCATCCAAACTCTTTTGTTATAAAAAATGGAGTTCCTGTTAAATGGAATATTAATGTAAAACAATTAACTAGCTGTAATCAGGAATTAGTATTAAACCAATATGGGATTGATAAGAATCTAAAAGAAGGTTCAAACATTATTGAATTCACTCCTGATAAAGAAGGAACAATAACATTTACATGTGGAATGGGAATGCTTCATGGAAATTTTATTGTAACAGAATCAGGAACAGCAAGTCAAAAGCAAGTTGAAGCAGCTACACCAAAATCAGGAGGAAGCTGTTCAATGGGAAGCAGCGGAGGAGGTTGTGGCTGTGGAATGTAATATAAAGTTAAATGATCCTACTGAAAATAAGTATACAAGGAGGTTAAAATGAATAAAAGTCTAATCGTTGCAATAATCGGAACAATACTAGTAAGTATTGCATATGTTTCAGCAGCTCCAAACGACTATAGTTGTGGAATGATGAATGGATTTTATGGCGGATATGGTTCTGGATTTATGATCTTGAGCTGGTTAACATTCATATTGGTTATTGCTTTAATAATCGCTGCAATATACTGGCTGATTAAAAGTGCAAATAAGAAAAAATAAATTATGAAAGATATAATTAAAATTATAGAATATCCAAAAGAAGGAGTCTTAAGTAAAGAAATATTAAAAGACCGAAAACTGAATTTAACTCTTTTTTGCATGGCAAAAAATACAGAAATTTCAGAACATACTTCAACAAAAGCAGGAACAGTTTATGTTATTGAAGGAAATGGAATATTTAATTTAGAAGGAAAAGATATTATTATGAAAGAAGGAGTTTTAATACATATGAAAGAAAACGCAGTTCACTCACTAAAAGCAATTGAAAACACGAGTTTTCTTTTAACCCTTGTGAGTTCTTAAAATCAAAATGAAGAAAATAAAACTAACAATAGATGGAATGCATTGTGCAAGTTGCGCTGCAAACATAGAAAGAGCTTTGGGAAAAGTAAAAGGAATAAAATCTGCATCTGTAAGTGTGATGACAAAAAAAGCACTAATTGAAGCAGAGGATAATGTAAACATAGAAGAGATAAAAAAAGCTGTTTCAAATGTTGGATACAGTATAGTAAATATACAATAAAATGAACCAAAATCATCAAGAATCATCCGAAGATAGAGAAATCCGTAACTGGAAAATAAAATTAATTGGAGCCTGGGCTCTCACAATACCTCTTGCAATTTTTATGTATTCTGCAAAATTTGGTTTTTTTATGTTAGATGAAAAAATAATGACCTTGATTCTTTTAATTCTAGCATTTCCAGTAATTTTTATATTTGGATTTGGAACTATAAAGTCAGGGCTAAAAGGTTTTACCTCTTTTTATTTTAATATGGATTCTTTAATAATGCTCGGAACATTAATTGCTTATTTAACCGGAATATTATCTTTTTTTATAAGTGTTCAGGATTATTCAGGAATTTCTTCAATGATTATGGCTTTTTTTATAACTGGAAAATATATTGAAACAAAAGCTAAAGGAAGAGCATCTCAGGAAATTAGAAAATTACTTGAACTGGGGGCAAAAAAAGCAAGAATTTTAAAAAATGGACAAGAAATTGAAATTCCGATTGAAGAAGTAAAACTTGGAGATGTTTTGATTGTAAAGCCAGGTGAAAAAATTCCAACAGATGGAATTGTAATAAAAGGAGCAAGTTCTGTTGATGAATCAATGATAACAGGAGAATCAATTCCAGTTGATAAAGGGCTAAGATCAAATGTAATTGGAGCAACAATTAACCAAGATGGAGTTTTATATATAAAAACAACAAAAATAGGATCAGATACTTTTCTTGCGCATATTATTGAATTAATTGAAGAGGCTCAAGTCACAAAAGTTCCAATCCAAAAAATGGCAGATAAAATAACAGGCATTTTTGTTCCAGTAATTTTAGTCCTTGCACTAATAACCTTTGTAAATTGGTGGTTTTTTACAGGAGATTTAAGTAGAGCATTTGGAATTGGAGTGGCAGTACTGGTTATTGCTTGTCCGTGCTCACTTGGGCTTGCAACACCAACTGCACTTATGGTCGGAAGTGGAATGGGAGCAAGAAAAGGAATTTTAATTAGAAAAGGAGAGGCAATACAAACAATGAAAGAAGTAAGAATAATCATGTTTGATAAAACTGGAACAATAACAAAGGGAAAACCTGAATTAAAAAAGATATACTCGAAAAATGAAAAGCACTTCCTAGAACTTTTAGCAAGTATGGAAAAAAATAGTGAACATCCTATTTCAAAGGCAGTAATTGAAAAAGTAAATCTAAAGAAATACCTTGCAGTTAAAAATTTTAAAATAATAAGAGGAAAGGGGCTTGAAGGAGAAATTAACAGAAAAAAAATAATCATCGGCCATGAAAGACTCATGAAAGAAAAAAATATAAAGTTTAAGGAATTCGAAGAAAAAATAAAAGAGTTTCAAAAAGAAGGCCTTACAACTTCAATTCTTGCTGAAAATAAAAAAGTAATTGGAATTTTCGGAGTTGCAGATGATGTTAAAGAGGATTCAATAGCTGCAATTAATTACCTAAACAGATCTGGTTACAAAACAGTAATGATAACAGGAGACAATGAAATCACAGCAAATGCTATTGCAAAAAGAGTAGGGATAACACAGGTAATTGCTCATGTTCTTCCAGAAGATAAAGCAAATAAAGTAAAAGAAATGCAAAGGCAAGCAATGGTTTGTTTTGTAGGAGATGGGATAAACGATGCTCCTGCACTAAAACAAGCAAATGTGGGCATTGCAATGGGAACTGGAACAGATATTGCAATAGAAGCAGGAGATATTGTACTTGCAAATGGTTCGCTTCGCGGAGTAGTTGCTTCGATCAATTTATCAAAAGCAACATTTTCAAAAATTAAACAAAATTTGTTCTGGGCTTTTGCATACAATATTGTTATGATTCCTCTGGCAGTTGCAGGAGTCATTCATCCTGTACTCGCAGAAATAGCAATGGCTGCAAGTTCAGTTACAGTTGTGACAAACGCAAATCTTTTAAGGAGAAAACGAATCTAAATACTTTAGATTTTATTCTTATAGATTCAAATTATTTCCTGTGGAAAAAAACAATATCCTCATCAGTGCCGTGAGATTTTCTTGCAAGTTCAAAAGTCTCTCTAGAGATAGGCATATTAGCAGCAGGATTCAGAATATATGGATCATGGACATATATATTTTTATTATCATAACCTACAATAGGAACAAAATGTCCAAGGTAGCTATCAATGCCATCTATCATACCCCAGTCCAAAATAACAATAGAAAGGCAATCTTGATTTATTTTAGAAAGTACTTCATCTAAATCTAAACCCCTTTCTTCAGTCTTAACGCCATATTGAGAAGCCTCAATTAATGACCTCTTTGATTTTTCTTCTGACTCGGATTTAGAATCTGCTTCTTTTCTATAATACTCAAGTTCAAAAATAGCAGGATTAAATCCTACATGAAGTGAGTAATATTCCGCTCTAAATCCCAATTTTGCAGCAGCAATTGCAAGCTCCAGTGTCCAGGTAATGCCACTTCTATCACTATTAACTAGATCCAGGAGAGTTTTTTTGTCCTGAGGTTTATCCAAAAATTCAAGCACCATTTGTAATCCAGTTGGACCACAATCAGTTCTATATTCTTGGGGATAAAATGGAACATTGAATATCATAAATCCACTTAATGCAAATTATTTAAAAGCTTTTCGTTAAATACATTCTCAAGAAAAAGTTATAAATTTATTCCTGTATATTCATAACACTTGGAACACAAATTCCAGGTAGTGTTTCGGTACCAGGAATTCCAGCCCTGAGAGAAGTTGGAATCTGATACCAGCATTTTAGATCCCCTGAACAATCAGAATCTTTTGTACACTTTTGCCCAGAATTACCAGCCATTTTATTACAAACTATAAAGGGAATTGAACCAACACTGCCGGTTTGCATTACTTCCTCACTTAGTCCAGAACAACACTTATTTTCACCATATAATCCTGTTTCACCCTCTTTTAAACAGCTATTATTTGAATTATTTATCACAACAAAATTATTATTTGAATTATTTTCAGTTTGATTATAGGGATTAGTCTTAATAAAAGTCTTAGGAGCAATAATTATAACAACCAGTACAAAAATTATTAAGGCCAATACACCAATTATCCACCACTCTTTTTTCATAATTAAATAAGGTCTTAATAATTTATAAATCTATACTAGCTGAAAGCTTTTTATAGGTCAAAAATTTAGTATCTTTATATGTTTTGGGTAATACATATTTTGCTTGGAATGGTAATTGGCCTTGAGTTTCACTCAGCATGGCTAATAATTCCAATAGCCCTTCTAAGTCACTTTATTCTAGATTACATACCTCACTGGGATGGATTTTTTGATAAAGAATTATTCCAAGAAACAGGTTTTGCAAAAATTACAAAAAGAGACTTCATGGTAAAACTAATTGATTTTTCATTTATGATTTTAATAACTCTTTATTTTTATTCAATGTATATTGAAGGAGGGATGATTGTAAATAAAAATTATCTTATACTCGGAGCATTTATGGCGCTTTTACCAGATCTTGTTAAAATAGGATATTTTACTCGCCTTAAAAAAAGAAAGACATTTAAAAAATATCTTCATTTTCATTCAAGAATACAAAGAGACATAAACTGGAAAAAAGGGCTAATAATCCAGGCAATTCTTTTAATAATCCTCTTGCTATATCTTAATCGTTTAATATAAAGAGAATTAAATTATAAATAGATCATCTAGTTAAATTTAGTCTTGATATAAATCCTAACAACTTTAACTAAAAATTAATGAACCAAGGAATTAATTTTTAAAATAATTATTTCTTTCCCTGAAGGGCATATCTCATTTCCATTGAAGATCCGCCAAAGTCATCAAAATTTTCATCAAATTCAATACCATCAATAATTCCATACTCCAAAGTCATTCCACCAGAATCAGATCCTAAAATTCCATATTTTGCAACAAGTCCAGGTTGTGGTGTTTTTTTAGGGGGTGTAACTAAAGAACTTAAATCCTTTCCTTCAGAAAGCTTTAGTAAAACATCTTCAGCATCATTAAAAACCACTTTTTTAGACTTTGGATCATATCTTGCAAAAGCTCGGTTAAATGCAAATATCATTTGTAAATCTGAATTAAATATAATGCCATACTCATTTCTCGATTTTTCATCACCAAAAACTTTTCTAGCAAGCCTTTCCTGAAAACCAGATAATTCTCCCTGATAAGTTCGAATAAAATCCTCAGCAGTACTAGTCATATAACTTGTTCCATCTAAATAAAAAGTACCTTTTTCTCCATCAAGAATTATTTTTTTAGTTTTATCATAGTAATCTTTTATTGTAGGAATCAAACTTGATTTTTCAAATCTTATTTCTTCAAAAACAGGGCCTGAAGAACTCTCATCTTCTCTTCCCTGTAATGCATACCGAATAAGCATTCCTCCTCCACCTCTGCCTCTTCTTCTCCTAAAACCATTACCAGGTCGAATAACAGGACCAGGAGCAACAGGTACCATGACTGGCTCACTATCCTTAGAAGGTTTTGTAAGATCAGTTGTATTTGCAAGTCCAAGAAGTAAATCTTCAACACCTGCAAAATTAATCCTCTTCTTTCTTCTATCAAGATCTGCAAATTTACGATTAAAAGCAAAAGAATATTTTAAATCTGAGTCTATTAAAACTCCGTAAGTTTGCTGCGAAGAATCTTCACCCATTAATTTTTTAGCAAGTTTTTTCTGAAAGTTTTGGACTTCAGAATTATAAGTATCAATAAAATCTTTATACAAAATACTTGGAACATTAACTTCAATAAGTCTCATAACCTGACTTCCATTACCTTCAGAAATAGTTACTCTATGTTCATCAAGGCAATTTGAAATAACCTGTAATAAATTTCTCTTTTCAGTTTCGTTTTTTATTTTTGCCATTTTCTTTTTGTTCTGTTTCATACCTTAAAAAACAATAAGGAGAATTATGAAATTCATGAGAAAAAGCCAAAGATTGACTCTGACAGCCACCCTTACACTTTTCTCCATAACTACATCCTCGACACTTGTCCTTAAGTTCACTAACCTGAAAATTTCTATTGTATTTAAAGTTTGTTTCACTTAACCATATATTTTCAAGACTATTATTCCGAATATTTCCTTCAACAGCACAAGGATTTTGCATTGATAAACATCCTTTTATATTGCCATTAGATTCTATTCCAAGTCCCTTTATACCTGCATTGCATCCCTCCCATTTATCATGGATTCTTTTTCCAAGTTCACCAAAATAACCCATGCAATCTGCTCCCTGAACATTCATATAACCAACTCTTTCTCTTGTTTCTGCAACAAATTCGCCAAATCTATAATAATCTCGTTCATTTAAAACTAAATCAAGATTCTCAGCCATTCTTCCCATAGGACTTGCAACTTGTAACTGCCAGGCATCAACACCATATACGATTAACCTGTTTCTTATTTTAGTTAGTTCTTCTAAATTTGATTTATTAACAGAGGTTATTGCGCAAACAACAAGATTTCTTCTTTTAAGTTCTCTTATTGAATCAAAAACTTTTTTATGCGAACCACTATAACCCCTTAAATAATCATGAAGCTTTTCTTCGCCATCAACAGAAAATCCAATTGAAAATGGATTTAAATATGTCAAAGAATCATAAGTTTTCAGGTTCCAGGCAAGTGCATTGGAAATTATTCCAAATTGCATTCCCTCTTCTCCTATTTTTTTTCCAATTTTTGTCCAGTCTTTTCGAATAGTAGGTTCTCCACCAGATAAAATAACTCTTGAGAAACCAACTCCTTTTATCTGAGAAACCAAATCTAAAGCCTCGGTTGTTGAAAGTTCATTTTTTCGACAAACCTTAGCATCAGAACCACAATGTATGCAATTAGAATTACATGCAAGAGTGTACTCCCATACAACCACCTTAGGATCCAGTTTCATTGATAAATCTAGAAAAATAACTGCTTATAAGGATTATTGTTATTAATTATCATTTAGTTTTAGTAATAACTGACATCAAATAAATGAACCGAAAAATATAATAACTAAAAAGACTTTAATTATTAATGAATTCTATAGAAAAACTAAAACAAGAACATGAGGAAATAGAAAGAGAACTTATTGAGCTTGAAGCAATTATGGAAGATGAAGCAGTTAATTATTCAAATCTTCTCCATGTAATAAAAAGTCTTCATGAACTATGGGACAAACATGAACAAAGAGAAGAAAGAATATTTCCAATACTAAAAAATGAAAAAATTATAATTCCTGTAAAGACAATGTTATTTGAGCATAGAGAATTAAATGTTCATAAGGAAGCAATAAATAAAGCAATAATGTCCGGAAGCGAATTTGAACTTAAGGACGCATTAAACAAACATGGAAAAATAATAATAGAAAAATTAAGAAAACATATAAATTATGAAGACGAAATTCTTTACAGAATAACTCTGGAAATATTTACGCCAAAAGAACTTGATGCATTAGAGGAAGAAGAAACTGAGTAATTATTTTTTATGATCACGAGCCATTCTTAAAAATGTTGGATGATAAACAATCATCGGAGTTCTAATGCCTCTTGCATAACTTTCTGGAACTGCAGTAGGAAGTTCATTTTCACGAATGAAATCCCTAAAAATACCTCTTGCAAGATTAAGGTTATATTCAAAAACACCTTGATCAGTATCAAGATGAGTAGCATAACCTTTAACTGACACTGCACTTGCAAGTCTTCTCCAGCATTTTAAATAAAAATCAGAACTTTTTTCAGGAATATCAACTGGTTCAAAAAGAATAGGTAAATCTTGCTTTTGCTCGCCAATTCTCATTATACGAGGATAAGAAGAAACCCCATTAAGTTCTATAACTGCCAAATCAAGTTCTTTAGTAAGTAATTCAGATGGAAGCACTCTTTTATAACCATATCCAATTTTACTAGCAAGAGTTGAAGAATTATATAAAACATCATATTCAAGAGTGGGAATTAATTTTGCAAGTCTATCCTGGATTTGAACTCTTTTAGAAACAGTCTTATTTCTTCTAAACTCCTTTTTTTGCTCTAAATTAAGGTATTTCTTTCTTTCTCTTTCCACATAAGATGCAACACTCTCTACAAAATTCTGAGCAGATTCCTCAGCTAACATACCTCTAGTTTCTTCAATTGCCTTTGCGATATTTCTTATATTTGCCATATTAATAAAAATTTCAAAAGTTTTTTAGCCCTGCTTATTAAATGTCAACTATTTTATTTTCTTAAATTTTAGAATTAGGGCCAAATTCCCATCCTCTAAACTTACGAGTTATATCGTTTAATCTTTCAGAATCAAAAATTACTTCAACATCTACTTTAGTACCTTCCTGCAAATTTAAAACATCATTTGAATCTAAAGAAAGATAAGCAACCCTGAATTTATTTCTTTGTGCAAGCCTTATATCCTGAGCTTCACTAGGCCTGACATAACAAGTATGACCTTCTATTGGAAAATTTTCATATACTTCAAAATCATTTAAGGTTTTTGTTTTCATTATATATTTTTTCAGAACTCTTTATTTTTTATTCTTACTTTGACTTCTTGAACTCTTCAGAATATTTTTCTAAATCTTTTCTTGCTTTTGCAATTGCATCTTGCAAGGCTTTTTTAGCAGTTTTGCCGTCTGTAGTTATTTTTAAAATTAAAGGCTTGCTATAATGTTCTTTTTTCCAAGCACCAAGTTTAACTGAATCATCTTCATTTAGATAAACTCTTATTAGTTCTGCAACTGTCTGATTGTCTATTTGAAATTCAAGTTCATTCTTCTCATCTTTGGTTATTTTGATTTCCATTATAAGTAATGTATAATTTATATAAAACATAGAAAAGGTTGGTTTAAAAAGGTTTCTAGATGCAAATCTAAAAAACCTAGTAAAAACAGTCGAATTAACGAACGAGTATTATAACTGAAATCAAAAGAGAAAAAATAATCAAGATAGTTCCGAGAATAACAAAATACTTTTTATTATAACCTACTCTCAAAGGATCAAGTTTATTTAAATATTCCTTGATTCTCCATGCAAAAATAATTATGAGTATTCCAATAAGCATGATAATTGCAAAAGGTAATGTAAAAAGTATACTTGCCATGAGGTTTAAGGTCGAAGTTGATTTAAAAGCCTTTGTTATTTATATCAAATGATTGGTTTAGAATCATTCATCTTCGTGATTATCTCCGCCCAAAAGTTCAGCCCCACCAAGAATACTATCAAGTTCTTTTGTTTCTTTTTCCTTAATTGACCTAAGTTCTTCCTTTCTCGCCTCAATAAGTCTTTGTCTCTCTTCAATTCTCTTTTGTTCTTCTCTCTGCTCTTGTTTTGAAACCTCAAGTCTTTTTTTATGAAACTCTTTTAAATCATTAATAGTTACACGACTAGCATCAGTCTTTTGTAAGTCCAAATTTCCAGAATCATCAGTCTCAATTATTCTTTCTTCTTCTATGTGCCGTATTTCAGGTTCAGGAATATGATCAAGTTCATGGCCATATCCATCTAAAAGAACAGGCCTATCTCTTGCCTGATTCTGTTTCATTCGATTTATAAGTTCAATCTCACTTACTTTTATAAGTCTTATTACAAAAAAGTTCTCAAGCCTTCGTATTATTTCATCTGCATTGTCAGGTATTCTGGCCTTTTCAAGCATTTCTATGGCCATAGTTGAAACTCCTATCTTTTGTGCTAGTTGTTCTTGTGAAAGCCCTTTTCTTCTCCTGTTTCTCATTATTTCCCAATGGAAATACTGTATTAAATCAGGTCTTCCTTTTTGAGGACTTTCAAGTCCGGGATTTTTGTCAAGTTCCCTGAGCCTTTGCTCTCTTATAATCATATCTGGCCGCCTTTCATCATGAACTCCAGAAATCCTTTTCATTCGTTCATAAACTCCAACTCCTTGTTCAGACTCTTTTAATTGAACAGTATTAGGTTTTTTTATAATTGGAATATTTTCAATTATAGCGCATCTCTCACAAATAAGATCAAGTTGACATTCATAAACAGCATCATAGAGCTGTACGACCTCTGATTTCACCTTGCATCTTGCACATCTTTCCATTTTAAGTTAATTTACCTCAGTTTTACAATTGTATTAATAAAACCATATATAGAACTGCTTTTTATTCTTTTTTGTTCTAAAAGATATATATTACTTTTGTTTAACAGTATTATTTATAGTACCATTAAATAGTATATTTTCAATCTCGTTTTGATTATGAAATCCTTCAAGGACCTTTTTCTCATCAAGTATAATTGAAGGCAAATAATTTACATTGTAAATCTTCATTTGCATATCAACTGAATCAAGCCCTAAGTCTCCTGCAATAGGAATTAAAACAACCTGATTTCCATGTTCTTCCTTAATCTTCTTTAAAGTATCTGAAATAGCACTTTGTTCAGCATCTTTCTTAGTATCAGTCTTTTGTGTATAAAGATAAACTATAGTATGGAAAGGTGAATTGCACTTTTTCTTAAGAAGTAAGCTATTTAACCAAAGTTCATTTTTAAGTAAAACATACCTTTTTTTCTCAAGTAAAATATCTTTGGAAAGTTCATTTACATTTTCATATCTCTCAAGAGTAAGTCCTGTATTGTAAATCTTGTCTGCAAAAATAAAGTTTTGATCAATTGCATTTTTACATGATGTAGAGTCCATTATCTCATAATAATAATTCTGAAGTTTTAAGTCAAGAGCGCTTATTTCAAAATCTTTTGCACTCTGGACAATCTTATCAGTCCTGAGATATTCAACATAATAACCCATAATAAATCCAATCATTAGAATTAAAACTGTGATTATCAAAGAATCTAAAAATACCCTGAATTTTTTGTTTTTTATTATTTCGTATACCATCCGAGATTACCTTTTTTTAGCCTATACATTGCAAGTATTAGCGGAATTAAATATAAAGGTCTGTATATAAAATTATATATAATTACAGTTAAAATACCTTTTGCCCTTAAATTAGTATCTTTTAATATAAGAAAGTAATATACAAAACTTAAAAGTAAAAACAAGCTGCTTAAAATAAACAAAATAGTAACTAAAAAATTAAACCCCAAAAACTCCAAAGGATTATAACCTTTTAATAAAAACGGCATAGTCCATAGGTAAAAATAAGTTTTTAAAAATATAAACCTGAACATTAATATAAAGCCAACCAATGCAAGGAAAAATGCAAGCCCAACATAGCTTATAACAAAATATCCAAATGCATTTTTTCCCTTAAAACAAAAACTCTTGTATTTATTCAGGGTCTGAAGTCCTCCAAGATTCCATCTTACCCTTTGATTAACCCATTGTTTTAACTTGCTTGGAACACTTGTATAGACTATTGCAGGATAAGACATCCTTGTTTTATATCCTCTACTGAGAATATGCCAGGTAACTTCAATATCTTCAGTAAGATTTTTTGGATCAAATCCTCCAACTTCATTTAAAACATTTTTTCGATAAATGCTCAAAGGTCCATTAGTAACATAAACTGAATCTATAAAATCAAGTATTTTCCTTCCCCAGGCAATAACAGCATAATCAAAAGCCTGGAATTTTTCAAGAAAATTAGTTTTATTTTTTACTAAAACTCTTGAGGTTACTGCTGCAACATCATCTTCTTGTTCAAAAAAACCAACCATTTTTTTTAGAGAGTCTTTTTCAGGATATGAATCAGCATCAGAAACTGCAATAAGTTCTCCCTTTGCAATTTTTATTCCCTGATTAAGAGAGTCTGCTTTCCCAGAGTTCTTTTTATCAAGAAGTTTTATTTCTTTATGTTTCTTCATAAATTCCCTGGTAATTTCTGCAGTCCTGTCATGGCTTCCATCGTTGATAACAATAATCTCTTTTTTATCTTTAGGATAGTCTATTTCAAGTAAAGCCTTCAAAGTATTCCCTATACTACTTTCTTCATTATAAGCAGGAACTAAAAAAGTAACAGATGGAAATTTTTTTGGTTCAGGATAAAAATAAAGTGCACTTTTATTTCTAAAATATAACATTAAAAATACAAGTAAAAAATATATTCCAAAAAAGAACATGATAGTGTAAATTATAGTTATTATTTGCATTGTTTTTAATCTTGATTTACTTCCTTTTCATCAGATGCTTCTTCACTAGTATCACTACTCTCCTCATCATCTTCTCCTTCTTCAACAGCAATTATTTTTCCACCAGATTCTTTTTTCTGTAAATGGAAATATTCAAAGAAATCATCACTTAGCTTAAGTTCAAGAGTATGCCCCTCTCTTTTTGACTGCACAAGTCCAATATCAATAAAATGTTTTATATGATCATATGCTTTATTTCCTCTTATATTAATTATCACTGACTGCTTAACCGGCTGTTTATAGGCAATTACTGCAAGCGTTTCCTGCTCAGCTTTTGTAAACTCAGCACTTCCTGTTGCAAGTTTGTTAATCATAGGAACATACTCTTGGCGAACATCCATTTTCCACATGTTATCTTTAATAATAATTTCAATTGCAGAGTCTTCCCGATTATATTTATGAATAAGCCTTGTAAGAAGTTCTTTTACCATCAAAGGATTAATGTCTGTAAGCATAACAAGATCCTGTAAATTCAAAAATCTTGCAGAGATGAATAAAGCTGCCTCTACCTTTTTCAAATTTTCAATTTCACTGCTTTCTTCAATGTCCCTTACAGTTTCAGCACTAGCTACCCCTGACTTGTCAGCAAATCCAGAATTCTCTGATTCTTTATAATCAGAGCTTGCCTTATTTTCAGAACTTATTATTTCTTCGCTCATTTTTTCACCTTTTAATACGAATATTATAGAAAAACCTTATTTTAAAAGATTGTTATAGGATAATGAAAATCATTATCTTGAATATTAATAGATTTATTTAGCAATTAATCTATTGCAGTCATATTTTTTATATTGGATTCCCTTACATTCTCCTTCTGCAATAGGATCTGCTAGTAATTTTGGATTTGAACAAAATGCTCCAACCCCACACTTCCCTAAAGGAGGTGGACCACGAGGATTTTTACAATTCCCAATTAAAGTATCTGAATTATCATAATATTCAATTATAGAATTAAAATCCTTATCATTAATACTTTCTTGAATAGTGCATCTTAGAACCTGATTAACCTCATTAAGATAAGTTCCAGACTCTATAGAATTATTTCTAGAAGAACTAGACCCATCCAGGCGATTAACAGGAACTTTATTTAATATCATCAAAATACTTACTAAAATAATAATAATAAGAACAATAATCCCAATAATTAGAATACTCTTTTTCATATTAGATTAATAGATTAATTCTATTTAAATTTTATGCAATTTTAAATCTCAATATTGCACCAATTCCACCAAGATTCCAAAATTGTCTTCCTTCATCAAGGTCAACTGAAATAAGTTCAGTTTTTACAGAAGTTTGTTCTGCAAGTTGCTCATATTTTCTTATCTCTTCTTTTGTAAGTTTCTTTGATAAAAGTAAAAGATCAACTGCTCCGTAATTAAGCGCTTTTTCAACCTCTTCTTTTCCATATGCAGTTTTATCTTTCTGTTTTCCAAGCATATTAAAGAAGTTTTCAAGTATTTTTTGTTCTCTTACAATATCCTGATCAGCCAATACATCCTGGGAAGATTCAACTAATAATTCAAGTCCATGTTCATCAGCATAACCAATATCTTTTACAGCCAAAACTTTATCTTTAAGAGCAGTCACAAGATTACCTTCTTTTAAAAAATCCTCTTTAGTAGGCCCTGGCCCTCCAACTAAAATTCCCTTAAGCCCCTTTAAAGCAAAAAATTCAGTTTTAACAATATCTGCAATTTTCCTGTAAAAGTCTTTTGCAAGTCCTTCTGTAATTCTATGGAATCTTTGAGCAGACTGACCTCCTGCTTTTACTTTTCCAGGAACAAAACTATTAATATGTTTCAAAACTTTGATCTTTTTTCCAATTAAAATTCCAATTGTTGCTTCTTTTCTTTCAATAACAAGAAGCCCATATAATTCCTTTACCTCAAGCATTTCAAATAATGGATCAAGTACAAAAGTCTGATCACATCTGTAAAGCCTCATACCAAGTTCTTCAGGAGGCTCAAATATTTCAACAATAAAATTATCCTGGCCTTCAATTTGTGAAACATTTCCAGAAAATAAACAAACTCCATGCTTAGGAGCAAATCTTGTCTGCTTGCAATATCGTATTAAACTATCAAGTGCAGATTCAACATTTTTTCTTGTTGCAGTAGATTTAATATTTGCAGCAGTAGATTTTTCAGCTTCAAGTTGTCTTGTAATAAGATTTAAGTCCATACCCGCAGGTACATAGACAGTTATCAGTT
>CABMGE010000005.1 GCA_902385625.1 uncultured archaeon | reverse complement strand
TCTTGCCCGATAACTCTTCATTCTATCTAAAAAATCTTCAAGTTTGAATTTTTGTTGTTCATCTAGCGACATTTTTACTCCTATTTGAGATAGATGACCCTAAAAATGTTTTCATTTTTTCTGTCATCAAGTCCCATTGTTATATGTAATTAATCTAAATTTAGTATAAAATATCAAAAAGAATCTGTTTTATAATACTTGCTGTTCTGCTATAATCTTCTCAAAGCCCCAGTAATTAAATATACCTCAAGAATCTCTCTATGGGAAATTGAGTCTCCCTGCCCAACAAATGCAATAACTCCGTCATGACTTGCCATTTGAGCAAGTTTGCTTTCTTCTTCAGGAGAAATAATAATTTCTCCAAAACCTTCATTGGTTGTAAAAAAAGTAGGCTTTAATCTTTGTACAGCTTCACTATCAATCCTAGAATAATCTCCACTCAAAATTTCCCTTAATTGACAAACATCAGCATGTCGAATTCTGCAAGACTCTTCAATTTGTTGCTCAGAATAATTTGCAAACGCTTTTTTTATTGCATCCCTATATCTTTTCTGTATTCCTTCTTTTCCACCCTCGAAATATTTGAAAAGATCGAAATTAAATTCCAGTCCAACTTGATCTTCTATTGTCGCATCAGTCATAAATAAAAAGAATCTAATTGATTATTTAAAGATTATTATATTATCGGAAAAGTTTAATCTCCATATCAAGAATTATTTCTTTAATATAGGGTTGTTTTGCAAAATCAAGGATTTGCCTTGGATTCATTTGAGCAATAACATCATGCAAGTTATAAAGAACATTATATTGAACTTTTAAAGAATCAAGATATTGTAAAACCGGCTCCATCATTTTTTCCTCTGCTTCCTGGTCAGCCCTGCGCTCTTCAGGATTAGGTCTTCTATATCTATGAGCATCAATAGCTTTTGTTACTTCAGGAGTTTCACGGATTGCAGCAATAATTGTTAAAGGCTTTTGAGAAACAGAATTTTCCAATTTCTTTTTCCATGCTTCATCAATCTTACCCTCAAGCTCTTTTTCCATAATATGTCTATTAAAAATCCAATTATAAAGATTATTGTAAGAAAATATAACTAAACAAATTCAACTTTAAACTCGCCTTCATTTATTTCTTTTGCACTTGTAACATCTTTCAGGTCTTCAAGAAGATCACTGATTTTCTTTTTATCTTCCTTACTGATAGTAAGTACTATCTCGGATTTCATTGATTTTTGAGCTTTTGATTTTTCATATCTTATTTTTGTGAGTATCTCAATAAACAAGTCTAATTCTTCTGATTTTTTCTCTTTCTCGCTTGTCGGCCACGCGCTTATATGAACACTCTTGTTCTCTTCAAATTTTCTAAAATAAGTTTGATATATTTCTTCTGTGATAAATGGCATAATCGGAGCAATGAGTTTGAGAATTGTAAGTAAACCTGTATATAATGCATATTGACTGCTTTCTTTTCCAGGCTTGTTCTCATAAATTCTCTTTTTAACAATTTCCATATAATTATCACAAAAAATACTCCAAAAAAACTTTTCAATTTCAAGTTTTGCACGAGAATACTCATAATTTTCAAATGCTTCAGTACAAGATTTGGCTAAATCATTTAACTTATTTAAAAATAATTCATCTATTTTTTCAATTTTCTTTGGTTTTTTATTCTTATAATCTGCAAGATTCATAAAAACAAAGTTGCTTGCATTCCAAAGTTTTGTTTCAAATTTTTTTCCAGCAACTAAATCTTTTTCTTGATAGTCAAGATCTTCACCAAGTTTTGAACCAGCAGCCCAAAATCTGAGTGCATCTGAACTATAAGTTTTCATAACTTCTTGAGGAGAAACGACATTTCCTTTTGATTTTGACATTTTTTCTCCGCTAAGAGTTACAAAACCTGAAACCATTGTATTTTCCCAAGGAAATTTATTTTCATGATACTCTGATTTAACAACAGTATAAAATAACCAGGTTCTGATTATATCATGACCTTGAGGCCTAAGTGAAAAAGGAAGTTTAACTTTTCCCCCAGATAATGAATAAGCAATTTGAGGTGATACAGAAGATGTTGCCCAAGTATCGAGTACTTTTTCCTCAGGTTTTGTATCTCCATTGCATTTAGGACATTTCTTTTTTGTCTGCATTGGATCAACTGGAAGTTCTTTTTCAGTTGCAACAATTATTTCATTACATTTTGTGCATTCCCAAACAGGTATTGGAATTCCAAAATGCCTGTCCCGGGAAATATTCCAATCCCATTCAAGACCATTAACCCAATTCTCATATCGTTTATACATAAATTCAGGATGCCATTTTATCTTCTTTCCATTTTGGGTAAATTTTTTCTTGTTATCAAGAATTTTAATAAACCATTGTTCTGTTGTCAAAAACTCAATCTCAGTCCCACATTTATCATGGACATTAACAGAATGATTAATACTCTTCTGTTCAACAATTAAATTATTTTTGCGAAGATCTTCCAAAATTTTCTTTCTAGCTTCCTTTATTTTAAGACCACGATAAGGCTCAATTTTTAAAGTCCCATCCCGCTCAATAATTACATTGGGAGCAAGTTTATGTCGATTAATTGCCTCAGCATCATATTTATCTCCATAAGAACAAACCATGAGTACTCCGGTACCCTTGTCAAGTTGAGCAGAAGAGTCTGCAATAATTGGAACCTCAAAATTAAATATTGGAACTTTTGCTTTCTTTCCAACTAAAGATTTATACCTAGTATCATCAGGATTTACAAAAACAGCAACACATGCACCAAGAAGTTCTGGTCTTGTTGTAGCAATTAATAAATCTTTTCCTTCGCAACTAAATTTAATTGTAGAAAATAAACTTGGCAACTCTTTATCTTCAAGTTCAGCTTGTGCAATTGCAGTTTGACATTCTGGACACCATAAAGAAGGAAATTCTTTTTTATAAATAAGTCCTTTTTTATATAATTCTATAAATGAATTTTGAGAAATTTTTCTTGAGTTGTCATCGATTGTAGAATAAGTTAATCCATAATCAGAACTTACTCCAAGGTTTTTCCAATCTTGGACAAAATCAGGAGTTATTTCCTTAAGAGTTTTAAGGCAAAGGGAAATAAATTCAGCTCTTGACATATTTTTACTTTTAACATTCTTTAGTTTTTCAACAAGTCTTTCAGTAGGAAGCCCATTATCATCAGTTCCAAATGGATAAAAAATATTTTCACCACTCATACGATGAAATCTAGCAATAAAATCCTGTTGAGAATATCCAAAAGCATGCCCAATATGCATTTTGCCTGAAACAGTTGGAGGAGGAGTATCTATTGAAAAAATTTTACCCTTCTTTTTAGGATCAAATTTATAGATTTTTTCCTTTTCCCAAAATGATTTTATCTTCTCCTCTACTTGTTTTGCATTATAAGTTTCAGCCATAGAAAAATCAAGAAAAACCATATTAAAAAACTTATGCAAGACATTTTCAAGACCAAAATGCTTAAAAAACTTAAAAATTTTGAGTTTTTCAATTTTTGAGTTCATTAAAGTTTTGCTTGCAAAACTTTAAAAACAATGATTTATTCGAGTTATCATGGCAAATCAAGGACTAAGTATGCCTTCAAGCTATGGTGGCTTGATGAGATATAACGAAGAATATAAGAGCAAGTTTATGCTAAAACCCGCTCATATAATTGTATTTATAATAGCAATAATAGTTCTTGTAGCAGCATTAAAAGTATTTTATCCTGTTGCATAATAATCTTTAAAAAGTATTAAACCTAAGAGAGTTCTAAGAAAAAAAATGGCAGTTTTCACATATGATGCAAGATATAAAGGAAATGAATGTGCTACAAATTTATCTGAAGAAATAAGTAGTGCAATTGAAGCATTAATTCTAACAAAAGATACAATAGAGACAAGAGTAAGAAATTACAATCCCAAAGAAGGATTTATTTCTACATTTAAAATTTCAGGCCAATATGAATCAGGACAGGATTACACTGTTCTTTTAGGAATAAAAGGACTTCCAGGCAAAGCAGCAAACACTGAAAGCTCAAGACTTCAATTTGAAGGAGATGAAGCAGCGATTCTAAAAACAAAATCAGGATTATTAAGTTTAATAGAAAATTTAGAACTAAAATAAAGAATTCTTAAGATAATGGCAAAAACTCCAAGAGCGTACAGAATAATTGAACTTCCGAATACACAAGGAATTATTGATTTTCCAGATGAAAATTTTTACCTAGGAAAACTTAATGGTAAAATCACAACCATACCTTATCAAACAAAACCTTATGAAGTTGATTTTGATGAAATTGATAAAACTCCTTTTGGACTAAGAACAGTTCCAATAAAAAGTGGAAAAAATGTTACAGTTTATCGTTTAAATAAAGAAGAAGCGACTAGAATAAGAAATTATGCAGATCATATAAATGCTAAACAATATCTAGAAGCATTTATTCTTTAAATTTAATGAAAAATTAACTAAAAAGACTTTTAGTTAATTATAAAAACCCTGGAATTTTTAACAAATATAACTAAATTTATTATAAAACATAAATTGGTAAAGATAATAGTTTTTATCTAACCAAGGAATGAAATGACAAGGTTAAAATAACAATATGTTTGGCGGAATTGATCCAAAAAAGATGCAAGCTATGATGAAGCAAATGGGAATAGCCCAGGAAGAAATTGATGCATTAAGAGTTATCATAGAATGTGAAGACAAAGATATTATAATCGAAAATCCTTCTGTCATGAAAGTAAAAATGCAAGGCCAGGAAAATTTCCAGATCTCTGGAGATATAAAAGAAGTGGATAAATCTGAATCTGAAGATACAACAAAAGAAGACATTAAAACAATAATTGAAAAAACAGGATGCTCTGAAGAAAAAGCAAAAGAAGCATTGGAAGCTTCAGATGGTGATTTAGCAGAAGCGATTCTAAGTTTGAGCTAAATAAAAACAAGAATAATTCTTTATTGCTCCAAATGGATTTAATACATCCTAACTCGTTTCCATTTGTAGGCTTAAAGAATACTCTGTGATAGAGATTCTTTATTTTTAACCACCCGCCAGTATAAAAACAAAACCAATAATTATATTAATATAAACTTCCTAATTATTTTAATAATTTAACAGTTTCTACTCTTTAAACAAATAACAAAGTCCATTACAGATTAAATTTCCCTAGATAAAATGCAAAAATTTCAAGATAATTTAAATAATGCAATAAGACATCTGCAAATTGCAGATCACATGACTTATGTTACTTATCCACTTGTAAATGATAGAAGACTTTTACTCAAAATATTCGAAGAAATATATGATTCAATAATTAACCTTGTAACCTCAATAATCGATTATGAAACACTCTCGAAAGATCTAAACATTGCAAAAAATGAACAGGAAAAAATAAAAAGATTTTTTGAAATATACTCTGTAAATTACCTTACTACAGAACAAATAATGAAAATAAAAGAGATAATACAAGTTAATGAAAAACACAAACAAAGTGCAGTAGAATTTGTAAGAAAAGACAAAATAGTAATCATGCTTGATGATTTAAAGACATACAGTATAGACATAAAAGCAATAAAAAATTATCTACTTATTGCAAAAGAGTTCTTAATGAGGGCCAATATAAAACTAAAAAGCGAATAATCTCCTCGAGAACCCTTATAAAGGCAAAAAATACAGTTTTTCAATTAGCCAGCATAAAAGATAAGGTTTATATAGAAGCCCTTCATTTATTCTTAATCCGAAATATCCCTTTTCTGAATTTTTAAGGATTATATCAAAAGAGGGAGAACTGTATAAGATGTCAGAAGCTCTTGAGAAAATAATAAAGGAAAAAATAAGTGCAGACCATCTGCTTTATGTTAGTATGAAATATACTAAAACTTGCGATGTAATGATTAATTTACTAAAGAGATGGAAAATAATGATCGATTATGCAATTGATGGACTTCTTGAAAAAGCAAAAAAGAAAAAAATGATCAAATCAATTCCTGATGCGCCAAGACTTAAAATTGATTTGGTAAAAGAGACTTTCAAAAACAAAGAAGTTGTTGAGGCCATGGAAATTTATGAAATGTTTAAGCTCATTGATATTCTAAATAAAACAAAAGAAGGAGAGTTTAGAAAAGGAGTTTGTTTAAGGGTAACTTATAAAATGAAAGAGATTCCAATAAACTTAGATAAGCTAAAAGAATACTCTGAAATTCTAGAAAGATTTATAAATTACACCAAACTTTTCCTCCTATCAAAATAATAGAGAGAAAATTCTCTTGTGCTTGAAAAAAAGCTTACTTGAAAAAAAAATGGCTAAAATATATGCTATACTATCAGGAAAAGGAGGGGTAGGAAAAACTACAACCACTATAAACCTAGGTACTTCTCTAAACCAATTAGGAGAGGATGTAGTCATAATTGATGGAAATTTAACAACCCCTAATATTGGAATCCACTTAGGAGCTCCAATTGTTCCAACTACATTAAACCATGTTTTAAACGGCCAAGCAGAAATTGAAGACGCTATATATGAACACGAATCAGGAACAAAAATAATACCTGCTTCACTCTCACTCAAAGAATCAGAAAAAATCAATTACAAAAGGCTGATAGATATTACAAAAAAACTGAAAAAAATGACCGATCATGTCCTGATTGATTCTGCTGCAGGACTTGGAGAAGAAGCAAGGTCTGCTATGATTGCTGCAGATGAAATAATAATTGTTACAAATCCTGAAATGTCTGCAGTTACAGATGCACTAAAAACAATCAAACTTGCAGAAGAAATGGGAAAACCAGTAATAGGAGTTATAATAACAAGATATCGTGGAAAAAGAGTAGATATGTCTATTGCAAATATAAAAGATATGCTTGAAGTTCCAATACTTGGAATAATTCCTGAAGATGATTCTATAAAAGAATCTCAAGTAATGAAAAATGCAGTAATTCATACACATCCAAAAAGCGAAGCAACAAAACATTATATTAGAACTTCAAAAAGAATTCTTGGAGAAGATCTAAAGTTTGAGCCAGTTGAAAAAGAAACTCTGGCATCAAGATTTTTAAGAAGCATTGGGCTTGGATAAAATTTAAAAATAATTGTTTACTAATAATAACTATGGTAGAAGGCATTGTATCATTTGGAGACTGGGAAAAAATAGATCTAAGAGTCGGAGAAATTCTAGAAGTAGAAGATGTTCCAGGAGCAGACAAATTATATAAATTAAAAATAGACCTTGGAACAGAAACAAGAACTCTTGTTGCAGGACTAAAACAATATTACACAAGAGATGAACTTGAAGGAAAAAGATGCATTGTATTCTGTAACCTTGAACCTAAAAAATTAAAGGGAATTGAAAGCAAAGGCATGATTCTTGCATCAGTTAATGGAGATCATTCAGAAGTTAAATTACTTCAACCAGATGGAGAAATTGAACTTGGAAGTAAAGTAAGTTAATTTTTGTTCTAGAAAGATTTAAAAAATGTCTAATTAATTTATGAATAATAAAAGAGTTCTGATTAATTCAATGAAAATAGAAAAATATGAAGATTTATGCTTAAGAGTAGACGAAATAAAAGAAAAAATAGAGTTAGCAAGAAGGCTAGAATCAATAATTGAAGATAAAAAAGGAATGGAAGTGATTAAAATGGTTTTAGGTTCTTTAAATGAATATAAATTAAGTTACCAAAAAGAAATTAAGGTTTTGGAAGAACAGAATTTAACAAAAAAAGAAGAAAAAGAAAAAAGAGAATTCTGGCTAAAAGAATATTCAGATTTATTCGGAGGAAGAAAGAAAGCAGAAAAATATTATGATACTCCGACTAAAAATCCAGAAAGGTCTGCAAGAATAAAGTCAATAGAATCATTTATTTATGGAAACTTGGCATGGTTAGTAGCTCCATTTTCAAGAGACTTGTCAAAGAAATATCTTGAAATTAGAAAAGAAAATTTAGATTCAAGTGAAAGATACTTAAGAATATACAATTTAAGAAAAGAAGCACAAAAAATAAAATTTTATAATGCTCATAAAAAAGAATTTGCAGAAGCAAAAGCATCAGAATTGCTTAAAAAAGAAATCGGTGCAGATGAAAAAGCAACTTATGCAATAATTGAACAACATGAAAT
>CABMGE010000004.1 GCA_902385625.1 uncultured archaeon | reverse complement strand
GCACTTGAGAAAAGAAATGAGAGTGATATTGGTGATATTGGAATTACAATTGGAAGAGATAGTGTGAAACGTGTAAGTGATTATGATGAGAGACTTATGGCTGTTCTTGTTATAATGGATAAAATGGCTTCTGAGATAAGCAGCCTGAAAATGAATTTAGGAATTAAAAAACCAAAAGAAGAACAAGTGTTTATAGTTCCTCCGCCTCCGATTAAAAATAGTTTTGATTCTTCAATTAGTAATCCTAAAATGCAGAACTCTCTTCCTTCAATTAATATTGAAAATGATAATGCTTCTAGCAGTACTAATGCTCAGATAGAATCTCCTTTATCTAAAACTGAAATTAGTAAAGGTGAAGAACCTGAGCTAGTCAATAAGCCTGTCGCAGCAACTCAGGCTAGCTCTAAAAAAGAAGATTCTGATTTTGATAAAAATCTTGTAAAAATAGAATCAGAAGTTGAACCAAAAAAACCTATTGCAAAAATTGAGCCTTTATCAATTGTAGAAGAAAAAAATGAACCTGCGATTGTTTCCAATATTCTTCCTGAATCAAGTGTAAATAATAGAGTTATAAAACCGGTCCAGTCAGTTAAATTACAAAGACCTATTAATCATCCTAAAAATAATAAACGACAATCTTTTGATCATGGAATGGAAATAAATAATCTCCTTTTAGAAGGCGGATACGCACTTGTTAGAAGTGATTTATACAATGCAATTAATATTTACCGGAAAGTACTTGAGATTTATAATCCCAGTCTTGACAGAAACAAATCAACTTATAATCGGATTATGAGATTTTACGATAATATTCGAAGTATTAGTAATAGGCCTGCAAATATACATAGATTTAATGAAACTATTAGATTTTAAATTATAGTATATATTCTACCGAAAATATATTCCTCAAGGTTCATAAGTTGTTTTGAGATGCTCCTTTGATTTTTAATCTTTAAGCTTTTCTTCTATATCTCTTAGTTTCTGATCTAAATACTCTTTTTTCATTGGTTCTTTTGTTATTTGAGAGGACTTCTCCCTGAAGAATTCTATTAATGTCATTTTTCTATAAAGCATATATCCTCCTGCGATTACGATAATTAAGAATATCATAAGTGCTAACCAGGTTATTATGAAAAAAATATTTTGTATTTTCGGAAAACTGATCTGATTTTTTATTGTTTCTTTTAAATTGTCAAGGCAGTCATCTGCATTTTTTACATCTCCCTGTGCTGTGATAAAATCACTTTTTTTAACATCAGATTCTGCTGTATCTATAATATCATTACATTTTTTAAGATCTGTCAAAGTTTTGTTATCATAGATATTTCCTTTAATTATATCTGATTTTTCTCTAAGTCTTTTTACTTCAGAAAGAAAATAATCCATGACATTTAACATAATTATTTTTGCAGGCTCTTTTTTTGTAATCTCGTTTGAGTTTAGGATAAAATTGAATTCTTGGTCGGTTATAAAATCTGATATAAGGAAACTAACTTTAAATTGGTATTTTTCTCCTGGCTTTAATTTACTTACGTCTCCTGATAATATTTTATAATAGGAACTATTTAGATCCAATGAGAGAGTAAGTCCTGTTAAATCTATATCTTTTACATTTTCTACATCTACTGTAACTGTTTTTTCAATATTTCTTGCAAGATAGATTATTTTTTCATAATCTACAACAATTCCGGTTTCACTTTTATTTACTTTTTGAGAGGTTATATTTTGTTTTAATCCTGTTTGATTAACTTCTGTTCCGCCTCCACCACCTCCGCTGCCTCCGCCACCATTGCCTCCACCTCCATCTCCTCCTTGACACTTTCCGCAATCAGAAGGGCAAGATGAACAAGTTTCTCCGCCAGTACAATAATTATCTCCACATACTGACTCTTCTGGAGATTGTATTATAAATTCTGTTGATGCCATTGCATAATCTGAAAAATTAGTTGACTTGGGGTAGTGGAGTACAGCAGTTATTCTTGCAGGCCCTGTATAATTTACAGCATTTAAAACTGTGATCCAGGTTATATTTTGTCCTCCTTCTACAAAGGGAGTATCTGCTTTATATCCTCCTGGAATAAATTCTCCTGAAGGGGACTTTGTAAGATTCCAGGTAAGAATTGTGTCTGTTCCCCCATTTCCTTTGTTTTCAAGTTCAACACTAAAAGCAAGAGCATCTGATTTGTTATTTATTAATTTAATATTTTTTACATCAAATGAATATCCAATTACTCTCCAGAATTGCTCTGCAAAATATGAAATTCCTTTGTAGGTTGCATTTACTAATGTTTTCCACTGTCCGCTAGGCGGGCTAAAACCCATATCATAAGTGAAGTTGTATATTCCTGGCTGTCTATATACCATATCTGTTTGACGTTGAACATCTCCATATGGATTTAATATGGTTATTTGCATTGAATCAGGATTTATATAAAGACCTGAATCAGTAAAGTAAGATTCTACATAATATTTTTGCGATGCTTCAACTTCAGGGTATCCTGAAATATCTAGTTTATACCCTGCTCCGACTTTTGAAGTTACTACTACATTAAAATTATTGCTCTGCCAGGAATTTCCATATTTATCTGAATAAGTTATGTTTAAGGTATAATTATTTTCAAAATAAGGTGCAGAAATTATCCATAATGCCTCTAATGTCTGATTATAATCGGAACTTCCTATAGAGGTATTTTGTGGATAATCTATTGAAAATCTAAACCCTTTTGGAACATTTAAGGATGCATTAACTTCTTTTAATGAATCTGTTGCATTTAACTCTCCTGAAATAAGTATCATATGATATGGAAGGGTTGATCCAGGGCATAATTCATTTTGTGTAATTGCATTTGGAGATCTTATTTTAAACTCTTGCCATCCTATTCCATTGTTGTAATTTGGGATAATATCATGAGCTGAGACCTCGAAACTATAGTTTCCCACTCTATCTGCAGTCCAATTTGCTTCATATATTTCATCAGTAATATTTGTCATATTTATTTCAATTATAGAACCATTTGCGAGATTTATTGAAACCCAGGCAGTTATGAAACTTTGATCTGTAATATTTGCAAAAAATCTTACTGTTTTTCCAGAAAAAATATCAGAAGAATCCATTGACTGAGAATTTATATTTGGCGGGAGAGCATCAACAAGACTTCTTATGGTAAAGGAGGAATTAGAAGTAGTATTTGAGACAAATAAAAAAGCATCCTTAACAATTACTGTAACATAAAAATTTGTTCCCCATAATCCTGTTGTATTCCAAGAATAAGAGCAATTATTCGGAGTTGAAATTGTTCCGTCAGGAGTTGTACAGATATCTGACAAATAAGTTTCTGGCAAAATTAAATTTGCTGTTGAATTTTTATTGTTTCCGTAATAAATCGAAACTCTAAGTGAATTATCATTATCAGGTTCAGACACATTAAATTTTATTAAATAATTTCCAAGAGATTCATTTGCTATTTCTCCTCCATTTGGATTAATTAAAACTATTTGTGCAGCATGGTTTACATAAAAATATCCTTTTTTTGATGTGCAATTATGGCTTCCTTCATCACATACTGCTGCATAAAAAGTATAGGTATTATTGTCCTTACTTTCTACTATATAACTGCATGAAGAGACGCCCTGAGATCCAAGTGAAGTAGTACATAAGGTTTTATCCATGCAACCAGAATAATTAACATTTGAAGAATTACAAAAATAAGCTCTGGCAGTATTTCCTTCAGGATCTGTCCAATTAACATATAGATCTACTGGATTTCCGACTTTTATTGGAGCTCCCATTGAAGAATTTGACCAGGTATTATTGATAATTGGAGGAGCATTTGCAGTATAGGTTATTATTATTTGGGGTCTTTGACTTGGATCTGGATTATTTGCAGATGCAAAGTCAGTCCAGTTTCCGCCTTGGGAGTCATTTGAAACAATTAATATACCATCATTTTCATAAGTTCCATTTAACCAGCCTTTTACAATATATGGAGGTATTGTAAAGTTATAATATCTTCCTGATTGATTTGAAACTTTTATCCAGTCTAGTTCTAAAGGATCAAAGTCACTTCCATTTGTAAGCCAGGGATTAATTAAAGTTCTATTATACCAGTTTACTTCAAGTTCATTAAACTTGCTTGTTAATCTGTAAATTTTAATAGTTCTATTAGCTGCTCTTCCTGTTGATGAATTTAAATATAATTGAATTTTTGCATCTTGGATTGTATTTGTTGAACTAATATTTGATATATCAAAAAATAAAAGGCTTCTAACATTTAATGGAGTTATTCCTGCTGTTTTTCCTACTCTTAAGTTGTTTAGACTTCCATAATTGTTAGTATCATTTTCCCTTAAGTAAGTATCATTTGTTGTGCTTCCATCGTTTGGAGAAGTGTAAATTTCTGATGAAATAAGGGGTAAAATTATAACTAGGAAAAGTAACAGAAAGATAAGTACACCTAATAAAAATCTACTCTCTTTTTTCATCTTTTTATTAAGATTTTTTAGGTTTTAAATGTTATTAATTTCCTTAAAATATGCTCAAAAACCCCTGCAGGGGTTTAAATCTCATAATATAGCTAAAAAGAACCAGTAAACTAAAATGTTTATTATAGTTAGAGGTATTCCAACTCTTGCAAAATCCCAAAAAGTTATTGTTTCTCCTGCTTTTTTTTCAGAGTTTTGTATTATAATTATATTGCTTGCAGCACCAAGTATAAACAAATTTCCTGCAATAGTACTTCCTACTGCCAATGCTATCATCTCTTTTGTTCCTGCTCCTGAATTAATAAGAATAGGTAAGTACAAGGCAACTAATGGCACATTTGAAATAAACTGGGATAAAACAATACTAATAATTAATATCAATACAATAGAACTAATATTAAGTCCAAGATGATTAATGATTTGTTGAAAAAATCCACTGTTCCATACACTTTGCATTAGGATAAACATGCTTATAAAAAATATTAATGTTGACCAATCCACTTTTTTTATAATTTCTATTCTTCTTTTACTGAACAGTATTGGAATTCCCGCAATTAATGCAATGTAAGTTAATTTAAAATCAAATGCAGGATTAAATGAAGTAATAATAATTTTAATAAAAATAAGAACTATAATCAAAGATAAAGAAATTTTAGATAAAACTGATAAATTATGGTCTTTTATTGGTTCTTGCGAGTGATTTAAATATTTTTTATGAAAATGATCTTTATAGAAGAATTTTAAAACAAAGAAACAAATAAACATATTAATTATTGTGGGGATAAGCAGGTATTTTAAAAAGATTAAAAAAGGATTATTAATTTTTCCATTGATCGCCACTAATAAGTTCTGAGGATTTCCAATAGGAGAGATTACACTTCCGATTGTTATTGCAAAGCATAATGTAATCATCAAAATTTGTGGATGGAGTTTATGTTTTTTTGAAAGAAGAAGGACTACTGGAGTACCAATTATGGCAAGAGTATCGTTCATTAAAAATGCAGAGAGAATTCCTGCTCCAAATAAGATAAATAAAATAAGATGATTAAGTGTTTTGGCTTTTTTAAAAAGTTTATATGATAAATGAGATAGATAGCCGCTTTCTTCAAGTCCTACTCCTACAATAAACATTCCCAGTAAAAAAAGAATGACATCAAGGTTTATGGAGCTCAATGCATTAATTGGGCTAATTTGTCTAAGAATTATAACAATCAAAGCGCCAAAAAGCATTATTTGCCAAATTTCAAGTCTGATTTTTCCAATTTGTCTTACTGCAATTAAAATAAATACGATTAATAGCACAATTATTGGAATTATCATAATTGTCTATAATACAAGTTAAATATAAACTTAATCTCTGCTTATTAATTTTAAAACTATTTTCCTGTATTTTTCCTTATTTTTTATGCAATCTTTTTTGATCTCTGAATAATATTTTCTAATTTTTTTTGGATTTTCATCCAAAAGTTTCATTGCTTTTTTTATAGGAACATTTTTTAGTCCAATATTACATTCTTTTTTCTCTCCAGATTCATAAACAATCTTATTGTTTTTTATCCAGAATGGATATATTTTGCATACAAATGGGCGGGATTTTCCAAGTTTGCATCCTTTTCCTGGACTTAAGAAAAAACAATCCTTTTTTAATTTTTTAACATTGAGCTTATAATTTTTATTTTTGACTTTAACAAAACTTTCTTTCCACCATTTTTCGTTTCCATCAATAAAACTTTTTGGATAACTATTAACTGTAATAAAATCTCTTTCTTTATAACCTAATTTTTTTATTTTGTTTATATCTTTTATTGTAAATGGTACTAATGGGGCACAATTACAACATGTTGTTTGAAATTTTGAACATTCCAAGCAATGAGGAAAACTAATCTCTTTTTTCATGTTAGGAACAAATACCATTTAATTTTTAAATCCTCTTCTTCTAACTAAATTATGAAAACAAAATATTCTTCATATAATTTAAATGGTCTTCCAGAAGGATGCAAATATTGCGTAAGAGGAGAAAAATTAGTCCTTTTTATTTCCGGAATATGCTCCAGAAGCTGTTGGTATTGTTCACTTTCAAAAAAAAGAAAAAATAAAGACATTGTCTGGGCAAATGAACGAGTTTGCAAATCTGAAAAAGATTTTATCTATGAAGTAAAAGACAGCAATGCTACTTCAATGGGAATAACTGGTGGAGATCCTCTGCTTTTTTTAAATAGAACTCTGAAATATGCAAAAATCGCAAAGAAAAAATTTGGAAAAAAATTTCATATTCATATATATCTTCCAACAAAACTTGTAACAAAAGACAAAATAAAAAAGTTATCCAAATATGTGGATGAAATACGTTTTAATCCAGAATATTCTATAAGAAAAAATGAAGAAGCATTAAAAGAAGATATAGAAAAGATAAAAATTGCTTCTTTATTCTACAAAAAAGAAAATATTGGAATAGAACTTCCAATGATTCCAAATAGAAAAAAAGATTTCTTAAAATTAATTCTTGAATTAAAAGAAAATATTGGATTTGTTAATTTGAATGAGTTTGAACTTTCTGAGTCAAATCTTTCTATTGTTACAAAAAAATACAAATTAAATGAAGGAGGTTATGTTATTTCAGATTCTAAACAGGCAGGAATTTGGTTACTTCATGAACTTAAAGAAAGAAAAGTTAAACTCCAAGTTCATTTTTGTACTGCAGAACTCAAGAATGATCATCAGTTCAGAAACAGACTTCTAAGGTATAATCTACTGCCATTTGGTTATAGAACCAGTGAGGGCATGGTAAAATACCTTGCGATTTACTGTAAAAATAAAAAAGAATTTGATAGTCTTATAAAACAATTTCCAAAAAATAAGGTTTATGCAGATCACAAAAAATTAAGAATGATTATTTCTGAAAAAACTGCTCATGAATTAATTAACAGTAAAGAGAACAAAAATAAAATTTCTCTAGTTGAAGAATTCCCAACTCATGACAGAATTGAAACTGAAAAACAGGAATTAAATTAATAATTTATAATTTTCCATCCCACTCTTTTAAAAATCTATCAATAAATTCCTCTACAAATTTGTATCTTTCTTTGGCAATTGTTTTTGCTTCGCTTGTATTAAAACTTTCAGGAGTTATTTTGAGTATTTTGGCATAAAATCCGTGAATTGTTGACTCTGAATAGTATCCTTTGTGAACTTTTCCAAATGGAATTCCGGGTTTGTATAATGGCCTGTTTGTCTTTCCTCCTGTTGAAAACATTCTTGCAATTGTTATTGCACCTAGTGCATCAAGTCTATCTGCATCCTGAATGATTTGGGCTTCCTTTGTTTCTGCTTTTAATTTTTTGCTATGTCTATGAACTTTAATTGAATGCTTAACGTTTATAATTTTTTCAGGTGGAAAATTCATTTCTTTTAAAATTTTCTCAGCCATTTCTGCACCATGTTCTGCATGGCACTCTATTTCATTATTATCTTCTTTTTTTCTTGAAATATCATGAAGAAGTGCTGCTGCCTTTAAAATATCTAAATCTGCTTTTTCTTTTTTACCTATTTTTAATGCTAAATTGCAAACTCTTTTTGTATGGTCATATGCATGACTTCCACCTTCTTCAAAATAAGGCTGAATTTTTTCCTCTAATTCTTCAAAAAATTTTTCTTTCATCGTATTCCTTTTAACTAAAAAACTTCCATATTAAAATTTATCTTATTTATTAAGATAATTTTCAATCAAATTTACTTTGTTGAAAATTAGCCTCCTTATCTTGCGAAGCAATTATTTCATGCATAATGCACCTTCTTTAATCCAGGAGTATGCAACAGTTCCATCTTGAAATACAACAAGTTGCCGAACATAATCTTTTTTTGGATCATGCCTTGTTACATAATCAGTTATTCTTAAGATATTTCCGTGATAATCATATACTCCTCCGCCCCAGGAGTGTCCATGACATAGTTTTGCATTTTTATTTAACCATCTTTTGATTCCAAAAATTCCAAATCTTCCTGGAGTATATTCATTTCTTGTTCCATTAGGATTTCCAACAGGCCAGGAAGTTATATTGTCAATTCCTCTATCAATAAGAGTATGTATTGATTCTTCATATTTTTTTGAATTATCAACACCATTTTTCCTGAGCAGTAATGTCGCACGAACTCCAATACCTTGGTTTTTTATATTTTCTGCAATTGCCTCGAGTTTGGGATAGTTATTTACTCTATAAATTTTGGCTTGTTCTTTTTCGTCTACAGAATGAATTGACACTGCAATATTTGTAAGTCCTAATTCTTTCCATATTGGAAGATAACTTTTGCAAAAATCTTTAGCCCCAAAATCAATTCCATTAGTAAATAGATTAACATTTGGAAAATATGCTCCTTCTTGTGCACATTTTTTATACACTTCAAGTGCCTTTGTGAGTGCATCTGGATCGCAACTAGGTTCTCCGCTGCTAGTTAGAGAAAGAGACCAGCCCCCATAACGAGCTGAAAGTTTAATTGCTGCTTCTAAATTTTTGTAATAAAGAGGATTCTCTTTTGCCTGAGGCCTTAAATATTTTCCAGCACAAAAACTGCAATTTGCATTACAAGTTCCGTTTCCAACAAGTGCTGATACACTATAGATTTTTTCAATACACACCATCTTTATTATTTGACTTTGTCAGTTATACAAGCACAAAATAGCAATTTTTACAGAGAATTAAGAATTCTCTGTCTCATTCAAATTTAACAATTTGAAGATATCTGAAATGAATTTGTCCAAAAATTTATTCTTGATAACCTCCCTTTATTATTTGAAAATAATTTCTAGTTTCAATTGGCTTACTTTCTAGATTAAATTCTTTTAAAATTCTTTCAATATCTTTTTCTTCCCCCTCTACTTCAATAAAATACTGGTTTTCATTTATCTTGTCAAAGCAAATGACACAATCTTTTTTATTTACTGTTGCTCTTTTTTTTTCATAATAACATTCAGCTGGAAGTCCAAAAATTTCAAAGACTTTTTTTGCTGCTTCAATATCACTTATCCCAAATTCAATTTCCTCGCGAGAGTTATAACCATTTGCTTTTTTCTCCAGGCTTTTTCTCTTTAATGTAACATATCTTTTTTCATCTTCTTCTCTAATTCTAAGCATATTTTCATCAAAAAAATATCCCCAATTTTTCTGCAGAATAAAATCAGGACTTCCTAATTTTTCATACAAGTCATTAAACTCTTTTTCACTGAGTCTTATTTTTGCTTCTGTTTCTATCATATTATATTTCTCTACAATGAGTCCTCCCATATTTTCTGAAGTCTTCATAATAGATTCCAGGACTAAAAATAAAAATTCTAAATTCTTTTGGTTGAAATTCTAAAAATTCTATTGGTTCTAAGACTGAATGATTTAACACAAAAGAAGTTTTTTGTTCTTTATATAAAATCTCTGCACTTTCAATAAAAGAAATAGCTTCTTCTAATCCGTAAGAATTATATGCAACAATTCCGAATGAAATAGGCTGATATTCTTCAACTTTTCTTTCATCAGTTCTTCCGACAATTCCACATTGTTTTAATATTTTTGCGTATTTGCTGTTTTTATTAATATGAACATGTTTTTCATAAATCTCTGAATTCTTTTCTATTGCTTTTTCTAATTCATTTGCAGGAAATCCTATTCTCATTTTTACTCCCACATATTCTAAGGTTTCAACAGGATTATTCATTTTTACCTCCATTAAGATACTTAAGAATTAAGTCTACTCTTTGTTCTACATTTTCTTTTACTGGTATGAATATGGGGCTATAACCTTGATTTTGATATTGTCTTATTATTTCTTCATGTATTTTCTGGGCTTCTTCATCACTTTCTTTCCTTATCCCATCATTTTTATATGGCAATCTATCAAGGACAAATATTTCTGAATATTTTTCTCGGCATTTTATTTTTTTCTTAAAATCTTCAGAGACATATCCAAGAAAGATATTTTGGTAGGCAAATCCATCAATTAATCCTCTATCAAGAAAAGCGGTTTTTCCATTTAATTTATCCTCCTTAATCATTTGTTTTTCAAAAATTTCTTCTTGCAAGGATTGCATTCCATCTTCCAAACTTTTTCTTTTTCTACCATCTAAAACTTCTCTTGCAACTTCATCTAATATTTGGTAACCTTTTTTTCTGAGTTCATTAATAAGGGTTGTTTTTCCGCAGCAAGGACCTCCTGTTAATACATATCTTTCTATCATTTTTTCACCTCTCTTTTTATGAGGTCTCTTTTAAACTTATTTGAAAATATACTGGGTTTTTTAGGATCATGATTGCATTCTGGACAAGGCAGTTGAATATATTCATCATTATTATCAAAAGCACCATCTCCTGGAAGGTATTGATATTTTTTGTATTCTACCATGCATTTTTCACAAAGTCCTGTATTTGGGCTAGAGTTAGTATGATTGCATTCTGAACAGTATAGATATTCTTCATATTTAGAACTCCAAGGATATACTCTTACTATTTTGTAGAAGTCATATTCTCTTCCGCAGATACATTTTGTTAGATCTTTGTTCATTTTTTCACCTCGCCTTCATACCTATATTTTGATATTCTTGTGCACTCAACATAATCAAAGCATGAATCTGAGACTAATTTTATTTCAAAGTAAGTATGTCTTTCTTCTTTTGGCCTATATCTTTGAAGGTTTTTTTGTTCCATTCTACTATTGTCTAGACTTGTAAACTATATACCTCTTTCTTACCAAAAATTGTACATAGTGTTGTACTCTATAGAAATCATTAAAAAGCTGTATTTCTTGTATTTATTATGCTAGACCGAGAAATAATAAAAAAAATTGAGGATTTTGTCTATTCCAAACCAAGGTCTATTCAGGAGATATCTGAGCATATAGGGAAAAACTGGAGAACTGCAGACCGCTATATTCAGGAAATTGAAACTTCCTTTGGAACAATAACTACGCGAGTTTTTCGTGAGGGCACGCGAGGTGCATTAAAAATAGTCTACTTTTCAAGTGTTGATAAAATAAGCCATTCTGTTTTTCAGGAAAAACTTGAAGAAGATATACTTAAGGGAAGGACTAAATATGATTTTTCTGCATTTGATATATTTCAGCATATTCCAGACAAAAACAAATCTGCAAGAATAAAAAGAGGGGAAAATGAAATAAAAGCCAGCGGACTTGAAGAGTTTGAACAGTTGTTAGAATGTACAAAAAAACAGATTCTGTTTTTTTCAGGAAACCTTTCATTTATTAATTTTGATGATGGAAAAGTAAATGTTTTTAATTTGATTGAAAAGCTTATAAAAAAATGAATAACTATCAAGGTGATATGCAGAGTTGATATTTCAGGAAAAGAAAATATAGAAAAATTATTGTCTTTAAACTTTAAATATGGCAGGGAAGCAATAGAAATTCATCATAGAGAACAGCCACTTAGAGCAACAATAATTGATAATCGCGTATTTAACTTAAAGGAAGTAAAAGAACCGACTGGAAGAGACAAAGAATTAAATAAAAAGACATTTATATTTTATACTATAAATGATCATGATTGGGCAGAGTGGTTATCAAAAATATTTTGGAAAATGTTCTCTTCCTCAATTGATACAAATAAAAGGCTACAGGAGATGAATAAAATAAAAAATACCTCTCATAATAATATCGGAGGTATTTTTTAAGCTTCCAATTTGGAACTACAAAACTTTGAACAAATTGGAACAGTAAAAATTTAAAAGAAATATTCAATTAATATGAAAAAAGAAATTCCTACCATCGAACAGTATAATAAAAAGCATAAAAATATTCTTCCAGAGATAACTGGAGAAAAAGTAATTCTTGCACCAATTCCTGATTCAGATGAATTTTACAAACTATACCATAAATGGATTTCAAATAAAGAATTAAAATTCAAACTTGGTGAAGAAGATATGGAATATACGCTAGACGAAGTAAAAGAGATGCATGATGAATGGAAAAAGGATTTTAAGAATATGACATTTTGCATATTAAACAAAGAGACAAAAGAACCAATAGGAGATATTAATTTATATGACAGTGATGATTTTAAGGGACTTCCTGAAATTTCAATAATGCTTGGAGAGCACTCTGGAAAGGGACTTGGAACAGAAGCATGTCAACTGCTTATTGATTTCGGATTTAAAAGATTAAAACTCGGAGAAATAAACCTTGCAGTATACAAGGATAATATTCCTGCTGTCAATTTGTATAAAAAATTGAACTTTCAGATAGTCGGAGAGATAAAAGATGAAGATAATCGGGAAGAATATTTAATGAGACTTAATCCTGAGTAATATTTCATAAACATTTTTATACTAATTAAATCATAAAAACTAATAAAAAATGCCATCTCCAAGAAAAAAAATAAAGCCTGAGACAATTGAACAAAGCAAATTTAGGGTTTTTAATCCTGAAAATGTAAAAAAGACAGTTGAAATTCCTGTAAAACCCAAACCTTCTATAGAGCAAATTGAAATTATAGAAAAAGCTCCTGAGAATTTAAAAGTAAAAAGAAAAACTAAATCTTCAGACAAAACTGAAAAAGTCAAATCAAAAAGAAAACCTGCTAAAAAATCAAAAGCAGGTTCAGAAAATTTTGGAGAGGCAAAACTTGAGGAGAGAAAATTAAAATCAGATGGCTATGTTTTAGTTATTACTGAGAAGCCTCAAGCAGCTTCGAAAATAGCAGCTGCTCTTTCAAGCGGAAAAGACAGAAAACTTTCAGATGGGGGAATTCCTTATTATGAACTTGAAAGAAATGGGAAAAGAGTAGTTGTTGCATGTGCTGTAGGTCATTTATTTACTGTTTCACAAACAAAAAAACTAAGGGATTACCCTGTTTTTGATATTGGATGGTTTCCAAATTTTGAAGTAAAGAAAAAAGACTTTACAAGAAAGTACTATAATGTAATAAAAAAGCTTGTCCGCGATGCAAGCGAGATCGTAATTGCAACAGATTTTGATACAGAAGGAGAAGTTATTGGATATAATGTAGTAAGATTTATTGCAGGACAAAAAGATGCAAGAAGAATGAAGTTTTCTTCACTTACAACCCAAGAACTTCAAGAGTCCTATGATAATTCTAATCCGACCATTGAATGGGGTCAGGCAATTGCAGGAGAGACAAGACATTTCCTTGACTGGCTTTATGGTATTAATCTTTCACGCGCTCTTATGACTGCAATAAAAACTACTGGACGATTTAAGATAATGTCTATTGGAAGAGTTCAGGGGCCTGCACTTAATTTGATTGTAGAAAAAGAAAAAGAAATAATGGCATTTAAATCAACTCCTTATTGGCAAGTTTTCATAACAATTTCAGATGGGAAAAACAGAACTGAATTAAAACATAACAGAGATATTACGAAAAAATCAGATTTAGATAAATTTAGTGGAATTGTTAATAAAAATGCAAATGCAATAACCAAGAAAACAAAACAAATAGTTCAGCCTCCTGCTCCATTTGATTTAACTTCTCTTCAAACAGAAGCTTATAAATTTCATGGACTTACTCCATCCCAGACCCTTTCAATTGCCCAAAAACTTTATCTTGCAGGTTTAATTTCTTATCCGAGAACATCTTCACAGAAAATTCCTGATGCAATGATGCCTAAAAAAATACTAAATGAACTTTCAAAACACTTTAGAGAAACAGAACATGCAATCCGTGATAAACCTATTGAGGGAAAAAAGTCTGATCCTGCACACCCTGCAATAATTCCTACTGGTAATTTTCAGATTCTGGAAGGACAGGATGAGAAAATATATAACTTAATTGTAAAAAGATTTATTTCATGCTTTTGTGATAATGCAGAACTTGAAAACAAATCAGTTGAAGTTGAAATAAATGGGCTTAAGTTTTCTGAGAAAGGAATGGAGATAATAAAATCAGGATGGATGGGTGTTTATCCTGTTAAAATGGAAGAAAAGGAAATAAAAGACTTTAATGGCCAGGTACTTATTGAAAAACTTAGAACTGAGGAAAAAATGACTCAACCACCAAGAAGATATTCTCCTGCTTCAATTGTTTCTGAACTTGAAAAAAGAAATCTTGGAACAAAAGCTACAAGGTCCAATATAATTGATACACTTTATGACAGGGAGTATATTAAAGACAAATCAATAAAAGCAACAACTCTTGGAATTCATTTAATTGACTCTTTGAAAAAACATTCTCCTGTAATAATTGATGAAAAATTAACAAGGCAGATGGAAAAGGAAATGGATGCAATAAGAGCTTCTAAAAAAGATCTTGATAAGAAGGAAGAGCATATAATTGATGAAGCAAAGAATGCACTTGTAAAAATCTCAAGCGATTTTAAAAAAAATGAAACTGTAATTGGAAAAGAACTTATGGAAGCAAATACTTCAATGTGGGAACAACAAAAAGAAGATAATAAATTGCCTATTTTATGTCCTAATTGTAATACTGGTAACTTAGCTTTAAAGTTTTCCCCAAGATTTAAATCGTATTTTATCGCTTGTTCATCTTATCCTGATTGCAAGCAAACTTATCCTCTTCCATCCAGATCACTTATCAAAAAACTCGATCCTCCAAAAGTTTGTGAAGAATGCAGCTGGCCAATGCTTATTTCAATTAGAGCAGGAAAGCGTCCGTGGATATTTTGCTTTAATCCTAAGTGTCCTAAAAGACAAGAAAAGAAAGATGCTACAAACGAGGAATTAAAAAATGCAGGCGAGAGTGAAGGTAATTCTAGTAGTCAAGATTCTGACTAACTTTATTTATATATTATAGTTTATTTATTATTAAATATGTCCGGATAAATTTTATCAGCCATTATCTATAAGAAATCACTTATTTTTCTTTATCCCTCTCAATTAATAGGAGGGAGTAAATAAAAATAAGACAATAATCAAATCTGATTTATAATAAAGAATTTCAGACATATTTTTAAAATGGAAAATAAATTAAAGAGCAACAAATCTAATGGGAATAACATTGAAGAGCCCATGGATGAATTTGACTCTGAACTTGATCTTGAAAGAGAAAAAGAAGATTTAGAGGCCTGGAAGTTACAACAAAAAGCAGCAAAAGGATTTTAGTTCTCCTTTGATTTTTCTGCCTTATCAAACCTTTAATTTTTATCCAACGGTTTGATAACCTTAAAACCAGTATATTTATGAAGAGCTTTTGGAATTTTTATAGAGCCATCTTTTTGTTGGTGATTTTCCATAAATGCTATAAGTGCTCTTGGGCTTGCAAGAACTGTATTATTTAATGTATGTGCAAAATAGTTTCCTTTTGGTCCATTTATTTTTATGTTTAATCTTCTTGCTTGAGCTTCTTCCATATTTGTTAAAGAGCAAATCTCAAAATATTTCTTTTGTCTTGGAGACCATGCTTCCAAGTCGCATGATTTTGCCTTTAAATCTGCTAAATCTCCTGAACAACATTCTAAAACTCTGATTGGAATTTCTAATGCTTTAAATAAGTCTATTGAATGTTTTAGCATTTCATCATAAAATTTATAGGAATCTTCTGGTTCACATATAACAATCATTTCTTGTTTTTCAAATTGATGAACACGATAAAAACCTTTTTCATCTATTCCATGAGCACCTATCTCCTTTCTGAAACATGGAGAATAGCTTGTTAATTTTGTTGGAATTTCTGATTTTTGCAAGACTTTATCTCTAAACATTCCAATCATTGAGTGTTCTGAAGTTCCGATTAAATAAAGATCTTCACCCTCTATTTTATACATCATTGATTCCATATCTGCAAAAGACATTACTCCTGTTACTACATCGCTTTTTATCATGAAGGGAGGTATGCAGTATTCATAATCTTGTTTTATCATATGGTCTCTTGCGAGGGCCAACATTGCAGAATGCAATATTGCAAGTTTTCCCTTAAGATAATAAAATCCTTTTCCTGAAGTTTTTTCTCTTGCAGTATCAAAATCAGCTCCTCCTAGTTTTTCAGCAAGTTCAGCAGGATGAATTATCTCATATTTTGGAACACTTGGCTTTCCTATTACTTTAATCTCTTTATTTTCAGAAGAGTCTTTTCCAATTGGAACTGATTTATGTATTATGTTTGGTATTTTATACATTATTTGTTTTATTTCCTGTTCTAAAGAATTTGTCTTTGTTTCTATTTTCTCTATTTCTTCTGGAATTGATTTTGCTTTTTTTATTAATTCCTGGGCTTTTTTTTCATCTTTTGCTTTTTTAGCCTGATTAATTCCTTCTGAAACAACATTTCTTTCTTTTCTTAGATTATCTGCCTGATATTTTAATTTTCTCCATTCTTCATCTTTTTCTTTTACCTGGTCCACTAGTTCGAGTTTTTGATTTTGAAATTTCTTTTTTATATTCTCTTTTACAAGTTCCGGGTTTTCACGTATAAGTTTTATGTCTATCATAGTTTATTTAAGAATAAGGTATTTTTAAGGGTTTTGGGGATTATTCAGATTAAACCTTCTATAAAGTTTTTATATGCTTGAAAGATTTTAGAGTGCCTTGTCTTGTTTTCTTGATCAACTTTCTTTCTTTCTTTTGGGTCTTCTTTTCCAAAAAAACCGCTTAAAGTTCCTTTTGGAAGAAATCCTATATGCCTTGGATAATTTTTATGTTTTGGATTATTATCTAACTCCGTTCCTTCAATAATGTCTCTCGTGCTTACTCTTTCTTCAGTTTCTTTAATTATTCTTTCTTCAAGATTTTGTAATAATTGTCTTGGAGTTTCTGAAGTTAAGATAACATCTCTTCTTTCAAAATCTGTATATCTGTCTAATCTTAATAATTTTTCATCATAACTAGAACTTATTGATACATTTCCTGAGGCAATATTTGATTCATAAAGTAGATATATATTATTCATTGTTTTTTTATTTAATTGATAATATTTAAATATTGTCTTTATCTACTATTTCTTAAAAATGGTGAGTAAGAATAAGAAATTTTTCAAGATTAAATTATTAATCATAGTTATAGTCCTAATTTTTATTCTTGTCGCAGGCTATTTTGTCTTTTTTAATAAGAATCCTTCAAAATCTTCGAATACTAATGGAGAAAGAACTGTTATTGAAAATCCTGTTAAGCAGATTATAATAAAAAATACGGATAGTTCTGGAAAATTTAATTCCCAAGCAGTTGTTCTTGAGGGAGTTAAGGAATTTAATGGGGATTATATTAATTATATCTTGCTTGCACTTGGAATTGGAAACCTTGATAAGTCTGCAATTTTTGGAAATCCTAAAATTGAGTTTTTACTTGATAATGAGGCTTGGAACTCTGAACTTAAGGATGGTTCTTTGATTACTAAACCTGGAGAGATTGAAAAAAAGGATCTAAGAATAACTATGTCAAAAGAAGAAGCTGTAAAAGCACTTATTTCTTCTGATATCTCCCAGTTTATGAAAAACTCTGTTATTAATGGAAGAACAAAGATTGAAATGATTGCTGGAAAACCTGAACTATATTCAAAAGGCTATCTTAAAATGTACAACAGTTTGAAGTCTTGAAAAGATTTATTATTCAAACTTATATTTAACGTTGGAAGTAGTAACACTTAGTTACTATTATTGAATTTTAATCCTCTTAGATTTTGTTACTCAATGGTTAACTTTTCGTATAGAAAGTTTTATAAATGAATATAATACTAACTATATAGTTCTGAAATAGTACATAAAAAACTACTATTGGAATATAATAATAAAATGAAAGACAACTTCGATATATTTTTTAGAAGAAAGCCAGCATTAATGTTGGTCGCTCTAAGAAAAATGTCTAAGGTAAGATATGGTTCTGTACTTGCTAAAGAAGTTGATTGCACTTATTCACATGCAGTCAAGATTCTTCAGACACTTGAAGGCTTAGGACTTGTTAGCTTCCAAAAGAAAGGAAGAATAAAGCTAATTGAGTTAACTAAGAAAGGAGAAGAAATCTCTGAGTGTATTGATAGCATAAGAAGAAAACTATAAAACCTCTTATTTTAGATAAAGGGGGGGTGTTAGAGTAGTTACGAGTGTGAAAATAGGTGTATTTTTTCTTTTTTTCTTTTTTTGATTAATATTTGATTATACTTCTGAACATAAATATTTAAAATATCTTATTTTATTTATTTATTATGAATAAATCTTTAGAGAATTTATTAAAACTTGGTGTTGATGTATCTTGTGATCCTGAAAATAGAGTTCTTACATATTCTATTGATAGTGACAAGATAGCCTTAAGGGAGGGCAGTTTTTCAGTTAATAATATTAAGTCTGTTATGGATGGAATTTTTTCCAGCAGATTTCCTGAGTATGGAGAAATTAAATCTGAATATTTGGTTGTAGGAGATAATCAAGATTTGTTTAAATCAGGAGTTGATGATTTTATTTTGGAAATGCGCAGTCAGGAAAAAAGGTTTGATGGGATTATGAATCCTTTAAGAAATTTTTTATTTGTGCCTGTCTGTAGTGCTGGATGTATTATTGGTTGTCTTGCGGGAATTTATTATGGGACACTTAATGATCATGATTTTTTAGGATATCTGGCTGGAGGAACTGTTGGACTTTCTTTTGGTTTAATTCCAGAAAGGATTACTAATTCAATACTAAAGAAAAAGTTTCCACTTGGTACTTTTACTACTCGAACTAATGATTTTACTTATAACTCTTATTCTAATTTTTCCACTCAGTTAATTTATGAAGGCCAGTAATTTTTGTTTTAAAAAATTATCTTGAAGTATATATTTTATCCGAAGTAAATTCATCTAAAATAGGAGTTTTAAGCCAGATTTAGTCTTGATTAAAACTTCTAACTGTTTTTAAGGAACCGATCAGGTCATGCCCGAGGCATTATCTTGAAGTCGTAACTCCTCTTTTTGGGCAGTATCTACTTACAGGACATATACTGCATTTTGGAGAAATAGGCGCACAAATTGTTCTTCCAAATAAAACAAAAATTCCATTAAACTCAAACCAATATTCTCTTGGAAGAATTTTTTCCAGTTCTTTTTCTGTTTCTTCAGGTGTTTTTGTTTGCAACCAACCGAGTCTATTTGGAATTCTATGGCAATGGATATCTACTGGAATATAAGGCTGATTAAATGCGAAGTTTAAAACGATATTTGCAGTTTTTGGACCTATTCCTTTAATTGACATTAATTCTTCTCTTGTTTCTGGAACTTTTGAATTAAATCTTGTTATTAATTCATTTGAAACATGTTTTAGTGTAAGTGCTTTTTTATGATAATGACCTGTTGAATAAACTATGCCCTCTAATCTTTTTAGTGGAATTCTTAAAAGTTTTTCAGGAGTATCTGCAATTTTAAATAATTCATTTGAAATCTTTTCAGTTGTTTCATCCCTGGACCTTAAAGAAAGAAGACAAGAGATAAGAATCTTAAATGGATCTTGCTTTTCTTTTCTCATTCTATTTAGAGTAGTTCTTTTTGTATAATTGAAATGTTTTTCTAGAATTGACATTATTATTGGGATATTTTTTGTATAATTTCCATTAGGTTTCATATATCTATCTTTCATCATGTGATTAGTTTTTGTCATTATTTAAGTATATATACTTTATACTTTGCAAGTGTAATGTAGTTATAGATAGCTATTTTATCTGAAGTAAATTCGTCTAAAATAGATATTTTAGAGCAGTCTATAGAACTATCTGTGTGGGCAAAGCCTGCATATATCTACCATTGTTTTTGCAGCTTTTACCAGGCTTGTTTCTCCGAGATTTTTTTCAACTATTGAGATCATTGATTTTGCATTATATTGCTTGTCCCTACAAGGATTTCTTCCGCCCATAAATGCTATTTCATCTTCTGCAGAATAACATCTTTGTGCTAAATGATAAAGGCCTTCAAAGACTTCGGATTGATATCTAATTTCACTATCATCTGCATTATGAATTACTCTTGTTAATTCTGTGAATCTTAAATACGCATCTCTTAACTTAAATGGAAGTGATGAAAATTCTTTACTTGCGATTTTACAATCAAGTTCTGATATGATCTCTTCTAGTAATTCTCTATTAATTGATTTATTTTTTATAACTGACTGAACTACATTTTTAGAAAAAGCGTTTAAAATAGAAGTATATTCATTAGCATAAACTTTGCTTGGAGAATTGTCATAATAATGATCTGCCCATTCATCCTCTTCTTCGTAATCACTCTCATCCTCACTCATTTAATTAATCAGGAACTGGTTTTTATAAGGTTTTGTTTAGTGTAAAATAATGTTTAAAATTATAAAAAAATGTGCGTGAGAGGCATAAAAAACTTTTTAGTTTTTAGGGACATTTAAAAGCAGGTGCTTTTGAAGTATTTGAACCCTATCTTAGTATTCAATCCTCTTCTTAAAATAATATTGCATTGCAATATTATAAAAAAATGGGCGCGAGGGGATTTGAACCCCTGACACCCTGATTAAGAGTCAGGTACTCTGACCGGGCTGAGCTACGCACCCATACTAATATCTGAATAATTAGCTTTTAAAAATGTGTTGATTTATGCTTTATCTGAAATTTTATGATTTTAGCTATATCTTCTTTGCATTTATTTGAAAGTAGATTTTAGAATAAAATGACTTATCTATTTGTAGTAATTCAAAAGTAGCATCAATAGAAAGTTTTATATAGTGTTATTTTCTTACTTTTTTACAATGACAACCGAAAGAAAAATAAGATCATCTTTTAGGAATGTAAAAAGAGATATTGCTAGTTTGAGAGAGCAAGTTTCTAGACTTATGGAACAGCAAGAAGAAATAGCAAAAGCAGTCTTTTGTGAAGAATGCGAATGTGAACCAGTAGTTAAGAGATCCTCTAAAAAGAAAAGAAGATAATTTCCTTTAGTAATTCTAAATATGAATAAGCCTTATTAATTTGAATTTATATCCTATAACTTAAAATATTAACTAATAAGTAAGTTATTTTTCAATCAAATATTTTAAATCTTTTTTTAAGACTTTAATTAATCTTCTTCTATACTTGCAAGAATTTCTGGAATATGATCTACAAACTGTTTTAGCTGTTCTTTTTCGCTAAGGTCTGGATTTTTGTTTGCTATTTCAAACGCTTTTCCAGCAGCAGCAATCATGGCCAATTTTATATGCCCATCTCTTATCCTTTGTTCTTTAATGTGGTCTGAAACATGCTGAAAAATTTCTTCATGTATTGCAATAGGATTTTTTTTCTTATAGTTAAAAACCTCTGATGCAGCAGACACCATTTTTATTTGTATTTCCATAGTTATTACCTTTTTTTATAATCATTAATTATAAGCTAGGTATTTAAAGATTTTTGTTGTTAAGAATAATTAACAAAAATATTTAAACAACTTATTTTACTATTTTTTCATGGACATTCTTATTATTGGGATACTTTTAATTTTTTTAATTGCTATCTTAATTGCGTTTTTTATTGGAAATAAAATTGGTGAACTCAAAAAGCAAAGAGAATGGGAAAATCAGTTAGATGGAATAAGGAGTGATGCAATAAATAGATCAAGAGCAGTTCTTGGAGGACAGTTTTCAGAACAACTTGCACCTTATCTTCCGGATTTTAATTATAATCCAAGTGATTGCAAGTTTATTGGAAAACCTGTTGATTTTATTGTTTTTAATGGACTTTCAAATGGAGAACTCAAGGATATTACTTTTCTTGAAATAAAATCCGGAGACTCAAAGATAAATGGCAATCAAAAGAAAGTGAAGGACGTTGTTGAAAATGGAAGAATTAAATGGGAAGAGTATAGAATTCCAAAAGACCTTACAAGAAAAAAAGATTAGGGTTTTTTAAAAAATCAAAATCAGGCATAATGTTGTTTTAATAATTTTACAAGTGTTAAACTAAACATTTCAGCAGTTGCAAAATACGGGCTTCTTAAGATACTATCTGCCCATGGCTCTTTATATTTGAATTTATCATAGACTGAGCTTACTGCTCCTCCGATTATAGCTACTTCTAAAAGGTCAGACTTACTATAATTATCATGACATATTCCCTCTATTACTCCCATTGCTGTTCCTGCAATAAGGCCTGAGATCATATTTCGTTTTCTTTTTGAATTTTCAACCTCATAAGATTCTTCTAATTTTTTGGAGGTTTGTACAATATCGGTTGTTCTTTTTTCTAAATTGTCTTTCATTTTAAATAAGAATATTTTTCCTGTAATTTTGGCATTAAATCTATAAGACAGGTTTGTACTTCAGCATAGTTTATTGTATTATCAACTGTTTTAAAACAAGCAGCATATCCAGGGTCTTTTATTAGTTGTTCTTTAGGATATTTTATTAATAGATCTCTTGGAACTGTATTTTCATCCATGCATGTTTTTAAGCAATCTTGTTTGATTAATGTTTTATTTGCAGAAATGATTATTGGACAATTAGTTATGCATTTTATAAATTTAAACTCTATTTTGTTCATTGTTTTTATTTCTTTTATTTGTGTGTACTTATTGTATCCAAATATGACTAAAAGAATAATTATTACTAGTGCAATTCCGATCCATAATTGTTTTTTCATTTAGAATTGATAAAATAAGACTTTATAAATAAATTGGTATTTAATGATATTCTCGCCAAATATGGCCTATGTGGAGTTAGTTATAATCTCTCCAGGTATGCTTGCATTTTGTGCATTTTAAAAATTTTGTTTCTGCTTCATCTCCGGATCTTGTTTGTTTTGTCCAAAAGTATGCTTCTTTATGCTGACATTTTGGACAGGTAGATGTAATTATTGGATGAACTTCATTATCTCCATCATTTACAACAACCACTTCTTTTTTCTTCTCCATTTTTTGAGAAGCTTCTAGTTTTACTTCATGTTCGCATTTATAGTCACATCTATTACAATTCTTTCCGATTAGCATTGAGCCGCATTTTGGACAAAATTCCATGATGATAAATCGCCTGCTGGCGAGATTTTGTTTGCTAAATTTTTACAAGTAAATTGTAAAAATTTAGATATTTTATTTATTATATAGACTAAAATAGGATATTATAAAGTTATTGGAAAATAAATAAAATTATTTTTTAAATAATCTTGAAAAGAATGATTTTTTCTTTGGAGCTTCTTCAAAAGCTGTTTCTGGGATTATTGGTTCTGGAGCAACTTTATTTTCTGGTTCTTTGGGCATAAATTTTTCCGGATTTTTTATTTTTTCTAATCTTAATTTTTCTTGTTTTCTGTACTCAAGGTATCTTGAAGTATTTGGATCAAACTCTTGGTGTTTTGCAGGAGTACCATATTTTTGAGTTATTCTCTTTCTTTCTTCTTCATATCTTTTTGAATCTATCATGATATAATATTGTTTAGCATTTGTTTTTAAACATTTGTTTAATTTCAGAAGTAGTACAGTTTGGTTTAAAAAGCAAACCCGAAGTTTGACAATTTAATGATATTCTCGCCAGGTATTTTTGCACTTTGTGCATCTAAAAAAACGAGTTTCAGCTTCATCACCTGCTCTTGTTTGCGAGGTCCAGAAATATGCTTCTTTATGCTGGCATTTTGGACAAACTGCATTTATTATTGGAAAAACATCAGTTTCTTTGTCAGTTATAACTCCAATTTCAGGACGAACCCCTATTTTTTCAGATGCTTCAATCTTAACTTTTGATTTTGCCTTATAATTGCACCTGGCACAAATAAAAGATTTATTTTTTTCAACTAATACGCACCCGCATTTTGGACAAAATTCCATTGTTTAGTTACCTGCTTTTTCTTTAAAAATCTTTGTGTTTAATTTATTACACATAAAAAATAATGATTATCCTTTTATATAAACTTTTCTTTAGTTATATTAAGCCCGGCCTGTAATTTTTCCCAGTAGTTCTGTTGTCCAGAGTTTAATATATCCTAAATAAGGGATTTTTAATATTGCTTTTCCGATTATCTGATCTTTTCTTATTTTAGTTTCATCAGTCATATAGAGATTGTTTGACTCTACTAATTGTTCTGAATTGTGATCGCCTTTTGTTTGCATTATCTGATCCTGGATTTTTACAATTCTATGTATTATTGGTCTTGGAGCAATTGAACCTTCATTTGATTTGAAAATAATTATATCTCCTATTTTCGGTGTAAATCTTCCCCAAACAATAATTATATCTCCTTTGGAAAATCCATTATTTAATGGGAATGTTTTAAATTCCTCTTTTGAAATATTTTTGTTTTCATACCAGTCTCCACAAATACTCCAATATTCATCAAAGCTAAGCTTTTTTTTATCCTGGGGTGAATAGAGTTTTCCGCAAAGAGTGAGTCTTCCATAATCGTCTGATACAATTTGATGATCCATTGAAGATGATTCAACTCCTGCAAGTGGAAGAGATGTTCCTGTTATTAGTGATAATGATGGGAAAAATATAAATTTAACAAATACAAAAATTACCAAAAGAGCTACTATCCAACTTAGAACTGAATCAGAATCCCAAATCCATTTCCATGATTTTTTAATACTATTTATTATTTCTTGAAAAGACATTGTTCTTATTATAAGTAAGAGTAGTTTTTAAAACTTCTTTGTTTTATTTAAACTAGAGAAATTAATAATTATCTTCTATAAGGTCCAGGCATTGGCATTCCTTTTCCTGGCATTGGTCTTGGAGTCATATGAGGTGGGGGTAATTGCGGTCTAGGCATTGGTCTTGGAGTCATATGTGGTGGAGGGCATGGTGGTCTTGGTGCAATACGTTGAGGTGGATAAGGTATTGGCCTATGTACTTGTCCAAATCCTGAATTAAAATTTCCAAATCCAAAGTTGCCTAGTCCATATCCTGGTCCAACACAGCCTGGTCTTCCCATATATCCTCCAAATCCTGGTCCGATACATCCAGGCCTTCCCATATATCCTGAGAATCCTCCATATCCAAATCCTTGTTCAAAACATCCTGGAATGCAGTTAGGTCCTATTGTTAACCATTTTAATGCTTTTCCAATTCCATAGAATAATCCTCCAAATGGTCTTCCACAATTTTTACCGATTATATACGGATATTGCATAAATGATTGAGAATCAATTGTTGTTCCTGGCAAAACTATTGTTGGTGCATAAATATTTTGTTGGCAAGGTTGAGCTGCAGGTGCTCCTTGTATTAACATTGGTGTTGTTTGAACAGGTCTACACACTTCAGGGATTGATTGTACTCTTTTACATGCTCCTGGTTGTTCAGTTGTATATTGAGAAGCAGGATATTCTTGAGCTACTGGAGGTGCAGGAACTCCAACACTTTCTTCTAAGTTTGCATTTCTTATATATTTTTCAGTTCTTGTTGTAAGGTCAATTACTTTTCCTTCAACAGGTTCATTTCTATAAACAATAATTTGCTTTTCTTGTATTGGCGTTTCATATTGAACTGGTGTTTTTGTTTTTTCTTGAGCAGCAATAAATGGATTTTTGTTTGTTTTATATTGGGTTTGTGGTTGAGAATTATAATTTGCTTTTTCTTGTCCTTGGCTAACTCTTTTTTGGGTTTCTATAAATGGATTTCCTGCCATAGCTTCAAGGTTTAAACCAGGTGAAGTAAGTGCTAGTGCAGTTGTTAGTGCAAATATTGCTTTTTTCATTTTGTCACGACTACTTAGTTTATACAAGGGTTTAGGTTTTTAAAGCATTATTACATTTTAATATATACTTTGAAAAATATATATTTCAATATACTATTATATTATTTTGAATTTTTTACCAGCAGATTATTGGCGCAGGTTGTACATATACAGGAGCTGGATTTACATATACTGGTGCAGGTTGTACAATTATCCTGGGAATAAATACTGGTGCTTGTATAATTATTGGTGCTGGCTGTAAATAGGTAGGGGGAATATAGGTTCTTGTACATACTCCTCCGAATGGTCCTATTACTGTATGACTAACTGGGCCTGGATAATAATGTGGATGATGTGCTTCTGCTTTATTTTCTGCTCCAATCATCATTGCTGTAGAAAGAGTCAATGCTCCTCCAATTTCTCCAATTTTTTTTAAAAGGCTCATTTTAAACCTCCTTATAATTTATTTAAATAATAAAGACTTTTAATTTTAAATATTTTGTTATTCAAAGGTTATTACTTTGTAATGGAAAGAAAAAATATTTTTTATTATAGCAATATTTTTATAACTTAAATTGTAATGCAATTAATATGGATAAAGAAACAAAAGATTTTATTAATGAATGCTTGAGAAATGCTACAGAAGAAATAAAAAGACCGAGAACTGCTGAAGAGCTTTTAGAAACTGATAGACAAATGGCTCAGATCAGACTAAATAGTGCGGCTGCACTTGAACGACTTGAGAATGGACAAAGAGATGCTTATCAAAAAATTAAGCACATTCGATATGGATAATCGTCGATAAAAACTCAAAAATAGTTTATTTTTTATTATTTTTTACCACTGACTAATAATTCGTAAAGTTTAAATAGTATACATTTCTTAGTATACACATAAGGTATATATTACCTTAAACACCTCTTTTCCCCTGGAAGAGCCAAGCCATGCCTAGCATGATACTGGCTTTTTTAGGGTTTAAAATCAATCAATAAAAAACTTTAAAAAGTTTAATTAAAAGCGAAATCAAAAGTTAAACTCAAATTATTTTGAGAGCAAAAATGAAAACAGAAAATACACTAACAATTAAATCAAATAAAGATCTTAGAATCTTTCAGCGAGGTTTTCTAAGATGAGCGATATTTTTAGCAATACTATTCTTTGTGGAAAGTGCAATACAAAGATGGATCGAGTTCAAGTTATGAGAAATGGTTTTGTTCTCCGTGCAGTAACATGCTCTAAATGCGGAAGCAAAATAATTCATCCAAGAGATGAACAGGAATATAATGAGTTTGTTAATTTGAAGAAAAAAGAATTTTGCGTTAAGATGAGATTTGTAGGAAACAGTTATGCTGTTTCAATTCCAAGGGAAATTGTTAATTTTATAAAAGTTCAAGAGAAAATAATGGATGACATGGTTAGATTATGTTTGGAGGATTTTGGAAGAGTAAGACTTGAATTTGGAAATGTTAATAGTAAACCAGCTCATATTGAAAAAATAAATTTAAATGCCAAAGAAAAAGCCGAAGTTAAATAAAATGCCTGAAAAAGAAAAAAATCTTAAACTTAGAGTTGCAGAAGCATTACAAGATGATGCATATAAAGGGATTGCCAGAATTGATGCTGAAATTATGAAGGAACTTGGAATTAGACGGGGAGATATTATTTTAATTAAAGGAGCAAGAGAGACTGTTGCAATTGCAGACAGATCCTATCCTGCTGATGTTAGTGCAGGAATTATAAGAATTGATGGAATAATAAGGAAAAATGCAAGGACAGGAGTTTCAGAAACTGTAATTATTTCAAAAGCAGATATAAAAGAAGCAAAGAAAGTAATAATTGCTCCTGCTCAAAAAGGAATAAAAGTTCAAGGAGATTTAAAACCTGGACTTATTGGACGTGCAGTTGTTAAGGGAGATATTGTTGTTCTTGGTGGAGTTCAGAGAAGAAAAGATATGGTAGGTGATGATTTTGGAGAGATGAATGATATTTTTGGAAATTTAAATGAAATGTTTGGAATGGGTCTTTCTGGATTTCGTGGACTTCAGCAAATAAGATTTATCATTGTAAATTCAACTCCTAATCAGCCTTGCCTTATAACTGAAAATACTGAGATAGTTCTTAGCAGCAAAGCTGTTGAAGTTGTTGAAGAAAATATTCCGCAAGTAACTTATGAGGATATTGGAGGACTTACTGATGAAGTTAAAAAAATAAGGGAAATGGTAGAAGTTCCATTAAAACATCCTGAGATTTTTGAAAGACTTGGAATTGAACCTCCAAAAGGAGTATTACTTCATGGACCTCCTGGAACTGGAAAAACTTTACTTGCAAAAGCAGTTGCAAATGAATCTGAAGCTAATTTTCTCTTATTAAACGGGCCTGAAATTATGAGCAAATTCTATGGAGAGAGTGAGAAAAGACTTAGGGATTTGTTTGATGAAGCTGAAAAAAATGCACCTTCTATTATTTTTATTGATGAAATTGATGCAATTGCTCCAAAGAGAGAAGAAGTTACAGGAGAAGTTGAAAGAAGAGTTGTTTCACAATTGCTTACTATGATGGATGGACTTAAATCAAGAGGAAAAGTAGTTGTTATTGGTGCGACAAACAGGCCAAATTCAATTGATCAAGCACTCAGAAGACCTGGAAGATTTGATCGTGAAGTTGAAATAAGAGCACCTGACAAGGTTGGAAGATTACAAGTATTAAAAATTCATACAAGGGGAATGCCTCTTGCAAAAGATGTTGATCTCGATCAACTTGCATCAGTTACACATGGATTTGTAGGGGCAGATATAAATGCACTTGCAAAAGAAGCTGCAATGATTGTTCTTCGAAGACTTCTTCCTAAACTCGATTTAAAAGAAAATGAAGAAATTCCAGAGGAAGTTTTAAAAGAGTTAAGAGTAAGTCATAAAGATTTTAGTGAAGCACTTAGAGTTGTAAGACCTTCTGCGATGAGAGAGGTTTTAGTTGAAACTCCTAATATTGGGTGGAGTGATGTAGGTGGTCTTGATTCTGTAAAGGTTGAATTAAGGGAAGCAGTAGAATGGCCTCTTAAATTTCCAGATGCATTTGTAAGAATGGGAATTAAACCTCCTAGAGGTATTTTATTATATGGACCTCCTGGAACTGGAAAAACTTTGCTTGCAAAAGCAGTTGCAAAAGAAAGTGAAGCAAATTTCATTCAGATAAAAGGACCATCTTTACTCTCTATGTGGGTTGGAAAATCCGAAGAAGGAGTTAGAAAAGTATTTGAACGTGCAAGGCAAGTAAGTCCATGCATTATATTCTTTGATGAGATTGATGCGCTTGCAGGAAAAAGGGGTATGGAACAAGGCACAAAAGTTACTGAGAGAGTTTTAAATCAAATTTTAGCTGAAATGGATGGTATTGAAGATTTATCTAATGTTATTGTAATTGGTGCGACAAACAGACCTGATATGCTTGATGCTGCTCTACTTAGGCCTGGAAGATTTGATCGAATATTACTTGTCGGAAATCCTAGTCGAGAAGGAAGGGAAAAAATATTTAAGATTCACACAAAAAATATGCCTATTGATTTAAGTGAGGATGAGGAAAAAATGCTGGATAATCTGTTTAAGGGAGTAAAAATAGAAGTTAGTGAGGAAACTAAAGATTCAAAAAATAAAATACGGCATGTTGATTTTAAGGAATTACCTAAAAAAGATAAATTAATCTATTATCTCTCTGATAAAACTGAAGGTTATGTTGGAGCAGATATTGAATCTCTTGTAAGAGAAGCTGCAATGCTTACTTTAAGAGAAAACATGAATAATAAAGAAGTTAAAATGAAATTTTTTGAAGAGGCTCTGAAGAAAGTTGGAGCAAGTGTTTCAAAAACTGACATGGATAGATATAGAAAAATTGAGACTGATTATTTGAGATCTGCGAAAGCAGCTCTTGAGAAAGCACCTAGTGCTTATTTTGGATAAGAGGATAGGAATTTATTTAATAACTAAAATGAACTCATATAATTTACCTTCTAAAAATTGCGATGAAATTTGTTCTAGATGTCCAATAAAAAAGATATGCTCTAAATCAAAAGAAAAATCTAGTGAGCAAGAATCGAATTATTTTGGTAGCAAATCTGGTGGACTTGATAGCAGATTACCTTTTTTTATAGAGGATTCTTCTTTGAAATCTAATAATGGATTTTCAAATCCTTTTTCTTATATGAGGGGGAAAACTCAATATGGCTCTAATTATGATTTTGGGGATAGTTATCAAAATCCCTCTAGAGATTATTCAAGAAATGGATTTAACGGAGAGTATAAGGGTTTAAATTCATTTAGTACTGGCAGTTATTCTGGTAAAGATGATTATGCAAGTGGAACTCCAAATCTTTTTATAAGGGATTATTCAAAAAAGTGATTTAGTTTTAATCAATCAATTTAAAAACTAAAGAACTCTTTTTTAATTATGTTTGAGAGGAAAAAAATAGGTCTTGCACTTGGAAGTGGCGGAGCAAGAGGATTTGCTCACATAGGAGTTATAAAAGTTCTTGAAGAAAATAATATTCCTATTGATATGATTGCTGGAACCTCCATGGGCGCATTAATTGGTGCGTTATATTCAAGTGAACCTAATTTAAAAAAACTTGGAAAAGAGGCTTTATCTGAAGAATGGAAAAAACTTTTTGATTATACTTTTTCAAAATCTGGGCTTATCAAGGGCAAGAAAATAGAAGAGTTTCTTGATAAGAGACTTGATGGAATGAGTTTTAAAGAACTTAAAATTCCTTTATTTGTGACTGCCTTTGATATTAATAATAATCAAGAGGTAATTTTTCATAAAGGAAGCGTTGCAAAAGCAGTAAGGGCAAGTATTTCAATTCCGGGTTTATTTTTTCCTGTTGAAAATAAAAAAAGAATTCTTGTTGATGGCGGAGTAATTGATCCAATACCTACTGAAATACTTAGAAAAAAAGGAGCAGATATTGTCATTGCAGTTAATGTTAATGAGGTTAAACGAAAAAAACCTGTAACTGAGATTGAGGCAGTTGTCAGTAAAAATACAATGAGCATTCCAAGTGTTATAAAAAGCGCTTCAAAATCACTTCAAATGATGACTTCTGAAAATTGCGATGCAGATCTTTATGGTAATAAAGCAGATTTTGTAATAAATTTAGATCTTGAAAAAATAGGAACACTTGACTTTTCAAAAGCAAGAGAAGCTATTAAAAAAGGAGAAATTAAAACAAAAAAATGTCTTGATGATTTAAATAAAATAACTGGTCCTGATTTATTTAAGGATTTTTTAAAAGAACTTTCCAAGATTAATAATAATTTAAAGAAAGAAATACTTCAAAAATAATTTTCTTACTTACAATTTCTGGCTTTTTTTATAACCGCAATTGTAACATTCAATAACTCCATAATATCCATTAATACTTTCAAAAATTAATACATCAGAACTATGACACCTGGGACATCTTACATCCAGTTCATCATAAGTTCCAGGAATTTTTATTATATTTTCTACCATAGGGTTACTTTGACTTCGTCAGGTTTTTTGCCAACGTAAACTTTAATCTGAAATAAATTTATTATTCGGGATTAAATTATTTTAATAAAAGTAACTAGTTAGTCAACTCTTTTAAAAAAGAGTTGCAAGATTTTTTAATTTTCTTTCAAATACTATATCTTTTTATAAAGTATCTCTAATATATAGAATTATATTAGCATTATAAAGTGGTAACATTAAGGAAAGATTTAAATAGCTTTAGTTTATCTTAGTAGGACAACAAAATGGGAATGAGATCACATGCATTGGCAGTTGCGGCAGGAGCAGCATTAGTAGTTTATGCTTCACCTCAAATTCGTCATGAAATTATTGATAAAATCGATAGTATTAATCATACTCTTGCTGAACTTTTAAAAGAATACGGTTCTTCTCCATCAAGACCAGTGGCTCAAGAAGGGGTTTTAAGGCCGCTTCAACAACCTTATTTAGATGAGCAACCTCGATTACAAAGAACTGATGGAACAACTATGCAACCTTGGAATTATCGCGGGAATACTTGGCCAAAAGAGTGGGCTATTGTTAATGAAGATGGTAGCTGTAATAGAGATTATGTAAGATGGTATGAAGGAAGGAATAGGTAAACTTAAAACTTACGGTGAAATAAATTATGGTATCTAAAACATCTATTGCAAATATTGTGGGATGGGGAGTAATTCTTGGAGGTATTTTTTTAACTGGATATCATGGTCGTAGAAGCCAATCAGTTATTTATGAAAGAGATAATTTTGGAAATATTACTTCTGCTAAACTTCATCAACTTGGACGTGATGAAAAACTCATTCCTGATCCTCAAAATCCTAACCGTTTGATTGTTCAAGGGAATCCTACTCTTGATTATTTATGTGACTCAATTGGAAGTGGTGCAAAATGGCTTTATGATAATTGCCAATCTTTAAGAAAAAATGATTCCAATGCTTCTTTGGAGGAAGCTAACAAAAACGAGAAAACTTTTGAATATGGTAAATAAATTACTTCAAAAAATTTATTTAGTGGTCACAATAATTTTTCCATCAGGGGTTTTTACAAAAGTATGTTCTGCCTGACTTACTGGTTTATGAGATACTTCTATTAACTGGGGGTAGGAGTGAATTATTTTATTTTGTTCAAGTTCTTTTATTGCAAGTCTTGACATTCCGCCAAATTTTTCTTGAATTTCCCGGAGTGAGAATGGAAGAGTTTCATATTTTTCCCAGACATATTCAAGGATTTTTCTTGCTGTCTCTCCTCTTGTATTTTTTGGAGTTATTATTTGGTATATATTACTTGGAGCTCCTTCGTAAATTTTTCCTTCTCCAGTTGTTGCAAACGGTTCTATTGCATATGCTCCTGATTCTATTTTATGGGGACTTGCATTTGCATGATTTGGGATTGTTATTCCTGCGTGAACTGTATAAGGTCCTAGTTCATGTCCTGAAAGATTTACAACAGGAGAAAATCCTTTTTTTTGTATTGAAACTTGTATTGCTTCTCCGATATCATTAATTGTTGGATTTTTTTCAAGTATTGAAAGTGCAGCTTCAAGAGCGTCTTCTGAGGCTTTAATCAAATCTTTATATTTTTTATCTGAAGTTAGATCAAGAGAAAAAGCAGTGTCTGCAATAAATCCGTTTACATGAATACCAATATCAACTTTTAAGAGTCCATAAGCTTTTGTCTGGTCTTCTAGTGTTGGATGATAGTGCGCTGCAATATCATCTATTGAAAGATTAACTGGAAAAGCTATGCCTCCTCCAAGACTTTCTATTTTTGCATCTATTTTTTTTGCAATTTCAACTAGTAGCATATCAGGTTTAATGAGATCTTTTGCATAAGCAACAACTTCTTTTGCAATTTCCCCTGCTTTTTTGTAAGAATCAAGTTCATCTAAACTGGAATTATCTGATGTAGATATTTTTGTAGTAGGTTTTTTAGATTTTTTATCAGTAATATTTATTTTAGAACTATCTTTAACTTTGCCTGTATTTCCACCAACATGCTCTCTTATTCCATTGTTTCCACCATAACTTTTTTCAGTCATAAAAAATCTAGGGTTTTTGGAGTATATAAATGTTTAAAATATGTTTTTTTGTTATTTTAGAATGCCTGAAATAGAATACTCGCAACTTGAGGATCAGTTAAGACGAAGTGAAGAAGCTTATTTAAGATTACAAGAAGAATATGATCTTTTGCAACATCAGAATAATGAAATGGTTGCTGAACTAGAAGTTTCTAAAATGCCTCTTGATATGATTAAAAAAATTGTTATTTATGCAAATAATCACTCTAATAAAAAAAGAGAAGGAAAAAGCGAAATTGATTTTGAAGTTTGGCAAAGAGGTATAACTGATCCTTTAAAAATGCAACTTGGAGCTATGAGAAGCCTGCTTTTTAGGACTGAAATGGATCATGCTACTATTAAAAGACCTGGATTTAAAAGAGCTCCATTTTTTTATTATGATTTTTATAGCAAAAAAACAGTTTATACTCCTGGAGTTATGGATCTTTTTGGAATAAAAGAAAGGGAAACTTTTGATCTTCCTTTAAAAGCACTTGCAAGGAAATTTATACACGAGGATGAAAGAGAAAAGCTTACAATTGAACTTAAAAATGGAAAGATGATAAAGGATTATTTACTTAAGACTAAAAGCGAGATTCTGGGTGAACTTGTGGTTAATGCTTATCCTCTTTTATATGGCAGAGAGCCAGTTGGATTTGGGGTATTTTTATATTCTGCAAATGCAAATAAATTTACTATGGGAAGATCTCGGATTTTTTCTGGAGCAGTTGAAGAAGTTGTAAACAAACTTGGCAGTGAATTTCAAGTTATAAGGCAAAACGTTAATAACCGAACTTACTGAGATTGTAAAACTTTAAAAACAGTCAGATAACTATTTCTTAATGGATATTAAATTAAAAGAAATTGTTAGAAAAGCCCTTAGTGAGCTTGAGGAAACTGATCTCTCTGATATTTCAATTAAGAGAAGCTTAATAGGATTTGCTAAAAGTTATAGAACTATCTCTGCTGAAGAATTCGGTTTATGTTATGATGATGCTGCAATAGATTTTTTAGACACTATATTTCTAGGAGACAGTGTTTCACATAGACTTTATATGGATTTTTACAATGCTGCCAAATCAGGAGATGTTGAAATTTTAGATAAGTTTTATGAATCTAACTAATTTAAATCGCTTCGCGATAAAAAAATGCTAATTTTTCTTAAGTAAATTAATAAAAATTAGTTTATTATCATCTAACTCTTTACTCTTCTTTCTTTAGGCATAAAATTAGTTATTCTTTCTCCAGTAGACTTTCCGCAACCAATAAATTCGTTTTTGTATTTTAGAATTTTCCAGCCATAATCAGTTTTAATATCAAGATCATTTCCTTTTAGCCAGTCGTTTGCTTGTTTTTCATCTAGTTCAAGGATATTTTTTGTTATCTGATTTCTAAATAACTGCACTCCATCAAGAGTCAACCTTATTCCATCATTTTCCCATTTGGCAAAATAAAGTCCAATATTTTCAATTCGTATTTCGTTGTCTAAATAATACAACTCCTCTTTTGACAAGTTTCCACTGTATAGTCTAAGTTTTTCTTTTCCAAATTGAATTATCAGTTGAGGTATCTGAGTTATTCCAAATTGCTTGTTTAATTGTTCAATTATCTTTTTTTTATCAGTTGAGGTTAGGGGTTTCATAATAAAATCACAACCTCTTTGTGAGATACAAATGCTATTTTGTATGGCCTGAATTTATCCAAAACAGATTTATTATTTAATTTAAATTTATTTTTCATAAGAGTTCCTTTTCCATTATAAAAATTACCCGTTTAATTAGTTTTCCAGTCGGTTCTTTTTTTCCGATCAAGTTAAAACCCTTTTTTAGATAGAATCCATAAGCTGATTTATTGCAATCCAACCTGATCTTTTTATGGCCTTGTTTTTTTGCAAATTTTTCAATAAAGTCCAGGAGAACTGTTCCGAGTCCTTCTTTAATATGTTCGTGATGTATATAAAATCCTTTTATCTCATTATTGTAGAGATCTATTGTTCCAATTATCTTTTTTTTATTTTTTAGACAATACATATCAGCATATTTATATCTCCATAGCAAATTTTTATAAGAATTCATTGCAATCAAAACTTTTAAATCGCTTTCTGGCAAGCATTCTGAAGTTATTTTTAATATAGTTTCTTTTCTCAATTCTGATATTTCTTTAAGATCCTCTCTTTTTACTTTTGTTATTTTCATATATTTTTTTTATTCCCCCAGATTTGAGTATGGATCCTCGGACTTAGTCTTAGATTATTCTTCTCGCAAAATGTCCATAGTTTTTGTTTTGTTAAATTGTCTTTTTTTATATTTTTTGTTTCAAGAGGAAGAAGAATATCTGCATATTTTATCAGGTCTTTATTTGTTTTTAAATCAGTCACTATTTTTATGTCTATTTTTGATTTATCATCTGCATTGTTTTTCAACAGATAAGCAATTTTTGCAGAAGTAATCTCTTTTGGACTTATACTTATATAATCAAAATATTTTTTGTAACCTGCTATGTCTGTCCCGTTGGTTTCTATGTGGTGCTGTTTATTTTTTGTTTTTGCAATTACTCTTATTATTTCTTTTATCTGCAAGGTTGGTTCTCCTCCAGTCCATATAATTATTTTATGCTTTGAACTTTTAATTATTCTTATTAGCTCATCCACTGATTTTTCTATAAAAATTTTAGGATACTTTGTATCGCAGAAATCACAGTTTATGTTACATCCGCTTGTTCTGATGAACAAAGCAGGATATCCTGCATATTTTCCTTCTCCTTGTATACTTTCAAATATTTCAGATATTTTCATATTTCCTTTTTGCCTGATAGCTTTTTTATTTTGCAAAGGAAAAATCCTTCCATATCATTGTCATGATGATAAATTCTATGAGCTTTTTTAATATCTTGATGAAATTTATTTCCTTTCCATTCTGATATTCCTGGTCTTGTTTTTATTGGGAGAGTTATTTCTTCTATTGAGATATTGTAATTATTGATCAGGTGCTGTAGTACTTCTTCATTTTCCTCTGGAGAATGAGTACAAGTCGAATAAATCATTTCTCCATTTGTTTTTAAAAGTTCAACTGCTGCACTTGCTAACTTTTTTTGTCTGTTTCCTAAATTTCTTATTAGTCCTTCTGACCATTCTAGATATGTTCTTGGACTGCATCTAATGTTGCCTTCTCCTGAACAAGGAGCATCAACTAGAATTTTATCAAATTTAATTTTTGTTCTGGATTTTTGGAGTTTTGAACATAGATCGAGCCCATCATGCCTTGTTACTATTGTATTTGTTATTCCAAATCTTTCCAGGTTTGCTGAAAGTATTGAAATTCTTCCGATATTTAGGTCGTTTGCAATGATTGTTCCACAATTTTTCATTTGCATTGCTGCCTGAGTTGTTTTTGATCCCGGAGATGCACATAAATCCATAACAATCTCATCTTCCACCGGGTTTAATGCAATTATCGGCATCATGCTTGTTATTTCCTGGACATAATAGTAGCCAAGCAAATGCTCTTCTGTTTTACCTAGTTCTCCTGGTTCTAGAATTGATTGTATCTGGATTATTTCAGGATGATTTTTTATTGGCTGAGAAACCTTCCAATTCTTGTCTTTTAATCTTTTTATGAGATCTTCAGGAGAAATTTTTAGAGTATTTACTCTAATTGATTTCTTTCCAGTGGTCTTTGCACAATCAAAAAATTCATTTAAATCTTTTTCATCTTTTAAAAGAAGTTTCATTCTTTCTACTAATGCAGGTTTTGGTTCATAGTAAGGTTTCATTATTATATTCACAAGATCTATAATGTTTAAATAGTTTGGTAGAGGTGAAATAAAATGAAGAAAGTTCTAGTTACTGGGGGAGCAGGTTTTATTGCAAGTCATATTGTGGACTTTTTAATTATGAGGGGTTATGATGCAATTATAATTGATAATCTTTCAACTGGTAAAGAAAAATATCTTAATAAAAAAGCTAAATTTTACAGGGCAGATATAACAAATCTTGATGAAATTAAAGAAATATTTATTCAAGAAAAGCCTGAGATTGTTATTCATGCTGCTGCTCAGGTAATGCTTAGAAAATCAATCGATGATCCGATTTATGATGCCAAGACAAATATTCTTGGAACTATTAATGTTCTCGAGTGCTGTAGAAATGGTGTAAAAAAGATAATCTATACTTCTACTGGTGGTGCAAGATATGGAGAACCAGAGTATCTTCCTGTTGATGAAAAACATAAGTTAAATCCCCTTGCTCCTTATGGAATATCAAAACATACTGCTGAACATTATGTCTATGCTTATTCTAAACTTTATGGTTTGGATTATTTAATTTTCTGTTTTGGCAATGTTTATGGTCCGAGAGATGACCCTAATTGCAAGAGAGTTAGTTCTCTTTTTAGTTATCAGATTGTTAAAAATCAGGATCCTGTTATTTTTGGTGATGGAAATCAAACAAGAGATTTTATTTATGTTTTAGATCTTGCAGAGTTTATTGTAAATAGCATTGAAAAAAATCCTGAGAATAAACTGTTTAATCTTGCAAATGGGGAGCAGATATCTGTAAATGATATTTTTAATTTGCTCAAGGAAATTTCAGGTTTTAGTGGTGTTGCAAAACATATTCCTGCTATTCCTGGAGAAATAAGGGATATTTGTCTTGATACAAGTCTTGCAAAAAAAGATCTTGGCTGGAAGGCTAAGACTGATTTTAAATCAGGACTTTGCGAAACTTTCAATTGGATAAAAGAAAACTATTCAGAATAATTTATAGATATTTTATACTTTTGTATAAAATAGTTATGGATAGTTATTTTTGAGTGAAGTAAATTCATCAAAAATAATTAATTTTTAGCTTGATTTATCTAACGATTAAAAACTGCTATTTTGTGAAAGGGATCATTCTTAAGAGGCATTATTTTGAAAGTTGCCAGTATCTTGTTTGTGAATAAGCAAGTCTTCTTGCCCCTTCTAATTCTCTTGACTCTAAAAATTCAGATAATTGTCTTTTATAAAAAGAGGATATTGCTTCTTTTTGCGATTCTCCAAATTCCCTAATTAAACTATCTATATTCTCTTTATCTTTATCCATAAAATCAAGTAGTTCCATTAAAAAGATCAATAAAAGTAGTTTTTAAGTTTAATTGTATTTTGTAAATATATCTTTTTTCCATTAAAATTATCATTATTAAAATGACTTTATTTTTATAATAATCTTTATAACTTTAAATTTTCATCTTAAATTATGATAAAAGTAGGTATTATTGGAGGAAGTGGACTTGATGATCCCAAATTATTACAAGACTTTTCTGAGCAAGAGGTTGAAACTCCCTATGGAAAACCTAGTTCTAAAATAACTTGTGGTAATATTTCTGGAATTCCTGTTTGCATTCTTTCAAGGCATGGAAAACATCATGAAATTCCTCCAACTCTTGTTAATTACAGAGCAAATGTTTATGCATTAAAAATGCTAGGATGTACTCATATTCTTGCAACAAGTGCTGTTGGTTCTTTGAGGTCAGAGATAAAACCTGGAAATCTAGTTTTTCCATCCCAGTTTATTGATTTTACAAAACAAAGAAAATCCAGTTTTTTTGATGAACTTGGGGAAGTTAGGCATACTCCTATGGCAGAACCGTATAATAAAAAGATAAGGGATTTACTTTGTGAAGTATGCAATCAATTTGGTTTTGAATATAATCGCGATAAAACAATTATTACAATTGAGGGGCCAAGATTTTCAAGTAAAGCTGAATCTAATATGTTTCGTCAAATTGGGGCGGATATTATTAATATGTCCTCTTGTCCAGAGGTAATTCTTGCAAATGAACTTGGAATACCTTATCAGACTATTGCAATGTCCACTGATTATGATTGCTGGAAGGAAAATGAGGCACCTGTTACTTGGGAAATGATTTTGAAAAGAATGAATGAAAATGCAGACAAAGTGAAGCAATTACTATTGATTGCTATTCCAAAAATTGCAAATTATGATTCGGATTTTATTAAGGATAAAATAAGGACAATTCCAAATTTCCCCAAACAAGGAATAATGTTTAGGGATATTACTACTCTTCTTAATGATGTGGAAGGTATGAATAAGGTTATTGAAATCTTTTGCAAAAGATATAGTGATAAAAATATTGACATTGTTTGCGGAATTGAATCAAGAGGATTTATTATTGGGAGTATACTTGCCCATAAACTTGGAGCTCCCTTTGTTCCAATAAGAAAAAAAGGAAAATTACCTTATGAAGTTGTTCGTGAGGAATATTCTTTAGAATATGGTACAGATTCAATTGAAGTTCATAAAGATGCAATAAAGTATGGACAGAGAGTCTTAATTGTTGATGATCTTATTGCAACAGGAGGAACTAGTCTTGCTGCATGCAATCTTGTAAAAAAATTAGGTGGAGAGATTGTAGAATGTAGTTTTGTTATTGATCTTCCTGATTTAAAGGGGAAAGAAAAGATTGAAAAAAATGGTTTTAAAACTTTTTCAATTGTTAAATTTGAAGGTGAATAGAAGCCAAATTGGTTTTTAAAAAATCTAAATAAACCTCTAAAATGTCAAGCCGTAAATTAAGGATTATAATTGCAGATGATTGTGAAATGTTTTTAAAACTTTCTCAAGAGGTTATTTCACTTAGTCCTGATCTTAAAGATATTGATTGTGAGTTAAAATGCGAGTTAGTTAAAGATGATAATCTAGGTCATTTGGCAAGAAAAATCATGGATTTTAATCCTGATATTGCAATACTTGATTATAATTTGAATAATGTAACTGGAAAAGACCTTGCCAGGATAATTAAAAGAATTAAGAAGATACCTATAATTTGTGCAAGTAATTATTCTTATACTGATCTTGTTAATATTGGGGCTATAAATGGATTTAGTTCAAAGCATTTTTCTGATTCTGAGGAAGTTTATTCCTTGGATGAACATACCTCTAAATTTACCGAGAGGGTACTTAAATTTAAAGACAGTTGTGAGGGTCTAGTCGAAAGTATTTTTGATGATACTTATGATAAGGGAAAAGAATTTTTTGAACTCGGAAAAAAGATAAGGAAGTGGGCATTTAAACCTTTAAGGGTAGGAATTTTTGGAAGAGGAAGCTTTAATGATCGATTACTTCAAGAACTATTTTATTCTGATTCAATTTCAGAACTTGGATTTTATAGTCCGAATATTCCTTCTGATGCTGTTTTCCATTGGTTTGAAGAACGGGAAGAAGGTTCTAAGGTTAGAGGTTTTGATTCATTAGATGAATTTTTAAATTCAGATTTTGATATTATTGCCACTGCCACTGCTTCTAAAAGAGGAAGATATATTTCAAGAATTACAACAAGCCCTGATAGAAAAGAGATTCTTCCGATTGAAATTAAGAATAAAAATAATCGATATAAAAATATTTTTGAAGGCATAAATAAAAATGGATTTAAAGGGCTTGTTTCAATCTATGCAAATCCTGTCCCATATTTGCTTGAGTATGGGAGGATAATGGGTATTGATAAAAACAGGTTATTTTCTCATTTTGAACCTGATACCTCTAGACTAAAACGTGCTTTACTTGATACAATTGGGGAAGAAAATTTTAACTTGCTTAAAGAAAGCGGCATGCATATTATAGGGGTGCATGGATGTCCTAGAGTTATTCTTTCAGAGGGCTCTAACAATGTTTACAAATTATTTAAAAAAGATATAGAAAAAGCAGAAGATATATCTATGAACATTGGAAAAATGTCTCAACTCACTACTAGTAAGTATGGACTTACTTTTTTTAAACCTCAAAAAACAAACTTAGATCCATTTGAAAAAATTGCACATTATCAGCAGTTTGATGAATGCAGTCATGTTCATATGGATTATACTTTTCGAAGAAAAAATTATCAAGGGTTTGTTGCAGTTCCAACCAAAGTTATTTGGAAGGATCATCTTGAAGTGATTCCTAATTTTGATTCAATTGAAAATTTTAATTCGGAACTTTATAAAATAATAAGTCCTGT
>CABMGE010000003.1 GCA_902385625.1 uncultured archaeon | reverse complement strand
TATGGTACTGATGGAATAAGAAAGATGATGAAAGTTCATAACAGGCCTTTTGTTGGGACAATTGTAAAACCAAAACTTGGACTAAAAACAGTTGATCATGCAAAAGCTGCTTATGAGGCCTGGTCAGGCGGATGTGATCTTGTTAAAGATGATGAAAATTTATCATCCCAAAAATTTAATCAGTTTGAAGAAAGACTTGCAAGAACACTTGAAATGGCAGACAAGGCAGAAGAACAGACAGGCGAAAAAAAAGCTTATCTAGTAAATGTTACTGCTGAAACAAAAGAAATGATGAAAAGAGCAGAACTTGTAGAGCAGTTAGGAGGCAAATTTATCATGGTTGATGTTGTAACTGAAGGATTTGGAGCGTTACAAACTTTAAGAGAAGGAGATTTTAAAATGGCTATTCATGCACACCGTGCAATGCATGCAGCATTTACAAGAAATCCCAAGCATGGCATCTCAATGATGACTCTTGCAGAAATTGTTAGACTCATTGGAGTAGATACGCTCCACATTGGAACTGTGGTTGGAAAACTTGAGGGAAGCCTAAAAGAAGTTAGTGAAATCCAGGAAGAAATTGAAAAAAAGGTTGTAAAAGAAACAAAAAATAGACTTGCTCAGAATTGGGAAAAGATCAAACCAACACTTGCAGTTAGTTCAGGAGGACTTCATCCATTACATGTTCCATTTTTAATGAAACATCTTGGAAATGATTTAGTTATCCAAATGGGCGGAGGAATTCATGGAAATAAGCTTGGAACTGCTGCAGGAGCTCGCGCTGCAAGACAGGCAGTTAATGCAACACTTGAGGGAGTTTCTTTGAAAAAATACGCAGAAACACATGCAGAACTAAAAATGGCAATTGAACAGTGGGGAAAAAAGTAGTCTTTTTTATACAACACAATTTTAAGAATTTCTAAGTATTTTAATTTTATATGGAAACTAAAAAAGTTATTTTAACCATTGTAATAGTGGTTTTGATAATAATAATTTTAGTTACTGTAGCAGGAATGATTTATTTCCAAACAAATACAGTCAGACTTTGCTCGCAGGATTCTGATTGTACTGGAAAACAATGTTGTCATCCTAATTCTTGCATAAATAAAAATTATAAGGAACCATGCAATTTACTATGCACAAATGTTTGTGAGGGACCTCTTGATTGTTCTGCAGGATCTTGCGGTTGTGTAAATGGAAAATGTAGTGTTATAAAGAGTAAATAAGATGACGATAAAAATAAAGAGAGCTTATGAAGAACCTAGAGAAGATGATGGAATAAGGATTCTAATTGACAGATTATGGCCTCGTGGAGTTAAAAAAGACTATATTAAAATAAAAGACTGGATGAAAAATATTGCTCCTTCATGGGATTTAATAAAGTGGTTTTCACATAAATCAGATAATTGGGAGGAATTTAAAAAAAGATATAAAAAACAACTCAAGGAAAAAGAAGAACTTGTAGACAAACTTAAAAAAATTTCAAAGAAGAAAACATTAACCCTTGTTTATTCCTCAAGCGATGAAGAACATAATAATGCAATTGTTTTAAAAGAAGTTTTAGAAAGTTAATTTGAGGTAATCTCGCTTTGCGAGATGGTTCTAGAGTGCTAAAGCACGTTTTGCAATTTTACTCGCGAGTAAATCGCTCCTAAAATTGTATATTTTAGCTGAATTCATTTCAGATAAAATAGCTACTATAACTATTTTATACGAAAGTATAAAATATATACTATGAATTAACACTGGATGAAAAATATTTTTTTGCAGCTATTGTCCAGAGCTGAGGATCACATCCGCCTTTTTTTATTATATTATCATTTACCATAAATATTTCTGGATCTGTATCCAGATGATTTATTATTTTTTTACTTGTGTTATGGATTTTATCAAACCCAAATTTCTTTGCTCCAATACTTATTATTGCCTGTTCAAATGGCCAAACAGTTGTCGAATGATAATTATCATCTACATCTTTTTTTAATTTCGGAGAAAGAGTTAGATAACCTATTTTAGTTTCCAGTTCAGAAGAAAAAATCTTAATAAAGTCGGTCTCTTCAGAGGTTAGGTCTCCTGGTTCAAGATAAAAAAGAGAGTGAAGCATATCTGAACATATTCCATCTATTGGCCCTTTTGAGTCAATTGCAATATAAAATAATTTTTTGTTTAAATCAATGAATTGATGTATTTTCTCTTTCATATTATTTGCAATCTCTTCAAGCCCATTTGAGTCTAACAGTTTGGCTGCACACCTTATAGCGCAAAGATTTATTGTATGTGCTAGATAATAAGCGACAGGATATGAGGGAGTGCCGTTTTCCCTTTTTGCAAGTGCTGAATCTTTCCAATATGTGACCTTTAGCGCAAATTCCTTTGAATCGCTTAAAGTCGGATTTTCGTAAAAAACATAATCTATAAGATGTGATTTAATGTAATCTATTGCGTTTATTATATTTTCTTTTTGCTCATTTAATAATTCTAAATCATTAGTAATTTCCTTGTAATGGTAGTGTGCAATGATAAAAAGCGCAGTAGTATCACATGCATTAAATTCTGTTGAAAGCCCGTTAATAGGGAATCCTGGAGACTCATGAAATATCTTTCCTTTTTCTTCTCCAGTTAAAGAATTTTTTGTTTTACCCTGTTTTTTTGCTGAAAGCAACAGCTGATTTCTTAATAGATTTGTATCTTTCATTAATATTCCTGAAATAAAACTGTCTCTTGAGAAATTTCGAGGAAAATTAGGAAATCCTGCATTATAAATTTCCAGGTTATCCTGAACTGATTTTAATCTTTCCATTTTTATTTTAAAATTTTTTTATATATTCTTATGTAATCTTCTGCCATTTTATCTGCATTAAAATTTTCTTTTACATGGTTATGACAGTCAAGAGGCTTTATTTTAGGAATTTTTTCCAGTGCTTTTTTTGCATCTTCTATTAATACCTCTTCTTTTAGCAGTAAGTTCTCTTCATCTATCCATTCTATAGGAATTGTAAAACCTGTAACATTTTCCAATACGATTTCAGGTATGGATCCTCTTTTTGTTCCTATAACCGGTGTTCCTGTAACCATTGCCTCGGGCATTACAAGCCCAAATGGTTCTTCCCATCTGTTTAACATTAGTAAACTATAAGCGTGACTGTTTAGAATTCCTTTTTCAAAATCATTAACCGGACCTATAAATAGCACATCTTCGTCATTTATAATCTTTTCGTTTTTACTAAGCCTATTTATAAGCTCTTTTTTATTTTCCTCTCTTTCTCGATCATTTTTACCACCAATTAGCCTGGTTATATTAGATTTTATTTCTTTTTCATAATATTCCCTATCAATAGAGTGAACTTCTCCTGCAATTATCAATGGCCTCTTCACAGCTTTTGCAACTTTTATTGCCAAATCAGTACCCTTTTTATTGCTGATTTTTCCAATCCAAAATAAGTAATCTTGTTTTCCTTCCCTTTCAACAAAAGGATATTTTTCTATGGAGATTCCATTATGTACATAGTCAAAAACCTTAATTCCAGTCATTTTTTCAAATTTTTCTTTTTGAGACTTACTTATTCCTATAAAAAACACAGGCCTATTTTCAAGCTGAACTCTTTTCCAAGATTTATATCTTGCCAAAGTTTCATAATCAACATCATCGTGAATAGTAATTATAATTGGAATATGCATTTCATCCTTTCTTTGGTTATAAGCCAAAGAATTGATAATTCCAGTGTTATCATGAATTAAGTCTATTTTATTTTTGATTGCATAATCAAGACAAAATGAATAATGCTTTTCCATTGCCTCCCGGGTATCTATAATTTTTCTTTCAAAATTTTCAAATATCCACATTGATTGAGAATAAATATAGATTATTTCAATATCTTCTATATCTGAATCCCCTGTTGCAGCAACAATAGAATGCACACCTAAATCAGGATCGCTAGAAAATTTTTCTGCTAAACTTGCTATAACTCTTTCTGTTCCTGCATACTTTAAGGAGTTTGAAATTGGAAATACAATGGGTGCAATAATTAGCACTTTCATTTTATTTGTTTTATCTCTCATCAATAGATCAAATATTCCAGATTAATGAAAACATGCGGTTTTTTTAATACAACGTAGAAATTAATAATTCCAAGTTCTAATTATATTTCAATTTTTGAGAAAAGATAGCTTCCAATTAGAGTTATTAGGAATGAAACAACTAAAAGTATTACAAAATCCATAACTATTCCCAGGTGAGAAGTTGAAGTTAGGGCACTTCTTAACCCATCTACTCCATATGAAAGTGGATTAAATCTTATAACTGTTGCCAAAGCCTTTGGAAGGTTATCTATTGGAAACAAAGCTCCAGATAAAAAGAAAAGTGGCATGATTATAAAATTCATTATTAATTGGAATCCTTGCATATCCTCAAGTTTTGAAGCAATTGCAGTTCCAAGAGCAGTAAAAAGAATTGCTATTAAAAACATGAAAATAAATGCTACTGGAATCATAAAAAGATTAGTTGGCCTAAATCCGATAAATAAGGATATTAGAAAGACCAAGACTCCTTGGATTGTTGCAACTGTTGCTCCACCAAGAGTTCTTCCAAGCATTATCTTATATCTAGAGACTGGTGCCACAAGAGTTTCTTTTAAAAAACCAAACTGTCTATCCCAAATAATTTCTATTCCATTAAACATTGCAGTAAATAAAATGCTCATTGCAATTATTCCAGGAGCTAAAAATTCAATGTAGCTTCCTCCACCTGCTTTTTGGAATATTGGACCAAATCCAAATCCGAGTGCTACCAAGAATAAAAGTGGTTGAGCAAGAGACCCAATTATTCTTGCTTTTGATCTCCAGTATCTCTTAAGCTGTCTTTCCCACATTACATATACAGGACTATTCATCTTCTAGATCCTCCCCAAACCCTTCTTCTCATTCTCATTTGGTCTTTTGTCGAGGCATTTTCTTCTCTTATTATACTTCCAGTTAATTTAAGAAAAGCATCTTCCAGAGAATTTGTCCGGGTTTTCTTTTTTATTTCAGCAGGAGTTCCCATAGTAATTATTTTTCCATGATCGATTATTGCAACCCTGTCTGATATTTTTTCAGCCTCTTCCATATAATGGGTAGTAAGAAATACAGTCATTTTTTCTTTTTTATTCATTTCCTTTATATATTTCCATAAAAAGTTTCTTGTTTGAGGATCAAGACCTATTGTTGGTTCGTCTAAAAATAATATCTTTGGATGATGGATTAGTCCTCTTGCTATTTCAAGACGTCTTTTCATACCTCCTGAAAAATGTTTTACCTGATCATCTTTTCTTTCCCAGAGTTCAACAAGCTTTAGCAATGATTCAATTCTTGACTTTCTTAAATCTTTTTTTACACCATAAAACACTGCATGGAATTCCATATTTTCATAAGCAGTTAATTCATCATCTAGGCTGGGATCCTGAAATACGATTCCAAAGGATTTTCTTACTTTATCGGTATCTGTTTTTGGAGAATAATTATTTAGCATAATTTCTCCTGAAGTTGGATGAAGCAAAGTTGTCAACATTTTTATTGTAGTTGTTTTTCCAGCCCCATTTGGACCAAGAAAAGCAAAAACTTCTCCCTCTTTTACTTCAAAAGAGATATTATCTACTGCTGTAAAATCCTTGAATTTTTTTATTAGGTTTTTAACTTGGATTAATGCCATGGAGGTATAATATTTTTGAGAGTTTAAATAGCTTATCAAATTTAGATTCGCAAAGCTTAAATATACTATATCAGTTTGTGATATATTAAATGGTATTTAAATATTTTTAAGATGTTCAAGGCACATATAAAACTGAGAGTATTACATGAGTTAAATAAGAATCACCTTTCTGGATATGATTTAATGAAAAATATAGAGGAGTCTGGACAAAAAACCTCTCCAGGGTACATATATCCTCTGCTAAATGATTTGGAAAGAAAAAAATTTATATCAGTTAAACATAAGGATAGGAAAAAAGTTTATTCGATTACTGGAAACGGAAAAAAACTACTTGAGAATCTTCGTAAAAACAGGGAAGAAATGTTTAAGAAAATGAAAAAAACCTGGGAAGCAATAAATGAGAAAAACGAATTTAAAGAATTTGTAAAGTCAGGGAAAAATATTAATAATTTTAAAGATCAAGATATTTTAATTAAGTTTCATAGGACACTTTTTTCTGTATATGATAAAGATAACAAGAATAAGAGAGAGAAAATAAGGGAAATTATGAATGAATCAATTAAACAAATGAAGAAGTTAAAATGAATAATTCAAAAGCAAAACAAAGTATAATCTATTTAGAGGATATATGGAAAGTATATGAAATTGGAAATGTAAAAGTTGAGGCACTAAGAGGGGTTACTATTTCTATAAAGCCTGGTGAATTTGTTTCAATAACCGGGCCATCTGGCAGTGGAAAATCCACTATGATGAATATGGTTGGTGCACTTGATTTTCCAACCAAGGGCGCAATTTATCTTGATGGCAAAGATATTTCAAAATTACATGAATCAGAATTAGCAATAATAAGAGGACAAAAAATAGGATTTGTTTTTCAACAGTTTAATTTGATTTCTACCCTTACTGCACTCGAAAATGTAATGCTTCCAATGGAATTTCAAGATAAAGCAGATGCAGAAAAAAGAGCAATAAATGCACTTGAACTAGTTGGACTAAAAGAAAGAATGGGTCATAAGCCAAAAGAACTATCTGGCGGACAACAGCAAAGAGTTGCAATTGCCAGGGCACTTGCAAATGATCCTGAAGTAATTCTTGCTGATGAACCGACTGGAAACCTTGATAGTAAAACTGGCAAAGAAATCATGACTCTTTTTCAAAAACTTCATAAAGAAGGGAAAACAATTGTCCTTATTACTCATGATTTAAATCTGGTCAAGTATGGTGAAAGAATAATCAAACTTATCGACGGCCAGATATCAAAAAAAGAATAGAACCAAAATTCGCAAGGTTTAAATACACTATATCACTTTGTGATACAATATAGTAATTTATACCTTCAACGTATAAATTAAACTAAAAAAATGAATACAAACAAATTATTACTTTCAGCAGCAATCTTTTCAGTATTATTAATTATAGTTACAAATTCGGTAAGTGCACAATTTTACACTCAAAATTATACAAATCCAACACTTAGTTCAAATAACCAAAATCTTGTGATTCAAGTTCTAAAATATGAACCATATCCGGTAAATGCAGGAGACTGGTTTGATTTGTGGCTGGAAGTACAAAACATTGGTTCAGGCGATGCTAAAAATGTAAGATTTCAGCTATCTCCTGATTATCCATTTTCTTCAACAGATAGTCTTGTTAATGAATATCCTGTTATATATGGAGCAACAAGCGCCAATCTAGTTAAAATGCCTGTTGATGCAAGTACGGTTATTTTAAAATATAGAGTTAAAGTGGCAGATAATGCTCCGTATGGAACATCAAACCTTAAATTGATAGTTTCTGTGAATAACAAAGATCCATCAGTACAAAGTGTTCAGTACATATTACCTATTGAAATAGGAAAGACCAAAACTGATTTTGATGTGGTTATGCAAGATTCAACATCTCAAGGAACTTCTTTTGCAATAGCAAACATAGGCGAGAATTCTGCTACTGCAGTTTCAGTTAAAATAAAAAAAGATGAACTAGTTAAAACTACTGGCTCAGAAGGATCTATTCTTGGAAACTTAGCTCAGGGAGATTTTACAACAGTAACATTCCAGATATATCCTAACCAAAATCTTCAAAATGCTACTTTAGAAATATCCTATACTGATATTGCAGGAGTAAGAAATGTTATAGAAAAAGTTGTTCCAGTCAATATAAATTCTAATTTTGGGCAGACAAACACAAAAACTTCTTCTAGCAGTTCTGGAAAATATCTCTATCTTGGTTTCGGAATAGTTTTAGGAGTAATAGTTGTTTTAGGTTATAGAAAAATAAGAAAAAAGAAATAAGAGGTTTTAGAAAATGAAACTCTCAAAGATAATGAAGCTTTCTTTCAATATGCTTTTGCATAGCAAACTCAGAAGCTGGCTTACAATTCTTGGAATATTTATAGGAGTTGCTGCAGTAGTTGCAATAATTTCTTTAGGTCAGGGTTTGCAACAAAGCGTTAATTCTCAAATACAAGGACTTGGACAAGATATAGTAACAATAAGCTCTGGAGGTGGAAGAGCTTTTGGGCCTGGAGAGGGTGGAGGAAGAGCTTCAACAAATGTTAAACAATTATCAGATAAAGATATCCAAGCTTTAAAATTGGTTCCAGGAGTGAAATATATTAATGGAATGATAAGTGGAAGAGCAACCCTTAAATATCAAAGTGAAACTACAACTGCCTCAATACAAGGATATGATCTTTCAACATTTAAAGAGTTTGTAACAACAGATCTTGATTCTGGAAGATATCTTAGCTCAGGAGATGTTAGATCTATTGTAATAGGCAATGGACTTGCAAATAAAGTTTTTAAGAGCAAACTTGAAACAGGATATTTAATAACAATAAATGATAAACCATTTAGGGTAGTTGGAATACTTGCAACTTCTACTGGACTTGGAGGATCTGATAATGGAATCTATATGTCAACAAAAGATGCCAGAGATATTCTTGGTAATTCAATTACACTAAAACCAGACGAGTACTCTACAATAACTCTGAAAGTTACAGATGCAGCCTACATAAATGATATAAGTACTGCTATTGAAACTGCACTAATTAATTCCCATCATGTAACAAAAGATAAAGAGGATTTTTCAATTACATCTGCAGCAGCATTACAAGAGAGATTCTCTACAATCACAGCTGGAATTACATTATTCCTTGGAATTATTGCCGCAGTTTCACTTCTTGTTGGAGGCATTGGAGTTGCAAATACAATGTTTACTTCAGTTTTAGAAAAGACAAGAGACATTGGAGTAATGAAAGCAATTGGAGCTAAAAATTCAGATATTCTTTTAATATTTTTGTTTAACTCTGGAATGCTTGGACTGGTTGGAGGAGGACTTGGAATAATATTTACAACATTACTTTCATTTGCAGTTCCTTATTTAGGAGTAAGTCTTGGGAATGGAGTTCCTTTGACTATACCAATAAATATTGGACTTATGTTATTTGCAGTTATATTTTCAGTTGCTATAGGAATGGCATCCGGAGCTATTCCTGCATACAGGGCGTCTAAGTTAAAGCCTGTTGAAGCACTCAGATATGAATAAAAATTTTGAATATATTTTAAACTATAATTAAATTTATAACACTAAATCCCTCGGTTTTTAGATGGAAGAGTGTAGTCCTTTGGAACTTGTAGAGTATATTAGTCAAAATCTTCCTGCAGAGAAACTTGCAGACCTGATCAGTGGGCATAATAACGGAAGAGAGTTTAGGATAACGAGTGATAATTTTATCGTAAGCACCTATAACCAGGATAAATTTTCAAGAATCATTAGAGATATTAGACTTACAGCATATAATCAGGTTAGAGGGGAAATGAATATATGCAGATATATATGCAGATATGAGATCTTTAATGATGAAGATCTTAACATGACCATAAGGTTAATTTCAAAATGATTTAAAGTAATATCTGCTGACATAAAAACAGTATATTCTGACAAGTTATACTTTTTAAAAAAGACCTAATAATTACTTTTGCGAAACACTTAAAAATACTCTTGTTCTTAGGCTTTAATGCAAAAGTTATCAAATCTCGATAGAAAATATGAGGAATTTAGATGGTTTTTTACCTCAAACAACGTACTTGTTGTTGGTGGAAAGAATGATGAACAAAATGAAGTGGTTTTAAAGGAATTTTTAAAACCGAACTATATTATAATGCATACAACTGCTCCTGGAAGCCCATTTATGATAATTCAATCAGATAATCCAACTAAAAAAGATCTTGAAGAAGCAGCTATTTTTTGTGCTTGTTTTTCACAACAATGGAAACTCGGAAAGAAAATCATTGAAATTGATGTTTTCAAAGGAGAGCAAGTTTACAAGATAAAGGGAATGAAAACTGGTACATTTGGAGTAAAAGGAGACAAAAAATCAGTAAAGGTAAAACCTGAACTTGTTCTTGTAATTCAAAACGGAAAACTTAGAGCAGTTCCAAAAACAACCATAGAACAAAAGCTTGCAGATATAAAACAAGGTCTTCTTTCAAAAGAACAAGCTGCAGAAAAAATATCAAAGATAATAAGAGACAAATATCAGTTTCCTATTTCAAAAGATGAAATAATGGGTGCAATTCCAAGTGATAAACTAGCAGTTAAATAATTTTAATTCATTCTTTAGTATATCAATACAATAATTTAAAAGCAGAATATTTCTATTAATATCATGACATCACAAATGCAAATGCAGATAGGAAAGAATGGACTTACAAATGAATTTTTAGAAGAAATAAAAAAAAGATTTGAAAAACCTGAAAATAAAAATATAAAGATAAGTGTGCTAAAAAGTGCAAGAGAGAGCAAAGCAGATGTAAAAAAATATGCAGAAGAGATTGTTAATTTTCTAGGAAATAAATTTACATTCAGAGTGATGGGATTTAGTATTTTCTTAAAAAAGTGGAGAAAAGCCAGAGAAATTTAAAAAAAAATATTTTTAGAAATATTTATAAATAAGTATTAAGTAAAAGAATTATGAAAAAGGGTGTGAGAAAAAATTTAATTGTAATAGTTTTAGGAATATTTATTTTAGGCCTTTTGATTTCTCCGACGGTTTCTGCTTCATTTCTTGGAAATTTTTGGAATAAAATTACTGGAAAAGTAACTTATACTACTACAACTACAAATGTTGCTTTAAATAAACCTGTAACTGAAATTGTTCCAAGCCCCGGTCTTGCAAAAGATAGAATTTCACCTAGCAGTGCTGTTGACGGAAATCTAGGTAGTTGGTGGGCTACTGGAAGTTGGAGTCCTGCAAGTATTACAATAGATTTACAATCAGAATATACTGTAAATAATTATACTATTATGTGCGGGGGAATTGCTGAGGGAAATATTGGAACTATTCATTTTTATAATTCAGCACTTAGTGAAGTTGCTACTAAAACATATACTTGTGTTGGAAGAAAAGTTACAAGAACAATATCGGAGATTTTAAATCCTTCAATAAAAGTAAAGAGTGTTAGGATTGATGCATCAAG
>CABMGE010000002.1 GCA_902385625.1 uncultured archaeon | reverse complement strand
TTCAGGAAACATTCAAACAAAGTATAATCACTCTTGCAGAAAATCAAGGAAAAACAGGCCAGATACCTAACTGCGTTGATAAATGGGCAAATAGAAAACCTCATGTTGATTTTAAAACAATTGATTCTACTCTCTGGTTTATTATTGGAAATTATAATTATAAAAAAAGATATAATGACCCTGATCTTCTTTTAAAATATAAAGAAAAAATTGCAAAAGCATTAAACTGGCTTGAGTGCCAGGACTTGGGAGAAATAGGGATGTTAACCCAGCTTCCAACCTCAGACTGGCAGGATGCTTTTCCACATCGATATGGTTATACAATAAACACTCAGGCATTATATTATCATGCTTTAATCTTGGTTGGAAAAACAAAAGAAGCTGAAAGATTAAAGTTTATGGTAAATTCTGATAAAGATGATTGTCTTTGGAATGGAAATTTTTATGTTGCATATAGATGGAAAAATCATGGAAAATATAAAGAAATAGGTGATTGGTTTGACTCTCTTGGAAATCTTCTTGCAATTATTTTTAACCTTGCAACTAAAGAACAAGCAGAGAAAATCCTAGATTATATAAAAAAGAATAAAATAAACCAGCCTTATCCAGTAAAAGTAATTTATCCTCCAATAACAAAAAAAAGTAAATACTGGCAGGATTATTATTTGGATTGTGAAGCAGGAACTCCGAATCATTATTCCAACGGTGGAATTTGGGGTTATGTGGGAGGGTTTTATATTTTAGCTTTAATAAAAACAGGAAAGTTAAAAGAAGCAGAAAATGAATTAAAAAAACTAGCTGAGAGAGACTTGAATGGAAACTTTCCAGAGTGGACAAACTCCATAGATAAAAAACACAACGGTTCTTTACAAGCTTGGGAAGCAGGAATGTATATTGCAGCTTATGAATCATTAAAAAAACAGGAGGTTTTGTTATAAGATTTAAATTAGTAATTATGTATATTTGCTTATAAAAAATAAATTTTTAGCTAAATTTACTTTAGATAAAAATTACAAATTTGCATTTATGCACATCTCACGAGGTGATATTCAATATGGTAAAAGTAAAAAGAGAATGTTTGTTAATAAGGCCTGAAGACCTAAAACCTTCATCAAGATATTTAGAAATTATTGGAACTCTAAATCCAGGAGTTACAAGACTTGCGAGTGGAGATATTGTAGCCTATGTAAGGGTTATAGAAAAACTAATCAAAACCTCTGATAAAAAATATTTTTACTCTCCGAGGCTTGTTGGAGAAAATAGGTATAAATTAAAAATTGATAAATTCAAAAAAAATCTTGTTGATCAGAGTTCTGATTTGGATTTTTTATTTAAAGATGGAACAAAGAGGCTTACTTTTATCTCTCATCTAAGAAGAGTTATTCTGGATAAAACAGGAATGAAAATAAAAAGTATAGATGATAAGCCAAGTTTTTTTGGAATTTCCTGGGATGGTGAACTTGGAATAGAGGATCCAAGAATAACCAAAATAAATAATCTCTATATTATGACTTATGTAAGCTTGTCAAGAATAAGCAATGTTTCTACAAGTTATGCTGTTTCTAATGACGGAATTAAATGGTATAGAAGAGGCTTAATTTTCAGCGAACAAAATAAGGATGTTGTAATATTTCCTGAAATGGTAAATGAAGAGTATATTGCAATTGAAAGGCCTGAAGGAAGTTTTGAATTTACAAATCCTCATATGTGGATAACTCACTCAAAAGATATGGAACTTTGGGGAAGGCAAAATCCACTAAATATCTCAAAAAAATCAGAATGGGATTCTGGAAAAGTTGGAGCAGGGCCTCCTCCAATAAAAACTGAAAAAGGCTGGCTTTTATTTTATCACGGAGTAATAGAACCTAAAAAAAAGAAAACAAGAGCTTCAATTGTAAAAAGAATGGAAATAAGCGATATATTTGATGAAACTGATGTTCTTTATTGTGTTGGCGCTGCTCTTTTGGATCTAAAAAATCCAAACAAAATTATCTCAAAAACCAAGATCCCATTATTATTTCCGCTTAAAAAATATGAAGTAGATACTTTTGAAGGAAAAGGGGTTATTTTTCCAACTGGAATTGTGCTTGATGAATCTAAAAAGAATGTACTTCTCTTCTGTGGAGCAGGAGACAGGTTTACAGTTGTAAAAGAAATAGAACTCAGCAGAATAATGGCAAAATTAACTCCCGTTAAATAGAGTCCAGGGTGTTTTCTTCAATATATTTTTTTAATTCTTTAAAGTTAATTTCATATGCCCGAACAAAAGAATCATTTATATGGCAATATAAAATATCTTTATTTTTCCTTGAGATAAAATCACTTGCAAATGTAATTGTTCTCGCGTCAGGATCTTCAAATAATGGCTTTTTTGAGATCCATGGAATTTCTCCTGTTTTTGGATTAAATAGCATAATTCCAGGACAAAATTTTCCATAAATCTTTTTGCCATTTATTTTCCTGCTTGTTTCTCTTCCATTGATAATTCCAACTAAATAACCCTTGATGTTTATTTTTTCTTCAGGAAAAAAAGTACATGGAGAAAGATGGCCCAAACACCAGTTATATTTCATTTTTTTGGGATCAAGGACTATTCCTAAAAATTCCCAGGGTTTTGACATATCCTTTGCAATAGACAATGCTACTGCTGAACGATCTTTATTTTCGGAAATTACTCCTGATTCTGTGAGTGTAAATCTTCCTGCCTTTGATTTTAATGGAGATATGCAAACTTCTTTGAATCCAACTATATTGTCTCCAATAGGTCCAAGAACAGGCTTTGTTGCATTAATATTCTGAAGAGAATTCCCTTGTGCATGGCCTAAATATATTTTATAGCCTATTTTATTCTTTAGCTTAAATGCAATTGTAAAATAAATATGTTTTACTCCTTTTTCATCTGTCCAGATATCAGGATCTTCAAGTCCGATAAAATCTCTGTCTTTTCCAGAAAGTTTTTTTATTATTTCTTTAATTCCTTTAATTTCAAGGTCTTTTGTTTTTTTCCATGAGAGTCCATCTTTGCTTTCAACAATTATTAGTTTACTCTTGTCAATAAATCCTGGAACATCAACACTTCCCTGGCTTTTTGTAATCTCTCTTGCAAGTCCTTGAATAGGATTATTTGAGTTTTTATCAATAGAAAGGGCCATTACTCTTTTTTCAGACGGAAATGTTCCAAGCACAGGTTTTGTATACATAGAAATAATTTTATTTATTTTTTTCTTTTCCATAACACTCTATTGGAAGACGGGTTATATAAAATTATTCTAATTGAAGTTTGTCTTTTATAACATCAAGCATTTTTTTTGAAGTTACTTTATAATCAAAATTTTTGACAGCATGTTCTCGTGCAGCACGTCCCATTTCTTCACGAAGTTTAGCATCTTTAAGAAGCATTAAAGTGTATTTTGCCAAATCATTTACATCTGCGCGATATCCGAAAATTTTAGGCTTGTCAAACTTGATTATCTGCCTTGATGAAAAGCCCATTGAGGGATATGCCCATTCTTCAGTAAGTTTTACTTCTTCTGCAGCATGTGCAAGAAAGCCTGTTTTTCCATGAACTACTGTTTCAGCTGTTCCACCACGGTCAATTGCAATAACTGGCTTTCCACAAGCCATAGCTTCAACCTGAATCATTCCAAATCCTTCAATTCTTGATGGACCAGCATAAATATCACATGCATTAAGTAAGCTTGCCATGAATTCTGGTGAAAAAATATCATCTAAAAATATAACTTTTTCTCTTATCCCAAGTTCATCAAGTAGTTCTTCTTCTTTGTCTCTCCATTCACTAGAATTTTCACTTGGCCAACTTTTGCAAACATATCTCCAGTTTGGAAATTTTTCATCTATTTGTGCAAGAGCACGAAACATCTCCTGGGCTCCTTTGGAAGTAACATCTCCTCCAATAGTCAAAATCATTACTTCATCATCACGAACACCGCACATTCTTCGAAGTGCAAGATTCATTTCACGGTCTTCCTGGGGCTTGAAGAGTTCAGTATCAATTCCAATAGGCATTGGAATTATTTTAGAACAATCAACTCCATCTCTTTCATATATGCTTCTTACCCACTCACTTGTTGTAAACATTAGTTTGAGTCTGTTAAATTCTGTCTGATAATTAGCAACCCATCCATCTGCATTAAACCAGGGTACAGTTGTTACTCCAAATTTCATTGGCTCCTGAAGTATTTCAGGAACATTTCCCCAAAAACCAATGCCAATTGCAACATCTGGTTTAAAATGCCTAAGATAATATTCTTTTTGCATGCTATTATTGAAGTGACATGGAACAACTTCAACTCCATGATGCTTCAGCCCTTTCATCAGATAATATCCCTGAAGGCTTTGTCCGTCTGATTCAACTGGATATGGAAACATTAATAGAACTTTCATGATAGATTAAACGCCTCTTTATCTCTTGAGTTTCTCTCTTCAAAACCATTATTTTGAAATCCATAAATCATTTTGATCATTTCTTTTTTCCTTAAAGATTCAATTTTATTCAAACTTATAAATTTATCTGCATTTGTGTCAACATAGCAATCAAATCCAGTATCTGTCTTTGGAGCATTAACTTGCGTATATGCAAAAAATAAAACATTTTTTGATTTTAATGATTTATCTTCTAGCATCTTTTTTACTGCATTATGAGTATCAATATGTCTTTTGTGCCCATACTCCCCATTTTTTCCATGTGTAAATATGTAATCATATTCTTTTCCTGCAAATTTTTTTATTCTTGCAATTACTTGGGATAGTTCAACAGGACTTAACTCTTCATCTTCAAGATTAGACATAAACCCCTTTGCATTATATTCCTGGCACACTTTAAAGAACTTAGGCGCACGGTCAGAATCATCTTTTCTACAAAGGGAAATAATAGTTGTATCCCATTTATTTTTATTTCGAAATAGAGTTCCTCCCATCCATATTGTTTCATCATCAGGATGAGCAACAATTACAAGCACTTTCTTTTTGTTCATAAAAAAACAAAAGAATAGGCATTTAATAATTTGTTGATTATAATCAAAGAATGCTCAATTGATTTCTCTTGCTCATCAATTTCATGGATTTTAATTATTATTAATTCAATATGGTAAGCTAGTTTGAGGAGTATGCGAGTCAAACGAGAAAAGATTATTTGCCAAGGGCAGCTATTTGAAAAGAGTATAAGAAAGGTTTTTAATCAAAAGATTCTTTATTTATCTATAAAAGGGGATGATATGGGATTTGATATAGTTACTTTTGGCAGTGCAGTTATAGATACTTTTGTAAATACTGATATTGGAGAAAAAAATCATCTTTTTTCTTATCCAGCAGGAGGAAAAATTTTAATCAATGATTTAAAGTTTGATATTGGTGGAGGAGGAACAAACACTGCTGTTGCATTTTCTCGCCTTGGCCTAAAGACAGGATGTATCTGCAATGTTGGTACTGATGTTGATGGAAAAAATATTCTTGATTTACTCAAAAAAGAAAATGTAATATTTTTGGGTAAAGTTGACAAGTCAGGAATAACTGGTCACTCTGTAATTCTTGATAGTCATGGAGGAGAAAGAACAATTTTAACTTATAAGGGCGTGAACAATGATATTAGCTTAAGTGAATTAAATGTTAAGAACATAGAAACAAAATGGTTGTATTATTCAGCTCTTCTTGGAAAAAGTTTTGAAACCCAAAAAAAGCTTGCAGAACTTTTGCATAAACAAGGAACAAAAATTGCATTTAATCCTAGCAGTTATATTATCAAAAATCTTGATTTTTTTCCTATTCTAAAAATTTGTGATGTTTTGATTGTAAATCTCGAAGAAGCAGAGATGATCTGCAAAAGATTTAATAAAAAAGGAGATTTATTTAAATCAATTAATGAACTGGGTCCAAAAATTGTATTAATCACGAATAAAGATAAATTCGCTGTTTGTTTTGATGGAACTCGCAAATATTCAATAGCACCTCATAAAAACATTAAAGTAGTTGAAAGAACAGGTGCAGGAGATGCTTTTGCATCGGGTTTTGTTGCAGGACAAATTGCAGGACTCTCAATAGATAAGTCCCTTGAACTTGCCTTAAAAGAAAGTGAATCAGTAATCAAATATTTTGGAGCTAAAAATAAACTTATAAAAATGAAATTAAAATGATCTCTCTTAAAAAAATAACAAAACAAGGAAAAGCCTTATTTCTGGCCTATGATCAAGGACTTGAGCATGGTCCAACTGATTTTAATGATAAAAATGTTGACCCCAATTATATAATTGAAATCGCAAAAAAAGGAAAGTATACAGGAATTATCTTTGGCAAGGGAATTGCTGAAAAATATAACCAGGAAATTAAAAAAAGTAAAATTCCATTAATAATAAAACTTAATGGAAAAACAAGTCTATTAAAAGGAGAACCTATTTCAAGGCAACTCTGTACTGTAGATGAAGCAATAAAACTAGGAGCAGTTGCAGTAGGTTATACTATTTATTTTGGAAGCGAACATGAACCTGAAATGCTTTCTGAATTTGAAAATATTTTGCGTGAGGCTCATAAAAAATCCCTGCCCGTTATTGTCTGGGCTTATCCAAGGGGAAAAGGAGTTGAAGGAAAACCAAGTTCTGAACTTATGGCTTATGCAGCAAGGGGAGCCTTGGAAATAGGTGCAGATATTGTAAAAATAGCCTATAATGGAAATCCAAGTGCTCTGGAGTGGGCAGTGAAGTCAGCAGGAAAGACAAAAATAGTAATCGCAGGTGGTTCTAAAGAATCTGAAAAAGAGTTTTTATTTGAAGTTAAAAGTATAATAAAATCAGGTGCAATTGGTCTTGCAATTGGAAGAAATGTCTGGCAATCTGAAACTCCTTTGGAAATTACTAAAAAAATTCAAAAGGTGATCTGGAAAAAATAAAATGAAAACTCTTGTTGTATTTTATTCAAGGAACGGAACAACTAAAAAAGTTGCAGAAGATATCTCAAAAAGACTTAGAGCAGATATAGATGAGATTATTGATTTGAAAAACAGAAAAGGTGTAATTGGATGGCTTACTTCTGGAAGAGATGCAATGAAAAAAAACCTGACGCAAATAAAAGAGACAAAAGACCCAAAAAAATATGATCTTGTTATAATCGGAAGTCCTGTCTGGGCAGGTTCAGTGAGTCCAGGTGTTAGAACTTTTCTTGAAAAAAACAAAGGGAATTTTAAAAAAGTTATTTTCTTTTGCACAACAGGGGGAGGAAATCCTGGGAAAACATTTATTCAGATGAGTGAAATAATTAAAAAAAAGCCAATTAAAACAATTTTCTTTAAAACTTCTGAAGTAAAAAAAGAGCCTTATTTTGAAGAATTAATTAAATTTTTAGTAGATATAAGAAATAAAAAATGAAGCCATTGATTGTAATAAATCTAAAAACTTACAAGCAAGGTGAGAGTGTTATAAAACTGGCAAAAATAATTAAGAGTGTGGATAAAAATATAATTCTAGGATCATCAGCAACAGATATTTATGAACTTTCAAAGAAAACTCATCTGAATATTTACAGTCAGCATGTTGATTATATGGATCCAGGAAGAAATACTGGATTTATTCTTCCAGAAGGTGTAAAAAAAGACGGTGCAATTGGCAGTTTCTTAAACCATTCAGAACATAAACTTTCATTTGATATAATAAAAAAAGCAGTTGCAAGATGCAAAAAATTAAAATTAAAAACAATGGTTTTTGCAGGAAGCATAAAAGAAGCAAAAAGAATAGAAAAATTAAAACCAGATTATATCATCTATGAGCCTCCAGAGCTTGTTGCAGGAAAAGTTTCAGTTTCAGAGTCTCGGCCTGAAATAATATCCAAGATAACAAAGATCATAAAAACTCCAATCCTTGTAGGAGCAGGTGTTCATTCTAGTAAAGACTTGAAAATTGCAATGAAACTTGGCGCAAAAGGTATTGCATTATCTTCAGCAGTTACAACTGCAAAAGATCCAAAGAAAGTGCTAAAAGAATTATTATCTTAAAACAATATTTATCTTCTGAAAAGCAGATTTAAAACTCGCTTTTCTTTTTGTATTTTGTATGAAGTAACTTTTCTGCTTTTGGACTTAATGGATAATCAAGATACTCCTTGTAGATTTGTTTTACAATTGGATTTTCATGAGACCTTCTCAAATGATCTTTTGAATCTGAACTATAAAGTCCTTCAGCTCTTTTTTTAATTATTTCCAAGTTAGTTGGAATAGGCTGTCCACCACCACCAATACACCCTCCAGGACAAGCCATTATTTCAATAAAATGATAGTCATGACATTCTTCAATTAATTTTCTTACATTTGCTCCTCCATGAGCAGCTGCAAATTTTATTTCTCTTCCATTGATTATGACTTTTCCCTTTTTTATTCCGTCCATTCCACGAATTACCTTAAAATCAGGACTCTCGAGTTTCTTGTTTGTTCCAAGTTCATAAACAGTTCTAAGAGCAGCTTCCATTACTCCTCCTGTTGCTCCAAATATTGTTCCAGCACCAGTTGATGTCCCTAAAGGATTATCAAATTTTTCATCTGAAAGTTTTTTAAAATCTATTTTAAAATGTTTAATAAGTTTTGCAGCTTCTCTTGTTGTAAGTACATAGTCAACTCCAGATTCCAGTTCTTTTCTTTTTGATTCGAATTTTTTTGCAGTGCAGGGCATAACAGAAACAACTACGATGTCTTTTTTTGAAAGACCTGCTTTTTTTGCATAGTACGTTTTTGTTAGCATTCCAAGCATTTCATGAGGGCTTTTGCAAGAGGACATATGATTAAAAAGATCATGATAAAAATGCTCCATAAAAAGTATCCATCCAGGACAACAAGTCGTAATCATTGGAAAAGGTCCTCCTTTTTTTAGTCTTTCGAGAAATTCAGAGGCTTCTTCCATAATTGTCATGTCAGCTCCAAGATCAACATCAAAAACTTTTGAAAATCCGCATTTTCTAAGTGCAGCAACCATTTTTCCTGTTACGATGGTTCCAGGTTCATAGCCAAATTCCTCTCCAATAGAAACTCTAATTGAAGGAGCAACCTGGACTATTACATGTTTCTTTTTATTTTTTAATACCTCTATAACTTCTGTTAAATGTTCTCTTTCACTAATTGCTCCCACAGGACAGTTTAAAATACACTGTCCGCATTTAATGCATGAAACATCAGAAAGATTTTTTTCAAAATAAGGTGTTACATGCTCATTATGTCCGCGTCCTGCAAAATCAATTGCATTTATTGTCTGTATTTTTGAACAAGTATCAACACATCTTCCACAATTAATGCACTTGTTATTATCTCTTACAACTGAACTTCCTAAATCTTGTTTGTAATTTCGTGTTTTTTTAAATCTAAATTCAGTGAGCCCAACTTCCTTTAAAAGTTTACATAATTGATTTGCATTAGGATCAATAGAACAAGAATGAGCATGCCCTGCCATCATAAGTTCTATATTTCTTTTTCTTGCATTTTTTGCTCTTTCAGAATCAGTAACTATAACTGAGCCTTCTTTTGGATAAGTTGAACATGAAGTTACAAGTTTACCATCCATTTCAACAAGACAGACTCTGCATCTTGCTTCAGATCTCAGGCCTTTCTGGCTGCATAAACTCGGTATAGAAATATTATTTTGCCTGCAAATTCCATAGATTACTCTGCCTTCATCACATTCTATTGTTTTTCCATTAAGTGTTATTTTCATTTTTTGTTTTATCGATTTTCAATTTCTTTATCTAAAAAAGATGAATTTACTTCACTCTTTTTTAGCTAACTTTATCTCGCCGCTAGGGGATTATTAATTCCTCAAATTCTTCAGGAAAATGTTCTAGTGCAGTAATTATATGATTGGTTGAAGATTGTCCAAGGCCGCACAAAGATGTTTCTTTTATATGTAATGCAAGTTCTTTTAGCAAATCTAGGTCTTTTTTTTCAGCTTTTTTTCCTCTTAATTTTTTTAAAAGTAATAGTATCTGAATACTTCCCTCACGGCAAGGAGTGCACTTTCCACAGGATTCAAAAGTATAAAATTTTGAAATTATATAAGCCATATCAATAATTGAGGTTTTATTATCTACTACAATTACTGTGCCTGCTCCATGAACACACTCTTCTTTGCAAATGTTTTCAGGAGTAAGTTCCATGTCTTTATATTTCATACAACCTCCAAAGCATCCAAAATAAACGGCTTTTACCTTGTCTCTTGGTTTTGCCTCTTCAACAATTTTTACAAGGCTGGTTCCCAAGGGAAACTCATATACTCCTGGTTTTTTTACAGCTCCTGAAACCGAAAATAGCCTTAAATCCGGATTATAATCATTCAAATAAAGAGCCTGTGAAATATTAACAAGTGTCTCAACATTATTAATTACCGTAGGTTTCCTAAAAAGTCCTTCTACAGGTGGAAAAGGAGGTTTGTAATAAGGCTGACCGCGAAATCCCTGAATTGATCTGATTATTGCTGTTTCTTCTCCGCAAATATAAGCACCACGTCCAACAACTATGTCAATTGAAATATTTGTTTTTGATTTTTTTATTATATTTTTTATTTTACTTTCCAGAATCTTCTTAAGTCCAATATACTCTCCGCGAAGATAAATAAATGCTTCCTCTGCTCCTATTGTCTCTGCTGCAATAATTATTCCTTCAATTAAAGTTTCAGGATTTTTCATTAGAATTAGTTTATCCTTAAATGTTCCAGGTTCACCTTCATCTGCATTGCAAATCAAATATTTTTTATCAGATTTTGTTTCAATTGCATATTTCCATTTATCACTAACAGGAAAAGAAGCTCCGCCGCGTCCAACAACTCTTTTTTTGTTTAGTCTTTCAATTACTCCAAGTGGGCCAATATCCCTTGCAACTTTCAATGCCTTTAATTGTGTTTTTTTTAAGATTTGCATTTTATTTTTTATCCTCTAAAAAAGATGAATTTACTTCACTCTTTTTTAGCTAACTTTACCTCGCGAAGCGATTTTTATTTGCATTTTATTTTTTAATTAACTTTTTTAGTCAAATTTACTTTGATTAAAAAAGCATCCTTATCTCGGGAAGCGATTTTTATTTGCATTTTTTTAAAATATCTTTTAATTTTTTTTCAGTAAGACTCGTATAGACTTTTCCATTAAGTAGCATTGCAGGTGGCTTGTCACAGCAACCAATGCAGGAAGTTTTCTTTAAACTAAACTTCTTGTTTTTTGTTGTTTCTCCAATATCAATTTTTAATTCTTTTTTTAAATAATCTTCAAGGTTCCAGGATCCGTTTAAAAAACATGAGGGAGAAGCGCAAAGTTCAATTACATATTTTCCTTGTTTTTTTGTATAAATCATTGAATAGAATGTTGCAACCCCATAAAGTTGGGAGATAGGAATTTTAAGTTCAAGACTTAGTTTTTTTAAAGATTCTTCAGAGACATAGCCCTCTTTGTTCTGGATTTCGCGAAGCCTATTTATTAGAATATTTTTCATCCCTTTTGTTAAATATTTAAGAGTATTTTAGGGATTTAAATCTTTCTTACAAATTTTTTTTAGAATTAAATTTTTCTAAGGCGTTTAATCTTTACAAAAACTATTTAAGTACATATCTGCTTTTTAAATTGGTGATTAAATGAAAGAGGTAAAAAGACCCTGGGGTGACTTTAAACAATTTGTATTTAATGAAAAATGCACTGTAAAGATTCTTGAAGTAAGTCCGAACTCTATGTTAAGTCTTCAAAAACATAAAAAAAGAAAAGAAATGTGGTACTTTTTAACTTCAGGATTTGCAGAAGTTGGAAATAAAAAAAACAGGATAAAAAAAGGAGAAACTGTTATTATTAACAAGAATGTTTCTCACAGGCTTTATGCAAAAAACAAATCTGTAAAAGTTCTTGAAATTTCTTTTGGCACTTTTGATGAAAATGATGAAATAAGGCTTGAGGATAAATATGGCAGGAAATAAACCTAAAAAAGTAATTGCAGTGGATCTTGGAGGAACTAATCTCAGGGTTTCTTTAGTGCAGGGTAAAAAAATAATAAGGTACATAAAAAATAGCACCCCCAAAACAAAAGAAGAGCTTTTGAAGGTAATGGATGATTCTATTTCTATTTTAATTTCAAAAGATGTTAAGGGCATTGGTGTTGGTTCGCCAGGTCCTCTGGAAAACGGAATAATAAAAAATCCTCCAAATCTTCCTCTTAAAAATTTCAATCTAAAAAAACATCTTGAAGATAAATTCAAAAGAAAAGTAGTAATTGAAAATGATGTTCACTGCGTGGCATTGTCTGAGGCAAAACTTGGCTGTAAAAAAAAGAATTTTCTTGTTGTTGCATTTGGAACTGGAATTGGTGGAGGGATAATAATTGATGGAAAATTATACCTTGGAGAAAATTTTGCAGGAGAAGTAGGCCATATTAAACTAAAAAAAGGTAAATTCTTTGAAACTCTTTGGCAGGAAACAAGAAAAAAGATAAAAAATGCATTTGGAAAAGATATTTTAATTATTGATCTAATGAAAATGAAGGATAAGAAGGCAAAAGAAATATTAGAAGAAATGTATGATTATATTGGAATGGGTCTTGCTTCACTTATTAACATATTTGATCCGGAAATTGTAGTTCTTAATGGAGGAATTAAAGAAGCAGGAGATCCTCTTCTTTCAAAAATAAGAGAATACACAAAAAAGTATGTAGTTCTTCCGCACTCTACTGAAATTTCATGGTCTAAACTAAATCATCCTGGAACAATGGGCGCAAGTCTGCTTGTTTCAAAATAATTTTTTATAACTTAACTAGTCCTTTTTTTGCTAGATAAGTTTTTAAAGTTAAGAGCCTTATTATATAAATAAGGCCTGGTATGTACAGATTCTACGTTTAGCAGTCTTTTTAGAACAAAAAAGGTTTTTAAGTTAGTATCGCCGAAAGGATAGTATGGAAGAAGTACAAATTGACTGGAAAAAGCATAGAAAAGGAATATTTGTCGTAATAGTTCTTGGTATAATATTTAATCCTCTAACAAAAAAAGTTTTAATTGGGAGAAGAGTAAGAGATCCTCATATAAAGGAATTAACCTGGGCTTTTCCAGGAGGAAAGCCTGAATATAAGGAAGACCTTGATGATGCTGTAAAAAGAGAAATAAAAGAAGAGACAAATTTGGATGTGGAGAGTTTAGGGCCTGTTTTTGCAAAGACCTATCCTGAGAAAATAGAGCTTCTTTCAATTTATTATTTATGTGAAATAAAAGGCGGAGAAGAAAAAGCAGGAGAGGATTTTGTGGAACTTAAATGGGTAAGTCCAAATGAACTTGAAAAGTACTTTAACACTTCTTTTCATCCTAAGTTAAAGGAATATCTACTGAGTCTGGGATAAGAAATGTTTATGCTGGATAAATGTTTTTGGAATTAAACTATAGAAAACTCCTTATTTTATTTGCTCCCTTCTAATTATTGAGCGGTAGCTCAATTTAATAAAAACAATTATAAACATTACTTCTTTTAAATTTATTAATAAAGAGGTTAAGATGATAAAAAAAGTTCGTGCACCCATAAGAATAGATTTTGCAGGAGGCACAACTGATATTAAGCCTTTTACAGATATTTATGGAGGAGCTGTTCTTAATGCAGCAATTAATCATTATGTTGTAGGAGAACTTGATGCAACAAACTCCACTACTCATCTTGAGTATACAGGAGACATTCCAACTTCTTCAGGTCTTGGTACATCTAGTGCAATGAATGTTGTCTTTATTGCTCTAATTACTCATTTAAATGATAAAAATAAGATTTCCGAGGCAGTATATAACCTTGAGCACTCTATATCTGAATCAAGAGTTAATGGAAAACAAGACATGTATGCAGCAGCATTTGGAGGAATAAACTATATGGAGTTCAAAGGTGATAAAGTAAAAGTTCATGCTTTAAATTTAAAAAAAGAATTAATACAAGAACTTGAAAAAAGGCTTGTTTTAGTTTATTCAGGAAAGTCTCATTTGTCAGGAACCTCAAATAAGGCAATGATTGATAATCTCATTAAAGGGAAAAATGATAAAAATCTTCTCAGAATAAAGGAAATTGCAGGAGAAATGAAAAACTCTCTACTTAAAGGAGATTTGTATGAATTTGCAAGACTTATGAACTGTGAAACTGAAGAAAGGGCTAAACTTTCAAAAGTAACTCTATCTCCTCAATTAAAATCAATTATTGATTCTGGAATGAAAAACGGGGGAATTGGAGCAAAGATCTGTGGTAGTGGTGGAGGCGGAAGTATTCTCATGTTTGCAGAAGACAGAAAGAAGCTCGTGAGTCATTTTGGAAAAAAAGTAATTCCATTCAAATTTGATTTTGAAGGATTAAAATGGAAGTAAATAAAAAATTAAAATGAAAACTTGGTTAAAAGGTTGTTTAATCGGATTAGTTATAGGTTTAATTATACTAATCGTAGTTTATTCAAGCCCATTTTTTAATAAAAGTTTAAATGGTTCTTCAAAGAGTTTTCAATTAATAAGTAAAATCATTCTTACTCCCTTAGATTTATTATTTCCTTGTTCAGGAGAATCTTGTTTAAGTAGAATGCTCTTAATACCCTTAGAATTAATAATAGTGCCTATTTTAATTGGAGGACTCATTGGTTGGTTAATTGGTCGATTTAAAAAATAATTAACTAATTTTATTTAAGTTTCTTTTCTTTCTTTTGAGTTCATCCAAAAATAATCTTGCCATTAAATAAGAAATAGTTGATTCTGCTCCCTGATTCAAATTTACAGAGTGCTTTCCAAGTCCGTCATAACATCCGCCTGTTGTTTCATCATACATCATCTGCTTTAAATGATTACGGCCGAGAAACCAGTTGAATGCAAGTACTGCCTTATCATAAAAATCATCTTCTTTTGTTATATTGTGAGCAGTTAAATATGCAAGAATCATGCATGAAACATCAAGAGGCTGCTGGTCAAAAAATGCCCTCTCTCCATTTCTTTTATACCATCCATTCTGGCCAATTGGGCAGAATTCTCCATCAATTAACATTAGATTCGTAAGAAAATTAAGTGTTTTTTTCGCTGTCTCAAGATAGAGTTCATTTCCAGTAAGTTCATAGGAAAAAAATAAAGATTCAGGAAGAGTCGAGTTAGAGTAAGTAAGATAGGGCTCAAACCATTGCCAATCATTAGAGGATTCATGTTCATAGATTCCAACAAGATCATTTGATAATTTTATGAGTTTTGAAAGTATCTCTGGATATCCATGACTTTTATAATAATAATAAAGTCCATTGATGCAAAATGCCTTTGCTCTTGGAGAGCCGAGTTTATCAATATAACTAAATGATTTATCAAACATTTTTTTAGCTCTTTCTTTTATTTGAGGATCATTTGAATTATTAATTACAAAACCTAGCGCCCAAATTGCCCTTCCAAACGAATCCTGGCTATGGGGATTTGTTTCTGCTTCTTCATTATTATGGTTATTTTTAAAATTTCCATCTGCCTGCTGGCAATTTTCTAAAAATTTCATATAAACTTTTGTTAGTCTGGATGAAATTTCAGATGTATTCTCTTTACTGTATATTTTAGAATGCAAGATTGTAAAAATTAATGCTCTTGAATTATCATCAAGAGTATAACCTGAACTTTTGTCAGGAGTTGAATGGCGGCAAAATTGAATTATTCCAACATCGTCTGTAAGATTTAGAAGATGGTTTAGTTTAATTTTTGGGAATTTTTCAGTGGTCTCTTCTCTTAATTGAACTATTCTATTAAATATTCTTAAATACTGTATTGCAACATTAGGCCAGGTCATTTGTCTTGAAAAAGAATAAGCTTGCCTTTCCATTTCGCTTTTAAGTTCAGGATTTGAAAGTACTTTGTCTATTGCTCTTGTAAAAGATTCAGGATTTTTAAACTCTGCAATTACTCCCCGATTATCTGCAAGTAATTCCTCTGCGCAAAAACTAGGTGTTGCAACAACAGCCTTTCCGCTTCCAACCGCTTCTGCAAGTGGACCGCTTGAAATCTGATTTCTATCCAGATTTGTTCCAACATAAATATCTGATGCAAGCATATAATCTACCAGTTCCTGATCTGGAAGATATTTATTGTAAAATTTAACATGATTCTCTAGTTTTAGTTTTTTTGCAAGGTTTATTAGTTCACTTCTGTATTTTTCTCCTTCCTCTTTTCTTACAGCAGGATGAGTTTCTCCGACTATCAAATACAAAAGGTTTGGATATTTTTCAACTAGCTTTGGAAGAGCCTTTATCATATACTGTATTCCTTTTCCACGTCCAAGAAGTCCATATGTAAGAAGAACAGTTTTTCCATCAAGTTTTAGTCTTTTTTTCGCTGCCTCGCTTCCTTGAAATGGAACATTTTCTATTCCATGATAAACCACATGTATTTTGTTTTTTTCTATTTCATAATCGCGAACTAAAATATCTGCAGCAATTTTTGCAAGGACAATTAATGCAGAAGACCTCTTTGCAATTGCCTGTACAATTTTTTTTCTTTTTTCATCTGGATCTGGTAGAACTGTATGGAATGTTACAACAACTGGTTTTTGAACAGTTTCAAGAAAGGGAATTATATAATTTCCATATTCTCCCCCGAAAATACCAAATTCATGCTGAATGCATAGTATCTTTATGTTTTCAGTTTCATTGACCCTTTTTGCAATTTCTATATAATGCTCAATATCATTTTTTGCAACTTCAAATATGACTTTTTTATTGTAATTGTAGAAACTTCCCTCTTCATTTATTGCAATAATTCTTGATTTTAGTTTTGGATTGAACTTTTTGTCCATCGAGGTTGCAAGATGTTTTGTAAATGTTGCAATACCACATTCTTTGGGAGGATAATTTGCAAAAAAACAAGTCTTTGGATTAAGTTCATCAGCAGTAAGCTCTATCTCTCTTTTCATTTTTTTTTCATCTTTTAGAAAATAACACAATTAATTTTTCTGTCTCTTTTCTTATAATTTTTATATGCTACTTGAATTTATAAAATCTTCTACACTCGGAGTCTATTCATATCTTAGTGCATCAACAGGATTTAATCTTGATGCGCGATAAGCAGGAATTGCTCCTGCAATAAGTCCGACAGCAACAGATAAAATAAAAATTCCTATTACAAGAGTTGGGCTGACATAAGCTGAAGATAACATTCTGCCCATGCCACCTCCCCCAAGAGAGGTTCCACTTAACTCTGCGATATAGCCTGAAGCAAATATTCCGAGAACTATTCCGAATATTCCTCCTATCAGGCCTATTATTCCGGCATTCAATAAAAATATAGTCAATATGTCCCTGTCTTTTGCTCCAATTGCTTTTAGTATTCCGATCTCTCTTGTTTTTTCAAGAACCGAAGTAAACATGGTGTTCATAATTCCTATTGCTCCAACAATGAGAGAGATAATTGCAATTCCTGTAAGAAAAGTGGACGTTGAACTAAGTGTTGAAGTGACTCTTTGCTGAATTGAGGTTGGGGATTGTACTGAAAAATCTTGTTTTGATGCCTGGAGTATTCCATGAGACATCATGAGTATGTTTGTTATCTGCGTAACAGTTTCATTTGTTATTGAAATATCATTGATCTTAATAGTTATATCATCAAATGTTTTTTTATCCTTGCCTTCCAGGATTGTTACTGCATTTTCAATAGGCATAAATATTCTGTTGTCATCACTTCCTCCGCCAGGTCCTCCTCCTGTTCCGGTCTGTTGTAATATTCCAACCACTCTGAAATTTTGTCCGCCAATAGAAATCTGCCTGTTTGTTTCCATTCCACTAAAGACATTATTTGCAATGCCTCCTCCAACAACAACTACATTAACATCCCCTTGAGAAAGATATCTTCCAGAAGCAAGTCCAGTAGTTTCAAAATTTTTCCAGACAGCAGGATCAACACCCTCGACAGAAGCTCTAGAGGTTTTTCCAAGAAAAGAAACCTGGCTTACAGTTCCAGAGACTGTTCCCATAACATATAAAACATTTGAAACCCCTTTCAGAGCAGTTACATCGCTTACTGTTAGGTTTTTTGCAGTACTTCCTCCAGAACCGCCACGGCTTTCTCCTCCGAAATTTCTAAACTCTCCACCCGCTCCTGTTGCTCTGGAAAAACCAGGGGACACTGTGAGTATATTTGGATTTAGTGAATTAAGATTTTGTTCCAAGTTTCTTTGCGCTCCCTGACCAATTGAAACAATAGCAATAACTGCAGCAATTCCTATAACAATTCCAATTATTGTTAGCCAGCTTCTAAGTTTACTATGTAAAATAATATTTAAGGCAATTTTAAATGATTTCGATAGTTTCAATTTTAATCCCCCTATCTTTTATGATGAGTTCTCTCAGCTGTAACCCAATCAGGAGTCTTTCCAGAATTCTTATCATTATTGTTTTTTTTCTTATAATGATTTTTTATTCTTTCACCATACATGCTATAAACTCCTATGATTATTGCAAGGATTATAATTCCCCCTACATACCACCATACTCCTGGACTAGTGGAACTGCTTGAACCATTACGTGACGATCCATTTATAGCACTTCTTGTTAAATTTCCTTGAGATGAACTTATATAACGAACCTCTTTTATAACATTTCTTCTTTTTCCTATATTGTCTGTGTATTCCAACTGTATTTTGAGTAATTGAGGATTATTTGCAGATTCATTTGTTGGAAAATTCTGGCTTGATCCGGCATCTGAGGGATTTCTTGTATTTGTTCTATTGAAATTCCTTAAATTAGCTGCTGCAATATTAAAACTTACAATTGTATAATCTCCTGATGCAAGATTTCCAACGATCTGCTGGTCTACTCCTGTTGCAGCAAAGTTTTGCTGTTGAGGTATACTCACAATAAGAGAATTAGCTACATTTTCGCCTATATTCACGATTCCAATAGAAACTTGTGTTCCAGATGAACCCTGGACTACTGTAGAGAAGTCTGTTTGTACATCCGTTATACTTAAATTAAAATCATTTTCAATATATGAAGAATTAAAATCCTTGTTGCTTCCAATTCGTTCAAGTAGTTTTAATGTATACTCTCCTGCAAGAGCATCATCTGCAACTCTTATTTTATATGGAACATCCCATGAGTTTTTGTAACCCTGCACATCTGGAGAACCTGTCAAAGTTTGGACAGGATCATATCCAGGATCTAGTGAAAAAGGATATTCTGGATTCAATTTCAGGGTTAGGCCATTACAATCAGTACCAAGTCCGGACACTTCAAAAAGTACCTTGACATAACTGCCAGGAATTGCTTGACTAGGATCTTGATTTACAAGTTTAACCTTAGGAGTGCAGGCAATAGTAGTAGCCGAAGCCTGATTGACAATCAATAGCGCAATAATAATTCCACTAATTAAGATAAATAGTTTGTTTCTCATTTTTAGAAGTTTTCTCTCCTGTATTTTTTATTTAATGATCCTCTGCTTTTAATATTTTGCTTTTTATGAACTTCTTTTTCAACTATTCCATCTTTTAAATATATCACCCGTGACGCATACTTAACAAGTTCCATTTCATGAGTTACCATAATTATTGTTTTTCCTTCTTTGTTTAATTTAAGCAGAAAATCCATTACAAAAAAACCAGTTTTGCTGTCAAGGTTTCCAGTAGGTTCATCTGCAATGATAACTTCAGGATCATTTGCAAGTGCACGGGCAATTGCTACTCTTTGCTGTTGTCCTCCTGAAAGTTCAGTTGGCTTATGATGCATTCTTTCTGAAAGTCCCATTTGAGTTAATAATTCCTCAGCTCTCTTTCTGGATTCGTTATCAGGTAAATTTACAAGTTCCATTGGCATCATCACATTTTCAAGAGCACTGAAAGTCGGTAGAAGATTAAACTGTTGAAAAATAAACCCAATTGTTTTTCCTCTTAGTATTGCAAGAGAATTCTTGTCTATTTTTTTAATATTCTCTTCTTTTAGATAAATATCTCCATAAGAAGGAGTATCCAGTGCACCTATAAGATGCATTATTGTGCTTTTCCCGCTTCCAGATGGACCGCTGATAGCAACAAACTCTCCTTCCTTTATATCAAAATCAATTTCTTTTAAAACTGTAAGTCCTCCTGCCTTTCCCATGTTATATCTCTTCCATACATCTTCCAGTTTAATTATAGACTTAGTCATTTTTATTGTGGCAGTGGATTTCCTCCATTTTGTACTCCTTTTCTTGTATAATTTCCAGGTCTTGTCTGATTTAGCTGTTTACAATACTCTCCATTTGGATTTATGTTCCTGCAATAATAAAAGCAGTTCATTCTATTTTGCTGACAATATGATTCTATCTGATTTATATCTGTTGTACTTTCAAAAAAAGAAGTTACTTCATTAATCTGAGATTCATTGAGTTGAAGATTTCTTCCCTGAAATCTTTGCATGTTATTTCTTTTGTTAAAGTTTCCTTTATAATAAAAATATCCAATTATCCCCATAGCCACAATTATAAGGACAATGACAATAATAAATGCACCTTTTAACTTTTTCATGATAAGGTTTATTTATTTTAATTTATAAATCAGATGGACTTTAAGTCCATATCACTTATAAATATATAAAGATCTTATCTCTGTTATTAAAATGAGACCTCCAATAGAATTTCTATTTCCTCCTGAGATCGGTGCAGAGCTTATTTATTCATTTGTAATTGTTGTTTGCAGTTTAATGATTTATTATGCAACAAAAGAAATGTATGAACTCAGTTCGTACAAAGGAATAAAATATTTCAGGCAGGCGTTTTTATTCTTTGCAATTGCTTATTTTTTCAGATACTCTATAAGATTTTTATTGCTTCTTTTTAATATGAGCGACATGCCGGAAATTTCACCAATGTTTGTAGGATCTATTTCCCTTTTTATTTTTCTATATTCCAGTTCAATGGCAATATTTTATCTCCTCTACAGTGTAATGTGGAAAAGATGGAGCCACAGTAAACTTAAAATTTATCTATTTAATTTACTCGCTTTGGTAATTGCCTTAATTGGAACTTTTTTAAGAGGAATTGAGACAAATCTAGCTTTGAATATGATCCTTTTGATATTTATCTGTTTTGTCTTGTTTATTGCATATAAGGATTCTAAAAATAAGCAGAAAGGAAAAAGTCTTTTTATTATTTATTTAATCTTATTTATTTTCTGGGTCTTAAATGTAATAGATATTTTAATTCCAAGATTTTTGCAAATCTACAGGCTGGTTATTTATATTGTTTCAATTCTGCTGTTCATGATAATTCTCTATAAGGTTCTAAAAAAAACAGGTGACTAAAATGGTAAAGCGAGGAAAATTCGAAATAATGAGGGATATCTTAAGGATAATTCAGGATAATAAGAATTCAATAAAACCAACTCCTTTACTTCGAAGATCAGGCTTATCTTCAGCAGGATTTAAGGAATATTATAAAGATCTTTTGGAAAAGCAAATGATAAAGGAAATAAGTGCAGATAATGATAAGTATATTATATTAACAGAAAAAGGTTTCAAGTTTATTGAGCGTTACAAAACAATAATGGAATTCATTGAAGAGTTTGAATTATAATCTATTTTCTTATAAAAGATAAAATTAAAATAAGAAACATGACTGCGTGTACTTCCATGCAGTTTATGCATATATTTTTTATTACAAATAACTGAATAAAGATTAGGTAAAATGATACTATTGAACCAAGGCAGGTTGCTATTCTAAATATCTTGTTATTTATAAAATAAGATACTAGCAATAGAAAAAAAGCTGCAATTCCAATATAAGCCCATGGGGTTCCAAAGACTTTTCCATAAGCACTTTCTTGTACTTCTGAGCAACTTTCACCAAGAATACAGCTATTTTTTGGTTTGCTTTCTTTATTTAGAATATATCCACAAAGAATTATTTCAAGTATTATAAGTGCAATAATAATAAGTCCTAGAACTTTATTTGTTTTCATAAATATTTATATGAAATAAGATTACTTATAATTATCTTTTTTTAACATTATTATTTCATCGGAATTAAGTAGTAAGTCGAGTTATTATAGTATTACTACTTATTGTAAACAAGAAATTGTATTAACAAAAATTAAATTTAATTAATTTAAAAATTAATATAAACTTTTACATTATAGGGGTGAATGAATGACGTATAAAACATTCAAGAGAGACATAGTTCTAGTTTTATTTAATTTATTGAAAGGAGGTAATAAAGTATGAAAAAGATTTTTATTATCTTGGCTTTTTCAATGGTTCTGTTTTCGTTGATAGCAATAGTTGCGGCAACAGATACTGGTGGAAGTATTGGTATAAATATTAGTACGCAGAAGTTTGCTCCAAGAGTTTATTTTTGCGATAATCGCTCACTGGCTGATGACAATCTTCAAAATAGTAATAATGGTTTGGATTTATCTGAAAGAAAACATAATTACGCATTTGAAGGTGAATCAATTCATTGGACAGTTTTGGTTCTTGACAAAAATAAAATAGAGGATGTAACTGATGTGGTCGGAACGATCGGACCAACACAAGGTGCTGGAAATGATGTTGAAGTGGAATGTAAAAGACTTGTTGGAGATCCGTTTGGAAATTCAACAAGAAATATAACCACTATTACAGACATTACATGTTTTTCTAACGAAACTGCACCAATTAATGTAACAAGTCTATTGGCTGCTATTACTTGTAGTGTTTATGAACCTTTAGCAGGAAATAATATCACTTGTAGTTTGAATGGGATAACTAATTCAACTGCTTTTGCTGGATCTGGAAATATTGTGATTAATGGAACAAATATTTCTTTTTCTGCAGGTGCAACAGAATTTACTTTTAATGCAACTGTTGGAGGAATTCCTGGAAATTGTTCAGTTGGTAATTTAATAACTACCAATTCTAGTGGGTCGTGTTCCTTTAATATAAATAATATTGTTACAGTCGGAGTAACAGGAGTAAATAATACTTGCACTGTTAACGGAGTAAGTAATTCTGTATTTGCTACTAGTTCAGGAGTGTTTAATCTTCCAGTTAATGGAGTAAATATTTCTGTTTTTGTTTCTTCAGGAACAACTGTTGATTTTAATTCTACAATTGAAGGAGTAAGTGGAAATTGTTCAGTTACAGGATTATTAAACAGTACCTCAAATGGGCAGTGCTCATTTAGTATTGCAAATAATGAAATAATAACTGTAGGAGATCCTTTTAGCGAATGTAATGCAAGAGTAGATCAGTTTAAAGTAACCTCATTTGATCCAGCAATAATGGCTTATTATGACTGTCACTTTACTGTTGAAACCGCAAATTCAATGCATGGTGAATATTTCCTAACAGTTGAAGCTGATGATGCAGGAGGTAAAGTAGGAACAATGGCTGAAAATGAATACTGGTTCTTAAATCCTTTAATTGGTTTAAGTATTAGTGACGATTTACAGTTCAGTGAATTAATGCCAGGAACAGATGGTTATTCGCAAACTATACTTGTAGAAAATGATGCAGAATCTGGTTCAGGAGTTATACTTGATATGTTTATATCTGGAACTGATTTCTATGATCCTGCTTCAAGTGGAGCATTGTGTCCCTCTACAAATCAGTTGGCATTGACAAACTTCAAGTATTATGCAACTAATGGTGCATTTAGTACAAAGAATAATATTGGTGCTGATGCACAAGGTTATTTACCAATTCCTTATAGTACTGATATCTCAGGTTCAAAAAGAATCATAAGATTTAATGGTACAACATCAGGAATCAATTGCTCTGATCCTACAATTAATAATGTATTAAGGCCAGATGCAATAAGAGGTTCTTCGCCTAGTTCAAGTGTTGTTGAACAAGATTGGAATTGTGGAAATACTGTAAGTCCGGGTTCTGAAATGGCATTGACATTTAAACTATCTCTGCCTGAGCCTTGTAATGGTGATTTCTCAAACGGACAGATATTTTTCTGGGGAGAAGCAATTTAAGGATTTTATTTTTTATTTTTCCTTTTCTTTGTTTTTTAGTAATGTTTATAAGTCGCTGTTATTTGTTTTATTATAGGTGAAAAATGGATAAAAAAGAGAAAAAATCAGGTGAAAATAAGTCTTATACAATCTATTATCTCATTGGAATAATTATCCTAATCTTAATAATAGTCCTTTATTTTTCATTTTTCAGATTGGATATAAAAATTAAAACTGATAAGATCCTCAAATGTTCTGATGGAACAGTATATTTTTCCTGCTCAACAACAAAACCTCTTTATTGCTTAAATGGAACTCTTGTAAACATGCCTATAAAATGTGGTTGTAATGAAGGGTTGATTGTTGCAGGTAATCAATGCAAAGATGCAGCAGATTTGGTTCCAAATACTAATTTTAGTTGTAATGATCTTGTTCCAAAAACCTTATTCATAAGATTCAGTGATTCAGGATATCCTATAGAATTAATGAGTCTATCAAATTATTTAATAAATAATAATACTCTTAAAAATTTTCCTGGAAAATATTGTCTTAATCATCTTCCTGCAAAAGCAGGTGAAAATATTAATGTAGGAAATCTATTTTATTGCTATGGATCTAGCGATTCAAGTGGGGGAGTTAATCCTAATGGAATAGTGGAAAAATCATATAAAATATCTTATGAATTTACCTTGGATAAAAATAACTGCACTAATCTAAGCAGTTTTTCAAGAAAATGCAGTATTGATTCTATTAGTTGCAGCTGGAATTTCACTGCCTGATTTTATTATTTAATTATCCAATCACTTTACAGACTCCATATATGCACTTATTTACAGGACATGGTGCTCGAATACAAGCTATTTGCGGACAGTCAATATCAGATCTACAAAATCTGTAATTCTGACTCGGAAAATGTCTGTAGTATCTATAATTTCTATAGTAAGGAAAATTGTAATAATTTCCCCAATGAGGATTGGTGTGAGATCCTCTCCAACTATCGCCATAGTTGAAATCCTTGTTTAGTCCATTACTCCTTTCTGTTTGTGTTAAAGCTATTACTGTGCCAGGTCCAAGCATTAGTCCTAAAATTAATGCGCCTAAAAAAATTGTACTATTCATTTATTACCTCCTGTTTAATTTATTTGATATATTTTATACTCTTGTATAAGATAATCCTAGATTTTGAGTGAAATCGATTAAGTCAAAAATAATAAATTTTTAGCTTGATTTATTCAAGGATAAAAATTGCTATTTGTCCGAAAGGACAACTAAGTTATTTTTTGCTTTCGCAAAAAATCAACTTATTTGATAAAACCCTTAAAATAACTTAAAGAAAAATCTAAGACCATAATATTAAAATCTTCCAAATATTTAAAGTGCTGTAGTCTTTTTTTAGAATGCAATTTTAATCCAGAGTAAATCTGGCTCAAAACCCCTATTTTAGTCGAATTCACTTCGAATAAAATCGCTATTAACTAATTTATACCTGGCAAGGTATAAATTACCTATTCTTAAATTAAAGCATAAAAATAAAAACTCTTCTGAAAAATAAAGATATATGGAGAGTACTTTAAAATTAAACAAAGAGCAAAAAGAGGCAATCAACACTACTAAGGGAAATCTCTTAATTGTTGCAAGTGCAGGAACAGGAAAGACTACAACAATCGTTGAAAGATATGTAAAACTCATAAAAGATAAGGTTTGTAACCCAGGTGAGATTCTCATGACTACATTTACAAATAAAGCTGCAAAAGATATGACTGAAAAGATTGCAAAAAGAACTGATAAATTACCTGATTATATTGGAACAATGCATTCATTATTTTTAAGAATTCTTAGGGATAATTCCAAGATTTTCTTTAAAAATGCGAATTTTACCCTAATTACTGATGATTCTGAAAAAAAGAAGATAATAAAAGAGATAATTAAAAAAGAAAATATCAAGGCAAGTGCAGATGATATCAGTTATGTAGTTAGAAGAATTGGGATATTTAAGAGCCTTGGAATATTTTCAGAAAGCCTTGTATATAATAAAGATAACAACAATGAAAAAAAGAGTCGAGAAGAAAAGATGCTGGAGGATGAGATAGTTTATGTAAGTCCTGAAATCTCTGATAAAATAGTGCTTTTTTATAAAAAATATCAGGAGTTCTTGAAAAATTCAAATTTGCTTGATTTTGATGATATACTTTTGTATACTTTGGAATTATTTGTAAAATATCCTGAGATAAAGGAAAAATATAAGTCCAAATTTAAGGTAATTATGGTTGATGAGGCTCAGGACTTAAGTGTTGTTCAGATAAAAATAATTAACCATTTGGCAAATGATAATCTTTGCCTTATTGGAGATGATTCCCAAAATATCTATGAATGGAGGGGAAGTTCTAATGAGCTTGTTTTCCAATTTGAAAAAGATCATAAAAAAATAATTCTTGAAGAAAATTATCGGTCAACAGGAAACATAATCTCTGCTGTCAATAAAACAATTGCCAGTATGAAGTTTAAGATTCCAAAAAAACTTAGATGCACCAAAGAAAAAGGGGACAGGATAATTATTGAGGGTTTTGAGGATGTAGGGGAGGAAATTGACTATATTGTTGATAATGTAAAAGATATACAAAAGAAAGTTCCTTTGCATGATATTGCAGTTCTTGTTCGTACAAATTATCTTGGAAAAGATATCGAGCGGGAGTTTATCAGAAACAAGATTCCATGCCATCTTTCAAAATCAAAAAATTTCCTTGAGCGAGAAGAAGTAAAAGATATTATTGCATATCTGAATTTAATTGTTAATCCCTGCTCTGCAGTTGACTTTGAAAGATTAATAAAAATATTTCCCGGAGTTGGAAATGTATCAATTGAAAAAATAAAACAATATGCCTGGAATAATGAGCTTAATTTTATTGAAGTGCTTTCAAAGACCAATGGAATAAAGATAAATGACTTAGTAAAAAATGCCTTGTTAACTGTGGATGAAATGCTAAAGACCCCTGGAAATCCTGTTGATGTTTTTTTGGAAAAGATGAATTATGAGGAATTGCTTTCAAATAAATATTCTGATGAAAATTTAAAGTTGGAAGATAAACTTGAAAATGTAAATCTTGTTTTAGATTTGTTTTCAGAATATTATAATGTTGCAGGTACTGCTTCCAACATTGCTTCGAATCTAGTAAATACAAGCAGTAATAGCAATATAGGCAATATAAACATTATAAAAAATTTCCTTGATTCTTTAATTGAATTAGGAAAAAAAGAAAAAGATAATAATAAAGTAAAGATATCAACAATACACTCTGCAAAAGGCCTTGAATGGAGACATGTTTTTCTTGCCTGCTGCAATGAAAAAATACTTCCTTATTACAAGGATGAATTAACAAACATAAAACGCGATTCAGAGTTAAGATTATTCTATGTTGCAATATCCCGGGCCAAAGATAATCTGTATATAACTCATTCATTAAAGCAGAAATGGCAGTTTCTCGAGGCCTCTCAGTTTTTGGATATAATTTAATGAAAATAAGAAAATTTTAAAATTTATCCTCCAAAAAATAATCTTGCCCACCAAGGACTTTTATAAAATGTATATCCGTAAAGGAATCCTAGAATAAAGCAGATTATGATTAAAGATAATCCAAAAAGCCATGGAGCCCCGGAAATGAATATTGCAATAAGACCAATTGTAAGTCCACAAATACCTGCAAATAAACTTGCTAAAAATGCATTTTTTATTCTTTCTTTCATCTTGACTCAAATAATTATTAAATATTTATAAACCCTCCATTATGGGTCAAAAAAATTAGCCGTCCCTCTTTCATGCACAGTTTTGGCATCATCATCGGCCGCTTTTCAAAATTTAATTAGTTTATTTTACTTAGTTGGTGTTGTGTGTGATCCAAGGGATTTATAAGAATTGTCGAGATGGAGTAAAAGTGTCTCAGTTAGCTGGTTAATAGAAGTTTATGGTCCCGATTATACCAATTACTAATGCGATAAGTCCCCAAATTAAAAACATAAATTTAGCCCAGAAGATATTTTTTGCATACTCTGCTTTGTTAGGGTCATTAGGATTATAGAGGACTTCAACTTCTTGTCCAATCATTTTTCTATAATCAACACCGTAAATATTTTTATCTTTCATGCCAACATTTGATTCAAATTTTATTTTATTCTTATTTTCTGTTAAAAATTCTATAATTGGATACCTAGTAGTTCCAGCACCATCCCTCTGCGGAAAAGGTCCAAATCCAATATCTACAATTTTTCCCTTTGCTTTTTTAGTTAATCTGCTATAATAGACTAGTCTATATAATCCAAAAAGAATCATTCCAACACCGATTAAAGCAAAAACAAGGAATAAAATTATTTGAGCTTTCATATAAAAATACTATTCTTTTTCATTTATAAATTCTTCTTGGAGTCAACTTTGTCCCATACAGGTCCCAATAATCCCCCTAAAATTAATTTTATCGAAGATAAAATAAAAAACCGCCACTGCCCTTTCATGCACGGTTCTGGCATCATCATCGGCCGCTTTTCAAAATTTAGTTACTTAGTTGGTGTTGTGTGTGATCCAAGGGATTTATAAGAATTGTCGGGATGGAGTAAAAGTGTCTCAGTTAGAAGAAAAAGATTATATCACCCAATCACAAATAAATATTTAAGACATAACCTATTTGATAACAAATGACAAGATGTCTTGAAACATTAGTTAAAGGATTAAGGAATTTTGGTTTAGCAGCAATCCTTGCAGGAACTCTTTCTATTGGATGTGTTTATTCTCCACAACCTGAAGTAAAAGAACCTCCTCAAAAAACTGTTTCTTCTTTAAAAGAGAAACCTGCCCTTTCAGAAGAAAAATCACATGAACAACACAAAATAACCTTTGAATCATATTTTGATAAAGTTGGTGAATGTTACATTATGAATGCAGAAGGAAGTGAGCAAAAAAGATTAGCTCAGGTATTTAGCCCTGTTTGGTCTCCTGATGGTAGAAAAATTGTATTTTTAAGAAAATTTAGAAATGATTTCGATTTTGAGATTTGGACTATGAATCAAGACGGAAGTGAACAAAAAATGCTGAAAGTCAATTATCCTAATGGTCCTCTCTCTTGGTCTCCTGATGGTAAAAAAATAGCCTTTGAATCAATTAGAACAATCTCTCATGGCAGCAGTAACGTATGGGATTGGACACATACCTATGATATTTATGTCATGAATGCAGACGGAAGTGTGGAAAAAAGACTAACGAATAGTACTGGATGTAATAAAAATCCATCTTGGTCTCCTGATTGTAAAAAAATATTATTCTTATCAAATAGAAATATAAATAGTTATAAAGATCGTATGAACCTTGAAATCTATGTCATGAATGCAGA
>CABMGE010000001.1 GCA_902385625.1 uncultured archaeon | reverse complement strand
CGGAAAAGTTGACAATAAGGATTTAATCCTTGTAATTCAAAGCCTTGGAAACAAATGCAGTGCATCTTCCTGGTGTAATGGAACAGATGTTAACCAGGACGGAATAGTTGATATCAACGATTTTATTGCAGTTGCAAGAGCAAGAACTGCATAGAGCTAAATTTTTATTTTTTTATCTTTAAATTTTAATAATTTGAAAAAGAAAAAATCAAATAAGAAAAAAAGAAAATTATATTTGAGAGAGCTTGACTATTTTTCTATAGAGATGATTATCTTGTGGCTCTTCTTTTATCTGAAGTAATCTATATCCTCTTCCAATTAAAAGATTATGAAAAGGAGGTTTTGGATTTCTAACATAAAAGTGATTGACTTCTTCTGTCACAAATAAGTCATGCATAAGTGTTCTTAAAACAGAGGTTCCGACTCCTTGATTTTGAAATTTTTTTGGCATTTCTTTTGCATCTCTGTAACTGTTTGGATAAAACCTTGTGATTTCTGCTATTAATTGAGTTTCACTTGAAACAAGACCTTCAAAAACATCAGCAATAGGATCTCCTTCATCTTGAAAAGAAAGAAGATCTTTTAGTTCAACATCAACTTCGCCTTCTAAATTAAAAACAGGATTCACAATAGTATATCTATAATCATCTCTTCCTGGAATTTCAGTTCTATCTACAAGTATTGTTTGTTGCCAATTACCTTCTGCTCCATAGAGTCCAATTTTCATTAAAACTTTAGAATTAAAGGCATTAAAAAGGTTTTGTTAACGAGAATTAATAGATTTAAGAAAAGAAATCAGTAAAAAACTGAGTAATTATCTATTCTAGTTATTTTACTTGGGATTTTTTCTGGATTGTATTCTCCAATTGACTCTACAATTATTTCCCCATGCATTGATTTATCCAAACTACAATGATAACTATAATTTCCTGCTTTTTGGAAAATATGGCTATACATTCCACCTGGAGCAAGAGTTCCTGAATTTAGTTCATTTCCAGAATCAGAAGTTATAGTATGATAGTCAATATCATTATTTTTCCACAAAACTTTATCTCCAACATTTATTTTCAGAATATTTGGATAAAATGTTGTATTCCCTATTCCTATGTTGTAGAACATACTTGTCTCATTTGGATTTGTACTTTCTAATTCAGTATTTATTACTATTTTATTTTCATTACTCCAATAAGTTTTTCCATTTACTGTTGCATAAGCTCGATAGTAATAATTTCCAGGACGATCTATTTGAAAACTTACTGAAAAGGAGTTGGGGATATTACATGGTTTAACTGTACATAAATCCTGAGAACTATAAAGATAATCATAAGAGTTTTGCGGACTGATCACTCTTGTATCTCCATAACCTATCTGAGTATTAGAGGTAATTCCTTTGCTACTATTTATTTCCCATGAAATAGTAAAGGGAGTATTAATGACTTCTGAGTCTGGAGCAGAGATAATAAAAATTGAAGGAGTCTCAGACTTTACTACACCTCCTGTAATTCCGCGATTAAGAACATAAAGATAATATATACCAAGCATGATTAAAATAATTACGATTAGTATTAAGAGAATTAATCCAAACTGTGAATTTTTTAGATTACGTGCCATTTTTAGAAATATATACTGTTATTACTTAAAACCAATAGAAAATATAAAAAAGAACTGTCTTTTTTTAGACAACATGTGTTTTTAACAATAGAAAGTGTTTTAAAGTTCAGGAGGCATATATTTATGGAAGGATTGAGATATTTACCCAAATTTAAAAGAAAGCCTATTTATGCAACCATTCAGGTATTCAGAATCAGAATCGAATACAGGGTTTATTTTCACATTTTTAAAATGGAGGCTCATCAAAGATCTGGTTTTCAAATAGAAGGAAATAAGATAAATATTTCTATTATAGGTGGAGGTATCTTTGTTGAAGAATTTTTAAAACTTGCAAGACAGCAGAGTTTTATAGAAGATATTCATTTATACTCTGAATCTTCACTTGAAACTGATCCTCCTTTTTTTACAGAATTATCTTATAAAAGAATAGCCCAGTTAACTGGATTTGATGGATCTTATAAATCAATAAGACTAAAGACATATAGCACTATTGAAGAATGGGCTGATGTTTCTGCTCTTAACTCAAAGGTTATTTATTTTGCCTCTGGACCTCATATAAAAAATTACAAAGATGGGGACAGAAACAGCAATCGCATAAATGCATTTAATCGAATGTTATTTGAAAGATCTTATCCTAAAATTCAAAGATCTGCAGTTTTCTTGAGAAAGGCAATTGATAGGTTAATGAACAGTCAAAAAGGACTTCCTGATGTAAAAAAGATAGATTATAATAAAAAAATTATAGTTAATGAGTCTAATCCTGTTGGAGCTAATTCATTTATACTCTATATGTTTCTTGGAGGAAATCCCAATCGTATAACTTCTTTTGATTGCAATGGACTTAGATTTGCTAAATTAATCTGCAACAGACTTAATATGCTAGGACATGGAAAAAGACTTGGCCTTGAAAAAATAACACTTGAAGATGTAGAAGAGTGCCCTGTTATTGGAGAACATCACTACCCAATTCCACTTCTTGAAGATTTTAAATTAAGAACAAGAGATAATCAAATAGTTGGACTTGAGATAGTTGCTCCAAACTTTTTGACTGCGGCATATAAGACAGGTTTGCAAAAAGAGTTAAAATCCATTGCAGTGCAGACTATGATTGCATGCCATAAACTTGGAGTTGGTTATATAGAAGCTCCTGAAGTTGCCATGAGAGGGCTAAAATCAGTTGTTTATGATCAAAAAGATCCGCTTGTATTATCTTATTCCTGGTTTCGTGATACTCCAATGTTAATGCCTTGTGAGTTTAATCGCGAAAGAATGCTTTATGAACCAAGTACTAAGATTATTGAAAATAATGGCAGAAGTAAAGCCAGAAAGTGGTATGAAAAACTTGGAGAAATGCAAAAAAAACTTGTTGAAAATTATTTTTCTTATCCTGATAACAAAAAAATAGAGAGGATGATTGCAAATGGTTCTTGAAATGGAAGAAAAGATGAGCAAATTTCTGGAACTGATCGGACTTAATAAAAATGAGATAAGAATATATCTGGATTTGCTAAAATACAGGCCTTCAAGTGCACTCGAGGTTTCAAGAAGAACTGGAATTCACAGATCAAATACATATGATGCACTCAGAAAACTAATGAACATTGGTTTTGTTAGCGAGGTAATTAAACAAAAAAAGAGATTGTTTTCAGCTATGCCTCCTGAAAACATAAAAGATTATTTAACGCAGCAAGAAGGAGAACTTGAGACTATGCTTCCATATCTAACTAATCTTTGTAAAACAGAAAAAGAAGAGGAAGATGAATTCTCAATTGCAAAAGGAGTTTTTGCAGTAAGAGAATCTTTAAATGACCTGCTTAAATTAAATCAACCAATATATTGTTATGGAGTGTCAACTGAAGCAATAAATGCTTTTGGAATTGGTTTTTTAAATGAATTTCATAAGACACGTATAAAAAAAGGAATTTTAATGAGGCACATATATGATGAAACTGCAAAAGATCGGGCAAAAAAATTAAATAAAATGAAACTTACAGAAGCAAGGTGTCTTCCTAAGAAATATGAAACAGTTGCTTCAACTAATATTTGTGATAATACAGTTCTTATAACTGTTTTTTCAAATCCAGTATCTTCTATAAAAATTAAAAATAAGGAACTTGCCAATGCATATACTCGATATTTTGAAATCTTGTGGAAACAGGCAAAATGTGTTTAAGAATTTTTCTTCCTCGATAAAACTGATATTATTCTAATTCCCTAAAATTTTTCGATATTTGTGACTATTCAATAAAAGTAATAATAGACTTGAATTTGTTGTCTTAGAAATTACTGCATTTCTTTTAATAGAGGTCTTCTTTACATATCTATACAAAAAGGGAGACAGAAAAGAATTGTTTGACTAGGAGGAAACAATATGTTTGAAAGCCACTGCACAATATGTCTTGAAAGAATAACTGATCCAGTATGTATTCGTTGCTATATTAAGCAATTTGCAATCTGGTTTGAAGATACAAATCTAAATCCGCTTTTTTTAGAATTTACACTTGAGAAGATAAAAGATAAACTGTTAGTTGATACTATAAATGATACTGACTGCATAATCTGCAAAAAAGAAAATGTAAACATTTGTTTTTACTGTTTTGGTTTTATTACTGTTGAAATATTAAAGGAATTAAATATTTCAGAAGAACTAATTGATAATTTTTCAGAGTCTTTTAATTATGATCTAATGGAAAGAGAACTGGAAGAATATGAAGAAGTTAGTGAAGACTTGGAAGAACTGGAAGAATATGATATTCATGTATTTTTAGATGAGGATAAGAATAGATCTCTAGCAGATGAATTTGAAATGGGCTAATCTGCAATTAATCTAAAATTCATGAGTTAAATAAATGGGACCAAAAATGAGAAATAAATTTAAAGAGTTTGAGGACTTTGAGAACGAAGCTTTTTTAGAGGAGCAAATGGATGAAGAAGCTGTTGAGTATGGTATGACTGAAGAAGAAATTTATGGTTGAACAATACTAACGCTTTATGAATCTTAAAATTTTGAGAATGTTTTACATACTGAATAGTGTAATAAACCTGCCAGTTTAAAAAACACAATTCAACTCAGGATTTACTCCTTAGAACTAAAGTATTTGATAATTTTTCTTTTTTTTCTTTTTTTTATAATTCAAACTTTCTTAAAGGGCAAGTAAAATAAATTTCTCGCTATCCAAAGGCCTATTTTTCTAAGGGATTAATTTAAATACCCAAAATAATACTTATAATAAATTAAAAAGGATGATTTCAAAAGACAGAACAGATAATAATATGGGAAATAAAAATAAATTTCAAAAAAAGCAATTTTCAAAAGGAAAATTCAATAGATTTGAAAAACCATCAAAATTTTCAGAATTTCAAAAAATGGCATCAAGAGCTCCTGAAAATGTGGAAATAAAGGATATTAATCAGGATTTTTTTAATAAAGATGTTGAAGTTGCAGGACTGATTGAAAGAATTGCCCAGACAGGAGGGCCCACAATATTTACAGTCTCAGATGGAACAGCAACACTTGCATTAAAGGGGTTTGTTGGACAAGGACAGAGAGCATATCCTGAACTTCTTGAGGGAGATACTGTAAAGGCAGTTGTTACAATAAACGAATATAATGGAGAACTTGAAGGAGAGATAAAAAAGATAATAAAACTCTCTGAAAAAGAACATAAGGAATATCTTGAAAAAATTATATCACTACAAAAAGAAAGGGCAAAAGTAAAAGAAATTCCATTTCTTGTAAAAAGCCAAATTTTAGACAAGCTAAAACAAAAAATGATGAAAGCTGCATTTGAAATAAGGCTTGCAATAATACAAAACAGGCCAATAATAATCAGGCATCATAATGATACAGATGGTTATTGTGCAGGATATGCACTTGAAAAAGCAATACTTCCTTTAATTGAAAAAGAACATGGAAGTGAAAAAGCAGGATATGAGTTTTTTTTAAGATCTCCATCACAAGCTCCTTTTTATGAAATTGATGATTCTATAAGAGATACTGCAACTTCGCTTAGAAATGTAGCAAAGTTCTCAAATAAACTTCCTTTAATTATAATAACTGATAATGGATCAACTCCTGAAGATCTTTTTGGTATAAAACAGGGAAAAGTTCATGGAATAGAGTTTATTGTAATTGATCATCACTTTTTTGATCATGATGTTATTACAAAAGAAGTTTTAACTCATATAAGCCCATTTTTAGTTGAAGAAGATGGTTCAAGATTTTCAGCTGGAATGCTTTGTGCTGAACTTGCAAGACTTATAAACAATGTTTCAGGTCTTGAAGTAATTCCTGCTATTGCAGGTCTTGCTGATAGAATTGATATTGCTAATCCTGAAACAATTAAAGAATATGTAAAACTAGCTGAGAAAGAAGGTTATACAAAAGAACTTCTTACTAATATCTCAAAAGTAATTGACTTTGTTTCTGCTAAAGTAAGATTTATGGAAGTAAGAGAATACATTGGAGTTATTTTTGGAGAACCAAGAAACAAACAAAAGGAACTTGTTGGACTAATGGCTCCTTACATAATCGGACTTGAGGAAAAAGGACTTGCAATTGCGAAATCAAATACAAAACTGGAGAAAATTGGAAAAACTAATCTGCAACTCTTAGATATTGAAAATACTTTTCCAGGATTTGGATTTTATCCAAAACCAGGCAAATGTGTTGGACTTGTTCATGATGACCTGCAAAAAACAAAAGGCATTACTAATCTTATAACTGCTGGACTTATGAATACTGCAATAACAATCAGGGCAACTGATGAATCTAATTTTTCAATGCATGAACTTATATCTTACTTGAATAAAAATACTCCAAACTCTTTTGTTGAGGGTGGCGGACATAAAAATGCAGGTTCAATTACATTTCTTCCAAACAAACAAAAAGAAATACTTGATTTAATGAAGAAGTTTATTAAAGAGAGATAAGAGAGTAATTTTTTCTTAAGTAAATTAACAAAAAATTAAATTATTAAAGTAACTAATTAACTTCTGGAGGATTAATTAGGTTTAAATATTGTCAACCATTAATAATTTTAAGAGAGGTAAAAAATGGATATTTTAAGCTTATTTAATTTTGCATTAATTATTCAATTATTTGTTCTAATTGATCCATTAACTGCGTTTCCAATTCTCATGGCTGCTTATAAAAATAAAATGAATATAAGAAAGATTGCTGTTAGTGCAGTTCTTATTGCTTTTATAATTGCAGTAATCATAGCAATTTTTGGACTATATTTATTTGATATTTTTGGAATAAGTATTGATGCATTTAGAATTGCAGGAGGAATAGTATTATTACTCCTGGGAATTGAAACAATAAGGCCAAAACAAGAAGACAAAGTAGATATTAAAAAAACAGATGCAATTATATCAATAATTGCAACACCCCTTTTAACTGGTCCTGCAATAATCTCATTTGTAACAATAAAAGTTTATGAAATAGGAAAATTATCTGTAATATCCAACATTTTAATTGCATTTATTTTAGTTGCAATAATCTTTATTATATTTTCATTCTTTATATCTAAAATAAACTCGAAAGTCATAGATATAATATCCAAGATCCTCGGATTATTTTTAACTGCCATTGCAATAGAGATGATTGCAAAAGGAATTCATGGGTTAATTTCTGCAGGATAAAAAATTTTAAGTTAGTTATAACAAGTTCTGATCTAGTATCTTATTTAGTTGTCACTTTAAAATGATAACAAAATAGAAAGATTTATAAACTGGGAGTATATTGATTTTGTAATAAATAACAACAAAGAAACAATAAAATTGTAAAAATGAACAAGATTGTTATAACAAAAAAAATTGCAAAACAGGGGAAAAATAATGTTCTAGTAATACCCAGCTGCCTTAAAGACATGCTTAAAGCAGGTTCTATTGTCAAAGTTGAAATTGAAGTAATTGGAGGAGGGGAATAAAATGGTACTTGAAGAAATAACCCGAAAATATGAATATCCTATACTTGGAATAATTGGAGCAACAGTTCCTAGTGAAGATTATCCTGAAGATGAGACTGTAGAACTTGGATACAGATTAAGAGAACTAATTCAAGAGAATAATGGGACCTTATTTACCGGAGGAGTTTCGGGGGTTGGCCTTGATTTTTATCGTGGAGTAATTGATTATTGCAAAAGAAATGGAGTTGATGATAAATTTTTTTGTTTATTTCCTAACTTTGATGGCACAGAGGTTAATCCTCCTGAAGAATATTATGAACTAGCAAATGAAATAAATAAACAATTATCAGTTGAAAGATTTGGAAGAGATATGGAACAGAGAAGAATGGCTGTTGGGCCTGTTGCAGATTCGCTCGTCTTAGTAAATGGTTCTTCAGGAACACTTGATGAAGCAATAAGATCCCTCGCTTATGAAAAATCATTGATTACCTTAAAAAATTCTGGAGGCGCTGCGGACATTATTCTTGATATAAAAGAAGGAAGGCTTCCAAGACCGGATTTTCCATTAAATCTTGATTTAATACAACCTGCAAAAAGTATTGATGAGATAGTTGATTATTTGTCATCTTTATATTTTAATAAACAAGGAGTAAACCAATAAAATGAAAGAGCCAGAATCACAAAAACCAGGAAAGAAGAAAAAGAAAAAAGAATTCTTAAATGGTATGACTCTTGATGAACTTTTAAGATCACTAGGAAAAGATCCTGGAGCTCAAACTCAAGATCCTGGACTTTATTCATCTATTATTCTATCAAAAAAAGATCCAGAAAGAGATCCATTTAGCACGGGAAGTGAAGATCCTTTAAGAAGATTATCAAAAAAGTCTGAAGGATCAGAAAAATATCCTTATATTCCACTTTTTCCATCTAAAAGAGAAAAAGATCCTGTTTTTTTAAATTCTAATCCAGATCCATTAAAGGAATTAGAAGAATTCTCTAGAAAAAAATTCCCATTTTATGAAGATTTAAATAGACCTCGTCAAAAAGATAGGGACATAATATTCTCTGGAAAAGATCCGATTAAAAATTATATTAAAAATATTGATTATATTTCTAAGGATAAAATTTATTCTTTTGAAGAAAAAAATAACAATTTCATAAAAAATAATATTGAAGATATAATTTTAAAAAATTCAAAGATTTCCATTAAAAAAACACCATTTTCATCAAAAGGTTTGGGTCTCGGGCTTTATCTTAATAGATCTAAAAGTTCTCCATATGGAGAACCAACTGTTTCAATCACAGCAGAGAATGTTGGAGAATATGTACTCCCAATTGTACAGTATATTGCAGAAAATAAACCAGATTATATAGTCGCATCAGATAGAGGTGCAAGGCTCATTGGACTTGCAGTTAAAAAATTATATGCTAAATTATATGGAAAACTTCCAACTGTTGATGGAACACTTAGATTTAGAAGATTTAGCAGATCAAATGGAGAGAAAGCTACAGAAGAATACTTAAAACCACTTGTTGATGAAATGATGGCTCATAAAAAAAGGCCTAAAGTTCTTTTACTCGATGATTGGATTTGCTCAGGCTCAACACAAACTTTAGCAGAAAATGTCTTTTCAAATTTAAGTAATGGAAGAATTAATTTGAAATTTGGAGTTTTACTCGGAAGAGGAGCAGATATTTCAGGAGAAAGTGGATATACTGCAAATTTTGGCGGAACAGTCGACTGGCATGATAATGCAAAAATGATAGGAGTACAATATTCTGGAACAACACCATCTCCAGTAAGAAGTTATGAATCAATGGAATATAGGCAAAGAATGGAAAGAAGCATTTCTAAACTTGCAAAAAAAGTCGTTTCTGGAAAATATAAAGGAAAACCTCAAGCAGAACCTCAATTAGCTGCATATTAATTTCCGATTATATATCTTCGTTTATAGAAACATTTATATATGAAATATGGTTCATATGAATAGAAAATAATGCCTTAAGCAAGCATTACTTTTAGAAAATATGAACAAATATTATTTATTTTTTGGAAATCTTGCAAACCCGCTTAAAATTGAGATAATTTCTGCGCTTAAAGAAAAAGATATGTCTGTACTTGAACTTACAAAAAAGCTAAACACTGAACAATCAAAACTTTCACATGCACTTACTTCTCTTAAACATTGTTCAATAGTTAACGATAAGAAGGAAGGGAAAAAAAGGATTTATAGTTTAAATCGCGAAACAATACTTCCTATGCTTCAAATTATTGACAAACACGAGCATAAATTTTGCGGCAAGTGCCGAGCTCTTGAAAGCAGAAATAAGTAATAAAATAAACAAACCTAAAATTCACAAATAATATAAACAAAATAAAAATCAAATAACAGGAGATAAAAATAATATGGGACTATTTTCAAAAAGAAAAACAATTTATTTGGATAATGCTGCAACAACAAAAGTAGATGAGGCAGTTGTAAAAGAAATGCTCCCCTATTTTAGCGAAAAGTTTGGAAACGCAAGTTCACAACATTTAGTTGGTCAAGAGGCTAAACGCGGTCTTGAAGAGTCCAGAGATATTATTGCAAGTTCGATTAATGCAAAGAGAGATGAGATTATATTTACCTCAGGAGGAACTGAAAGCAATAACCTTGTTTTAAAGGGATTATTTTTTCATCCAGATAACAAAAATAATCCGAGTTCAAATTCTGCAGAATTTGAAGGTCACAGGAAAAATCACATTATAATAACAAAAATCGAACATGATTGCATACTCAATACTTGCAAATGGCTTGAAACACAAGGAGCAAAAATAACCAGGCTTGATGTTGATTCAAAGGGATTTATTAATCTAAATGAACTGGAGAAAGCAATAACACCTAAAACTCTTGTTGTTTCAATTATTCATGGAAACAATGAAATAGGAACTATTCAGGATTTATCTGCAATTGAAAAAATATGTCATGAAAAAGGAACTTATTTTCATACTGATGCCTGCCAGAGCTATACAAAAGTTCCAATTGATGTAAAAAAACAAAATTTAGATTTTGTAACACTTAATTCACATAAGATACATGGACCAAAAGGAGTTGGAGCATTGTATATCAAAAATAATATTAAGATAACTCCATTACTTCATGGTGGAGGTCATGAAAAAGGCCTAAGAAGTTCAACTGAAAATGTTTCAGGAATTATTGGATTTGCAAAAGCAGTAAAAATTGCAAGTAATTCAAATGTAAAATACATGAACAAACTAAGAGATAAATTAATTGAAGGAATTTTGAATAAAATACCTAATACTCAATTAAACGGAGCTGAAGGAGACAAAAGATTATGCAATAATATCAACATTTGTTTTAATGATGTTGAAGGAGAAGCAATTGGAGGATATTTAGATTCATATGGAATATGCAGTTCAACAGGTTCTGCTTGTGCTTCACATTCACTTGATCCAAGCCATGTTTTAACTGCAATTGGCCTCTCTCATGCTCAAATAAACAGTTCAGTGAGACTTAGCATTAGCAAGTTTAATACAGAAGAAGAAATTGATTATGTTTTAGATGTTTTACCAAAAATAGTTGAAAAATTAAGAAAGATAAGTCCGCTTGCTAAAGTTAATTAAACACTAATCTGGAGGTAAAATGGTAAAAAAGAAAGACAAGTATAAAGAAAACGCATGTGAATTCAAGAATGAACAATACTGCGAAGAAGAATTAGATGAAGAAGGAACAAGCGTAGATGAAGCAGAAACAGAACATTTTGATGAAAAAGAAGAAGATGCTTGGGAAGAATAAAAAAAGAAATAATAAACTAAAGAAAAAAGTAGGCAAAGTTAAAATGAAAAAACAAAAAAAATCAAATAAAATAACAAAGAAAATGAGTTTTCTCGAGATAATTGAGAAAAATCCAGATGCTGCAGAGGTTTTGTTTAATCGTGGAATGCATTGCATTGGATGCGGAATGGCAAGAATAGAAAATCTTGAAGAGGGAGCACTTGCCCATGGACTTGATCCGGATGAGATTGTAAATGAGATTAATAAAAAATCAAAAAATATTTCAAAGAAGAAAAAGAATACTAAAAAGAAAAAAGGAAGAAAATAAAATGACAGAACAAAATTTTAATTCATATAATGACAAGGTAATGAAGAGATTCTTGAAACCAAAGAATTTTGGAAAAATAAAAAATCCTGATGGAACTGGAAGCATGGGAAATCAAAAATGCGGAGACATTATGGAAATTTCTTTTAAACTTGGAAAGGACAAAAAGAAAATTAAGGAAATACGCTTTCAAACCTGGGGTTGTGGTGCTGCAATTGCCGCTTCTGATGCTTTATGTGAAATCGCAAAGGCAAAAACCCTTAGTGATGCAAAAAAAATAACAAATAAAGATATAATTGAAAATTTGGGCGGTCTTCCGAATGTAAAACTCCACTGTTCTGTTCTTGGTGCTGGTGCACTGCATAGTGCAATTAAAAATTATGAAGGTTCTAAGAAGAAATAATTATTAATTTAATGTAGATATTTTATACCAGCAAAAAATTACCTCAAAATTAAAGTCTTGTTTATTAAAGTAGAATTTATTTTTGCAAATACATCTACCTTTGTTGAATTATTTAATGGAAGCCTTAGATAAAAATAACAATTTGAGCAAAAGTTACAAAGAACTCCCTTCCTTCCATTTAATATATAATAAATATAAGCAGGTGAAGAAGTTTTTGCATTTATTTTGAAGAATTGATAATAATTTGAAGATGTTTTATTTACAGATAAGATCAGACTAAGACTGACTGAATTATTTATGGGTGGAACCACTGGAGGTTTAGTAGAGTTAGTTGAATTCACAGGAGGGCTAATTGGAGGATTAGTTGAATTAGTGTAGTTTATTATCGGATTTACTGGAGGACTTGTTGAATTTGTCGGTGGTTTAAAACCTGATCTTTTACCAAGATCTAAAGTATAGTAAGTATATTTGCCAGTATAATAAACTCCCAGACCGGCTTCATTATAGTCTCCAATCATATTTGCATAATGACCTGGTGAATTTTTCCACATATCAAAAACCTTTGATGCATCAGCTGAACCTGAATGATAGGCAATATTCTCAGCTAGTCCAATATATGAAATATAACCTGCTGCTTTAATTCTATCAACAAATGTTCTTCCATCAAGAGAAGTGTGTGAAAAATAATTCTTATCCCCCATATCTTTTGAATGAAGATAAGCTGCATTATTCAGATTACTATTTATATAAACAGCAGATTTTCCAACTCTTGCTCTTTCTGCATTCATTAGGGACATAAAGTCAGTCTCTATAGAAGCAGAGATAATTGATAGCAATAAGATTACAAATATTGCTGAAAAAATTAACAGACTAAAAATCTTAGAACCTATTTTCATAAAAATTCATTGGAAACAGGCTTTAAAAGCATGAGTTTTAATTTCAGGTTTACAACACCTTGCTACTACTAAGAAACAAACTGCTACTACTAAAATAGATTATATAGCGTCTAAAAAAGTCTGGACAAAAACCATTAAATAGTTTGTTTTTTTAAGTAATATATGAAAAAGAGAGCTCTAAAAAAGAAGAATAGTGTAAATAAGACCGAAAATATTAGCAGAGTTTTATATTGGACTCCAAGAGTTCTATCGATTTTATTTATATTATTTATTGCAATGTTTTCACTTGATATTTTTGGCAATAATTATACTTTTTGGGAAACTGTTGTAGGACTTTTTATGCATAATATTCCTACTTTTGTTTTAATAATCTTTCTTATAATTGCCTGGAAATGGGAGTGGGTTGGAGCAGTTGGATATATTTTAGCAGGTATATTATATATGGCTCTAGTCACTATAACAAGTTCAATGGATGGATTTAAATGGTATTATTTATCCTGGTCTATTTTAATTGCAGGTCCTGCAATAATTGTTGGAATATTATGGTGGATAAACTGGATAAAGAAAAGATAATTTTTTCTTACATTAAAAAATGACTTTTTAGTTCTTCGAACAGTAGTTTTTATATTAAGAAGAATAAACTAGAAATTACTTTTTCTTTTTTGTTGATTTATTCGAGATTGTTTTCTTTTCTCCAAACTTTGAAAATATGAAGATGTAAAGTATTTCCAAAATTCCCCAAGTATTAATAATTAGAATTATTATAAACCAGGCCTTGTGTTTTTTTAATGCTGCTTTCCATAGGGCTATTCCTTTCCACACAAGAGACCAAATTAAAACAACTGCGAGTGTAAATGCCAGAACCATAATCGCAGTTTTAGGTGACAGGTTCATAAATGCTGCAAACTTATCTAAATTTTCCTGACCTATCTGAGTTACCAATTGAGTTTGTAACTGATCAATTAAAGATGATACCATTTTCTCTTTTTTATATAACTTAAAATATATTTTAGTTTATAAATGTTTCCGCAAAAAAATATTTTAAAATATCATTTGATTGTCTAGATTCCAATTATTTTTATATTTTTTAAAAAAAAATTTAAAACAATTCAAAAATAGTAACAAAAAATTTTATTTTTTTATTTTAAAAAAAATTGTTTTTTTCGACGTGAAAAAATAATTATATATTTTATAACAGAAATGTTTAAATAGTAGTATTTTCTCTAAAATATACAAAACACAATTCGTTGTGCTTTACAAAAACGAGGTATACAACAGGTTGTATACGACCAATCTTTAGGGATTGAATAAAATAATCCATGAAGTGTATATTTTGCGGCTCTGACACAAAAGTTACTGATAAACGGGAGTCTCCTGATGGAACCCGTAGAAGACGTGAGTGCCTGAAATGCAAAAAAAGATTCACAACATATGAAAGGTCTGAACAAGGAGATATAATTGTTGTGAAAAAAGATGGAAGAAGAGAGGCTTTTTCCAGAGATAAAATAAAATCAGGAATAATTAAGGCCTGTGAAAAAAGGCCAGTACCTATTGACAAGATAGAAGAGGTTGTTGATGATATTGAAGACAAACTCAGAAAAAAAGGCAAGGAAGAAAAAACAGAGGTCATAGGGAAAATGATTATGACTAGACTAAAAAAATTAGACGATGTTGCATACATAAGGTTTGCAAGTGTTTACATGAACTTCAAGGATATTAAAGATTTTAAAGAAGCTATGAAAGATGTTGATTAGCTAAATAAAAAGAGGTGAAAACATGCCACTACCAAAATTCATTAAAAAAAGAGATGGAAAAATAGCAAAGTTTGATGTTTCTAAGATAAGAGGTGCTATTTCCAAAGCAGCATATAACCTTCATTTAGATGATACTGAACAAGCAGTTGAAAAAGTATTTTCCCAAACAGTTAACAGACTCCAGGGATACAATGGGAGAATTCCTGAGATAAATGAAATTGAAGAACATATTTTTGAGGCTTCAAAACAAGCAGAATTATCAAGTATTGGAAATTCTTACATAGATTACAGAGATAAAAGAAGAGAAACAGAAAGATTACTTGAAATAGAAGGAAGTACTAATGGAAGCAGTACAACTGACACTGCCCTATTAATTGAATCTGATTCTCATGACAGTTTAATGCCCTGGGATAGAAAGAGAATTGCATTGCAGCTAGAAGAAGAAGCAGAACTTGAACATGATTTAGCAACAGATATTTCTAAGAGGGTTGCAAACATAGTTACTGATTTTTATAAAAGAGGAGTAAGAAGACTAAAGACAACAGATATTAGAAATATTGTTGACTTACAACTAAGACAAGAAGGACTTGAAGATCAATTAAGAAAACAAGCACCATTATCAATACCAAAAACAGATCTGGAGGCATTAATATTCAGCAAGAGTAAAGAAAACTCAAACGTTGCTTCAAATAATCCTGAGGCATTCAATCTTGGAATTGCAGAAGTTATTCAAAAGAGATGGGCCCTTGATAATGTGTTCAGTAAAGAAGTAGCTGATGCTCACTTAAATGGAGAGTTGCACTTGCATGACCTAGGATATATTACAAGAGTTTATTGTTCTTCTCATTCTGTAGAGTATCTTAAAAAATATGGACTTAACAAAGTTCTTGCAAACCTTGAGGCAAAGTCTGACCCTCCAAACTCTGCTGCGGTTTTAAATCAACATATGCAAACCTTTTTGGCTTCACTTCAAGCACATTATGCGGGCGCACTTGGATTTGGTTTTTTAAATATTTTATATGCTCCATTATTACAAAGACCTGTTGATGTAGTATATGGAAAACTCAATGGAGTTGAGATGAACATGGAAAAAAGAGATTTAGACAAGTTACTTGAGCAAGGAGTCTTTAGCGCTGAAGAAGGAAAGGATAATTATTTTGAAAAAGTTAATCAAAGAAAAGAGCTTCGTGAGGTTTCGCAAAAGGAATATGATCAGACTGCACAAAATTTAATATTTGCTGCTTCTCAAAATGCATTTTCAAGAGGAGGACAAACACTATTTATTGATTTTAATGTTCACACTGGTGTTCCAAAATATTTGAAAAATGTTCCTGCAATCGGCCCTGGTGGAAAATACATGGTTAAGATGAAAGACGGAACAATTGAAATGACTCGGGATATACCAAGACTCCAAACCGAAGATATAGCTGATACTCGAAACGGTGATGCAGATGATTCGAGACTTGAAGGAAAACTAAGTGGAGGACATATTGTTGTTTATGGTGATCTTGAAAGCAGCGCCCAGAGATTTGCAAAGTCAATGATTGAAGTTTGGAGAAATGGAGATAAAGATGGAAGGCCGTTCCATTTTCCAAAATGTGATTTGCATGTTGATAAAGACTCATTTTCAGATTCAAAGCAACTTGAAGTGTTAGATCTTGCTACAAAACTTGCTGCTGAAAATGGATGCACTTATTTTATGTTTGATCGCGGAGATGGAGCTGTTCTTGCACAATGTTGCAGACTTAAAGAAAGAATTGAAGATCCTTCAATGCTAAAATATCCTGAGAGACTTAGATTTACTGGATTTCAAAATGTAACAATCAATCTTCCTCAAGCAGCATATAAGGGAAAGACTCTTGAAGGAACTTTAGATGAAATAGGAAAATCAATGGAACTAGCACTCAAGGCGCATGAGCAAAAAGCAGAATTCATTCAAAAATTACTTGAAACAGATGGAAGTCCTATGAGAAGTCTTGGAAAATCAAGTGATGATGGAACTCCCTATGTTGATTTAAAAAAATCAACTTATATCATTGGAAATAACGGACTCAATGAAGCAGTTCAGGCAATTACAGGAAAACAATTGCATGAAAGCGAAGATGCATTTAGAACAGGAGTAAAAATTGCAGGTTATATGTATAAAAAAGCACTTGAATTCAAGGAAAGAACAGGACTTAAGTTTGTAATTGAAGAAACTCCTGCAGAGTCTACTACAAGAAGATTTGCAATGATTGATAAGAAAAAATATGCTATGGCAAAAAAAGTAGTAAAAGGAACAGAGGAAAATGCTTATTACACAAACTCAATACACTTTTCTCCTGATTCTGATGTCGGGATAATTGATAGAATTGTTGGACAGAGCAAATTCCATGATCCATTTATTCAAGCTGGAGCAATTGTTCATGCATATGTAGGAGAACAAAGACCAGACAAGAATACTATAAGAGATGTTGTAAAAAGGACACTTGAAAACACAAGATGCTCTCAACTCGTATTTTCTCCAACTTATACTGAATGTGATTCTTGCGGAACAGTAATGCCGGGTGAAAAAGAACTTTGTATTGGTCCTGAATGTAAAAATTCTCATGAAAACACTTTAGAAAAAGAAACACTTAATGTTGTTACAAAAATTGTTGGATATAACAGCCGTGTAAAGAACTGGAATGGTTCTCAAAAACAAATTTTTGAAGACAGAAAAAAAGCAGAGGCAGAATATGCTGGAAATGCCGGACGCGACATGTCATGGCTTTACAATCCCAATGGACATGCTGGCCTTACTGTAATACAATTTGCAAAACACGGATGTATGCCTTGTAAAAATACACTTGAAAATATAGAAAAAATCCTTGCTGAACAAGGAAATAATGGAGTTGAATTCAAAATACATTATCTAGATTCTCCTGATCTTAAAGGACTTGAAGAAGCTGCAATGTATGATGTCCCATTTGATGCATTTCCAACTGTAGTTGTTGCTGGAAAAGATAATTATTGGAAAAAAACAGCAAGCTATGCTCCAAAATCATGTGATAATGGATGCAGTGTAAAAGAAAAGCCTAAGAATGATTTAATAAGGCCAACTGAAATAAGAGATGCTATAAAGGCAAGACTTGGAGATTACGATTAGATAATGCCTGCTGGCATTAGAAAAAGATATAATTAGTAATTTTTATCTAAAGTAAATTTAGCCAAAAATTATTATTTTAGATGAATTCACTTCAGCTAAAATAGATATCAAGTAATATTTCAATTAGGACCATGAAAATATCATCACACCAAGAAACAACAATTGATTATCCTGGAAAAATGGGACAGATACTATTTGTCTCTGGATGCAACTTTAAATGCGGATTTTGTCATAATCCAGAATTAGTTGAAGGAAAGATCAATGAAATTAATCTTGAGGCACTTCTTAAAAATATAAACTCAAAAGCAAAGACTGGATGGTATCAGGGGATTTGCATTTCAGGCGGAGAACCAACAATTTATAGTGATCTTCCTGGATTTGCTAGAAGACTTAAAGACATGGGACTTTCAGTTAAACTTGATACAAATGGAAGCAATCCTGAAATGCTTAGAGAACTTTTGAAAGAAGAAACTATTGATTATGTTGCAATGGACATTAAAGGACCAAGAGAAAAATATCATAATATTGTTAATGTAAATGGAAATTTAAAACTTGAAAACATAGATAAAAGTATCAGGCTTGTAAAATTATTTCCAAATTACGAATTCAGGACAACTATTCTTCCGGATTTTACAACAGAGGATATTGAAAAAATAGGTACCTGGGCTTGTTTTGGAAGAGAGACTGATAATACAAGAAGAGAGGCATATCAAAAAGTCAATCTTTATACTCTTCAGCAATATAATCCGAAAAAAACTTTGGATCCGCAATATGGTAAACTCTCTCCAAAACCTTCAAGAGAAATATTTGAACTAAAGAAAATTATGGATAAATACTCTGAGTTTGTAAGAGTACTTGTGTGAATGAATTACAATAATTCTTATAAATCATTATAAGTTTCTAAAAAAAGAGCCGAATTAAAGATGGAATTATTATATTCAAGAACAAATGAATCACTCGCAGCAATTGTTGTAGGTCTTGATTTGAAATCTGATGACATCGTCTATGCAATCGGAGGTTCAGGCGACCAGGCATTTGCAATACTAGAGTATGCAGGAAAAGTAATTGCAGTAGACAATAATCCATTACAAATAAAACTGATGAAAGAAAGAGTAAAGCTTCTTGAAAGAAATTGGGGCAAGAAAGAATTTTTAGATATCATAGAATATGGAATATATGATGATATGTATAAAGGAGAAAATAATACTCGATTTGGCGAATTTAATTTAAGGAGAAGAAATGCTTATTTTAATAGAAGTAACCAAAAATTAGGCGTAGAATATATTCATCAGAATAGAATTTCAAATATCAGTTCAAAATTAGACTCACTTGAAATAATTCAGGGAGATATTTTTCAGGAAATTCAAAAGGCAGAAAAATTCTCCAAGGTTTATCTATCAAGTTTTAATACCTCTGATTGGGATTACAATGGTGATTTAAAAATTGGACTTAAAAATCTATTTAAAAAATTGGATTCAAATGGAATAATTTATCTTGATTCCAGTTTTTTTGAGAGAGTGACTTGTTTTTATGATGGACATGGAGGAAATGGAATGCCGCCAGGATTTTCAGTAGATCAAAAACTTACAAATTTAGTACGAGACATTGAAGCAACATCAATATTTAACTCAGGAGATAATAAAGATCTATCCTCAATGTTTAGCCCTCTTATTTTAAGAAAAAAATGAAAAAATTAATACTTGCAACAACGTCTCTGCATAGAAAAAAAATATTTGATAGTTTGGGTCTTGAATATTTATGTGAAGGAAGCGATGTTGATGAGTATACAAAGGACAGACCCAGTTATCCAGCAGAGTTGGTAAAATATCTTGCAAAATTAAAAGCAGAATCAGTTTCAAAAAATCATTCTTCTGGAATTATTGTTGGTTTTGACTCTGTTTCTTATTTTGATTCTGAAATACTCGAAAAACCAAAAACAAGAGAAGAGAATTTTCAAAGGCTAAAAAGACTATCTGGCAACATGCATGAGTTTTTTACTGGAATACACATGATAAACCTTGATAATGGAAAGGAAATGTCAGACGTTGTTGAGACAAAAGCATGGATACGTGAAATAAGGGATGAAGAAATTGAAAAATTTTTAAATCAGGATTTTAAATATACCACCTGCGCTCTTGGATATTCTCCTCCTGAATATTATAGCGCAACATTTGTCAGAAGAATTGAAGGAAGTTTTCATAATCTTTGTTTTGGAATGCCTGTTGAAAAAATAATTCCAATGTTATTTGAAATTGGATATGAATTGAAATAATTGTATTTGCCCAGGTATTTCGAACCTAAACAAGATAATTTAGCTACAAAAATTTAAAGTAAATTCAGATTTTATATAATATAATAAATACAAATGATTATTATCTTTTGTCTGAAAGATCTCCCATAAATTTGAATCTTGGAACTTCTTTTTCATTGAGTATAATTGTTTCAAGAAACATTTTCTTTGGCCTTACCCATAAGCAATGGTTTCCAAATTTAGGATCACTATATAATGCCTTGTATACAACCATTTCTTCATCTGGACTCTCAGAATTTCTTGCTACTCCAATAACTTCATAAAATTTTCCGGATTTAGAATGCTGATAGTAACCTATTTTTAATTCATCCATTATTCAATTATTATAAATGAATTTAAAAATAACATCTGTTCCTAAAATATATTTTTTCTTATCATTATGTTTATAAATGAAGATGAATGAAATTCTTTAATAAAAACGAGGAAGAAAAATGAGTGATATAAATGATTTTAATCGAGAACAAAATGAACTCAGAGGTAATGGTAAAAAAGGAGCCATTCTTGTTGAAGCAGATAATCTTGCAGAAGCAACCCATAAAACAATTATTGCATGCTATGATAATGGAACAAGAATCGAAACTCCAAAACAAAAACCAGGCATGAGTCTTGGTTATGATGCAAATATTACTGTTGTTGTTAAAAATCCTGATTCTGAACCTAAGGTCTGTTATCCTGGAATTCATGATGGTGCTGAAGGAGTTATGCAATATATTCTTGAAGTTACACATGGGATACATAATCATTGGAAAAAAGATGCAGAACATCCAAACCGATGGGGATATACATATAATGAAAGATTTGTAGAACAACTACCATTTATTTTTGAAAGAATTAAACATGACTGGGACTCAAGAAAAAGAATTACTGGAAGAGATTATCAGTTTGCAATCTGGAGAGCTGGTGAAGATATAATTCTTGAACAAGATGATCCTCCTTGCTGGCAACTTGGACAACTAAGATTTTTCCAAAACAAAGAGGGAAATTTTGTAATGAATTATGAAACAGACTGGAGAAGCAGAGACTTACTTAAAGCATGGAATGAAAATAATATTGGACAAATTGAACTGATGAAATTATTGGCTTCAAAAGTTTCAAATATTATTTCGCAACCAGTAGAACTAGGTTCTTATATAGACCATTCAAGTTCACTTCATTTGTATGGACTATATGTTGATCGTGACAATCTTCCAAAACAAATTGAAAAGATGAAAAGTAGAGGTTATGAAGACTTAAGCTGTTCAACTAATGATTTTTTTATGAATGTTGGTGGAAAAAACAAAAAAGGTTTAATGAGGCTTGTTGCTGCTCAAATGGATGCAGAAAGCCGTGGACATGGACTCAACCAACCTGAAAGTAGACTTAAACAATTAGGCTATGACTTGGATAAATTTGAATATCCTTCTGAATGGGACTCTTGGCCTAAATCATGGGATGCGACTCCTGATCCATCAAAACTTGCAAGAGTTTACAAACCTGAAGAAGCTTTAGTAGAAGCTGGAAAAATTCTTGGAATGAGTGTTAATGATTTGAATATTGTAAGTGAATCTTATCATAAATCTCCTGATAAAAGTAGTTGGTTATTACACCATGAACATCTTATGCAAGATGATCCTGATGAATGGATGAGATAAAAATATTTAATAATTTTGATTTCTTTTATGTCTTTGATTGTATATTCTCATAAGTCTTGTGAATTGTTCAATTATATCTGGTTGATACTCTCTTAGATTTATTTTTGCTTCTGAAAATAATTCTGTTGTAAGTGAATCAGGTTCTTTATAGATTATTGAGTAAACTACTTCTGAAATTCCATTTCCAACAATCTCTTTTGCACAATCAGAACATGGAAAAAATACAGTGTATAATGTTGTTCCTTTTAGGTCTTCTCTTGCTATTTGATCCATTGCATTTCTTTCTGCATGAGCTCCTCTGCAGTTACCTGTACATCTTTCATTAAAATCTATTCCAAGGGATTTTTTTCTGCATCCAACTTCAAGGCAATTTCTTATTCCTGGCGGAGCTCCATTATATCCTGATGCCCTTACACGGTTATCCTTAACAACAACTGCACCTGTTTTTAAATCAAGACAACTTGAACGAGTTGCTGCTTCATAGGCTGCAAGCATAAATGCTTCATCCCATGAGGGTCTATCTTTATAGTCTTCTATATTTTCAAAATAAAAGAATTTGGAATCTGCAAGATACCTTAATTCATCTTCCATATCATTTTGCCCAACTGCCTTTGAGCCATATGAATGAATATGATTTGCTTTTTTTCCTTTTTTTGCAATATGTTTTCTTTTTGCCATTATTCGATTCCAGATTATGGTTTAATAATCATTATTATTATGGAAAATAGATAATTACACTTTATAATAATTCAGGTCAGATTATGGGAAACATTTATTAATGCCTTGGTTTTAGACTTTTTAATGTCAAATTATATATTAAATCTAGAAAAAATAGAGGGTGATAGTCCAAAATGGCAGGAAAAGAATCAGAAATGGAGCTTACAGGGGAAGAATTTAACGAAATTATTAATAATTCTCATAAACTAGTAGTTGTAGATTTTTTTGCAGAATGGTGCATGCCTTGCCTTATGATAAGCCCTATTATTGAAGAACTTGCCGAGACTATGAAAGAGGTAAAATTTGTAAAGTTAAATGTTGATGATAATTCTGACTTGGCTGAAAAATACAGAGTTTCAAATATTCCCTGCCTTATTATTTTTAAAAGTGGAAAAGAAGCCAGTAGAATAGTTGGAGCTCATTCTGCTGAGGCGATTGAAGTTAAAATACAGGAACAGTTGAAAAATTAAAAACTCTTTTTTAAGTCTCTAGAATAATAATCACAGTTTTCTTCTTCAAAAGGCCTTAAATGCAAAAATACCTGCAAACTCGCAAATCTTAAATCCAAACTTCCTTCAAACTCCTGACTAAAACTCATTTTTTCAAGAGGAAGTTTTGCAGATTTAGGATCATACTCTGAAATGTATAACTGTCCTTCTGAAGGAGATATTCTTAAAATAGGCATTGCACAGGAACTTGGAAATACATCATAAATAAGCCTTAATCTGTCTTTTGATTCAATTTCTGCATGAGTAAATCTTTCTCCATCATGTTCTGTTAGTAATCTTGGAGGATATGCTTTTATTGCAGAGTCAAGACCTGTCATTTCATAAACCTGATAAGCATGAAAAGCAAAATTATCAAGAACACCCTTCCATAGTTTGTTTTCTGGACTAAATATTGTTCTGCATGAACTTCCCTGGTTTCCACTTGCAAAAGTAACTGGCTCAACCTCAATTACTTCATATTTCTGATGTTCTCCAATAATTGTAGTTACTTCAAATTCTCTTGGCATTTTGATCTCTTTTTAATTATAAGATGATAGTTTAAAAGATCTATGTATTTAGTAATTATATTTTCTAAGATATATTTATTTATAAGTAAATAAGGGCGAATTATTTTATGAAAATAGAACTGAAAGGTTCGACAAACAACTACAGAACAAGAGAAGAATTCCTTAAATTTTCCCAGGATGCAGCAAGAGTATGTTATTCTGAAAAAGACTGGGATGAAATAATTGAGGAACCACCAAATCCTGATTTAACTAATAGAATAAAAAAGGGCGGCCATCATTCTCCTTATGAACATATTTGGCTTAATTTTTATATAACTGCTCCAAAAGCTTTTGTTATGGTTCTTAATAATGAAAAACAATATGTTACTTCTGAAAAATCTGCAAGATATACACAAATGAAGGATGTTTTGCCTGAACAAAAAGAAAAGTATGACAAATGGATGGAAATTTTTATTCCACTTATTGACAAGGTTTATCCTGCACTTAATGATAATAATGAAAGAAGTAATGGAATAAAAAAACTTGCTCAAGAAAATGCAAGATATATGACAAGTGTATTTACTCCAACAAAAATGCTTCATACAATTAATCTTCGTCAACTTAATTTTTTTATTTATGAATTTGAAAGATTCATATTTGAAAACCAAAATGGCAATGAGTTTAATAAAAGACTTTCGCAAAACATGGAAGAGTTCTTAGAACAGACAAAAGAATTTAGAATCGAAGATCTAAAAAATCAAACTGACAGACATTTAAGTTTTTTTGGAAAACCTGTGGAGGAAAAATTCGGAGACAAATATTCTACTAACTATCTTATGAGTTTTGCAGGACTTGCACAGGCACAAAGACATAGAACAATAGAGTATCATATTTCAAAAAAAATTGATCTTGGTGCAGCTGAAGGATTTTTTATTCCAGAGATTATTTCATCAGATAAAGAACTCCTTCATGAATGGCATAAGGATCTAGAACATATATCTAGAGAGGATTTTCCACAGGCGCAATTATTACTCGTAAGCGAAATGGGAAGCCTTCGAAACTTTAGATCAAAAATGATACTTAGATTATGCGGGCATGCACAGTATGAGATAATGAGAAATACTCTTGGCACTGCTGAAGAATATTCAAAAGCAAGACCTGAAATAAAAGAATGGATGAAACCAAAATGCTCCCAGAGAATGAAATGTGCTGGAGGTTGTGTTTGGAAATCAGGCATGGCTCTCGAGAGAGTTATCTAATCCTTGTCTGTAATCATATGATTCCAGCCAGACGAACATTCTCAAAAACTAATTTATCTTTTTATTTTATTTCTCACATTCAATAATTAGTGGTGAGTAAACAAAAATAAGTGATTTTTTATAATTCAAAACATTCAGACTAGTTTATTCCAGATGGAGCATTTCAATAACATTTTTAAACTAATTTTATTTAGGGTTTTTATTACTAGTTGTTCTAGCCAGTTCAATTAGTATGCTCCGAATGGAGCATGGGGGTCTAGCTCAGTCCGGTTAGAGCACCTGCCTTTTAAGCAGGGTGTCAGGGGTTCAAATCCCCTGACCCCCAGATTTATTTAATGAAGGGGATTTTCACCATTCAATTCTTACGAATTAAAGTTTTCAAATAATATTTGTCTTCGGAAAATTGACTTTTTAAAAATTAATTTTATTCTGAAACTCTAAAAAATTATTTAAGAAATTAATTCATGAATTGGAGTGAATATTCAAATGCTTCTTCAGGAGTCAATTCAACTGCTCCAGGATAAAAATAAGAATAACCAATTCCTTTTGTTTTTAATTTATCAGTGATCTCTTCAAAATGGCCATCTCCATAGACCAAACCTGCAGTATCTAAATTCAGAAATCTCATATAAGTTGAGATAGCTTCTACTGCGCAATAACTTCTTTCTTTTGAAACTTCGTCGAATAGATATTGCAAACCAAACAATTCGGAATATTCAGGAAGAGTTATTGATCCTTCCAATTGCTTTTTTCCCAAGATAACTTTGCGTCTGATTATTCCAAGATGTTTTTCAAGAAGCTCTTTTTGCTCTACTCCAAAAACAAATCTTTCAGAACTGTTAAACCTATAGGAAAGAACCTCTGATGCGTTCCACTTATTTCCATTATTCGATGGATCATAAAATATCATCGGACTATGACCTTCAAAACCTTCACTAAACATAACCTTAAAATAATTCCCAAACATTAGTCTGCAAGATTCATCTAGAATTTTTGTTTGAATATCAGGATTCTTATGACAGGTATCCCTAAATATGAAAACATTTTTTCCTTCTTTGTTTACATGATCATAGTTCCAACCAATATTCTCCATTAAGGTTTTATTTTTAATATGTTTATAAACCTTACTTTTTATTTACTTCTTGAGAGTAACAGACAAAAATTGATTTTTCAATTTAAAAAATCAAATAAAAATATTTTTTGATTTTGATTTGTGGTTAAATCTGCATAAAAAGACGAAAGCTTTAAAAACCCACCTCAAAATCTAACCGAAAGGTTTATAAATCTACTTTTTGATTTAATTATTAATTATAAAGTCGTTAAAGGTAAATATCCTAAATTATTTATCAGGTCTATAAAAGATATCCCAAAATGCATATTTTACAGCCTAAACATACTAAACTAAGCCCTAATGAGGTCGAAAAACTACTTGCAGAACTAAATATTTCTCTTACTCAACTTCCTAAAATAAAAATAAATGACCTTGCATTAGAAGAAGGTTACGAAATTTCTGATGTAGTAAAAATTGAGAGAATCGTTGATGGAGAGAAATACTTTTACTACAGAGTAGTTTCGGTTTAAAAATCGCGAGAGAAGCTAGGGATAGCTTTTATCACAAGGAAAATAAAAAATGCTAATCGAAAAAAACAAACAGAAAGAAGAACACCTGCTAGTCAAGAAATATCTAGAAGATCATAGCCTAGTTGAATCCAATATTGTTTCTTATAATAATTTCATAAATCATAGAATGCAGGAAATAATTGATGAACTTAATGAGACAATGCCAAAAGAGGATATAGAAATAAAGCTTGGAAAAATAAAAATTGGAAGACCTCAGATTGTAGAAGCTGATGGAAGCTCTCACTTGATAACTCCTGCTGAAGCAAGAATTAGAGGACTTACTTACTCTGCTCCTGTTAATGTTGAAATAACTGTAAAACAATTTGAACAAATGGAAAGCCATGAAGTTGAGATTGGAAAAATTCCTGTAATTGTAAAAAGTGAAGTATGCAATCTGTCTGGAATGACTAAAGAACAATTAATTGAAAATTATATTGACCCACTTGAACCAGGAGGATATTTCATTATCAATGGAAATGAAAGAATCATGGTTATGACTGAAGATTTGGCAGAAAACCAACCTTTTATTGAAAAATCAAAAGGAAAAATAATGCTTAGACTATTCTCAAAGAGAGGAAGTTATAGAATTCCAATAACAATTACAGATACTCCTGATGGAATTGTTGAAGTTTCATTTTCAAGATTTAAAAATATTCCAATTGTTATAATGCTTAAGGCACTTGGCCTTACTAAAGAAAGCGATATTGCAAAGTATATTGGAAAAGAAAATGATTCTTTAATTGTTAACTTATATGAATTTGCAAATATTCAAAATGAAAAAGATGCTATGATGGCTATTTCTGAAAAAACTTCATTACAAGGAACTGAAAAAGAGATACTTGACAGAATAAAACAAAGACTTGATTCTTATTTCTTACCTCATATTGGGCTTAAAAAAGATGACAGAATTGAAAAAGCAATTACATTATGCAAATTTATAAAACAATTCTTTATTGCAAAAGAAAATCCAAATAATCTTACAGACAAAGATCATTATGCAAATAAAAGAGTAAGAATGTCAGGAGACTTACTTTCTGACTTATTTAGAGTTAATATGAACATATTATTAAGAGATATACAACACTCACTTCAAAAAATTCAAAAAAGAAAAAAATTCTATTCAATAAAAACAATTGCAAAATCTACTTTATTTACACATAGAATAGAAAGCGCAATTGCAACAGGTAACTGGATTGGAGAAAGAACTGGAGTTACACAGAATATGGATAAAACAAATTATCTTGCAATTCTATCTGGACTTCAAAGAGTTTCTTCTATGCTTCCAGGAGAACAAGAAAATTTCCTTGCAAGAACACTTCACCCAACACATTATGGAAGATTCTGCCCTGTAGAAACTCCTGAGGGAACTGAAATTGGACTTAGAAAAAACCTTGCACTTCTTGCAAAAATATCTACAAGAACTGATTTAGATGATGAAAAATTAATAAAAACACTCATGGGCATGGGAATGAAAAGAGAAATGGAAAGTGAAGGAAGTGATATTTTCTTTAATGGAAGATTCATAGGACACGTTGGAAACTCACAAAAATTCGTAACAGAACTTCGAGAAAAAAGAAGACATGGTGAATTTCCAATTGAACTTTCAATAAGATATAACAAACAATTGGATAATGTTTTACTTTCAACAGAAGTGGGAAGAGTAATGAGACCACTTATAATTACAGATACTGGAAAATCAAGACTAACTGAAGAACATACTAGACTCCTTAGAGAAAATTCACTTAAATGGATGGATTTAATCAAGAATGGAATAATCGAATACTTAGATACTGCTGAAGAGGAAAATGCTCTTGTTGCACTTGAACCAAGAGACCTTACTTCAGAAAGTACACACTTAGAAATTGATAGAATTGATTTGCTTGGAGTTGTAACTTCACTTGTTCCTTATGCAAATTACGATCAGAGTTCAAGACTTAATAGAGGAAGTAAAACCCAGAAACAGGCATTAGGACTTTACTCTGCAAATTTCCATTGCAGAATAGATACTGATGTAAATATCTTGCATTATCCACAAAGACCAATTGTTAGAAGCTTTGTTTATGATACTTTAAATGTTCACCCTGCAGGACAAAATGTGATTGTTGCTGTAATGACTCATGAAGGTTATAATATTGAGGATGCATTAATCCTAAATAAAGGAAGTCTTGATCGTGGACTTGGAAGAAGTACTTATTTTAGACCATATACTTCTGTTGAACTTAATTATGCTGGCGGACTTAAAGATGAAGTTTGTATTCCTGAAAAAGATGTTTCTGGTTACAGAACAGAAGACAGTTACAAATATCTTGAAGATGATGGTATTGCTTATGTTGAAGCAAAACTTACTTCTGGAAATGTTGCAATTGGAAAAATATCTCCTCCAAAATTCTTATCTGAAGTAAGAGAAATTTCAATCAAAGCAAAAAAAGAATCTTCTTCTGTAATAAGACAAGAAGAACAAGGAATTGTTGATTCTGTATTTATCACTGAAGATGAACAGGGCAACAAAGTAGTAAGAGTTAGAACAAGAGACCTGAGAATTCCTGAACTTGGAGATAAATTCGCAACTTATCACGGACAGAAAGGAATTATTGGAGCTATAATCCCTGAAAATGATGTTCCATTTACATCAAAAGGAGTAAGACCAGATTTAATTTTCAATCCGCATTCAATTCCTGGAAGAATGACTGTTGGATATTTAATTGAGTTACTTGCTGGAAAAGTTGGATGTACAAGTGGAAAGATAATGGATGGAACTGGATTTTCCGGACAAAAAGTTGAAGATTTAGAAGATCAACTAAGAGAAGCAGGATTTAGAGAAGATGGAAAAGAAACAATGTACAATGGAATTACAGGAAGAATGATGCAGGTTAAAATCTATATTGGAAATATGTACTACTTAAAACTTAAATACATGGTTTCAAATAAACTTCATGCAAGAGCTTATGGTAAAGTTACACTTCTTACAAGACAGCCAATTGAAGGAAGAGCAAAGGGTGGAGCACTTAGACTTGGAGAAATGGAGCAGCAAGCACTTGTTGCTCATGGAGCATCATTACTACTTAAAGAAAGATATGATTCTGATAAAGTTGTACTTCCTATTTGTATAAAATGCGGAGCTATTGCGATTGAAGATAATATCAGAAACAAAATGCTTTGTGCACTTTGCGGTTCACAAGAAATTGAACCTGTTGAAATATCTTATGCATTCAAGCTACTTGTTGATGAGATACAATCACTTCATATTAGAACTAAATTTAATTTAAAAAACAAATACGAATAAAAATGGCAAAACCAGTTCGAAAACAAGTTGAAAGTTTGCAATTTTCTTTACTTAGTCCTGACGAGATTAAGAAAATATCAAAAGCAAAAATTATCACTCCTGAACTTTATGATGTAGATGGTTATCCTGTTGATGGAGGCCTAATGGATTTGAGACTTGGAGCAATTGATCCAGGAGTAAGATGTAGAACTTGCGGAGGAAGACTTAAGGAGTGTTTAGGTCATCCAGGAAGTATTGAACTTGCAAGACCTGTTATTCATATAAAATATGTGCAAATAATTGAATTATTCTTAAGATGTTATTGTTCTGAATGTCATAGACTAATGCTCAAAGACAAAGATCGTGAAAAATACAAGTCTGTAAAAGACAGACTTAGAAGATCTAGAGATGCAAAAAAATGCCCTCATTGTTCATGTGAACAAGAAAAGATAAAACTTGAAAAACCATCAACATTCAGAATTGGAAAAAGAAGATTATTTCCCGGAGAAATAAGAGAAAGACTTGCAAGAATTTCAGATGAAGAAGCAAGACTTGCTGGAATTGATCCAAAAATATTCAGATCTGAATGGGGAGTACTTACATTACTATTAGTTCCTCCTGTAACTGTTAGACCATCGATCACACTTGAAAGTGGAGAAAGATCAGAAGATGACCTTACACACAAATTATCAGATATAATCAGAGCAAACCAAAGATTATGGGAAAACCTTAATGCAGGAGCTCCTGAAGTTATTATCGAGGATTTATGGGATTTACTTCAATATCATGTTACAACATTCTTTGATAACTCAATTACAAAGATTCCACCTGCAAGACACAGAAGCGGACAACCTCTTAAAACTATTACTGAAAGAATAAAAGGAAAAGAAGGAAGAATCAGACATAATCTTGCTGGAAAGAGAGTTAATTTCTCTTCAAGAACAGTTATCTCTCCTGATCCTGCACTTAAAATAAATGAAGTTGGAGTTCCTTTTGAAATAGCTGAAATACTTACAGTTAATGAAAAGGTTACAACAAAAAATATTGAAAACTTAAAAGAAGTAATAAAACACGAACACTATCCTACTGCAAATTATATAATAAGGCCTGATGGAAGAAGAAAAAGAGTTACTCAGGACTTAAAGCAAGAAATTCTTGATGAACTTCAACCTGGATATGTTGTCGAAAGACAATTAATTGATGGAGATGTTGTACTCTTTAATAGACACCCATCACTTCATAAAGCAAGCTTGATGGCTCACTTTGTAAAAGTTCTTCCATACAAAACATTTAGAATACATCCAGCAACTGCTCCTCCTTACAATGCAGATTTTGATGGAGATGAAATGAATATTCATGTTCCACAAACAGAAGAAGCAAGAGCAGAAGCAAAGATACTTATGGATGTAAATCAAAATTTAATTTCCTGCAAAGATAATAGTAATATGCTTGGATGTGTATCTGATGCTGTTACTGGAAATTATTTACTTAGTAGCAATATGATCTCAAAGGCAGATTCTTCACAGTTATTATTCCAGACTGGAATAGACGCAAGAGTTTCTAAAAGTATGATTAATGGAAAGGAAATAATATCTCAAATAATTCCAAAAATAGACTATAAAGGCAAGACAAAATCTGGAGATCCATTTGTAATCAAGAGTGGAGAAATAGAATCAGGTGTTGTGGATAAGAATGTATTTGGAGTTGAAGCAGGAGAACTTTTGAAATTTTTAGATGGGCAAGTTGGAAGAACAAAAACAATAGATGTTTTAGAAAAAGCATTCAGACTTGGTACTCATTATCTTTCAGGACATGGATTTACAATCTCTGTAAATGATCTTAATGTTAATGAAAAAATAAAAAAATCTACTGAAGATATAATCAAAGATGCTGAAAAAGAAACAGATGAAATTATTGAAAGTTATAGAAAAAATACTCTTGAAATAATTCCAGGAAAAACTCCTGAAGAAACAAGAGAGATAAAGATTCTTCAGACACTTAACGGAATCAGAACAAAAATAGGAAAAATAGTTGAGAAAGAAGTTGCCAAAACAAATCCAGTAAGCTTTATGATAAATGCAGGTGCTGGAGGAAATGTACTTAATATCACACAGATGGCATGTTGTGTAGGTCAGCAGGCACTTTGGGCAAAGAGAATTGGAATTGGTTATAATAACAGAACCCTATCATTTTTCAAAGAAGGAGATTTGTCTCCAAAGTCAAGAGGATTTATTTACAATTCATTCTTGAAAGGACTTGAACCTTATGAATTCTTCTTTGGAGCAATAACAGGAAGAGATGCTCTGATGGATACTGCTCTTAGAACTCCAAAATCAGGTTACTTATACAGAAGACTTGCAAATGCACTTCAAGATATAAGAGTTGAATATGATAAAACAGTAAGAGATGGAAGCGGAGCTATAATACAGTTTAAATATGGAGAAGATGGAAAAGATGTTTCTGGACTTCATAAAAATCAAGACGTATGTCCTGGAGAGGCAATTGGTATTGTTACTGCTCAATCATTTGGAGAACCATCAACACAGATGGCACTTTCATCATTCCACTTTGCAGGAGTTTCTGAGTTCCAGGTAACATCAGGACTTCCAAGACTGATTGAAATCTTTGATGCAAGAAGAACACCTTCAACTCCAACAATGGAAATTTATCTGGATAAAGACCATAATAATGAAAAAGATGCAAAGATTATTGCAGAAAAAATACAAGAAGTAACACTTAAAGATATTGTAAAAGAAATTAAAATTAACTTTGCAGATAAAAAAATAGAAGCAGTTATTGATGCTGATGCTGTTAAAAGAGTTCATTCTTCAGTTGAAACTATTGCAAACAGACTAAAGGAATTAAAACTTGGAAAAAACTGCAAGGCAAATGGAAACATGATTGTGTTTAATGAGAAAGAGCTTAATTTCAAGGACATTTACAAGTTAAAAGAAAAAGTAAAAGAATCTATAATTTCAGGTGTTAAAGGAATTGAACAGGTTCTTGTTGTTAAAAGAGAAGATGGATATGTTATTCTTACTGCAGGAACAAACCTTAAAGACATAATAGCATTTAAGGGAATTAACAAGTCAAAGACAATTTCAAATGATATTCATGAAGTTTCAGATGTATTTGGAATTGAAGTTGCAAGAGAAACAATAATTAAGGAAATCCAGAAGGTAATCAACTCTCAGGGACTTGATATTGACAGAAGACACTCTCAATTAATTGCAGATGCAATGACATCTGAAGGAATTGTTAAAGGAATTACAAGAATGGGAATAATTTCACAGAAAAGTTCAATACTTGCAAGAGCTTCATTCGAAACACCAGTTAAACAGTTTGTAAATGCAACACTTAAAGAAAACAAAGATGAACTTAATTCAGTAATTGAAAATATAATCTTGAATCAACCTGTTCCAGTTGGTACAGGACTTCCTGGCCTTATGGTTGAAGTAACAGGACCTCTAACAGACAAAGAACCAAAGAAAGACAAGAGTGTAGAAAAACTTACAAAAAAGACAAAAGATTCTTCTAAACATTCTACTGAACCTATTGTTGAAAAGGCAAAGAAGAAATAAGACTCAATATTTTTTATTTGGGATAGATATTAATTTTTAACTTGATAATTTATGAAAAGACTTATAGATCTGAAGAGATAAATCCTCTAAAAAAATAGATTTTCCCTCGATAAAACTTACGAAACATTTAAAAAGTCTGCATACAATTGTCTTTTATAATCTTTTTTAGATATAGTATATAACAAAAAATGGAAGCAATAAAAATTTTACAATTTTTAAGCTATCCATTTTTAAAAAGATAAATCAACAAAATGGAAGCAACAAGAATTTTAGATATGAAATTTATAAGATATGCAAATATATTTAACAATGTTACAAGAATTAGAACCAACCATTGTTTTGAATATAATAATACAATTATTTTTGTTGTTCCAAGAAAATTTGTTGTAAGAGCAATTGGACCAAATAACCAAAATCTTGAAAAATTAAGTTCTATTATCGGGAAGAAAATAAAAATCGTTGCTGAACCTAATGGAAAAGAAGATCTTGAAAGTTTTGCTGCAATAATTACAAGACCTGTTAGATTCAAATCCATCGAGGTAAAAGACGACGAAGCGATAATAAACGCAAATACTCAAAGCAAGGCATCGCTAATCGGAAGAGATAAAGCAAGACTTCAAGAAATGGAAAACATACTTGGACAGTATTTTGGAATAAGAAAAGTCAGAGTAAAGTAATTAACTCGTACATAAAATATTTCTAAACTAATATTATTATCCTTAAAAAATTTGATAACTTCGATAGCTTTTTAAACCCTCAATATTATCATTAATTATTATTGATTAATTTATATTAATCTAAAAATTTAACATAATGGGACTAAGAAACGCAACAAAACTTATGAAGAACAGAAGAAAGTTTAGGTGGAAAGACAGACCCTATAAAGTAAGAACTTTAAACCTATTCAAGAAATCAGATCCACTTGGAGGAAAAAACCAGGCAAAAGGAATTGTTATTGAAAAAGTTCAAAAAGAAGCAAAGCAGCCAAACTCAGCAATGAGAAAATGTTGCAAGGTTCAGCTTATTAAAAACTCAAGAACTGTAACTGCTTTTATTCCTGGAAATCTAGCTCAAAAATTTATTGATGAACATGATGAAGTTATTATTGAAAGAATTGGTGGAAAACAAGGAAGAAGTAAAGGAGATATTCCCGGAGTCAGATGGCAAGTTATAAAAGTAAATGATCAACCTTTGAAACTATTGTGGAAAGGAAAGATAGAGAAGGGAAGAAGGTAAAATGAGACACGAACAAGATTATGATCAAGATATGACTGAAGAACAGATAGAAGAATTAAAAAAAGAATTGATTGATGATGGGAAACAAAAAGAAGAAGGATTCAAGTTATTCGGATTATATGATGTTTCAAATATTGTTATAAAAGATCCTGGAATGAAAAGATACATTAATCTTGAACCAAAACTTGTTGTAAAAAGTTATGGAAGAATCAGGGAAAAATATTCTAAATCAAAAATAAATTTGCTTGAAATATTCGCAAATTTGGTTGCAGTTCCAGGCCACAGAGGAAAAAAGCATAAGATACAAACTTTCTGGAAGACTGGAAAATATTCACAAAATATGAAAATTGTTCTTGATTGCTTAAAAGTAATTGAACAAAAAACAAAGCAAAACCCAGTACAGGTTTTGGTTACTGGAATTGAAAATGCAGCTCCAAGAGACGGTATAACTGTTATTGAATATGGTGGAGCAAGATATCCACAGGCAGTGGACATTTCGCCTCTTAGAAGGGTTACAATGACTCTTAGAATAATTGTACAGGGAAGTTATGATAAATCATTCAATAAAAAGACAAAGATACATGAAGCTTTGGCTGATGAAATAATCAAAGCATATAACAATGAAGCAGATAGTTATGCAATGGTTAAAAAAAGAGATTCTGAAAAACAGGCTGACTCTGCAAGATAATTTTCAAATATTTTTAATATGAAGAGAAGTATTACAGATTTTTTAGTTCCAATATACGGGCCAATTAATGCTTTTCTTAAAGTGAGTGAAGAATCGAAAAAAAATCTGGAAAGAGCTCTAGCAAATGAAATATCAAACAGAGAATTTATGCTTAATGAAATAGATTATACTTCATATGTTGTATTGTCTTCTACAGTAAGCACACTTGAACTAATTTATCTTGTTAATAAGATAGTTTAGTCAATTATTATATTTCTATAACTAATTGCTTAAATATAAGTTTAGACTTATTTTCATTATGAGTTATATAATTAAAAATGTAAGTCCTGAAGAATGGAAGAGATTGAAATCCAAACTTCCGGGAATATATGAAGGAATAAAAAAGTATTTTGATGAAAATTGTTCTGAACAGGAGAAAGTTGCAGCTGTCTCTCTTCCTGTACTAGATAATGAGGGAGGTATAAAAAGACTTGAAATAGATGGCACAAGATACTCGGTTAAATATAACAAAAAAAGACAGGCTATGGGGATATTTGTTAGGAAGGATGGAATAGAAGAACTTGTTAAAAATGATATGTTGTTAAATTCTGGTGAACAAAGCATTGTAAGGGAATTAAGAGAGTCTTTGGGATATCAAAATACTATAATTAAAATCTTGAATCTATTTCCAGTTGATGATTCTCCTACTGAGATGTATGGAAATCCCTGGATTCATAGAAATTAAATTTAATTCAACCAAATATTCTTAAGTATAATTGTGGTGTTATTGTTCGCCCCAATAAATTAATAATTAAACGTTTATATTAAAATAATGGAAGAAAGATTCAGATATAAAATTGTAGGAAACTACCAGTCCAGGGACTACATGATTTCTTCTGAAAAAGCACTCGAAGATTTGTATAAATCTGAACTAAGATTAAAATTTAATGGATGCAAGTCTTTTTATTTTGGAAGACAAGATAAAATATTTATTATTGCTCCACTCATTCCAAACTCATCTATTGAATGGAAGCTAACTGAAGAGGAAATTTCAGATAAGTCCAAAACTATTCTCGAGAATAGTGATGAAAGATATAAAATTTTTGATTTTTTACTTGAGAAAGAAGACTATTCAACACGCTATAGATTATATGAATTTCCAGGACTTATAACAGGAGACAGAGATGGTCTTGAGGTTTTAACGGTTAAAGAATATAAAGAGCAAATAATTCCAAAATATCTTGGGTAATGTTCTGAGGAACATGAACCCTGTGCTTCACACATGATGTAATTTTTAGCTAAAGTAAATTTAGCTTAAAAATATTATTTTATATGAATTCACTTTAGATAAAATAAGTATCCTGGGTAATGCCCTGTAGGACATGAACCATGTGCTTCACACGTTTACTTAAGATAAAATAATTATCTTCCTCTCCAGGCTTCTTTTCTTCTGTAATCAAATTGCTTCTGTCTTTGTTTGATACTATTTTCAGACAGAGGATTTACTTCAACCGGTCCTGCATAAGGAGCTTTCATAAAATCAAAGAGCATGTGGCCTTTCTTATCATGCATAACTGGCTTTGTTACCTGATCGAGCTTTTTTTCACATGCATATTTCATATCGCAAATATCGCATTTTCTTCCTCTTTCAGGATAAATATCTCCTACCTTTACTGCTTCTTTTGCTCCTTTAATCATTTTTATTAATTCGTAGAAGTGCTCATCTCTCCGCTTTGTCTTTAGGATAACTGAAGGAATATTTCCAAGTATTCTGTCTCTTCTTTTAATTGCTTCTTTATAATCTTCTTCGTTTGCAAAATCTGATTTTTTTGGGGCTTCTTTTTTTGATTCTGATTCAGCTTGCCTAATTTTTGGAAGGGCTTCTATCATAAAAAATTCCTCTTCAATCTCAGGGTATATAAAATAAGGATTTCCTACAAACTGACTGCTTACTTTTTCAAGACCCAATGTCTTGGAAAAATTTGGATCTACAAAACATTTTGCACAAAGGCCTGCATTGTAGAATGTTAGCTGAGGATCATTATCCACTTTCATATTTCCGAGAAATGGAGAACCTGATTTAAAGTCCCTTATTACAACTTTTCCATCTCTTATTCTCACCTCATCGATGTAACCTTTAAATCTCATTGAATCAAGTGAAAAATCAAATTCTAATTCGCTAAATAATGGAGGACCTTCTTCTTTTATATATTCAAAAAGAGGCATGCATATACCAGGAATCGAATTTTTAATTACCCATTGTTCTCCTTCAAATCTCCAGGCAATCTTTTGATCTGGATTTTTTGTGTGCTCTGAACCTATTACTGTTCTTAACCATTTTCCCTGAAGATATTTTGAAAAACTTTCTCCGTCATAATATTTTTTTCCATTTTTCTTTTTTGCAACTTCCTCTTCTGTTCCTAGCCTGTCCCAAAAATGCTCAATTCCTTCGTGAAGTAAAGAACCCTTTGCATATGCTGAAAGCCTTGCAGACTTCTCATGTTCAATATATTTTAGATAATATCTCATTCTGCAATAATTTGCTACGTCAATTCTAGATGCTGACCAGTACTCTTTTTTTGACATGATATATTAAAACAATAAATATTTTTATTTATTTTGCAAGTTTTATTACAAGCCCTTCATCGGAAATAATATTTCCTTCATGAGCAACGCGATTAAAGTCTGATTCTACATTATCAGTTACATAAACCTGGTGTATTTTTAGACCCCAGTCCCTTGTTGCAATATTCCTCAGATCATCCCTTACTAGTTCTTCAACTTCTTTTACAATATTTGTATCTGCCCATTCCTTATATCTCCTACCTCTAGAATGCATTGCAAGTATTGAAAGACCATAATCAACAAGTGATTTTTCATAGTTATCTACTTCGGTAAAAGCTCTATACAAGTCCATTAGTTCATATCTTATATTACAACTTACAGTTAATCTCTTTGGCTCACTATCCGTGGTTAGAATACTTATATTTCCCAGATTTAGAACCTTTTGTTTTTTATTATGAATAACAATTGCATCATAAAGAGGAATATTAAAATATAATCCAGGCCTAAGTATTTTGTCCTTTTCATATCTTTTTTCATGTCTTGGAAGTCCAGTTATTCTATGCTTTTTCCAACCCTTTGGAAGCTTCATATTATCTACTCCAGAATAATAATCTTTTATTAATTTTAATTTGCCCCCATTATCTTCAATTACTTTTTTTTCTTCTGCAACAATTTCCTCAAGTTCTTCTCCACCCCATTTAATTCTTTTTTCGATTGCAGTACCATTTCTAAAGTAAAGTCCTTGTTGATACTCATAGATAATATCAAAAAAAGATAATCTTCCCAAAACATCTGCTATTTCTTGTACCCATCCCATTTTAGATTATTAATTCGCTCTGTTTATTAGTTGTCCTTGGACATTTTGCAATTTTAATTATTTCACATTTCATTTTTTTATCTCTAATTACATGCTTAGATCTGATTCTAAAAATCTTCTGTAGAGTTTTGATGTCCAGAGTTCATCTGCCGGACAAATAATTTCACTTGGACTATGTGCAGATGCACAAGGAATTCCTACCCAAGTCCATTGACCAATTCGATTATATAAGCTATCTTTACCTTCTGGAGACCTGAACCAGACTTCTTCTTTGTCTTGATTATAAAACGTTCCAGATATCTGATGATACAGATTATATCCTCTGGATGAACCTCTTTGTGCAAGATATTTTAATTTTGAGATAAATCCAGTATTTGAAGAAGAGGAATCATCGGCTGCAATGTATACTCCAAATCCGAGTTTAGGAGAATTAGAAACATCCATTTGCTCGTAATCATGACCTGAGGGAGCAATACTGACATCTCCGATTAACATACACGACTCGTATAATATTCTTCTTCTGTCTTTTTCTGAAAATTCTGTATCTTTATCGTGTTCTTCTTTTTCGAGGATATAGTCTAAAACCCTGTCAAAAAAAGGACCTTGCGCTCCTGATGGAGCATCATCCCCTAGTTCTTCTCTATCAGTAATTAATAAAATTGAAGTTCTTTTTGGATCTCTTGTTTTTACAATTGCATCAACAGCTGAATAAATACAAGACCGGTCATCATGACCATATCCTGCAAGCAGCCTCCAGCTATATTCATCAATTGGAGTTGGATTATTTATTGGAACAGCAAAAAACTTGGATTGTGCAAAATCATCAGGAGATTTGAATCCGAATTTTTTTAAAGTTTCTTCCTGGCCTGTATGGCCTGTTATTATTTCCAAAGACTTTTCAGGAGGAAATGCCTCATTTACTTCTTGCTCTCCTCGATAATCAATATGGGCTGAAGTATCTGGAACAAAACCCGGTATTTCAATTAGTCTTCTTCCTCCATCCCTGGATTCTTTATAACCTATGATTTTTACTGGCTGTCCTAACCATTGATGAACTGAAAGACCTCCTTGGGCAATTGCAGATAGCCTTACTCCTAAAAAATTGTACCTTTGCTCAGGATCCCATTCAAGTTTTATTGGTCTGGGTTTTAGTCTGAGACATGGTGAATCAGAATGACAAATTATTAAGTTAAAACCCTTTGATATTGAACTATTTGAATTTTCATTTCCTTCTCGAACAATTGCCATACTTCCTCCTCCCCAGGGGTCTTTAAAAAAATATTTTCTTTTCCTGTCTTTTTCAGGATCATCTGAAATATGTCTTTCTTCAAACTCAGGTTTTGAGGATATCCACTTTGAAATATAATCAACTACCTGAAATGGAACCTTGGCAGTACTCTCAAAGTCTATAAGGTGTGTTATTCTTTTATCTAATTCTTCTCTTTGATGCTGAGTTAAACATTCTAAAGAAGGGTAATTTCTAACTGTGCCTTTTAAAAAATCATTATCAAAAGTTCCCTGAGGAATTCTTTTTTTTACCATTTTTTTATAACCTACCTAATAGTTTAGAATCCTATATAAGAATTTAGACTATGTAATATATAAATAACAGAGGTGTCTCTCGCCACCACAGAAATTAAAGTATTTTAAGTTCTAATCTTTGTAATGGTATGGCAAGATTTAGTAATTCCGATTGTAAATGCGCTTTTCATATTTGCATTAATTCCACAAATATATCATGGATTTAAAATCAAAAAGAAACTCATGACAATCCAAACTCCGATGATTACATTTTTAGGCCTTTATGTACTTGCTGTAACATTTCTTACTCTTAATTTATATTTTTCAACAGTTGCAACACTTGCTTCTGCTACGCTTTGGTATATCCTATTATTGCAGACGGTTATTTATAGATGAAGATAAAGAAATAAATAAAAAATAAATTTATTTTTTCCTTGCTATTTCGTAAATTGCCCAGACCAAAAATCCTGCTCCAAGTCCTAAAAACAAATAGGCTGTAACATTGTTCATTAAGAATCCTAAACCTAGACCAATTAGAACTCCTGCTGGAACAAATAGTCCACCTGGGCTTTTTTTCTTTTCATTTCTTGTCTCTTTTTTTGCCATAGTTAAATATATATTTTAGGATATATAAATGTATTCGGTGCTAAACTCCTAAATTAGTCAACTAATCCTCGCAAAGTTTTAGTAAGGTTTTTAAAGCGTGTTTTATATCATTATTTATCTTAAATTATTAAGTTGTTTTTGCAACTTCTATAATACTCGCATTAAGAAAGAAATATAAAAAATAAAATGGCAAAAAAAGAAACACCGTTTGAGAAAATTAAAAGACTTGTTTCAACACAAGATACAATTAGAAACATCGCTACTTCTGCACATATTCACCATGGGAAAACAGCGCTTACAGACAATTTACTTGCTGCTGCAGGTATGATGAGCGAAAAACTTGCTGGAGATCTTGACGGTGGAATGCAGACATGGCAGCACTCTGATGAACAAGAGAGACTTTTAACTGTTGACGCTGCGAATGTATCAATGGCTCACGAACTAGAAGGAAAAGAATATCTTGTAAATCTTATTGATACTCCTGGACACGTTGATTTCTCTGGAAATGTTACAAGAGCAATGAGAGCAATTGACGGAACAATAGTTCTTGTTTGTGCTTCAGAAGGAATAATGCCTCAAACTGAAACTGTTATGAAACAAGCTCTTCGTGAAAGAGTAAAACCAATTCTTTTTATTAATAAAGTTGACAGAATGATAAAAGAATTAAAACTAACTCCTGAGGGAATGCAGGAAAGATTTATGAAAATAATTGATCATTTTAATTTACTAATCGAACAAATTGCAGAACCAGAATTTAGACAAAAATGGAAAGTTAATGTTATGGACGGAAGTGTTATTTTTGGAAGTGCAAGAGACAACTGGGCACTTTCAGTTGCTTATATGAAAAAGAAAGGAGTTAGCTTCAAGGATGTAATTTCATTATATGATGGAACTATGACTGAAGAAGAAAGAAAAAAATGGGTTTGGGAAAAAGCTCCGCTATTCGAAGTTTTACTTGATGCAGTAGTTAAACACTTACCATCACCAGTTGATGCTCAAAAATACAGAATTCCTAAAATCTGGTCATCTGGAGACCTTCAAAGTGAATTTGGAAAAGGACTTATGAGCTGCGATAGAAATGCAGAAGTTGCATTCGTAATTACAAATACAATTATTGAATCAAGATCAGGAAAAGAAATTAATGCAGGAAGATTATTCTCAGGAACACTTAAAGAAGGAATGGAAGTTTATTTGAATAATGATAAAAAGAAACAGAAAATTCAACAGGTTTTAGTTTATAATGGAATAAAACCCGAACAAATGAGTGAAGTTCCTGCTGGAAATGTTTTGGCGATTACAGGGCTTGTTTCACAACCTGGAGAAACTATCACAGTTAATCCTCAAGAACCATTTGAAAACATAAAGCATATTTTTGATCCAGTTATTACAAAGTCAATTACTGTTCCAAAACCTCAAGATCTTCCAAAATTAATTGAAGTTTTGAAAAAAGTAGCAAAAGAAGATCCAACTTTAAAAATTGAAATTAACGAGGAAACAGGAGAAAACTTAATGTCTGGAATGGGAGAACTCCATTTAGAAATTATTGAAAATAGAATTAAAACTGAAAAAGGTGTTGAAGTTAAAACTTCTGAACCTATTGTTGTTTACAGAGAAACAGTTTCTAAAAAAGGAAATGAAGGAGAAGGAAAATCTCCAAACAAACACAATTTATTCTTTATGCAAGTTGAACCTCTTGAAGATGATGTTTACAAGGCAATAAAAGCAGGAGAACTTCCTGAAAGAAGATTTAAAAAAAGAGAAGAAGAAGTTTGGAAAAAACTAAATGAACTTGGAATTCCAAATGAAGAAGCAAGACAGTATATTGAGATTTACAAAGAATGTGCAATTGTTAGCAAAATTAAAGGAGAAGTTAATCTTGGAGAAGTAATTGAACTGGTAATGGATGGTATTGAACAAGTAATTGATGCTGGAACACTTGCAAGAGAACCTTGTACAAAACTTAAAATTAATTTAACTGATGTTAAACTTCATGAGGATGCAATTCACAGAGGTCCTGCACAGGTTTACCCTGCTGTAAGAGATTCACTTAGAATGACAATTGGAACAGCTGGGGCTTGTTTATTTGAACCTGTTCAAACTCTACTTATTGAAGGTCCGATTGAATTTATGGGAGAACTTACAAAACTTGCTCAAAGTAAAAGGGGACAAATACTTGATATTGAACAAGGAGCAGGTCATGTTATAGTTAAAGTTAAACTTCCTGTTGCAGAAATGATTGGAATTGCATCGCAACTTAGATCAGCAACAGAAGGACGTGGAACATTCTCAATGGTTGACCAGACTTTTGAAAAAGTTCCTGCTTCAATACAGCCAGAAATTATCAGAAAGATAAGAACTAGAAAAGGACTTGCTGAAAACGAATAAGGTCCAAATATTTTTAAACTGTTTGTTTTAATATCTCTAAATGGATAATTTAAATTTTTATAGAGGCATTGGTTTACCTGAATATAGAAATTATAAAGAAAATGGATTTGTTTTTAGTGAAAGAGAATGGGTTGAACTTGGCTTAGAAAAAGAAGGAGGATTTAGATTTCTATATATTAAAAAAACCGTTGATGTGGGAGGTTGGAAAGAAGGAGTTAATAGTGCATACGATATGCCAAGAGATATTATTATTAGAGTTTCAGGTTTGCCTGAAACTGAATTTGTAAGAAGAATGTGGCATGTTCCTGCAAGATATATTAATAGGGTTAATATTGATTTTTCAAGGGCAACAATTGTCTATGATCCTCGAGGGATTATTACAGGCTCGCCCTTGGAATTAAATGAAAAATCAGTGCCTGAATTAAAAGAATTTCATTTGGAACATATGTGGTGAATTATAATATTATTTTTCATTGCATAATAATTTAAATAAGTATTTTTTAATTAAAAATAATGGAATATTCAGTCATATTTGATATGGATGGAGTTTTAGTAGACTCTTATGAAATGATTTGGGATTCGGCGAATAAAATTCTTGGAAGACAAGGAGTTCATTTATCTGAAGAAGATATAAAAAAATATGTTGGAAGGTCTTTTAAGGATGTTATAGTGGACTGGAACTTGACATATGGCCTTAATCTGGAATTAGAATCATTTAGGGAGGAAATATGGGATCTTGAACTTAAATTTTTAAAATCAATGAAACCTGATCGCGGACTTGTAAAACTTCTTGATGATTTGAATTCTAAAGAGGTTCAGCTTGCAGTAGGCACTTCTTCTCAAAAATTCAGGGCAGACATTATTCTCGATTATTTGGATCTCACAAAATATTTTCCAGTTGTCATTTCTGCAAATGATGTGGAGTTGCATAAACCGAGTCCAGATGTTTTTTTAAAAGCAGCAGAAAAATTAAAATTTGAACCTGAAAAATGCGTTGTAATTGAAGATGCTGCCAGTGGAATAGAAGCTGCGAGAAGAGGTAGAATGAAATCAATTGGATATGTTAACGGACATAATGAATTTGAGGATGTTTGCAATGCTGATTTAGTTATAAATAATTTTTCTGAAATAAATTATAATTTAATTGAAAGAATATTTCACTAATTTATAACTACTTACTAGTTACAAATATAAAAACATTTATATACCCTCCCTATATCAAACTATTTATTGAAATTTCAGAATATTAATATAAATGGAAGAACAAACACTTGAAGAAAAATTAAATGCAAACCTGCAAGTTCTCTCTGCAGTAATTGGAAAACCTATTACTTTGTTTCAAAGATTAGAAGGATTTAATGGAGTAATTACTCCGGAGATTAGATTTGATTGTCATCTTAATTTTGGTGATGAATATAAAGTAAATTTATGGCAAATTTTAAAAAAAGAATCTTATATGGGAGACACTTTTTGGGGCGTTGATAATGCAGGAAATAAACTTGTAAATGGAGATGGTAAAGTTATAAGCAGAAATAGCTATAGTTCTTCGGAATCATATTCAGAAGAAGCATTAGTCGAAGATTCAAAATCAATTCATAGAATAAGAACTGCATTTTTACTTAAAGAAATTAAAGGAATGGATGTAGAATCTCCTGCTTTTATGGATTATGAATCTTATACTCTTGAATCATTAAAAGGAGATGATAGCTATTTTAGATCAGTTTACCTTGCAATAATGTGTTCTTTAAAGGAAAGAGGAATTAATCTTCCACCAATACTTTGTAAAAGTGAAAATATAAGAGAGGCTATGTACCGAGGGGATACAGAAACTCTTGATTTTATCTTAAATGAAGAACTTGAAAAAGTTTCAGAACAATACGGGCAAAATATGCTCAAACATTCAGAACTTGAAGCAGATGAAATAAAAAGATTTGCATTTAGAAGAAAACTATATCTTGATAGATCAGTTCCTTTAATTGAAAAAATTGATTTTTTACGTCCATTTACAGTTCCAGGGAATAATTCTTCAAAAAAATATAATGTTCTTGTTGTAGAAGATTTTGGAGATCCATTTCAAGATAGATTTGGAACTATTGATTTACTTGGTGAAAAGGTTGCAAAAGAACTTTCAGAAATAGGAGGGTATGAAGGAACTAATATTTTTTCTACGTTTAATATTTGTGATTGTCTTGAAGTTTGTGGAACAGGACAAATTGATGCAATTCTAATGGATGGGGGACATTTTTTACTTGGAGAAGCAGAAGAAATAATGATGATGGAAGGATTAAAAGTTGGAGTTTCTCAAAATCATGAATCTACTGAAATTCCAAATTTAGATGGATATGGTGAAAAAAGCATCTGGAGAAACAAAATTTATGATTTACTTGAAAGAAGGGGATATGATCGTCCACCTTGCCTTATTGTTCCAAAAGGAATAATGAAAATGGCAACAGGTAAATTTGTTGATGATATGCTTTCAAGAGCACAAAATTAAAAATGACATATTCAAAATATATTGGCAGAGATATTAGTGAAAAAGAAAGATCAAGAATAGTCGAAGCAGACATAAATCAAATAAGAGGATTTCGTAGATGGGGAACAGATTGTGCATATATGGAAGAATGTGTTGCTCTTTTGAATAGACCAATTCTTGTTCAAGGACTCGCTTTTGCTGCAAATCATTGCGAATATCCTTATTGCAGAAGCTGTCCTGAATGGTTAAATCAGAAACTTAATGAAGAAAAACCTCAGCCAATAAGAAAAACACATCGTTTAGCAAAAGCAGTTTATGAGTTTATGCTTGCAGAATAAAATATAAAAACTTGGAAACTTGTAAAAAAATAATATGGAAAAAGAAGATAGCCCAAAAATAGTTTTTAGAGATAATTCAATTATAGGACATGAATTTGATTTATATAGGGTTACTATGTATAAATTTGATCATAGTACTCAAGATTGTAAAGGAATACTTGAAGAAAAGATTGTTGTTGCAACAATTCCAGGAGTAAAACATTTTATCGAAAATGAAGCTACTACATATATACCTGCAAAAAGAGGAATTGAATTTAATTGGCAGGGAGAAAACTATGAGTCTAGTCCTATTAATGGAGTTAGTATGAATTTTTCTTATGAAAGAATTTTTAGGCTTGAAAAACAAATAGATGCAGTTATTGTTTAATCTTTTTCCTCTTTTCTATGCATTAGATAGGAATAGATAATTAGCCAAATTCCACTTATAACTACAGGACCTAACACAAACCAAAGAACGTATCTTGGAAAGAAAATTCCAATCAAGGTTATTACCCCTGAGACCTTAAATAAAATGCTTCCTAGCTTATGAGTTTTATCCCAGACTGTTTCACTCGAAAGGGTCCAGGGAGTTCTTATTCCAATAAACCAATTCCGTTTTATCTTTTGTAAAATTACACCCATATAAAAAAACAAAAATCCAAGAGCAGGAATAAACGCTACATTCATGTTAAATACAATCCCAAAATTCCAGAATATTGTTAAGATATAAACATAAAATAAAAAGAGCAGAGTAATTAAAATAAAAGTGTCATAATATTTTCTAAATTTTTCTATGTTCTTTTTTAAAGGGTCTATAATCGGAATTAAAAGAAATAATAAAAACAAACCCAGAGATATTAGAGGTATTGAAAAAGTTCCCCAGAATTTTGGCATATATCCATTACATTGTCCTAAAGCATCCCAGTGTGTAGCCATCTTATCTGGAAAATAACCATAAGAAAGGATTCCAATTAAAAAAGATAATAATATTACAATAAACGAAGCAATATTTAATTTTCTCATATACAAGTTAATGCCCTCCTGGCATTACCCAATAAAGTTATTGCAATAGTTAGCATTTTTAATCTAAAATGAATTTAGCTTAAAAATAACTATTATATTTATTTTATATATTTCATTATATGAAATATACACTATTATTAGGCATTTAATGTTTAATAAAGTTGTGATAAGACGTTGTCTATTTTATACATCTAAATAATGCCTGCTGGCATGACCTATTAGTCTTAGGCAGACAGTTAGCAATTTTAATCAAGAGTAAATCTTGCTTAAAATTGTTTTTGACTTAATTCACTTAAGGCAAAAACAACTAGCAAGTCATTTAGAAATATTTTTAACCTTATTAAATTTAAATGAATTAATAAAAGATGGGAATAAATACAATTGAATTAATTGGCTGGATTGGAGCAGTTCTTCTTGCAACCTGTGGACTTCCGCAATTATTCAAAACTCTTAAGACCAAAGATTTTTCTGGTCTTTCATTAACATTTATTGTATGGTGGTTTTTTGGAGAAGTTTTAACTTTATTCTATATTGTTTATACTGCATTTAGATGGCCATTATTATTCAACTATGCAATTAATATTATTGTTTGCATTATGATTTTTATTTTATATTTAATTTTTAGGAAGAAATAGATACTTAAAAGTTGTATTTTTTTCTATACTAATCCTTAAATAGTAGTTAGACATAAATTATTCATAAAAAAGTCAAGAGGTAAAGCTTTATACTATGAGAAAAAGCATACTGTTAACAGGACTTGGAACATTCTTAGTTATTATTTTAATTAGTTTTATTTCTGCAGCAAGTCCTGCACTTTGCATGGGTCCAAATGGATATTACGACGATTGCAGCATGTTATATGGTAATAACAATGGAGGGGGAGGTGGTTATGCATATGCTCCTTCTAGCAGTTATTCTTCATATAAAAATGGAAATTATCCTTTAAACAGTTACAATACAAAAGATAGCTATAATGTTCAGGATAGTTATAATACCTACAACACCTATAACTATGATAGTCATGATATATCAAGCAGCTATAATCGAAATGAACAATATTCTGCTTATGACCAAGGTTATGGTTATGGTGAAGATTATGGATATGATTATGGTTATGGATTTTCTGGACAATTAAGTTATTGCAGAGATGATTATGGACAATACTATTATTGTTCTCAACAATCTCCTTATGATTATGGTTATTCAGATTATGGAGATTATGGATATGGAAGTGGATATAGTGATTATGGATATGGTTATCCAAGTTATGGTTATGGAAGTTATGGTGGATATAGTGGATATGGAGATTCTGGTTATGGATATGGTTATTAATTAGTATAGATTTCTAACAATAATGCTTATATATTTGTATTTTTACTTTAATTTGTGAAAAAAGGTTTTAGACTATTAGTTATTGCATTTTTATTAGTTATAGTAGTTGCTGCTGGAATAATCTCTGCATCAATTACATTTTATGGAGATTATCCTTCTGACTCGAGTAATTGTGGAATAACTTACAGAAATTTGGGTGACATTGGAAGTTATTCTGACTTTGGACATTATGATTATGGTAAATTTGACTATTGCAGAAATAGCCGCGGAGAATCTTATATTTGCTATAAACAGTATAACAACTATCAACCGAGCTACGATGAATATTATAATTACTATTATAGAACTTGCCAAAAAGAATACACAGATAATTATGGAAATATAATAAGAGTTACAAGAAATGACTGTGATGAAAGATATTATTATAATTCTTGTGATGAAATAAATAATCCTTATTATGTGCAAGATCAGGTAGAATCAAATTCAAGAAATGGATATACCAAACCAGTTGCAGTTTATGTTTACTAGATTATTTCTATTTTATCTATCAACAAATTTATTAACCAATGTTGTTATTTAATTCTGTAAATATTTATTTTCTAATTGCTGATGAAAAAACCATATATAAAAAAGATTGGAAAAATTGGAGGATTTGATGTTTGGTATGTTGACGGCAAATACATACGCGAAAATATCGATGAAGAGTTTACAAATTTTTCAGCAAATTACTTATTTAATTTTATACCTAAAAACGAGTTTTGGATTGATTGTGAATTTGGAAAAACAAAAGAATGGAAATATTTTACAACTTTTCTTTTAACAAGAGACAAATGGATAAAAAGAGGAAAAAGCATTTTAGAAGCAAGGGATCATGGAACCATTGCTGAAAAAGATAAAAGAAATAAAAGTCCCATTATTAAAAAATTTAAAAAATTGGATAACTCTGAGATAATAATAAAAATTCGAAGGAAACTTCTTAAAAAATATAGTAATGAAAAAATAAAGGTATATGTTGCAGATGGCTTTTTAGTTCGTTCTCTTTTTTTTATTGATTTTACAGAGGGTGGACATGATATGATCTATCACTTTATACCTCCTGGAGAAATATGGATTGATGATGCACTAAGTCCAAAAGAGCTAGAATATGTTCTTTTACACGAAGCTCATGAAAGAAGACTTATGAAAAAGGGGTTTACTTATGAAAAAGCGCATTATAGATCAAGCAAGATTGAATTATATTGTAGGAAAAATCCAGGAAAAGTAAGTAAGATCCTCGCAAAAGAGCTAGAGAAACAAAACTAATTCTTTTTATCTATCACAAACTTATTTTAATAGCCTATTTTGTTACTACTATAAGGTGTATACAAAACAAAAGATTTAAATAGTTGGAAGTATTAGGAAAAATATGAAAAAAACATTATCAATGGAACTTCGTATTGCACTCGTAGCATTGGTTGTTATACTAACAAGTTTAATGGTAGTTAGTTCTGTTTCAGCTAGTGGACTTTGCAGAGGAGTTACTGGTTATTATGGAGATTGTAGTGATGATCCTTATAGATATCAAACAAGTACAACTCCAAGTTCTTCCTCATCAAGTTCATTTAGAGGACCTAACTCAGAAGTATATCAGTTCAATAGTGTTACAAGAAATTCTAACTCAGTAGATTATAATGCTTATTATTCTCCATCTTACCCTTCAAATACAGGTTCGATGCCTTATTTTACAGGCGGAACAGCTGGATATAACCAATACTATGACAATTATTATGGCTATGATGGATATGGAAGTTATGGGGGATATGGTTATGATGGATATGGATATCCTCCAGGATATGACTATTATGGTTATTCAGGTTATGGATACTCTCCAAACGCATTTGATTATGGTCTTGGAATTGCATCAGCATATTCACCTCGACAGGCTCAACCATGGCTCGGAGTTGCAAGTATGGTGCAGCAATTTTTTTGGATTTAGTTTTAAATGCCATTTGGGCATGACATTTGTATCTTATCAGATACATGCTAATTTTTATCAAGAGTAAATCTTGCTAAAAATTTTAAAAACAAAAGAACTTTTATATTCCATAATTCTATTTAGTTAATGGAAAAACTGATAAATGAATTTTTGATAGAAATAAAAAAGGGCAAGAAATATTCAACTCTTTCAGATGAAATAATTGTTGAAGAGATAAAGGAGTATTTGAGGAAAAACAATAGAGTCATAAAAATAGACAAACAATCAGTTAAAGAAATAAGATCCAAGCTTCACAGATTATATTCGAGTTATTTAAGAGGAAAAAAGAACCGCAGAGTAAAACTTCTTGAAGAATTGAAAAAAAGTCCTGGGAATGTTGAAATAATTGAAAAAATTCTCTCGACTGCTGTTTCAACTAAAGAAAGACTTCAATATTATAATGAGATCTATAAAGAAATATTTGAAATAACAGGGAAACCCAAAACAATAATTGATTTGGGAGCAGGCATTAATCCAGTCTCATATATTTATATGAAAGAAGTTGGAATTAATTCCCTGAGTTACTATTCATATGATATTGATATCTCAGATATTAATTTTCTTAATGATTATTTTCAAATTATGAAAACTCAAGGACTCAATGGAAAAGCACAGATCTTGAATGTTCGAAATTTAGAAGAGATCTCGAACTTACCCTCATCAGATATAATATTTATGTTCAAACTTATAGACTTGATTAATACAAACAATCATAAGCCCGGAGAGGAACTTATAAAAAATCTAAGCCTCAAAACAAAATATATTGTTGTAAGTTTTTCAACAAATACAATTTCAGGGAAACCAATGAATCTTCCGAGGAGAAAAGGATTTGAACTTATGCTTGAAAGAGTTAATCTAAAATTTAAAGTGCTAAAAATTCCAGGAGAGGTTTTCTATGTTATCAACAGATAAAAAATTCAGATAATTTTTTCTCCTCGATAATTCCGAAATATTTGCTAAAATATAGAAACATTTATAAACCTATATTTTTATCATATAACATTAAACATTTTATTTAATACAAAAGAAAAAAATGGCACAAATTAAACCAACAATGAATGTTGTATTTGTAGGTCATGTTGACCATGGAAAATCAACATGTGTAGGTAGACTTATGTATGACAGCGGAGTTATTCCAGAACAGGAAATGAAGAAATTAAAAGAAGAAGCTGTTAGACAAGGAAAAGTTGGATTTGAATTTGCTTACGTTATGGATCGAGTTAAAGAAGAAAGAGAAAGAGGAGTTACAATTGATCTTTCATACCAAAAATTAATTACACCAAAAAGACAGATTACAATCATTGATGCACCAGGTCACAAAGACTTCGTAAAGAATATGATTACTGGAGCTTCTCAATCTGATGCTGCTTTTTTGACAATTGCTGCTAAAGAAGGAGTTCAACCTCAGACAAAAGAACACCTTTGGCTTCTTAGAACAATGGGAGTTCAACAAATTGCAGTTTCAATTAACAAGATGGATACAGTAGATTACAAAGAAGATGCTTTTAATAAAACTAAGGCTGATGTTTCTGCTTTACTTAAAGCTGTTGGAATAAATCCAGAAAAAACAGTTTTCTTGCCTGTAAGCGGACTTATGGGAGATAATATTTTCAAAAAGTCAGATAAAATGCCTTGGTACAAAGGACCAACACTATTTGAACAACTTGATTTATTTGATGAACCAAAGAAACCAACTGATCTTCCTATGAGAATGCCAATCCAAGATGTTTACGAAATTACTGGAATTGGAACTGTTCCTGTTGGAAAGATTGAAACTGGAATTATGAAGATTGGTCAAAAAGTTAAAATCTTACCTGGAAGAAGTGGAAGAGGAATGGATGGAGAAATAAAAACAATTGAAATGCACCATGAACAATTCCAAGAAGCACCTGCAGGATTTAATGTTGGAGTAAATATTAGAGGAGTTGGAAAAAAAGATATTGCTAGAGGCGATGTAATTTGCGATGCTGCAAAACCAGCAACAATGGTTGAAGAATTCACAGCACAAATTGCAGTAATCAACCACCCAACTGTAATTGCAAAAGGATATACACCTGTATTCCATGTTCACACAGCTCAAGTTCCATGTCAATTTACTGAGATAGTTCATAAAATAGATCCTACATCAGGACAACCAATGCCTGGTAAAGTTGACTTTATTAAGAATGGAGATGTTGCAATAGTAAAACTTAAACCAATGGGTAACTTAGTACTTGAAAAATCAAGTGTTAATCCTCATATGGCAAGATTTGCAATAAGAGATGCTGGAGCTACAGTTGCTGCTGGTGTTTGTATGGAAATAGTTGAGAAAAAGTTTGCTTAATTCTTAAGAGATTTAATAATATTTTAAATAAGTTTATAACTTAGTTATTTTTAATTTCCATATGGGAAAAATAATTGCAATTGGCGGTGGAGAACTAAAAGACCTGGATACTTTTTCTATTGATTCAGAGATAGTTAAACTCACAGGCAAGAAAAATCCTAAAGCACTTTTTATTCCTACTGCTAGCTCTGATGCTGAAGGCTACTGTGAAACATTTAGACAGATTTATGGAGACAAACTCGGATGTAATATAGATGTTTTAAAACTTGTAAACGAAACTCCTTCTAAAGAAGAAATTAAGGGCAAGATTTTAGGTTCAGATTTAATCTATGTTGGCGGTGGAAACACTAAAACTATGCTTGAAATATGGAAAAAATATGGAGTTGATAAACTATTATCTCAGGCATATGAAAAAGGAATAGTGCTCTCAGGGCTTAGTGCAGGTGCAATTTGTTGGTTCAAATATGGATGTAGTGATTCTCCTAGATTCAATGATCCAAAAGATAAATCAGTTATTAGAATAAATGGACTTGGAATAGTCAACCTTACTTTAAGCCCACATCATATTAGGGAAGAATATAGAGACCAAGGACTTGTTAAGATAATGAAAACAACTCCGGGGGTTGGAATTGGACTTGATGATAACTGCGCTCTTGAAATTGTTGATGGTACTTATAGATTTATAAGATCCAAAGAAAATGTTGGTGCAAAAAAAGTTTTTTATAAAAATGATAAACCTATTTGTAATAAGGTAGAGGCAGGAAATGATTTTTTTCCAATAAATAATCTTATTAAAAAGAATAATTAATATCGATAAAAAGATATTTAAATCCAAGTTTATAATATAAATCAAGGAAAAAGAGTTCTGATAATTTTAAGGAGAAAAAAATGACAGAAAAATATTCAGTTGAAATAAATCTTGAAGCAAAGAACTCTGCATTAGTTGATCAAAAAACATATTTTTCTAGATCTGCTGTTGATGACAATCAGATATTTAGGAATTTTAGAAATCGATTTGAGACCTGGGAACAGATGAAAGATGATTATTACATAGGTCATTAGTCAAAAATTATCTAAATGTTTATAAAAAATATTTATTTGTTATAAATATGAATTATTTTGCACAGTATGAAAATCCAGGTGAATTCTACCATTATGATGGAAGATGCGATCCAAGAGAACTTTCTGAAGAAGACATTAACTTAAGAGATTCTCGAGGAGTCCAATATAGAATCCAATATTTAGAGGAAGTTAATGAGAACTGATTTAGTATATTTTAGACTCATAAAATTTATAAACTCCTTTTTCTAACTTATTATATGAAAAAAGCAATGAATAATCTAAATAAGAATTATTCTAGCTTTAGCTTTTTTTACTTTTGGTAAAATCCGGGATACTTTAAACCGGATTTGTATTACTTATCTTTTAAGATAATTCTATACTTTTTTGGTTTTCTTCTCGGAACTGAAGCTCATAAAATAAAAATATATAAACGATGATAACAGAAACATTAGAAGAAAAAATGGAAGAAGTCTTTGATAATAATATTGTCGGATATGAAGCACTTCCAAGTCCGAGGGGGCTTATGGAAGATATACCTCTAAATGCAAAAGATAGAGAGTTTATCGCCAGATCTAGAAAGGAAATAGAAAATATACTGGACAAAAAAGATAAAAGGAAGATAATAATTGTTGGACCTTGTTCTATTCATGATCCTGAAACCTGCATTGAATATGCTAAAAGGATAAAAAATCTTTCAGAAGAAGTTTCAGATGAATTATTAATTGTCATGCGAACATATTTTGAAAAACCAAGAACAGTTATTGGATGGACAGGACTTATTTATGATCCAAATTTAGATGAAAGTTATAAAATTGCAGATGGACTTAGAATAGCTAGAAAATTTTTAAAAAATATCACTGAACTCAGGCTTCCATGCGGAACAGAGTTTGTTGGCTCTGTTGTTCCCCAATATATTGCAGATATGATTTCATGGTCTGCTATTGGAGCGAGAACTACTGAATCCCAGGTTCATAGGCAACTCGCATCTGGCCTCTCAATGCCTGTTGGGTTTAAGAATTCAACATCAGGAGATATTAGTGTTGCAGTAGACGCTGCAAAAGCTGCAAGATATTCTCATAAGTTTATTGGAATAGATATTTATGGCAATGCCTGCGCTGTTGAAACCCGCGGGAATAAATATTCTCATGTCGTACTCCGAGGAGGAAATGGAGTTCCAAATTGTAAACCTGAACTTGTTTCTCAAACATTACAATTACTTGATCACGCAGAAATTCCAAGAAATGTTGTTATTGACTGCAGTCATGGAAATTCTGATAAGAAATATGAAAAACAAGAAGAAGTTGCATACTCAGTAACACAACAAATTGTTGATGGAAATGAGGATATAGTCGGAATAATGCTTGAATCATATAATCATGAAGGTAAACAACCATTCCCAAAAACATTACAAGAAAGAAGAGATTTGAAAAAGGGGCTTTCTATAACTGATGGGTGTATTTCAATAGAAACCACTGAAAGAGTAATTAGAAAGTGTTATGATATGTTAAAAAACTCTAGAAAAGAAAAAATATGAAAACACTTGAAGTCAGCGTAGGTGAATGCAAAAACTGCAAATGGAGAATAATAATCAAGGATAGAATTACAACTAATCCAGATTATATTCCCTATGGGAATGCAAGAAAATGTGCAGAGGACAAGAATTACAAAAACTGTTCAGGATTTATGCCTATATCTTCACAAAAAGAAAAATATTAGAAGATAGTTAAAAAAAATAAAAAAATAAAAAAACTAATCTTCTTCTTCGAGTACCTCAAGAATATCTTCTTCTTCGTCGTATTCTTCAGACATTTTTTGACCTCATTTTTTATTTAATTTTATTTGTTTAAAATAGTATTTAAAGTTTTTCGTTAGAAAAATCATTATTCTCGATAAAAGAAATCTTTAAAAGGAACTATTACTTTCGAAATTTTACAGAAAATATTTTATTTTCATTTTAAAAAAAGAGTTCTATTATATATTTAGATTTTACAATTAAAATCTTTACTTTCTTGCATCTCGGGCATTGGTAATTCTTATCCAGGCTTCTGTTTGCCTATAATTAGCATCTAGTTCATAAACAACATTAGTATAACTTTTTCCTGGATTTTTTACAAGCCAATTTTCTATTTCTTCCTTATTAATAAGCTTTAAAGGTTTTTTTGCCATTAAAACCATTCCAAGATCGCATACACTTCCCTCGCTTCCTGGAACCCAATAAGCATGGACTTCATCACTTTTTTCCATTGCATTCCTATGTGATAGCATAATAGTCATCCCTGTTGGATCATTTTGATTTACATCTCTATGCGGATAATGAACCATATTTCCCTGAAGTTCTTGATTTTCTACATAATCATCCAAATACAACTTTATTTCCTTAGAAACCTTTCTTACAGGGCAAATTAAATAGATTTTTTTGCTCATTTCAGATTTAATTCCCATAGAAAACTTTATAAAGAATCATATTATCAAAATAGTATATTAAGAAATAGATAATTATTATTAATTATCCAATTTTACAATCACGTTATTCATATTCAATTTAGAAGATAGATAAGATAAAGATTAATAAAATTGAAGATTAAAAGATAAGAGGTATTGGAAACAGAGTCTATTTCTTAAGAAAAGTTAAAATGGCAAAAATATCACCAGTATCAATAAAATACATAATCCATGCTAAATTTGAGGCAGATGGAGCAGTAGAAAAACCAGACATAATCGGAGCTGTATTTGGTCAGACAGAAGGACTTCTTGGCGATGATATGGAAATGAGAGAACTGCAAAAATCAGGCAAAATAGGAAGAATTGAAGTAAATGCCACTTATGAAGGTGGAAAGACAAAGGGAGAAATAGAAGTTCCAAGTGCAATGGATAAAACAGAAACTACAATAATTGCTGCAGCACTTGAAACAATTGAAAGAGTTGGCCCAAGTGATACTCATATTGAAGTTGAAAGTGTTGAAGATGTAAGAGGAAGCAAAAGAGACTATATTCTTGAAAGAGCAAAAAGACTAATGGAAAAACTAGGAGACTCTGGAAATGGAATAAGTGAAATGACTTCTGAAATAAAAGATTCTGCTAAAGTTGCAAAAATGCAGACTTATGGCACTGAAAATTTACCTTGTGGAGACATATCTGGAGATGAACTAATAATTGTTGAAGGAAGAGCAGATGTTGTGAATCTTCTTAAAAATGGAGTAAAAAATGTTATTTCAATGAATGGTTCAAAGCTTCCTGATACAATAAAGGAACTTAGCAAGCAAAAACCTGAAGTAATATTATTTGTTGATGGAGATAGAGGCGGAAACCTAATAATCAAAAATGTAACTGAGAATGCCAAAATAGACTTTATTACAATGGCTCCTGAAGGAAAAGAAGTTGAAGAACTTACAGGAAAAGAAATCCTACAAGCACTTCGAAAAAAAGTACCTGCAAGAGAATATTCAGGAGAACAAAGAACAAGAGGAGTTCAAAGATACGACAGATATGAAAGACGTGAGGAAAGGCCTAGTTATGAAAGGTCACATGCTCCTGTTGAAAGAGCTGCCGTGCCTTCTGAAAAAAAGAATAGAGAAATAAAGAAAATGAGTGCTAAAGAAAAAGAAGCAATTAAAAGTGAAATTGAAGAATTAACAGGTACAAAGGGTGCTGTAATATTTAATGAAAAATTAGAAAAAATAAGGAAGATTCCAATAGGCAGACTTATTGGACTTAGACTTGAAGAAGAACCTTATGTTGTTGCAATTGATGGTACAGCAACTCCAAGAATAATTGAAGCATGTGAAATGATTGGATGTCACAATCTTATTGCTACAAACTTTGTTTATGCAGATACTAATATTAATTTAGTTAGTATGTAACAAGAGTTGTTTTTATCATGAATGAATCATGCTAAAAACAATTTAATATAAACTGATTCTAAAGAAAGGACCACAGAGGTTTGAGAGATATAATGAAGGTCTTAAAAGCAAGTTTTAAATATGGATTTATGCTAATATATCTATGAAAAAGAGAGGTTTGATTAGTGTTAAAATTATTATAATTGCTGTAATAGTTGTTGCGATTATTGTTGCAGCAGGATATTTTTTATTTGTTTATACAAAATTATGTGGTGATGAAGAATGTTTTTTTAGCGGAGTTGATAATTGCAAACGAGTTTCTTTTTACAAAGAAGACTCACAGTCAGTTTGGCTTTACAGTGTTAAAGGAACTCATGATAAAACCAGTTGCGATGTTTCAGTAGGACTTGTTAAAATAAAACAAGGAACAGTGGAACTTGAAAAATTACAAGGAAGGGAAATGAACTGCATTGTTGATCGCGGAAGCAGAACTTATCCAGAACAGACATTATCAGGTTGCAATGGCATGCTTAAAGAAGGAATGCAAGAAATAATCATACAACGGATGCATAATTATATTCTACAAAATATTGGAGAAGTCAAGCAAGGCTTTTCTGGAATTTAAAGACGGAACTTATTACCCTGGAATATTTTAGTATTACCAAATAGATAGCAGGGTATACCAAAGTATACCATATCATTACTTCAAGAAACTAGGAAAAAATTAAATAGTAAATCAGAATTATAATAGCATGGTAATAAAGTCAGGTGATAAAATTGATATAAGATTTGGTCCTGGTGGACTTGGGCCTGTTAAAAATGCTATTTCAAATCTGGAAGAATTTGCAAGACTTGGACTTCGCGCCTGTGAAATTGAGTTTACTTATGGAGTATATATCCATAATGATTCTGATGCAGAGGAAATTAGGAAAAGGGCAAAGGAACTGGGAATAAAATTATCTATTCATGCTCCTTATTGGCTAAATCTAAATTCAAAAGAAAAAAAGAAAATTCTTGAAAGTAAACAAAGGATTATTGACTGCTGCAGGATAGGAGAAAAACTTGGAGCATATAGAGTTGTTTTTCATGCAGGTTATTTTGGTGGAATGGACAAGGAAAAAACATATGAAAACATAAAAAATGCAGTTCTTGATATTTTAAAAGAGATAAAGAAAAATAATTGGAAAATAAAGATTGCTGCTGAAACAATGGGCAAGATAAATGTTTTTGGAAGTATAGATGAAATTTCAAGACTTGTCGAAGAAACAGGATGCTCTTTTTGTATTGACTTTGCACATGTGGAAGCAAGGGATAAAAAGGTAGATTATGAGAAGATAAAAAAATTATTTGGAAAACACAATGAATGGCACTGCCATTTTTCAGGAATAGAGTATGGTGAAAAAGGCGAAAAAAGGCATATTTTAACTGGAAAAGATAAATGGAAAGAACTAATTCCAAATCTTCCAAAAAACAAAGAAATTGTAATAATCAATGAAAGTCCAGATCCTGCATCAGACTCTGCTGCTGGACTTAAGATCTATGAAAAACTACTCGCCTAGGCCTTACTTTTGAGAGGATTCTATTGAAACTTCTTGAGAATAAGTTGAATCTTGAGGCCTATGAAGATAATTGTTTAGTGAATAAATCCCAGATACTGCACCTATTGATGCTGCAGTTACAAGTGCTACAAGACCTTTTTTCATTTTAGAATTTTGCTTTTTAATTGAGGAAGGGAGTCTTTCTGACTCTTCAATGCCTGTAAAATCTCTAAATGCATCAACTGTATATCCTGTAGCTCCTCCAAAAGCAAATCCCACACCTACGCTGACAAGAGTTCCAATTACAATCTCCTTTAGATCTCTTGAACCTGCTGCAAGGTAAAAAACAGGGCTACAAGTTAAAAAGAATCCAGCAGTGTATAAAGTGTCATGTAATTTTTCTGAAGATTCATTGATTCCAAACAATTTTTTTGAAATCCCTCTTCCTTTAGAATATAAAAAACCTAAACCCCCATAAGTAGCAAGAGTTCCTAATTTTCTTGCATTAAAAGAAGTATCACTTGACATCCCCACAATTGGAGAAATCTCTAAAGCAGCCATAACTGGATTTAGCACATTGATCATTGCAGTAGAATCAACAATATGCTTTGTTAAAAGGTTATTCAAACTCATTTTATTTTTCAACAACTTTCATCTTTTTTTTAATTACATCCTTTCTTTTTATTCTTCTATCAATGTTATTTAGGATTCTTTGGGCTTTCATAGGGTCCTTTTTACAGATATTTAACACATAAAACATCTTATTTAAAACATCATTAAAAGTCTCCCTGTCATACTCCCTTAATTTTTCAAGTCTTTCCTTTGTTTCCGTCGATATCTTAATTGTAGTGATGTTTGCCATACTTAGGTATACCAGGGTATACTATTTAAAGATTTCTGTTTTTGTAATTATTATATAGTTATTACAATACCGAAATGTTTATAAAGTATTTTAGAGTCAAAATATTAATTAAATTTTTAAAAGCTTAACATGACAAACAAAGCAATTTTGGTTTCTTTTTTAGCAATTTTAGCCATAGCTTTGACTTTGAACACAGTTGTTGCTGCAACTAATTCAACTGGCTTTGTTGATATCACTGGTGTGAATATCAATGGAGTTAGTGCAAGTACAACTACTCCTGCTGTTGCAGGTGAAGTTTCAGACACTGTTCCCGTAGAAGTTTTCTTTGTCGCAAATCAAGACGTTTCAGACGTTAAAGTTAAGGTATCAATTGAAGGGTACAAAGATGATATATCTGCATCTACTCCTAGATTCCATGTAGTTAATGGAAGCGAGTATGTGAAGAGATTTTCAATCCAACTTCCTTCAAGTATGGACCTTGACAACCTTAAAGAAGGTTTATCTGTACACGTTGAAATAAGCGCAAAAGAACTTGACTCAGTTGATGCAGATTATGCTGTTGAGATGCAAAGAGATCTTTACAGTCTTAACATCTTATCAGTTGATGGTCCGGACAAAACAAGTGCTGGAAGTACTGTTGCTCTTGATGTTGTTTTACAAAACAACGGAAATTCAAGAATGGACAACACATATGTTAAAGCTTCAATTCCTGAATTAGGCGTTGAGAGAACAGTTTACTTCGGAGATTTATCTCCTAGTGAAGAAGAAACTTATGACAACATAAGAGACGCTAATAACAAGGTATTGTATTTATCAATACCAAGAAACGCTATCCCAGGAACATACAATGTAATTGTAGAAGCATATAACTATGACGCAAGCACAACTGTTAAACAGAAACTTGTTATTGAAGGAACTCAGTCAGGTGTTTTACCTACTATTACTTCAAAAGCAATTGCAGTTGGAGAAGAAACAACATTCGATCTAGTGTTAGTTAATCCTAACAGTAGAATGGTTGTTTATTCAATTGTTCCTGAAACAGTTCAGGGACTTACTGTACAAGCTTCAGAACCAATTGTTACAATTGGTGCTGATTCAAGTAAGACTGTTCAAGTAAAAGTTAAAGCAACTAGTAGCGCTCAAGAAGGTACACACCTGATTACAGTGAATGTTAATTCTGAATCAGGGCTTGAAAAGAAAGTTGATTTCACAGTTAATGTGGAAAAAACAAGTACTTCAACAAGCAATGTTACTGGAGTTACAAGCGGAAGCAATACTGTATTGATTCTTACTGTAATACTTGTAATTATCTTCGTAGTGCTTTTAATAGTGCTAATCGTGCTATTAACAAAGAGACCTGCAGAAACTGAAGAATTCGGAGAAACAAGTTACTACTAATTTTTTTATTTTTTATTTTTTTATATCTTTTTTTCCGATTCTTTTTTTATATTTAAAAAAAAAACGAGGTGATGATTGAATAATATCTATTTTAAGATAGAATGCCACAAAATAAACGCATACTTTATGTTGAAAGAGATTATCTTGATGGAATATGTCCTGATTCTTTGCCAATCCAAGAACTTCATAACAACGAAGGATATCAGGGATTTAGAAATTTAAGAGACTCACTTAGAGCAAGATTTGACCTTGAATGGATATATAATTTTGATGAAAAAGTTCTTGAAAAAATTCAAAAATCAATGCCTGAAAAAAAGATTGATGCGCTAGTTACACATCTTCCTTATGAAAAAAACAAAGATAATGACTGGAGAGGCGGAATTGCTTATCCTATGCTGTATTATAGTTCAATCTATGGGAAGAGCCTTGATCTTATTTCAAGAATAAAAGATACTGATCCGGAGATAATGATTCTAGTTTATACTGGAATGCCAGAGGATTATCATTATCTTCCTATTGATGCAGGTGCAGATAGGGTTATTAAAAAATCTCAAAGTATTCAAAAAGACATAAAAGACGTAAACTATTCTTTAGATTATCTTTTCTTTGCGGTCCCAAGAATAAGAGCAGAAAGAAAAGAAAGGGCAAATCAACCTCCTATAATAAAAAATCAGGATAATAAGACTGTTGTAGAAACAAGAGTTAACATTAGAACTGGCCTTGGCACCCCTGCATATATAAAAATATCAGAAGAATCAAGGAAATACCCTATGGATGTAACATTTGTCAATCTTACAGATGGAACAACAGCAAATTGCAAGGATTTATTGAGCTTATGTGGTTTACTTGCGTTTGAAAACACGCAAGTTAGAATAGCTATTGATGGAGAAAGTCCTGATGCGCAGATACTTGCAAAAAGGTTGTATTCTGTAATAACCTCTGAAGAAGAAAGAAAGATCAATCTAAATAGATTTGATTAATTTCAGTTAGATATAACTAATAATTATTTTCTAGAATATACAAAAAATCATATAAACAGTTATAAACTTGAATTCTCTTTTAAAATTATGGACTGGTTTTCAAAAACAATAGGCGGAGGAGCATTAGTTCTTGCGTTATTAGGAAGCGGATACACAGGATATAAAATACGCGAAATTAATTATCCGCAACAAGTAACATTCAATGTAAGTTCAGACTCTGAAAACTTAAGAAAACAGTGTGAAGAATATGAGAAAACAATCAAAGGAAAAGATAATGAATTTTTAGATCTTAAAAAAGATATAATAAAAGCCGAGACCCAAACTGCCTGGGCTGAGCAAAGAGAAGCAATGGCAAAAAAAGAAAAAGAAATGAAGCCATATGAACTTGAAAAAAAGAATGCTGAACTTGAAGCTAAAATAACTCGGTTAGAAGGAGAGAAAAGTGCTTATTCTGCTAAAGAAGATTTAATAAAAGCTAGGCATGAAGCAGAACTTGCAAGAAGAGATGCAGCTATTTCAGGATATGAAGTGGAAAGAGTTAAATTGCAAGCAGGTGTAGAAACATATAAAGCCCAGTGTGAAAAAGTTATTGCTCAAGAAAGAATTGAAAGAGCAAAACTTGAAAGAAGACTTATTGAAAGTGGAGATGGATATTTGAATACAAGAAATTAGAATTATTGAACAAAGATTATTTTATCTCCTATAAATTTCCCTAGAATGATAAAAATCACTGCTTCTTGGACCTTGTCTTAATTCTTGTATTTTCTCATCACAATGTCTATCCCAACCTGGCTGAATATTTTTATCCCAATAAACACATCCTTTTGCGAGAAGTATTGATGAAAGAAAAAGAGCTCCTAGAAATATCCCGGTTTTTCCGAGATCAATAAGATTCTCTCTTATTCTTTCTTCTTTTACCGGACTAAGTCTATTCGATTCATACCCGTTATCATATTTGTTTGTCATTTTTTATTGCCCCCTTTCAAATAATTTAGTTTGAATGTTTGGAAAACCTGTTCCCCAATGATAAGTTTTTTGAATTTCATCCAGTGATTTAGTCCAGGTTACCATTAACCTCTCAATATCTTTTGATTCAAGATTCTCAGTTTTATGATGTGTAGCAAATAAGGAATACCCTGCATAATCTTTCTTATTTACAATATTATGCCCATTGCTTTCATACCATCTTGTTCCAGGAAGCATTGTTGCAGACAAACAAAGTGCAGAATCCAGATAACCATGTTGGATTAATTCCTTATCAGTCTGAAGTTCTTCATTAAATGCCTCTTCTGTTTGCTCTGGAGTTCCTATAATTGCACTTGTAAAAATATAGATTCCACCTTCTTCTCTTAGTTTTTTTAAATTTTCTGCATTCTCATGATATCTTGAAGACATGGACTTCGCAGCACTTTGTTCTTTATTCCATATACGAGGATTGAATGGAACATAAAGTGAAGTTACTCTTCCCTCTCCTTCGCGATTATATTTAATTAATTGTTCAGTTACAAAATCATCCAGGCCTTCAAATTCTATTCCTCCATTATTTTGCCAGTAAAAACCATATTTTTTCATAAGTCCTAAAATTTTTGGCAAATCTTCTTTTCTATGTTTGGGGTCACGAAGAAAAGCATCATCTTGTATAACCAGTTCTTCTATTCCATATTTTTTTAATTCAGAAAGTTGCTCTTCAAGTCTCTCATAATCTGTAGCAGTTATGTGATTTCCTTTCTGACTTCCAGCTACACAAAATTCACACCTTCTAAAACATCCTTTTGAAAACATAAAATCTACAGATTTTCTTCCATTTGTGGGATAAGTATAAGTCGGTTCAATAGGATAGCCAGTATTTTCTATAATTGAAGGGTCTAAGATAGGAAACTCTTCCATTGCCCTAAATCCTCCGTGAACAATTTTTTCGAGTCTTCTACCTTCAATAACATCTTCTATTACAGAAATAGCATCACCTGTTACGATTTGATCAACATAAGGATTTTCTTTAATAAATGCCTCAGGACCTGCAGAAATATGCTGTCCTCCGAATATAACTTTTATATTTGGGAATTTTGTTTTTATTGCTTTTGCGAGTCTAGTTGCAGGCAAATAATTTGCAGTTGCTATTAATGGAATACCTACAACATCAGGATTTATTTTTTCAATTTCGACTAAAGTATCTTCCAAAGAATTTCCAGTTCTCACCATGGTTCTTGAAACTTTTCCTTCTTCACTAAATGCAGAGTATTTTTCAATAAAATTTTCAGGAGATAAATTATGATAATCCTGCATTTTTTGAGAAGAAAATTCTTCATATGATTGTGCAAGATGAGTTTCGGTAATATTGTCTCCTTTAATTTCTCTTTTAAAGAGAGTTCTTTTAGATAAACCATTATTTCTAACCACTTCATCCAAATAAGTTACATCATGCCCTTTTGATTTTAAGTGAGATGCCAAATACCACATTCCCAAATATGAACAGGTTCTTATTGGATCCCAAACTGCATCTGTTTCAAGCGCAGGTTTAACAAATATTATTTTTTTCATAACTTAATAGTAGTGATATATAATAATAAAACCTGTTATTCTATTTTTTATAAAAAAGACAAAATTTATATACTATTTGTATTTATTATAAATATGGATCAATATAAATTAGATTTGAAAGACCGTAAGATTTTATATGAACTTGACCTTAATGCAAGACAGCCTTGTTCTGCGATAGCAAAAAAAGTCGGACTCTCAACTGAAGTTGTCAACTATCGAATAAAGAGGCTTGAAGAAGAAAAAATAATAACTCAATATCAAATTGTACTTGATCTTGCGAAACTTGGGATTATCCAATTCAAGATAGTTCTCTCGTTCCAACATATGGATTCAGAAAAACTTTCAAATATAATAAAACGTTTAGAATCAAATAAAGAAGTAAAATGGATAGCTTCATGTAAGGGCAATTGGGATATAATAATTTCTGCAGAGGCAAAATCCTTGCAAGAGATCAATGTACTAAAAGATAAAATTATAAGCGCGTTCTCGGGATATATTCGAGAAAAAGCAGTCTCTATTTGTTATAAGTCTGAAGTATATAATCGTGATTTTTTAACCAACAATAAAAGTTTAATAAACCGGGAAAGAATTCTTTTTGAAGATAATCGAAAAGTTGAAATTGATGAACTAGATCTAAAAATAATAAAAGAATTAAGTGAGAATGGAAGAAAACCTATTGTAGATATTGCCTACAAACTAAGAGAAAGTGAAAGAGTAATCAATTATAGGATTAAACAGCTGATAAAAAATAAGATAATTTCAGGATTTAGAATTGCAATTAATTACTCAAAAATTGGAATTAACTTTTATAAAACCTTTTTTTATCTTGAAAATCCAAAAAAGGAAAGAGTTGAACAATTGTTGAATTATTTTAAGTCAAATAAGAATATAATTCATAATGTGCAAGTGTTAGGTAATTGGGAACTCGAACCTGAATTTGAAGTTAATTCTGAGGCAGAATTTGATAATATATTAAAAGATATTCGCGATAAATTCTCAGATACAATAAAAAGCATTGATATTTTAACAATTTCAAAAGAACATAAATTTGTATACTTCTAAACTTCCAAACTAAGAACCTTGGAAATACCTTCCTGCATTGATACTCCATATAGAACATTTGAAGACTCGGAGATTATTGAATCATTGTGAGTAATTATTAGATATTGTCCTTCTTTCATATACTTTTTGAGAAGATAAGCTAACTTTTCTGAGTTTCTTCTATCAAGCGCTGCATCTATTTCATCAAATATGTAAAAACAATAAGGCTTGAATTCCTGTATTGAGAAAATTAAAGATAATGCAACAAGAGTCTGTTCTCCTCCTGATAGAGAAGTAACATCAAAATATTTTCCTCCTCCAACTTTTACAATTATATCAAGTCCTGCATTGAAAACTTCTTTTTTATCTTCTGGCTCAAGAGTTACAATTCCCTTGGTACTTAACTGAGAGAAATTTCTAGAGAATAATTCATTTATTTTTTCAAGGGTATGCATGAAAGCCTTTTTCTTTTTCTTGTCAATCTGATCTATTACACCCAGTATTTCCTGCTTTTCTTTTTCCAACTGTTCAACTTTTTCCCTTATTTTATCATACTCAAGTTTTATTTCATCATAGACTTCAAGAGCCCTCATATTAACACTTCCAATTCTTGAAAGAATATCTTCAGTTTCTTTTAGTTTTTCAGCTAGTTTATCCACAGATAAAGAAATAAATTCAATTCCTTCATATTCTCTTATTTCCTGCATTAAAGTTTCTTTTCTTGCTGAAATCTGTGCTTTTGTGATCATAAGATTATTATTTTCGTTTTCAAGAAGTCTTTTCTCATTTTGCTTATGCATTAAGTTTGACTCAAACATCCTTACTTTATCCTGAAGTTCATTTTTCTGTTCAAACATTTTCTGATATTTTCTTTTCAAAATTTCAGCTTGCTCTTCTTTTTCTTTTACTATATGTTGTTTATCATCCAAACTTTGTTTTATATCCTTTAACTGCTCTGTAATATCATCAAAATCCCTGATGTTTTGTTTTATTGCAAGCCTTATCCTTTCAAGTTCCCTTTGTTTAGAAGTTATTTCAACTCCTAAATTTCTCTCTTCTGTTCTTTGAAGCTCATTTACTTCGAGTTTTAATGCTTCATACTGTTCTTCGCTTATCTTTGTTATTGAAATTTTTCCTTCAAAACCTTTTTTCTTTGTTTCAAGACCTGCAATTTCAGATTCAAAAATAGTTATTTGCTCGTTATTTCTTCTTAACTGCTGTTTTTTATCATCTATTGAGTGTAATTTTACTATATCCACATTTCTCTGATTTATTTCAAGTGCTTCTTTTGCAATTTTATCCTTTAATTCAGTCAAGGCAGTTTTCATTTCTTTAATTTCCTTTTCTAATTGTTGAACCAGGTTTTTGGAGTTAGTTATATCTGAATTAGATTTACTTATTACCTCATCAATGTGTTCTTTTGTGATCTTTGTTTTACATAAGGGACAGATATCAAGTTTTGAAACCTGTGATTTTACTTTTTCTGCTTCAAGAATTACATGGCTTTGCGCAGCGGAGATCTTTTGTTTTTCAAGCATTTCTTCTTCAAACTTTACAACAGCAGTCTTATTTTCCTCAATTAAATTTTTTAGATTTATTATTGCTTCTTGGTGTCTTTCCAAATCTTCTTTTATTCTTATTTCTTTTTCTATTTGTTCAATCTGATCCATTATAAAATTGGACTCGTTTTTGAATCTTTGGACCTGTCTTTTTTTATCATCCAATTGAGAGAGGGTTGATGACAAGCTTGACTTAATTACAAAGTATTGTCTTTTTGCTTCGTCAAGTTCTTCTAGCCTTGCTTTTTTTGTCTCTAGTTCTTTTTTCTTGTCTTTTCCTTTTTCTTTTGATATTTCACTTATTTCTTCCTCCATTACTTTGACAGAATCTTCAAGTGATTGTTTTCTTCTTTTGAGTTCAAGAACCTGATTTTCAAAGTTTTCCTTTTTTGCAATTAGCCCTGCTACTTCCTGCTTTAGTGTAGATATTTCAAGTAAAAGTGCATCTTGTTCAAGGCCTGATGAATTTTGGATAGTTTGAGAAATATTATTTATTTTTTCATTTAAGGCATTTATTTCCTGACCTACTTTTACAATTTGCTCTTCTCTTTTTTTTATCTCCTTATTTTTGGAGTCAATATCTCCAAGATTAGAACTTAGTTCTTTTTCTTTTTCCTGCAGGTTTCGGTTTATTATTGAAGCTTTACATCTCTTAACTGTTTCCTGGAGTTTTTTAAATTTTAGTGCTTGCTCTCTTTCATTTTCAAGATTTCTCAGATAGGTTGTTCTCTCCCTTAAGACTGAATTTGTCTGTTTTATGTTTTCTTCTGTTTTTTCAAGTTCTTTTAATGATTTTTCCTTTCTCATTTCATAAACTGAAATTCCTGCAACTTCTTCTAAGACTTTTCTTCTTTCTTCAGGAGGCATTTTAACAAATTTTTCAATTTCTCCCTGTAAAACAATATTAAATCCATGAGGGTCAATTCCTGCCTGTGCAAGCAATTCAAGTACTTCTTGTCTTGTTTTTGTTTCATTATTTATTCTATATATGCTCTGGCCATTTTTCCTTACTATTCTTCTGACTGATATCTCAGCGTGATCTAGAGCAAAAGTCTTATCAGCATTATCAAAAGAAATTTCAACAAATGCTTCATTTGCACCTTTATATTGCTTGTTTCCAGAGAAAATTAAGTGGGATGCTTTTGCTGCACGCATACTTTTTATAGAAAGTCTTCCAAGAACAAAGCATAATGCATCTGTGACATTGGATTTTCCAGAACCATTTGGACCTACAATTACATTCATATGCGGATCCATATTTATTTCAGTTTCACGTGCAAAAGATTTAAACCCTTTTATCACCAATTTTTTGATATAGGTCATGAAATATCAAGATAAACCACGTTTTTAAGTATTTTTATAACACTTAAACTCATTCAAAACTTATGTTTTAAAGATTTTAAAAAATGTTATAAGAAAGATAGATAAGATTTTTAAAGGAGATTTGATTCCTTTTTATATGAAAAAACAGCTAGATCCTGGAGCAACATGGTATTTTAGATTTGCTTTTTATAGGTTATTTGTTTTTATATTTATATTCTTGATATTTTTTTCAATTGGTTTTTTAACTTCTGGAGACAAATCCCCTTTTTTAAAATATATCTCATATGCTGTAATTTTTATTATTGTCATGATAATAGCTCTTGGAGAGATATATTCAAGAATGTCTTATAGCAGATGGTTTTATGAATTTACAGATGAACAATTAAGGCTTGAAAGAGGAATTATCTGGAAAAGATATTCAAATATTCCTTATGAAAGAATACAGAATGTAGATATAACAAGAGGAATTATTGCAAGAATATGCGGATTTTCAACGGTTATGATACAAACTGCAGGTTATTCAGCTCCTAATCGAAATATGATGGCTGAAGGTTATATTCCTGCTTTATCAGTACAGGAAGCAGAGCATATCAGGGAATTTATCATGAAGAAGATAACCAAGAAAGGAAGAAGACAGGGACTTTAAAGAATAATTCGCTTTTGATGGTTATTTTTGAGGATTTTTAAATTAATTAAAACTCTGGCAGATAACTAATTTTATATTCTTCAAACACGATTACAGATTCATAATCCCTTATAATATCTGAAAACTTATCTTTAATATCCAAGAGTGTTTCTCTGTATTCTTCTATGTTATTTACATGAATGTCAAGCATTATATTATAGTTTCCTATTGTGTTGGTTATATAATAGATTCTTGGATGGGCCTTGCAAAATTTCATGAATTCTTCTTTTCTTTTTTCTTCAACTATTTTTAATTGCAAAAGTAGCAAATGCCATTGATATCCTAATCCTGAAACATTTAATTGAGGTTTGAACCCTGAAATTATCTTATTTTTTATCATTGACTTTAATCTATAACTCGCCACGTGGACTGGAATATTTTCTTTTTCTGAAATTTCAGTCAAAGGCATACGTGAATTTTGCGAGATTACTTTTAGTATTGAGAGATCTTCTTTAGTTAAATCATCTTTTCTTATTCTTTCATTTCTTTTAATTCCTATTAGATAAGGCCTATCTCCAATCATTTTATATCCAATATGTTCTGCATTAACAAGGGCTGTAAAAATATAGGTATGAAGATGTTTTCCGCAGATTGATTTGATCTTATCAAGATAACTTTCAAAAACAGAAATACTTGGTGCATTAATTAACAAAACTACATCCCATCTTCCAGTTCCTGAAACCAGCCATCCAACAAAGTTTAATGAATTAATTTTTTCCAGGAGTTTTTTTTCCTGGTCTTTATTAATATATTCTAAATTTAAAAAAACATAAAACGAATCAAGCCCAAAAAGTCCAGTATTAAGGATAGTATAAAAATTAAGAATTATTTTATTTTTTATCATATTTTGTATTCTATAATTAACAACTTGTTTTGAAAGTCCAACTTTTTTTGCGATTTGAGAATCAGTTTGTCTTGCGTTATTATCTAGCTCTTCTAAAATTTTCCTGTCTTTTTCATCAATTATTTTGGATTTTTTTGGCATTTTTAAAATTAATTTTCTATTCACCTAGAAAATTAGATAATTTAGCTATTTTATTACAAAGTAAATTTGATAATAAATAGAGATTTTTATATGATTTTTTTGGCATTTTTCTTTTGTCCTCCAGGATAATATATACTATATCTGCTATATTAAAATTATTCTCTAGATACTTAAATATTAATGATAAATAGTATTTAAATATTATCATTTTGACAAAAATAAAACTACAAAGTTCTAATTATATTATAATCTTAACCTAATCAAGTTAAATTAAAGGAAAAATAAAATGACAGAAAATAAAACAACAGTGGGATGCAGTGGTAGTTCGCTTACTACTTTAATAGGCTTTGGTGCTGGTGCATATCACGGATTCTGTGATAGCCAAGGAATAGCTTTTCAAAAAGAAAATTTAGAGTCTATACTTACTTACGGGCCTGCAATACTTAGTGGAACAATCGGGGCTGTAAGCGGAGCTATTGGAGGAGGAATTATCGGAGGAGTCCTTGGAATAACAGAAAATAGTTCTTATAAAACAAGTTCAAAACTTGCAACAGGTGCAGCTGGAAGTGCAATTGGAGCAGTTGGACTTGGAGCTTTATGCGGAACACTCGCAGCAGCATATACAGGAGTTGTTACATTAGTTGGATATGGAGCTGGATATGTAACTGGGTATCTAACAAGATAGGAGAAAAAAATGACACTACAAAAAATTATAGGAACAGGGATTCTTGGGCTTGCTTTGGCTCTACCTGGTTGCAGCACTCAAGTTATTGAAAGAAATTATCCTGTTGAGGATCTTGTTTCTAATTATAATGGATGGAGTATCTTTTATACAGATAAATTAGGAGAAGTCAAAGAAGAAAGATTTAGCCATTATAATGGAAGCTCTGTAAAAGTAATCCGAGATCTATCTGACAACTCTGAAAGACATGCTGAAGTTAAAGAGTTTAGGAATAAATTTTCTGGAGACAGTTATGAAGTAGTTATACATATTAGGAAAAATGATAGAATCTCTGGAGGAGATGATTCCTCAGGTGGAAAAAATCCCAGACATTATAAGAGGAATTCAATTGACCTGGAGGCCAAAGAATAAAATGACACTTGGACAAAAATTAGATGCTTTAATTTCAGCAGGTGCTGAATTACTATCCTTGCCTAAAGATGAAATTCGAGATGGAAGAGTTGTTCTAAAGGCGTATTATCCAAGATCAATTTCAACTGAGCTTGTTGCAATTCCTGCAGGTAATGGAATAATGTATATTGAAAGATTTGAACATAACCCTGAAAGATTTGTATTAGGCTTAGAAAAAAATAATAATAAGACTGGAAGAAACCTAGTTGAAGTAAGCAAAGAAGATTACCATAGAATAGAACTTGGAGAATACTATGGAGGTCACAAATAAAAAATGTCAAATTGTGATTCACCTGGATTTTTTGGAACGGTTATTGCTTCTATGATTGGTTGCTCTCTTGTAATCGGCGGTTGCAATAAAATAAATGATTTAGATAGTAAACTCGAAAGAATGATTAAAAAAGTACCAGTTGTTCTAGAAGAAAAGTCAGAAAATCTATTTGGAAATCCAAACCCTGAAAAATATTTTATGATAAATGGGCAAAAGGCATATACACAAGTCAATGGAAAGCCAATAGAAAGTTATTTTGCAGAAAAACAAGAGCAGAATTCAAACCATTTATAAGATTAATAAAATAATCTTATAAATTTACATTCAAAACAACTTCTTTTGCTTTGCATCATTTGCTTTTGCAACATTTTTGAATGTTGACCAACTATGCCTGAATATTTCAGGATATTTTTTATAATTTTCTTTTATAAATTTTTGAGTTACTGGATTTGCTGGATAACCCGGACCTGTATCCCCATATTTTTCCTTTATTTTATCCATTTCTTCTTCACGACGAACCTTTGCAATTATTGAAGCAGCTGAACACACAGGATAGTTAACATCTGCCTTATGTTCTACAATATATTTTATATCTTTTTTATTAACTAATTTTTTTATGTGATCTTCATATTTTTTAGGAATTGGGTGCGGACAGTCAATGATTACAACGTCAGGATTAAAATAATTAATAATTTCTGCCTGATGTTTTGCTTCAAGCCAATTCAAGTTCATTGTGTTATCAATACATTCCACTGCTTCGTCAATTTCTTTTGGAGAAACTTCAATTATTTTAAACTGAGAATTTTTTTGAATTATTTCGTTTAAAATAACTCGGTCTTTATGTTTTAATAATTTAGAATCCTTCACGCTCCCGAGTTCTGCTTCTTTTCCATCTGAAATCATTACTCCTGCAATGACCATTGGACCAATTACAGGACCTCTTCCTGCTTCATCAATACCAAGAACCTTTGTCATTTTATTTTTATTATCACAATAGTATTTATAAAAGTATATAATCACTCAAGTGTGAAATGAAAAGACATAACATTCATATTCATACAACTTATTCTGATGGAAGTTTTTCAGCTGAAAAGCTTGTCAATATGGCAAAAAATGAAAAACTTGAAGTAATTGGAATAACAGATCATGCATTTACAACAAAAATTAAAAGCTTAAATGAGGTAACTCTTCCTGGATATATTAATGATTTAAAATTATTAAAAGAAAAAAATTCTGGCTCTGGAATTGAACTCAAAATTGGTCTTGAAATTGATACTTGTTATAATCAGGGCATTGATCCTTGTAATGTTCCATTTGACTTAATTAATAAACTGGATTATGTTTTATTTGAATATATCCGAGTTGATAAGGGATTAAAAAAAGTTTATAGAAATATTGAATCAGTTGTTAATGCTAAAAAGGATATTAAAATTCCTGTTGGACTTGCTCATACTGATATTTCAATGGCACTTCCAGATAACAAAGATTATATAAAACTTCTAGGAGATAATGATATTTTCGTTGAAATAAATCTTTCAGAAAATTCTAACTATCACTTTCTTTTTAATAAAGATGTAATCGATCTAATCAAAAAATATAATATTAAGATGACAATCGGAACTGATTTTCATTCAGATATAATCCCTGCTTATTGTTTATCAAAAAATATAAGTTTGGCGATGAATTTTATTGAAGATAAAGGATTAAAAATTCATGAAATTGCTTCTTAAACGTTAACTTTATAAGGGTTTTAAAGCTCGTGTTTATATCTATATTAATTATAGAGCAATAGCGCGGTAGAGAAGCCTGGAGTTCTCGCCGGGCCCATAACCCGGAAGTCGCATGGTTCAAATCCTGCCCGCGCTATTTTTTAAAAATAAGTAGGATTTGAATGTTCAAATCCTTACTCGCATATCCAAATTAAACAAATTGGTTTAGATACTAATTTAAATATGCTCGCGCGCTATTTTTTTAAAGAAGAAGAGTTCTGTGATAACACTTAAAAGAAAAAAATTTAAAATCAATAACATAGGTTATAAAAACATGATAAGAAAAATTTCAAGAAAAGATTTAATAGTACTTGTTGAACCAGGACCAACCCAATTTGGAAAACTTGGGGGAGATCCTAGTTATGATATTTATACTTCATATAAACTTGCTGCAAGAGGAATACATTATGTTGGTGCTGCTGCAAAACAAGCTGGTTTTACAAATATTGATTATCTTAGCCAACATCATGGAAATATAAACAGTTTTGAAAATAGAAAATTATTACAAGAAGCAGCAATAGTTGGAGTTTCTTCAATTACAAGAACTGATCCGCAGGCAACAAAACTACTTGATCAGTATAGGGATAAAATTACAATCTCTGGAGGATTTGGACCCTCATTTAGATCAGAGGAATTTGCAAAACATTCTGATTTTGTGGTTATTGGAGAAGCAGAAGAAACTTTTCCTGAACTTCTTCTAACTCTTGCAGGAGAAAGAGGAAGTGTAGAAGATGTCAATGGAATTGCTTTTGAAAAAAATAATGAAGTTATTTATACAAATCCCAGGGCAAGACTCTCTCCTGAAAAATTAAGCATTATACATCCTGATTATGATCAGACAACACTTGAAGGGGTGAAAACATTTCCTATTGAAGATTCCAGAGGCTGCCCGAAAGATTGCAATTTTTGTACTGTTACAAAAGCATATGGCAGGAGTTTCAGGGAGAAATCAGACATATGGATGGGCGATGAACTTACAAGAACAAAAAGTCATGGACAATATATATTTATGACAGGAGACAATTTTATTGCTAACAGAAAAAGAGCAAAGAGACTGCTTGAGTACATGGTTGAAAATGATCTAAATGATAAACCATTTGTATTTCAGTCTACAATTCAACTTGCAGATGATTCTGAACTTATGGATCTTTTATGGAAAGCTGGAGCAAGAGCAGTATGTCTTGGAATTGAGTCTATTGATGATGAAATTTTAAATGGAATGAATAAGGGATACAGCGCACAAAGAGTAATAGATTCTGTTAAGAAAATAAGAGATTATGGTTTTTGGACTCATGGAATGTTTATTGTTGGAGAAGATAATGATAATTCTACAAAAGCAAAAGAATTATGTGGATGGGCTCCGAGAAATGTGGATAGTGCACAGTTCTTTGCATTAATCCCATTACCTGGAAGCGATATTGAAAAACAATTTAAATCAGAAGACAGACTAATTTATCCTGAATCTGATCCTCATTACCATCTTTATGAAGGAGATCATGTTTTATTCAAACCTAAAAATTTCAAAAATCCTCTTGAACTTCAGAAAATATTATATGAGATGTATGAAAATTTTTATTCCTGGACCAATGGGATTAAAAGAGTTGCTTTTTCTCGTCCCTGGGGGCATAAAATGATTGCAACAGGCCTTCTTGCATATACAAAATTTTCAGGAAGAAAAGTACTCCATAGTCCGCAATCAATAGAGCATGTAAAATATCTGGAAAGTCTTTAATGGTTTTATTTTAATACAGTAATAAATAATGCATATAAATCTTTAAAAGCCAATTTATACTAGATTTTTTATGGGTATCAATAATATACCTAAAATAAAAATAGGTAATGGAAGTGGAAGATATTTAGAAGGTAAATTGATTCTTGGTGGAATGGGAGTTGGAGTTACTCAATCGGGAATTGTTTCTGAAGTTTCAAATGAAGAAGGAATTCCAATGATCGCAAGTGTTGGACTTGGAGTTCTCAATGGACATTTCAAGGATGAAATGAACAGAAACAAAAATAGGCTAAGAAATGCATCTAGTGAAGATGATAAAAAAATAATTATGGGAGAATTATATTCTTTTGCAAATCAAAATGCACTAAGGGATCAAATTAGAAAAGCAAGGAGTCTTACTAATGGAATTGTTGGAGTAAATATTATGCATGCTCTTTCTGATTATTCAGGACTTGTTCAAACTGCGGTTGAAGAAAATATTGATATGATTGTTTCAGGAGCTGGAATTCCAAGAGATCTTCCTAGTTATTTGAATGGAAAAGATATAAAACTTACACCAATTGTTTCTTCTGGAAAACTTGCAGGAATGATGTGTAAGGCATGGGCAAAGCTAGGCCATATTCCAGACGCAGTAATTGTTGAAGGACCAAAAGCCGGCGGACATCTAGGTTATTCTAGGGAACAATTAGATAATCCAGATTATGTTTCTAATGGACTTGAAAAAATAATTCCTGAAGTAATTCTTGCTGTAAAAGAATATGGAAATATTCCGGTAATTGCTGCAGGAGGAATATTTTATGGAGGAGATATTCGAAAATTCCATGAACTTGGAGCCTCTGGAGTTCAGATGGCAACAAGATTTGTAACAACTCATGAATGTGATGCAGACTTGAAATTCAAACAAGCTTATATCAATTGCAAAAAAGAGGATTTAAGAATTATCAATAGTCCTGTTGGAATGCCTGGAAGAGCAATTGTTAATGATTTTTTAAATAGGGTTGAAAAAGGAGAAACAATTCCGATTGCATGCCCTTATCATTGCCTTAAAACCTGTAAACCTGAAGAATCTCCTTATTGTATTGCAAGAGCTTTAGTTGAAGCTCAGAAAGGAGAGTTTGGAAATGGATATGTATTCGCAGGTGCAAATGCATGGAGATGCGATAAAATAATTTCAGTTAAAGAGGTATTTGAATCTCTAGATAGGGAGTATGCAGAAAATACTCGGAGTGATTAAATGGAAGGCAAAAGAGTTGTTGTTACAGGAATGGGGGCATTTACTCCACTTGGACTTAATGTAAAAGATTTATTTGAAAATTCAAGGGCAGGGAAAAGTGTCATTCGAGATGTCTCAAGTGAAATTCCAGTGATGGTTAGGATAAATGGAGATAATGAAATTCCAATACTTAAAACGAATGGATCTTATATTGGCTCTTTATTTTATCCAGAACAAATCAATCATGAGCGATTTGGAAAAGAATCAAAAAGAAGAATGTGTCATGACACAAGAATTGCATCTGCTGCTGCAAAAGAAGCTATTGAAGATTCTGGGATTTTTTATAATCCTGCTACTACTGAACAAATAAAAGAAAGAACAGGAGTTTCAATAGGAAGTGGTTTTGGAGGAATTAGTGATATTGAAAAGGCAGTGATTAAAGTTTGCAGAGAAGGACTTTTAGAGATAGATGATTTTATTGCATTCAAAACTCTTCCAGGAGCACCTGCAGCATACATTGCTGCTAATCATCAGTTACATGCAGGAGATGGGCCTTCGGTTTGCACAGAATGTAGTTCAGGAAATTCAAATATAATGAATGGTTGCATGAATATTCAACTTGGTCTTGCTGATACAATGATTTGTGGAGGAACAGGAGATGCATTTTCTTTTTTAACTCACGGAGGATTTTCAAAACTCAGAGCAACATCATATAGAAATGATGATCCTTCTCATGCATCAAGACCATTTGACCGTGATAGAAATGGATTTGTTATTGGCGATGGTGCAGGAGTTGTAATTCTCGAAGAACTTGAACATGCGAAAAAAAGAGGAGCAAATATTTATGCTGAAATAAAGGGATATGGTGCAAAACTTGATGGAGATCATCCTACTAGTCCAAGGTCTGATGCAAAATATGCAACTCTTGCAATAAAACAATCGCTTGAAATGGCGAGACTAAATCCTGAAGATATTAATCATATAAATGCACATGGAACCTCAACAAAATTTAATGATTGGCAGGAGACACTTGCAATAAAACAGTCATTTGGAGAGTATGCCAAAAACATTACAATATCTTCAGACAAATCCAGACTAGGACATACATTAAACGCATCAGGCGGACTTGAACTAATAATATCTATTATGTCCATGAAGAATAGCGTAATTCCTCCCACTATAAATCTTGATAATCCAGATACTCAAAAAGACTATCATGATGAAAGACTGCAAAAATATTTTGTACCTTGTGACCTTGACTATGTTCCAAACAAAGCAAGAGATAGAAAAATAAATAATTTTATTTCATCTTCTTTTGGTTTTGGAGGAAGAAGTGTTGTTCTATGTTGTGGAAGATATGAAAATTAATCGCAGGATTTATATAGTTTAAAAGATATAATATACAAGAGGTTTTTATCTATGACATTAATATCTGAATTCAGAGATTTTTTAAAAGAATATAAGGTAATTGGACTTGCTGTTGCATTTATAATAGGTGCGGCATCTACAACTCTTATCCAGTCGCTGGTTAATAATATAATAATGCCTCTTATCACTCCATTTATTCCAAAGGGTGAATGGCAAAAGGCAACATTTAATCTTGGCCCGGCAGTAATAGGATGGGGAGCATTTCTTGGAGCATTGATAAATTTTATAATAATTGCTTTTGTAGTATTTTTAATTGCAAAATATTTATTTAAGGAAGAAAAGGTTACAAAAAAGTAGACTAAGCTATATAATTCATCATATTCTTTGGTAAATACAGTAATAGAAAGCTTAATAAATAATTATTCTTATGATTATATATGGCAAATGGCAAAAACAGAGCAAAAGTTAAAAGTGGAATGAAGAAAGTAGGCTCTGAAATTAAAAAAGCAGAAAAAGAAATAAAAGATGAAATTATCTTAAATGTTCCAAACTCAATAACTCTTTTAAGACTTTTATTAGTATTTGTTTTTGTATATATGCTATTTATGAACTATTCAAGAATTGCATTGTTCATTGTATTTGCTATTGCTGCTGTATCAGACTGGTTTGATGGATTTTTTGCAAGAAAACTTAATCAGAAAACCCAACTCGGAGCAAGACTTGATCAGGTTATTGACAGAGTATTTACAGGATCAATATTCCTTGCATTGCTTATTTTTATAATCCTAAATAGCAATGTTACTACACAAGATATATTCAAGTTATCTCCAACAAATATTTTCCTACTTTTATTCTTGTCAGTTTCAAGAGAGATAATTGGACTACCTGGATTTATAATTGCAATAATTAGAAATAAAGATCCTTACCAAGTAAGATATATTGGAAAAGTTACTACATTTATACAAAGCATTGCATTTGCTGCTATAATTCTTCAAGTTAATTGGGCAATTTATTTAGCAATACTTACTTGTATTTCAGGAGTGGTTGCTGGCTTTGATTATTTAAAATATAGTTTAAGTTAAAAGATATTGTTTCTGCGAGTTTTTAGGTCATTAATATAAAATATATACTAATATTTATTAAGAATTAATTCTTTAGCTTAATATGTCAGGACCTGGATTTGGTAAAAAGCTACTCGGAAAAGCCAATGTCTATATACATGAAAAAGGCAAAAGCAATGCGAGAATAACCCATATTGATATTGAACTTGATGAACTAAATAAAATAATAAAACCTGGAGAAGCAACCTATGTCCAAGGAAAAGAGGGCGGAGTTTTTATTGGACTCAAATCAGAGATGATACAGAGAATTGAGAATTCCCTGTCTCTTAAACTTCCAAATAATAAAGATGAAGTTAAAGATAAACAAAGCAGATGATATTTTAAAGGAAAAATAACGATTTTATAGAATTAAATCCTTCTTAAAAAATGAGCAATTATTGCTATTATGAATAGAACTATAAATATTAAAAATAGCCATTTTGCAATTACATATGAGACTCCTGAAATAATTCCAAATCCTAACAATCCTGAAATTAGTGCAAGCACTAAAAATACTACAGACCAAAATAATAATGAAGTTTCCATGGATATTACAAGCATCACTAGATTAAATAAGTGTGTTGTAATCTTTAAACAAATTATAATAAAATAACTAAATTGATTAAAGTAAAGTGCTTGACTCAATATAACTTAATAGATAATGATGATTTTCAAATATTTTATCTGCTTCTTTAAGGTCTTTTTCTTCAAAGTAAGTTTTAACTGCAAAAACCTTGCAACCTGCTTTTTTTGATGAAATTATGCCTGAAACAGAATCTTCAACAACTATTACTTCTGAAGGTTTTAGTGCTAACTTTTTTAATGTAACTAAAAATCCTTCTGGAGATGGTTTTGATTCATTAAAATCTTCTCCTCCAATGATTAAATCAAATAAATCCAAAAGATTATTTTTTTCCAATATTTTAGTAATAATTTCCTTTTTTGTACCTGAGGTTATTGCAAGCTTTAACTTTTTTGACTTGATAAATTCAAGTAATTCTTTTATTCCTGAAATTAGTTTGTAATTCGAGTCAGTTAATTGAATATTTCTTCTGTTTTGAGATATTTCTTTAATCTCTTTTTCAGAGATATTTTTAAATTGTTCCTTTAAGAAAAATCCTGTTTTTTTCCCAATCATATCTATGAAAGAACTATCCTTTAAGGCATAACCTTTTTCTTTTAATAGATTTTTTAGATCATTAAACTTTTTTGTTTCTGAATCAATTATTACTCCATCAAAATCAAAAATAAATGATTTTATCATATTGTTAATCTAGAAAGAAATTATTTAAATCTTCGTTCTATATAAAATCTCCAGGATATATGACTAAGGATAATAATGATTTTAAACAAGATCTTTTTTTAATAGACATGTCAATTGACAGAATAAACACAAATATAGAAGGATGTTTTCCTGATACTCCAAGGAAACTAATGTATGCAGGAGTTGAGGAGCAAATCCCAGAAAATGCTTTGGTTTTGAGGATCAAGGAAAGAAGAAAATATCTTCTCTATTGTAAAACTAACTTTACAGGAGATTTTATTACAATAAACAATCCTATTTTCAACAGTTATGAAGAAAAAGAAAAAATTAGTGGAGGATTTCCACTTGAAAATTTAATTAACAATGTTGACTGGATTTTTGATGCACAAAGATCATTTACAACAAGAGACGGAAGAGTCTATGTAGACTCAAATTATTTTCATAAAGACTGGAGATGGTATATTGAAGCTGTTCCTACTATCATAAAAGAAAGCTTATGGATATTCCAATGTGATGAGAAAATTATAGACCAATTAAATGAGAACCCAAGTAGTGCTTTTTAAAAAATAAGGGCCTTATCTTCTTCTAAAACTAGATCTTCCACTTCTAGAACTAAAACTTCTTGATCTAAATCCTCTGGATCTTGGTCTGTCCCCATCTCTATCGCTATTATTTGACCTTTCAGACCTGCCTGAATGATAACTGTGTCTTCCCTCGGATCTACGATGATTGGGCCTATTATTTGACCGGTTATTATATCTAGATCTACCTCTCTGATTTCTTGGAATAGGCCTTGCTGCTTCACCTTCTGCATTTTTTGCAGTTTCAGAATGAAACTCATGATCCATTACATCAATTTGCATACGAATTAATTTTTCAATGTCTCTTAAATAATCTCTTTCATCTGCTGCACAAAAAGAGTATGAAGTCCCTTCTTCTCCTGCTCTTGCTGTTCTTCCTATTCTATGAACATAAGTTTCAGGTTCATTTGGAAGATCAAAATTTATTACATGAGAGATATCATCAATATCAATTCCACGTGCAGCAATATCAGTTGCCACAAGTACTTTTATTCTTCCTGTTTTAAAATCATTTAAAGCTTTAACTCTGGCACTTTGTGATTTATTTCCATGAATAGCATCAGCACCAATTCTATTTTTTTCAAGAAATAATGCAATCCTATTTGCCTTATATTTCATGCCAGTAAATACAAGAACTTTGGTTAAATGTTTTTGATTTAAAAGTTCAAGTAATAATTTTTCTTTTGAATCCTGATCTACAAAGAAGATATGCTGTTTTATTTTTTCTACAGTAGTTGCTTGTGCTGCAGCCTCTACATGCACTGGGCCCTTTAGAAGACTTTTTGCAAGTTCATTTATTTCTCTTGACATTGTTGCTGAAAAGAAAAGTGATTGACGTTTTTCAGGTAATTTTAATATTATTCTTTTTATATCATGAATAAAACCCATATCAAGCATTCTATCTGCTTCATCCAAAACAAAGAATTCAATAGTTCTTAGACTAATCTTACCTTGATTCATTAAATCAAGTAGTCTTCCTGGTGTTGCAACAATAATATCAACTCCTTTTGATATTTGATTTATTTGAGGAACCTGACTTACTCCTCCAAAAATAACAGCATGTTTAAAATTAAGAAATTCGCCATATGCCCTAAAACTTTCTCCTATTTGTGCTGCAAGTTCCCTGGTTGGTGCAAGTACAAGAGTTCTTGGAACCCTTGGATAACTTTCTTTCATTCTTTGAAGAATAGGAAGTACAAATGCGGCAGTTTTTCCAGTACCTGTTTGAGCAATGCCAATTAGATCTTTACCTAAAAGTAGATCTGGAATAGATTTTAACTGGATTGGAGTAGGAGTAGTATAACCTTGTTTTACTAGTGCATGCTCAATAGGAGGTATTAAATTTAAATTTTTAAATGACATTTTTAATTGGCTTCGCCAGTAACCCTTATTTCAGTAATATTTACTTTTCATAAAATAACTATTATTTCTAACCTAGGTTTTTGACGAGGTTAATATAATCAAATTATATCGCTACTTAAAGGTATGTTATTTGTATTGAAACATTATATTTATTGTTTACAACTAGAATGCCAAAAGACTTAAAAGAGGTTCATTTTTAATATTTATAACCTGGGAATAAGAGTTCTGAATAGAGAAATATGGAAAAAGAACAAATTAAAGATTTAATGCTTTCACACCTTAGGGAATCATTTAGTTTATTTAGAGATGACAATAAAGTTCATGTACATTTATCTGATTACAACCATTTTTGTATAGGCTACAGAACTAATGGAGAACGACTAAGCGAACTCAAAGGAACTACTCATTTTGATATTGAATTGATTGATGATATCTGTTATATTTTGTATATAGAATTAGTAGAAGAAGAAAGAGGGATGGGCATTGGATGGAGTTTATATGAAACAATTCATAAATTTGCAAAAGACTACGGAGCAAAAAAAGTAAGGCAAACGCCATCAGGATGGACTCCACAAGGCAAAACAAGAAGAGATTATTTACTAAGCAGAAAATATGCTCCCATGGGTGAAAATGAACTGGAATTAATATTATAAGGCTAAATCCATAAATTTATAACTGCTATTTTTCTTAGTAAAATTAAGCCGCCATCGCAAAGTGGTATTGCAGCAGATTGCTAAGAGGTGTTTCACTTGTGAAGCACGGAGTGAAAATTATTTGGTATATTACATTGCTTTTTTGAGGTATTTACAAAAATCGAAGTCAATAAATATTAATCAGAAACATTTATATATATGAATATCTGCTCATATATTCATATGAAACAAAATAATGATGCTTGTGAGATATTCTGTATTAATGAAAAAATAGTAAAAGAAGTAAAATCTTCTATGTTAAGTGATGAAGAATTCTTTAAACTTTCAGAAAACTTTAAAATTATAAGTGATTCTACTCGAATTAAAATCTTGTATGCCTTGTCTAAAAAGGAATTATGTGTTTGTGATCTAGCCACAATACTAAAAATGAAACAATCTGCGATTTCACATCAGTTAAGGATTCTAAAAGATACAAGACTTGTAAAATTTAGAAAAGAGGGAAAAATAGTTTATTATTCTTTGATAGATAAACATGTCATTAAATTACTGGATATGGGGGTAGAACATGCAAAAGAATAAACATAAATTAGATGAAGATCCTTGTAATGGGATGTGTTCTTGTGGTTCAGAAGAATCTATAGAAAAACAACCATTATGGAAACAAAAAAAGATATTGATAATTTTTATATCCCTAGTTGTTCTTGGAATAGGATTATATCTAGAATTTTTTCTTAAAAAGGATTTATTTGCACAGATTGCTTTTTTTATAGTGGTTTTAATAGCCGGTTATGAAATAATAAAAAACGCATTATTCTCTATTTTCAAATTAAAGTTCAATATGAATGTTTTAATGAGTCTTGCTGCAATAGGTTCATTTTTTATTGGACATGGGGAAGAGGGAGCCTCTGTAATGTTTTTGTTTTTTATAGCTGAATTTTTAGAAGAATACGCAAGTGAAAGAGCAAAAAAATCTATTGATTCTCTTTTAAAAATTACCCCCGAAACTGCTGTTGTTTTAGTAGAGGGTAAAGAAAAGATAAAACATGTCCATGAGATTAAAATTGGTGATATAATTGTAGTTAAACCTGGAAATAGGATAGCTCTTGATGGGATTGTAATTAAAGGAATTTCTTCAGTAAATCAAGCACCTATAACTGGAGAGAGTATGCCTGTTTTTAAAAAGATAGGTGATTCGGTTTTTGCTGGAACTATTAATGAGGAAGGTTATCTTGAAATTAAAGTCACAAAAAAATCAGACCAGACAATTATATCTAGAATAGCAAAATTTGTTGAAACCGCACAAAAAAAGAAATCAAAAACTGAAATATTTGTAGATAAATTTGCTAAATATTATACACCAATTGTTATATTAGTAGCTATTTTAACGGTAATTATACCCGTCTTTATTTTAGGGTTATCATTTCAAACATGGTTTTATCGTGCATTAGTATTACTTGTTGTTTCATGTCCATGTGCAATGGCAATTTCAACTCCTGTTTCTATTGTTTCGGCAATAACTTCTGCTGCTAAAAATGGAGTATTAATTAAAGGTGGAAGTTACATAGAAGAAATAAAAAAAGAAAAGGTAATCGTGTTTGATAAAACAGGGACACTCACTGAAGGAAAACCGGAGATAACCGATATAATTCCTTTAAATAATTATTCAAAAAATGAATTATTAACTATTACTGCTTCAATTGAATCAAAGTCTAATCATCCTTTAGCGATTCCAATAATTAATAAAGCACAAACAGAAAAAATTAAACTCGTTAATGTATCTGAATTTAAATCAATTACAGGAAAAGGATTAAAAGGAAAAGTTTACGGAAAACAGTTCTACATAGGCAAGAAATCTTTTTTTACTGAAATGAATATTAGTTTGCCAAACAAAGATATAGAAAAACTTGAAAATCAAGGTAAAACTTTAGTTCTTATTAGCAAAAATGCCCATCTAATTGGAATAATTACTTTAATGGATAAACTAAGAGATGATTCTAAAGAAACAATTAAACAAATTAAAGATAGGGGTATTATAACCGTTATGCTGACAGGAGATAATAAAAAAGTTGCAAATGCAATTGCAGAAAAGCTTGGAATTGATGAAGTCTATTCTGAATTATTGCCTGAAAATAAAGCAGAAATTATTGATGAATTATTAGAGAAATATAAACATGTTATTATGGTTGGAGATGGTGTCAATGATGCTCCTGCACTTGCAAAAGCCCATGTTGGAATTGCAATGGGTGGAAATGGTTCAGATATAGCTATTGAAACTGCTGATATTGTGTTAATGAAAGACGATTTATCTAAAGTAGTTTACTTAATTGATTTAAGCAATAAGACAATGAATGTTGTAAGACAAAATGTAACTGCATCTATTTTAATAAAAGGATCTTTTGCAATTCTAGCTTTACCTGGTTTTATTCCTTTGTGGTTAGCGGTTGCTGTTGGGGATATGGGGCTTAGTCTTGGAGTAATTTTAAATGCTTTAAGAATAGGAAGGAAAAAGAATGAATAAATATTTAGAAGATACAAATTTACTTAACTATAATCATCCAATAGTTCAAAAACTTATTCGAGATAGGAAATGGAAAAATCTTAATGATCATGATAAGATTCAACAAACATATTTATTTGTTCGAGATGAAATCTCTTTTGGATTTAATAAAAATGATGAGTTACAATCTTCAGAGATTTTAAAAGATGGTTATGGGCAATGCAATACTAAAACCATATTGTTAATGTCCATTCTACGGGGAGTAGGTATATCTTGTAGATTTCATGGCTTTACAATAAATAAAGCTTTACAAAAAGGTGTGATTTCAGGAATTTGGTATAAACTTGCTCCTAAGAATATTATTCATACTTGGGTTGAGGTTAGATATAAAAAGAAATGGCAAAATCTTGAAGGAGTTATTCTCGACAAAAAATACTTAAACCAACTTCAAAAAAAATTTAAAAATTGCAAGGGTAATTTTTGTGGATACGGGGTCAATACAAATAATTTTCAGAATCCTAAAATTGACTGGAATAATAATGATACTTATATTCAAAAATGGGGAATAAATAAGGATTTCGGAATTTTTGATAACCCTGATGATTTTTATAAAAATCATAAGCAAAATCTGTCTTTCTTAAAACTAATAATTTTTAATTTGATTACTAGAAAATCTATGAATAATAATATAAAAGAAGTTAGAAATGGAAGCTTTAAAAATCAAGGAAATTATAAATAAAAATGGATAACAAAAAACTTGGAGTTATAGTAATTGTTTTGAGCATAGTCATAGGTTTAATTGTATGGGGTTTTCATAGTCAGATAATTAAACTGAGTGAAGAATCATGTACCTGTAATACCTGCAAGACTGGAGATGTTTGCAAAGCAGATAAATTTTCTCCATTATGGACCGGAGGACTTGCAGTTATATTCGCTACTTTTAGTCTTGGAATTTATTTATTATTCTTTGAAAGGTCGCATCAGACTTTAATTAAAAAGTTAGATGATGATAAATCTAAACTCACTCAGGATGAAAAGTTTAATTTTATTTTACTTGGATTAAATGAGGATGAGAAAAAAATATTAAGTGCAATTAAAGAACAAGATGGAATAACCCAACAGACATTAAGGATAAGAACAAATATTCATAAATCAAAATTAAGCATTCTTGTTGGAATTCTAGAAGAAAAAGGATTGATTAAAAAGGAACAGAAGGGAAAAACTAATCAATTATTCTTAAGGGTTAAATTAGACTAATTTTAACCATAATTTTGCCAGTATAAACGTTCTAAAGCTCATATTTGAGCATTTTAAGCCTTTTAGAAGCATCAGTTTATGGGCTAAATTATATATAGAAACATTTTCTTAGAAAATCATAAAATTTTAAAAAAACAAAATGGAACACGAAACACATACAGAACATAAACATATGAAAAAAAACTTCAAATTTGGAGTTTGGCAAATCTCTACTATTATTTTAGGAGTTGTTACTATATTATTAGTAGCTATGATATTTACAGGTAAAACAACAGGAAATGTTATTTCTGGAGAAACTGCTGGAAAACAATTAACAGAATACTTAAATAAACAGACACAAGGCGGAGTAGATTATGTTTCTAACCTAGATAAAGGCAATCTATATGAAATAAAAGTAAAATATCAAGGTCAGGAAATACCTGTTTATACTACAAAAGATGGGAAGTATTTTATTCAAAGTGCTGCTGATATGACTGCTAGTCCTTCTGCTAATACTAATGCAAATTCACAAGAACCTGTAAAAGAAGTTGTTAAGTCTGATAAACCTAAAGTTGAATTATTTGTAATGACTCATTGTCCTTATGGTACTCAGGCTGAAAAAGGATTTATACCTACATTGAAAGCATTGGGAAATAAAGTGGATGCTAAAGTAAGGTTTGTACATTACTTCATGCATGGCGATAAAGAAGAAAAAGAAACTTATAATCAAGTATGCATAAGAGAAGAACAATCATCTAAATATTTTGATTATCTAACTTGTTTCCTAGCTTCAACTGGAAATGAAGATGATGCAAAGAAATGTTTAGATACTGCTAAAATTGATAAGACAAAATTAACTGCATGTCTTTCAAATGATTATAAAAAAGCTAAAGAATATTATGAGATTGATAAAAAATTAAGCAACCAATATGGAGTTCAAGGAAGTCCAACTTTGGTAATTAATGGTGCACAAATTAATTCAGGAAGAAGTGCAGAGGCATTAAAGACTTCAATATGCTCTGGATTTAATACTTCTCCTTCAGAATGTTCGCAGAAATTGTCAACAGACAATCCTGGACCTGGATTTGGAACAGCTTCATCAAGTGGAGGTTCATCTCCTTCTGCTTCAGGCGGAGGATGTGCTACTGCTTAAATGAATAAGGAATTTAGGACAATTTTGATATTATGCCTGATGGTTATCTTAGTTATTTTTGGAATTAATTATATTAAAGGTCTTAACAAAGTTCAAGGCGAACCAGATCTAATGAAATGTATTTCAGAAAAAGCAATTATGTATTCTCAAAAAAGCTGTCCTCATTGTATAACACAAAAAGAAATGCTTGGAAATTTTACTAGTTTATTCACTATAGTTGACTGCAAAGAAGAACCTCAAAAATGTTCGGATAATGAGATAAAATTAACTCCAACCTGGATTATAGACGGTAAAAAAGTAGAGGGTGTTCAACAAATAAATCAATTAAAAGAACTTACAGGATGTTAAAATGGTTGAAACAACAATAATCCAAATAGTAAGTCTTGCATTTGTAAATGCGATTAATCCCTGTGCATTAGCTTCATTAGTTCTTGTTCTTATTACTATTTTACTTGCAAATGAAAATAAGAGGTATAAGGTTTTACTTGGAGGTTTTTCTTTTGCTTTAGCAGTTTTTATAGGATACTTTATTTATGGTGTTGTTATAATAAAATTATTTCAAAACTTTGCGGAATTTGCTTCAGTAGTAACTCCCTATATTCGAAATGCTCTTGCAGTCTTTGCGATTGGACTAGGAATTCTTAACATTAAAGATTATATCTATTATAAACCTGGAGGATTTGCAACAGAAATGCCTTTAAGGTTTAGACCAAGAATGAAAATGATGATAAAAAAGATTACCGGTCCTACGGGAGCTTTTTTTGCAGGAATATTTGTAACCTTGTTTTTACTCCCATGTACTATGGGACCTTATATAATTGCTTCTGGGAATTTATCATCAATGGAATTTATCAAGGCAATACCTTATCTTTTACTTTATAATTTAATCTTCGTATTACCGATGATTGCAATAACTCTTGGAGTTTATTATGGTCTATCAAGTGCTGAAAAAGTTGGAGAATGGAGAGATAGAAATATTAAATTCATCCATTTAATTGCAGGATTGGTTTTAGTTTTGTTAGGGATATTGATGATTACGAAAATAATATAAAAAATCAGGAAGGTACTTATTTTTATTTAATTATGAGATTCCTGAGATAATCTTCTTTCTATTATTTTCAAATATTCTTTATTTATCTCAAAACCAATAAAATTCCTTCCTAGTCTTTTTGCAACTATTGCAGTTGTGCCGGACCCCATGAAAGGATCAAGAACAATTCCATTCTTAGGACAACCTGATTTTATACAAAATTCAGGCAGAGTTTTTGGAAACATTGCAATATGCTCTTCCCTACTAGGTTCTAAAGGAAACAATATGCAATCTCCTGGATTTTTTCCTTTTGGATTTGCTCCTCCTTTATCTCTATAAGGTATTCTTATAGCGTCTAAATCAAAGTAATAATTTTTACTTTTCACAAAAAAGAAAATTGATTCGGATGTTGTGTTTAATCTATCATTTACACCCACAGGCATAGAGCTACCGAAAGACTCTTTTGTTTTATAATTCCAAACCTGCTTGATCCATGAAATATCATTTCTAAGTATTAATCCAAGCTCGTCTTGACACTTTATAGCAACTCTAAACGGAATCAATAATCTTTGTTTTGCTTGTAGCCATTTGCTAGAATTACCAAGTTTCTTAAAATAAGAATCGCCTAAATTAAGCCAGATTGTTCCTGTTGGTTTTATAACTCTTTTACACTCTTTCATTATTTCAACTATTTTATTAATAAAATCTTCTGGATTCTTTTCGAGTCCAATTTGATCTTCAACATTATAATCTCTTAAATTCCAATAAGGCGGACTTGTAACAATGCAATCAATAGAATTATCTGGCAGTTTTTTCAAACCTGCTAAAACATCAATCTGATGCACTTTATTTATTTGCATCATTTTTCTTTGCCTCCTCAGATATTTTTATTAAAATCAGTATCCATTGAGGCAATTTTAATCTCTTCTCAATATCCTCATTATAATTTTTTTCTTCATTAGATTTTGAATTTTCGTTTTGCATAGAAAATCCATAAAATCTTTTCTTAAATATTCCCAGAGCTAATTTTGAGTACTTAATTGAGTACCCAAATGAGTACCCAATTTTACCCCTGGCTCTATTTATAGCTCCTATTAATCAACCTTCCATGAAAAATAATTGCATTGTATGCAGAAAAGAAATAGCAGACGAAGGTGAAGTTTGCGAGTCTTGTTTGGAGTTTCTTAAATGGAAACACAAGAAAAAGTATCTTGAGAAGATAAGAGAATTTAGGAAATTGGAAAACAAAGACTCAGGTTCAATTAAATTCAGGAGGAAAAAATGAAACAAAAACATCTAGCACTGCTTGGTTTAGTGTTCTTTGTAACCGTAATCGCTGTACAATTTGTTTTAGCTGTTGACTTTAATCAGCCAATATCTACACAAGATAAGGCAACGTTTGATCAGATACTTACGCCTGTAATGAAAATCTATAATATGGCTAAGTATATTTCAACAGCTATTGCAGTAGTTGTTCTATTATTTGCAGGAATCGGCTTTATAACATCTGCAGGAAATCCTGGAAAGAGAGAACAGGCAAAGAACATTGCTATGTATGTCATCATAGGACTTGTCATAATTTGGGCAGCTCCTTTGGTAGTTAACTTTATTGTAGGTTAGCATGGCAAAATATTTTTTATTTTGGGTGTTTGCACTGATATTCTTAGTGCAAACCCCTTTTATTTTTTCTTTGGATTGCAATTCAATTTCTTCTGCTAATTATGATACTTGCATAAACATACTTAATTCTAACTTAACTTCACAGGAAAAAGAAGTATTAATTTCAAACTTAGATTATAAAAATAAATTCTTTCCAGATCATGATTATATTTTTCAAAGAAATAGTAATATTAAAATAATAAATCCTCCAACAGGAATTAAAACTTATAATGGGCAGTTTGTAAGAGATGCATGGCTTAGTATTTTTACAACAATGCCCTCTATTATCTATAATGATAGCTTGTATGTTCCTGATAAAACAAAAGTTCTTTCAGCATTTAATTATAAATCAACTATCCCTCAAAATTATTATTCATCTTATTACCCTCAAAATAACCAAGGAGATTGCAAACGAATTTACACTTTAATTCAAAATTATTCTGAAAATAGGGTTTATGTAAATAATGTTTATCAGGGAAGTGGGAAGTTAGTTGAAGTAATTATTAATTCAGACTCTGAGATAAAGGCACAATATCAAATAAATGTAGAATATAATATAGATCATTATAGGTGGGAAAAATATTGTGCTTACAGAAGAAATGGAAAATGTGTTTATTCTTATAGATGCAGTTATAATTATAATGAAATTCAGCAAGATAGCATAAACATACAGGATACTCTTAAAGTAAAGCATTACTCAAATAATTTAATTGGAGATATTAAGACAATAGATTCTTATTCTGGAGCTAATAGAATAAGGACTAATTATTCAGACTCATTTTATCTTAATTTTAATGATTCTTATTTTAAGTACAACGAATTTGCTTATGATGTTAATTATTCAAAAGATCCTTACTATGTTTATACTTTAAGAGCTTATGATTATAATCAAGGAACTTCAAATAATCTATTAAAAAATGGAAATGACTTAATTGTTAAAAATACAAATGGCTGTAAAATAAAAGCATTTGATTTTTTTAAGGTAATTGATAAAAATTGTACTTCTCAAAACTCAAATATTTCTATTTATGTTGAGACAGATAAATTAACTTATGTTCCAAATGAAACAATACAAGTTTATATTTATCCTAGCAATGTTTCAGTAAATTTAAGCTATGGTAATCAAAGCAAGATAGCAAAAGGAAATTCTAGTTTTATTGCGGATTTACAAAACAATAAAGTTTCAGCTGATCTAAGTGATTATCACTCTGAAAAAATAATATTTGTTGAAGATAAGGAGAAAACAAACACGATTTTTAGTCTTTCTATATTTGGACTATTGAATTATTTCTTTTATTTTGCATTAAAAAAGTGTTTTGGAGGAATAATATGAAGAAAGCTTTGTTTGGACTTTCCTTGTTTTTTATTCCATTAGTAAGTGCCGAAGAAGAATGTGGTCTTTTGAATTTATCATCTTGCCTTCCTCAAAAGTTATATGATTTTTTTATAAATATCCTTAATTCACCTATTCAGCCATTACTTACATTAACAAAGGCTTTAATGACTGAACCAATAAAACTGGAAGCGTTTGTTTCTTTATGGGCTATAATACTTTATGTCTTGTCTATATTTTATGGACTCTTGATGCTTTATTCAGGATTTAATTTTATGATCTCTGGCTATGACGTTGTAAAAAGAACAAAAGCAAAAGAATATTTTAGGAATATTTTTATTATGATTGTTTTAGTTCAAGCTTCATATTTTATCTATTCGGCAGTCATTGATGTAAATAGCTTACTAACTGCAGGAGTTGTTAGTTTAGTTGATCAAAAGTTCTTTCTAATTACTGCAGATAATATTGTAAACATCGGCTTGCAGTTCCTATTTGCACTTCTCTATGTTTTTACACTTTTACTCACAGTAATAATGCTTACATTTAGATATATTATAGTTGCAGCAGGAGTTGTTTTTGTTCCAATAGGAATCTTTCTTTATTTTATACCACCTGTTAATCATTATGGAAAACTTATTCTTAATTTTCTTGGAACTTGCATTTTCATAACATTTTTTGATTCATTGATCTTATTAGTATGCTCAAAACTAATTGATATTCCGGTGTTTCAAAATTTCAAGATTTTAGTGATGATTACTGCATTTGCTATTGTCAATTTTATTATGTTTTATTTTATCATATTTTCGGCTTTAAAATCAGCAGTTAAAACCGGAGAAAAAACCGCAGGAATAGCCATTGCAGTTGGAAAATATTTTATATGAGCTACCAAATTCCACAACAATTAGAGTATAAAGAAAAAATAATGTTTGGTTTGACCTTTAAGCAATTATCTTATGGGTTTATATTTGGAATACTTGCACTGTTATTTTTTAAAAGTATATCTAATAGTTATATAAAATTTACACTTATGTTTATATCTTCGGGGTTTGGAATATCATTTATGTTTCTTAATCTTGATACTTTGATTAAAAATTACAGAATTTATTTGAAATATAGAAAACTATCAAAAGGAGACTATAAACTCAAAAGATTTATAGGAGTCAAAGAGATAGATAAGGATCTTATAATTTTATCAGGAAACAAAAAGGTATCTGTTTTGAAAATCCAACCTATTAATTTTAGTATTAAACCAAAAAACGAAAGAGAAGCTATAATGTTTTCATTTCAAAGATTTCTTAATTCACTTGATTTTCCAACTCAGATCTTAATGAAAACTGAAAGCATCAAACTTGATAGTTACCTTAATAACCTTAAATCAAAAATACAAGATGAAAATTTCATGAATATTTTTGAAAGTTATAAAAAACATATTGAAGAGGTTATTTCTACAAAAAAAATAATGAATAGGGTTTTTTATATTATAATTCCTGAATCAGGAGATATTGAAATTCAAACAGAAATTTGCATCGAGAGATTGCATGCATTAAATATGAAAGTTGAAAGACTTAATTCAATAGAATTAAAAAAACTTTTAATAAATCATTTTTCAGGAGATGGCAAGGGAAAAGACATAAGGGATGCAATGTCTCCTGAGAATATAGAAAATAATTCAGATCATCTAGAAATTTATAAGTTAGAAGAAGATAAGAATTCAAAGGTTGGAAGAAAAAAGGTAGATCAAAAATTTTATAGGACAATTTATGCAAATGGGTATCCTAGGAATGTTGAGCCAGGATTTTTAGATAAGATTGTTAGTTCACTTGCAGACTTTGATTTGAGCATTCACATAAAACCTTATCCAATAGAAAGAATGCTCGTAGATTTAACAAGAGAACTACAAAAACAACAAGCAGACCTTTACGCTATGAAAATGAAAGGAATATTTAATCCTTCTTTAGAAATTCAATATCAAGATACAAGAGGAACCTTAGAAAACCTACAAAAAGGAGAAGAAAGACTGTTTAATGTAAGCTTATACATTAATTGCAAAGCAGATTCTATAAAAGAACTAGACCTACTTACTAAAAAGATAGAATCCGAGTTAAACAGCTTAATGATTCTTCCAAGAACAGCAAGACTCCGAATGCTTCAGGGTTTTAAGGCTACCGCCCCTTTAGGAGTTGATGAATTAAACATTAATAGGAATATTACAACAGATGCTCTTTCGGCTTTCTTTCCATTTACTAGTCAATTCTTACAAGTTGATAATAGTGGTATTTGGCTAGGACTAAATAAGAACAATATTCCTATAATAAAAGATATTTTCAAGCTCCCAAACCCAAATGGGCTTGTTCTGGCACAGTCTGGGGGAGGAAAGTCTTATTTTTGCAAGCTTCTTATTACTAGGTATTTACTTAATGGTACAAAGGTCATGGTAATTGATCCCCAAGGAGAGTATAGGGGTTTAATTGATAAATTCAAAGGTCAAAGAATTGATCTTTCAAGAGATTCTGATACAATGATTAATCCCTTTGATTTAATGGGACATGATTATGCTGAGAAAAGGCTTGCTTTAATGGATTTAATGCAAGTAATGCTAGGAAAACTAACTGATCCTCAAAAGTCTATAATTGACAAAGCAATTTCTCAAGCATATAAAAATAAAGGAATAAATAAAGATCCTAGCACATGGAATAATGAACCTCCAATTTTAGGAGATTTGCTCAAAGTTTTAAGGCAAATGGAAACAAAGGCAGTTCAAATAGAAAAACCAACATTACAAAGTTTGACTAATAGGCTTGAAATGTATGTTGATGGAGTTTTTAGTTTTATGAACAAGCACACTAATATTGATTTTGATAATAAGTTTGTTTGCTTTGATATTGGAAATTTACCAAAACAAGTAAAACCTGCAATTATGTTTTTAGTTTTGGATTATGTTTATATGAAAATGAGGTCTAATCTAGATAGAAAACTTCTTTTGATAGATGAATCCTGGTCATTACTCTCAAGAACAGAAGATGCAGGTTATATCTTTGAGATCGTTAAGACTTGTAGAAAATTTAACATGGGCTTACTTTTAATTAATCAGGAAGTTGAGGGATTGTTTGCAAGCCAAGCAGGAAAATCAATTCTAGCAAATTCAGCCTATACAATGTTAATGAGGCAAAAACCTGCTGTAATTGAGAATATATGCAAGACTTTTAATTTAAGCCAATCTGAAAAACAGCATCTTTTAACTGCAGCTGTTGGAGAAGGTCTTTTAATAATGGAAGATGATCACAGCAAAATAAAAGTTATTGCATCACCAGAAGAACATAAATTAATTACAACTAATCCAGATGAATTAAATCTAGATATAGATATAGATAAAGAAAAACCAAAACCTACAATTGTTAAAAAAGGAAAAACTATTACAATAAATGTTGATTCCAGTTTAGGATTTTTCAAATATAATAATGTAAGTAAAGATGAAAGAGAACATTTGTTAAAAATAGGATATAAACTATCAGAGCATAAAAGTATTCTAACAAATAAAAAAGAAAAATATCTTTTAAGACCCAGATCAAATGAAGGGATTCCACACTTCTTTTTAGTTCAAGACATAAAAAGATTTTTGGAAAAGAATAAGATTCCAGTTCAAATTTATCAAACAGTAAAACCTGATTTAGTTTTTGAAGTAAATAAGAAAAAATATGCAATTGAGGTTGAAACGGGTATTGCTCTTACACATCATAAAAAAATATTACTTGAAAAAATAAAAAATTTGAATCAAGAATATAAAGAAAATTGGTTTTTTGTTGTGACAAACAAAAAGCTAACTCCTAGTTATTATAAATTAGGAAAAACTGTAGATACAAGATATTTATCTAGTCTGCTAATAAAACTAATAAAATCTAAGAAAAAAAGCCACCTAGATTTTTAAGCTATTTTTAGTTTTATATAATATAAAACAACTCAAAATATCAAAAAAGCCACCAACAATAATAAGACTATAAACTAGAGGTGGCTTTTATTACTTAATTATCTTTTCAAGTTCTTCAAATCCATCTAACAATTCTTTTATCTCTTTTTTTGCTTCTTTAATTATTTCTATGCTATTTCTATAAACTACTTCATTCAGTTTTTCTTCTTTATACTTGTTAATAGACAAATCCCAATCATTTGCTTTTATTTCATCAATTGGGATAAAGAAATATTTCTTAGACCTATCTTGATTATCTTCTTTATTTCTTTTTTCAAATTTTTCTAGAATTTCAGGAATATCGTTATTTTTTATTTCGTTTCTTTTATCATCTAAGCTAAATCCATCTGCTTCCATGTCATAGAACCAAACTTTTTCTGTAGGTTCTCCTTTAGTAAAGAATAAAACTGCAGTTGAAACTCCTGCATAGGGCTTGAATATTCCAGAAGGCATAGAAATTATTGTATCTAGCCTGCATTTTTCTAATAAAAGCTTTCTTATTGATTTATGTGCGTTTGAATTACCAAATAAAACACCATCCGGTACTATAACTGCACACCTTCCCCCAATAGAGAGACAATTATACATTAATTCTAAGAATAATAATTCGGTTTTACTTGTGCTTATTGTTAATTCATCAGATTTCTCGCTTTCATTTATAGACCCCTTAAATGGAGGATTTGCAAGAATTAAATCATAAACTCCTTTTTCATTATATCTTTTTGACAATGTGTCCTCTCCGATAATGTTTGGATTAGTTATACCATGCATCATTAAATTCATAACTGCAATTCTAACCATAGTTCTATCAATATCATAGCCATAAAGAGATTCTTCATCTAATATTTTTTTTTGTTGAGGTTTAAGGGTACTTACTCCATTTTTTTGATTAGCCTTTAGAATATGTTCATAAACATTAACTATGAAACCCGCAGTTCCACAAGCAGGGTCTAATATTCTATCACCAATCTCAGGTTTAGCTAGTTCAACCATCATTTTGATTATATGTCTTGGAGTTCTAAACTGACCGTTCTTACCTGCAGTAGTTAATTCGGAAAGAAGATATTCGTAAATATCTCCCTGAGCATCTTGATTTTGTTCTTTTATATGTAAATCATTAATAATATTTACTGCTTCAATTAAAAGGGACGCTGTAGGTAATGAAAAAGTTGCATCTTTCATATAATTATTATAATGAGAATTTTCTCCACCCAGACTTCTCATAAAAGGAAATACAACATCCCTCACATGAGCAAGTATTTTATCTGAAGAATATTCACTCCAAACTGACCACTTACAATTTTCATTTTCTGCAAATAGAGACTTAAATTTAATCCCTTTAAGCATTGCTTTTTGTTCATCAAGAATGTCTTTGTCTTCTAATTTCTTCATAAATATTAAATAAGATATCTGTTCAATCGCTTGAAGAGGGTTGCTAATACCTCCACTCCAAAATTTATCCCATAATTTCCTTATTTTTGATTTAAGTTCGGTATGTAGCATATTTATTATTATGAAGTCTCCTTTTTAGTTTTATCCCGTGTAAATTTTGTATAAGATTCATCAACTAAATTTGATAGATAATTAAAATAATTTTTACTTTGCTGGATTGCATCTTCATCAAGTTTGTTTAAATCAAAACTTCCTAATTCTCCAAAAAAAGGTTTCAATTTGAATTTTCCGTATGTTTTATTTTTTTGTTTACCGTTTTTTGAAATCTCAGTAGTTAAAAGTTGAGCTCCTGGCTCATCTTTATCAGTAACAGTAATGTGAAAAACCGCAGTGTTCCTTAAATTACCTTGTTTTTCAATTATATTTCTCATATCCTTAAAATTATCGAATCCATTACATTTCATTTCTTCTTTCTTATTATTGTACCAATCGGTGAATCCTTCGCATTTACTAAATTCATTCTGGAGTAAAAAAGTAATTGTCCTAGCATTAGTAATAAAATTATTTAAATCAATATCAAACTTGGTTAAGTTATCCTCCTTGAATGTTATTTCCATTTCTGCAAGTATAAATTTAACTTGTTCAAGTCTCTTTCTTGTAGATTCATTAACTATCTCCATTAAAATTGACTCCAAAATTTACTATTAATTATAATATCTTTAGCGATAATCTCCTTATTTTTAATTTGATGTTTCTCTAATATACCTACCAAATCTGTCTGAGAGATATTAGGTATATCTTTTGTTTTAAGTTCATCTGTTCCGAGTTTTTCTCCAATTTCATTCAATATCTTTTTTTCATTTTCTATGATTATTTTCTTGTCATTATAACCAAAGTGTCCAATTTCTGTTAATCGAAGAATGTGTGGTATTTGCATTATATCCATTATGGAAATATTTTTTTTCTTTTTTATGAAATTATTAAGTCTCTCAAGTCTAACTAAATCAGTAAAATCTAGTTTTTCTATAATTGATTTCATATGATTCTCCCCATGCTCTTTAACAAGAACTCTTTTTAGATCAACAAACATAATTGACATTTTATAACGATGGTCTTCAGGAATTTTTTTTAAGATATTACGAGTTACCCATTTATTCATTTCTTCAGTTTCTTTAAAATGAGGCGATAGATAGGGAGGTAAAATATACATACCATAATTAACACTTCTAAAACCTCTGCTTTTAAGAGCGTCTTTTATTGGCTTAGGTTCATCTTTATTGCCCTCAACATGTTTAATAAGCAAAACGACCTCCGTATCATCTTTTAAATCTTTTATTAATTCTTCTTTGGATATTCTTTCTTCATTTAATTTATTATTAACTTCTTGAAGCGAAGCCTCTATTTCATTTCTTTCTTTTTCTAAAAGTTTTATCTTTTCTTCGGATAAGTCTTGATTTTCCTGCTGATCTATAATGGTTTGTAGCTTTTCCTCAACCTTTTCTAGACCTTCTTTCTTACCACGATTCCCCCAGTGATTATAAATTTGAGGAAATATAGAAATCAAAAGGGGAAAAATAATTATCCATTTTGGATAATCATAAATAAATGAAATAAATAAATAAATAAATGCAATAGCTATTAATATTATCGTGAATAACATATTATAACTCTCCCCTAAAAGATTTCTGTATTAGTGAATTAAATAATTCTTCTGAATTAGATTCAGTTTTTTTGACATTTTCTTTCATTTTTTCAATTTCATTAACAATCTTGGTAAACTTTTCCTGAAGAGGCAGAGGTGGAATAGGAATCATTAATGAACGAATAACTTGCTGAGAGATATTTGGTTGACCTCCACCAAAAGATAATGAAACAATATATTCATATTTTGATCTTAACCAATAAAGCAAATAAATTTCATTTAATTTTTTATCTTTAGGAACTAATGCACAAACTGCTTGATTTGTAGTTGCTCTAATTTTAGATATTGATGTTATTCCGGCAGTTGCACCGTACATAGCAATTAAAATAGTATTTGGTTCTATATATTTTGCACTGCTATTTTTTAAACCGGATTCTGTAATAAATTCGTTAACTTCAGTTATCTTATCTTTATTTAAATCTCCTGACTTAATCCAAGGGATCTTTCCATTACTCCAATATTCTTGTTTTGTTCTAGACGGAGTCCCTCCGCTACTTGTTTCGCAGATGTCACTAAGTTTAACTTCTTGAAAACTATTATTATAAAATAACTCATTAAAAACACTCTTCAAATATTCATCAAGCAATTCATTAGCGTTCTTCCCTCTTTCTTTTAGTTTCTCTGCTTTCTCTAGGATTTTAACTATTTTTTCTTGTTCCTTTAGATCTGATTTATCCTCATTGAATGGAATGGGGATTTTTATAGAAGAATATTGTCTAGAATTGATATTTGGCTGAGCTACAACTTTCATCTTTGACTTAACCCAAGAAAGATATTTTGGAGTTCTTGTATAATAATAAATATAATTAGGGTCAATTTTATCTTTATTAAATCTGAATCTGATTAAATATCCTGCATATAGAGATTTACTTCCATCTCCTATGAATAAATGAGTTTTACCAACTGTAGCCCCCGAACGAGCAAATAATAAATCTCCTTTTTTTAATAAGTACTTTTCTTCAATTTTACTAGGTGAAACTTTCTCATCTCTCAATTTTCCATTTTCATCAATATCTGTAATTCTAATGTATCTAATTTCACCATCATATTTTTTTGCACTTGCTCCTGAACCATACTCTCCTGCAATTTCACATATATCTTCATTACCAAGTTCAACTTCTCTCCATTCAATTGTTTTAGTTTGTGTTTTCATACTACAATCCTTTGTTTATTTATTTGTCTATTAAAAATAAATCTTCTTATTTTATTTGAGAAATTATTAAAATAAAATGAAAATAGTAATAGAAGGATTATAACAATATAAGACCAGAAAATTAAATTTAAACTTGTAGGTATGATATCTTTTATTAAAGCAATAAGCCCTGTCCAAGTTATAATCGCAGTAAAAATCATTATTACATTTTGAGTTTTTTGATTGCTTAATTCATTTTCTAATTTTGTTGATACATCAAATCCTCTATCGGTTAAAAAGACCATGTTGCTCCAATTAGCATTTATTTGAGGAAAATTTAGAGGAGTTAATTTGTTATTATCTTCTATTAATTTATGATCTCTTAAAAAAGATATAGCTAATCCGAGTTCATATCCCGAGATTCTGAGCCTCTTAGCAATAGGGTGGTTATTATCATAAAATCCTACTTTGTGAGATTCTCCATAGTTATGAGGAGAATGATTATAAACTTCTAAAAGAACATTTTTCCAATTACTTCCAGTAGGAAAGAACTTCAAATCATCTAATTTTTTAATTTTTTGTGTTGGTTGTTTCATTTTATCACCTTGAGTATATTTATTATTTCTTTTTCCATCTCAAGAAATATAACAAACGGAGTGCCTATCCCCAATATAGCCCAAATTACAATAATCATAGTGATAAGTTGTTTAGATATATTATCATTAGGTAAAGCTCCTGCAACTAATAAAAGTATAATAAATATTATTGCTTCAACAAATTCTCCAATAAAGATTTTTATTAATTTTTCAAATAAATCGGTCATTTAAACGACCTCCAAAATTTTAATTTGTTTAGAATCAAGAGATTTTATTTTATTAACGCTTCTTATGGTGATGTCAACACTTTGATTATCTTTTGGTTTTATATTT